>JAIPCZ010000052.1 GCA_021737975.1 Polaromonas sp. | reverse complement strand
CTGACATTGTGCGGCAAAACAAATTTGGACTGGGACAGATCTATGCGCCGCTGAGGCACTATTTGCTGGACAGGGCGGCGAGGTTGGTGGCATCGTCGCCCAATTACGCGCAAAGCAGCGTGGTGTTGCAGAATTACCAGCACAAGCTGACCTGTATTCCGCACTGCCTGCAGGATGCGCCCCCCCAGGATGCCGCGCTTCGTGAACGCTGGGCGGTGCAGCTGGGCCGAGATTTCTTCTTGTTTGTGGGGGTGCTGCGCTACTACAAGGGCCTGGACTTTTTGCTGCAGGCGGCACGGCAGGTCGACACGCCCATCGTGATTATTGGCGACGGCCCCGAGGGGCACAAGCTGCGCGCCCTTGCGCAGGCCATGGGTTTGACTCATGTGCATTTTGTGGGTGCGCTCGACGACGCAGACAAGAATGCCCTGATGGCTTTGTGCCGAGCGGTGGTGTTTCCATCGCACCTGCGCTCGGAGGCTTTTGGCATTACCTTGCTGGAGGGCGCGCGCATGGCCAAGCCGCTGATTTGCTGCGACATTGGCACCGGGACCACCTGGGTCAATCAGCACGATGAAACCGGCCTGGTCGTGCCCCCAAGCGACGCTTTGGCCCTGGCCAATGCCATGAACCTTCTTGCCAGCGACAACACCCTGTGCCAGCGCCTGGGCGCCGGTGCCCGGCTGCGCTGGGAAAAACACTTCCGGCCGGCGGTGGTGGGGGCTGCGTATCGGCAGCTCTATGACGAACTGCTGGCTTGAGGCCTGAAGAAACACGCGAGGCACCCCCCATGGCGTCACCGATCAGCCGCCTGTCCAACATCTGGACCATCCGCGTGGCCATCGCCGTGCTGGCACTGGTGCTGGCGCTGACCCTGGAGTGGCTGCGCCCAGACGCCCTGGTGAGGCTGGACGAGGGCTTGCGCGACAGTTTCTTGCGTCTTTCCGCCCAGCATCAGGCAGAAGACCGTTTGGTGGTGGTCGACATCGGCGAGGAGGCTCTGCGCGCGCTCGGGCCCTGGCCCTGGCCAAGGCAACGCATGGCGGATCTGGCAGAAATTCTGCTCGGAAATTACGCCGCGCGCGGGGTGGGTCTGGACATGGTGTTTCCGGAACCGGGCGACGCGCATGGCGATGCCCGACTGATTTCCCTGGCCGAGCACGCACCCTTGACCCTGGCCCAAATATTTGACTACACACCGCGCCAGTTTCCCAACCACCTGGGCACCTTGGCAGGGGGCAAAGTGCCGCCATCGTCACAGCCAGGGGTGCGCGCCGAAGGCTTCATGGCCAACCATGCGGGTCTGGCCGGGGCGCGCTGCGTGGGCAACATCGGCTACCAGCCCGACACCGATGGTGTGTTGCGGCGCACACCCATCAACACGGATTTCGACGGCAAGAGCTACCCCCACTTTGCCAGCGCGCTGTTGGCTTGCGGTCAAAATGGCGGGGCATTGCAGCCAGATTCTTTCGGTGCCAACGGGCTTTGGCGGGTGCCCTACAGCCGGAACATGTCCGCCTACACGGTGATATCTGCCACCGATATTCTCAATGAAAGCGCCCCCCGTGATTTGATTGCCGGGCGCTTTGTGCTGGTGGGCTCCTCGGCACTGGGCCTGGGCGACCGCGTGAGCACGCCGCTGGCCCCGGTAAGCAGCGGCGTCATGGTGCATGCGGCCAGCCTGACCGGCCTGCTCGACCTGCAGGCGGGGCGGCTGCAGGCCCCCTGGTCAGGACGCGCGGTGTTGCTGGCCTGGTGTGTGCTGAGCATCGCCCTGGCAACGTTCCTGATGGCCAGACTGAGTGCCTGGGGTGGGCTTTTGCTCATCGTTGGCCTGACACTTGCCTGGCTCGGCAGTGCGTTTGCCGGGGTGGCAAGGCAGGCTGAATGGTCGGTCACCGCACCTTTCTGGGCCTATTTTCTTTTGCTTCTGGTGGCTGTGCCGCATGAATGGTGGCAAGCCCAGCGCAGGACCAGGCAGGTGCTGAACACCTTGTCGCATTACGTGGCGCAGCCCGTGCTGGATGAAATTGTGCGCCTCAACCTGCAACACAGCTTGAAACCGATGTTGTGCGAGGTCACCGTGCTGATTGCCGACATGGAAGGCTACACACGCGCCACGTCGTCTTTGGCGCTGGATGAAGCGGCAGAATTGACCAAGGATTTTCTGGGCTGTTTGACGCGCCCGGTATTGGACGGCCACGGCACGCTGGACAAGTACACGGGTGACGGTCTGGTGGCTTTCTGGGGGGCGCCGCTGCCCTGCGCGGACCAGGCCGACCGGGCGGTGAGCGCCGCGCTGGCCATTTTGGCCGAGGTGGAGGCCCTCAATGCGCGGCGCCAACCCAGGGGCTTGGCACCGGTTCGGGTACGCATCGGGATTGAAAGCGGCAGCGCCCTGGTGGGCGATCTGGGAACCTCGTTTCGCAGCACCTACACGGCCGTGGGAGACTGCATCAACTTTGCCTCACGGCTGGAGGCGGCTGCGCGCGACTTGCCAACACAGCTGGTGATCGGGTCGGCCACCCGTCGACTGCTCAGAAAATATGACGCCGAAGGGCTGGGCGCGATCAAACTGCGCGGGACACAAACCACCACGGAAGTTTTCACGGTTCGCCCAGACTAGTCCTGCAAGACCCGGTTGACCGCCGCCACGGCCTCGAAGTCGGCCCCACCCACCAGCGCCAGCAGCCTGATTTTGGAAATCAGGTACATGTAGCGCGACTGCGCCAGGTCGCGCTGCACGACCACGCGCTGTTGTTCGGCGTTGGAGATGTCAAGAATGGTGCGACTGCCGGCTTGAAACGATTTTTGGCTGGACAGCACCATTTGGTCCGCAGAGCGCAGGGCTTGTTCCAGGGCCCTGATCTTTGGGATGTTTTCCGTCACGCCCCTGAATTCCTTGTTAACGCGCAGGCCCAGGTCGCGCCGCCCGGCTTCGAGCAATTGCCCGGCGCGCTCCAGCCCCGCCAGCGTCTGGCGCACTTGTGAATTGACATAACCGCCGGCAAACAGCGGAATGTTGAGTTGCACGCCAACCAGTTTGTTGACGTAACGCTGTTTGGTGTTGCTCACGCTTTCGCTGTCGCTGTCGGTCCATTGCGCGATGGCATCGAGCGTGGGGTAATGGCCGGCGCGGGCTTTTTCGGTTTCGTGGCGCGCAATCTCGACGCGGGCCCTGAGCGACTGGAGTTGGGGGTTGCTGAGCTCGGCGCGGTCAAGCCAGTCTTGCAGGCGGTTGGGCTGGGGTTCAAGCAATTCAAGGCTCGCCACCCTGAGTGTGGCCAGCTTGTCGATGGGTTGGTTGACCAGGGTTTGCAGTTGCTGTAGCGTGTAGGCGACGTCTTGACGGGCTTCGATTTCCTGCGCCAGGTTCATGTCGAGGCGGGCTTGCGCCTCGTCCACATCGGTGCGGGTGCCGGAACCGGCGGCGTATGTTTTGCGGGCCGCATCGAGTTGCTCGGTGAAGGCCTTCTGCTGCGCCAGCACCAGTGCCAGTTGATCATGCGTGAGCATGGCCTCGAAATAGGCGCCGCTGACGCGCACCGCCAGGTTTTGCTCTTCGACTGCCAGGGCCGCGTCAGCGTCGTCGACCTGGGCCGCGGCCTGGCGATACTGGGCCATCAACTGCTTGCGAAAAACGGGCTGGCGCAGGGTCAGGGTCTTGTTGTTGCTGGGGTAGCTGCTGTTGGTGGTTTGCTCGACCCCAAAGAAGTTGGGAGCGGTGCTTTCAAGGTCGTTTTTGTTGTGCGACAGACTGGCCGAGAGGTTGGGAAACAGTTGCGCCCGGGCCTGGGGCAGGCGCTCGCGCTCCGCGACGGCGGTGGCACGGGATGCCAGGATGGAGGCGTCGTTGCTTTGTGCGGCCTGGTAGGCCTGGAGCAGGTCCATCGGGCTGGCAGGGAGCGACATGCACAACAGCGTGCTGCCCACGGCCAGCCATTTGAGGGCGCCAGGGCGCGGGGATTGCTTCAGGAAATGGCGCATGATGGTCTCACTCTTCTTTCATCGAGGCGGCAAGACGCTTGGTCAGGGGGCTCAGCAGGTAGGTCAACATGGACCGTTCGCCGCCCAAAAAGATGACCTCCACCGGCATGCCGGGCTGAAGCTGGCGCTTGCCGAGTATTTTGTAACCTTCGGCGGTGACCCCCACCCGTGCCAGGTAGTAGCTGACGCCTGATTGCGGGTCAACCAGCACATCGGCCGAGATGGAGACCACCTTGCCGTTAACGACGAGTTGCGGCGAATGGGCAAACGAAGAGAAACGCACATCCACGGGCATGTCACGGTGGACGCGGTCGATCAGGTGCGGGACCACCCGTGCCTCGATCAGCAGCGCCTGTTCCTCGGGCACGATGTCCATGAGTTTTTGCCCCGGGCCGATGACGCCGCCGATGGTCTGAAACGCCAGGCCCACCACCTGCCCGGTGGCGGGTGACTTGACGTCGATACGACCCAGGTCGTCTTTGGCGGCCTGGAATTTTTCAGCGTCGGCCGGCACTTCGCGCCCGACATCCGCGAGCAGGGATTGCACTTCCTTGCGGTATTCCTGTTGCCGCAAAATGGCGCGCTGCTGCAGTTCTGCCACCGCACGTTTGGCCCGGATGATGTTGCCCTGCAGTTCGGTGATGCCCGAGCTGGCCTCGGAACTCATGCGTTCAAGCTCCAACTGGCGGTTGCGCGGGGCGTAGCCCTCCTTGACCAGGGCACGCGTGTTGGTGAGTTCCTCGGTCAGCAAGGCAAGCTGATTTTTACGGTTGATCAGCATGCCCTCATAGGCCTGAATCAGGCCCTTTTGGCCCTGAATGCTTTCCTCGGTGGACTGCAGCTCAGCCTGCAGGGCAGCCCGGCGCGAGGTGAACAATTGCTCCTGTGTCAGCACCATCTGGCGGATTTGCGGGTCTTCACTGGCTTGCACCACATCGGGGTGGAATTTGACTTTGGACAGGCCGAGTTGCTCGGCCTGCAGGCGCCCTTCCATGGCACGCAAGCCGACATAGCGCTGGCGCGCGGACTCGAAGTTGGCACGGGCCACGGCTTCGTCGAGCCGGAGCAAGAGTTGGCCCTCGGTGACGTGGTCGCCCTCACCCACCAGCACCTCCTTGACCAGGCCACCGGTCAGGTGCTGGACGGTTTTACGCTTGGTGTCGATGGAAATCATGCCCTGCGCGGGCACACCCTCGTCAAGCGGCGCCAGTGCTGCCCAGAGCAGAAAGCCGCCAAAACCAAGTCCCAGGGCCCAAAGCCCGATGCGCGCGGCGCGCCCGGTGTGGCTGGAAAATGCTTGCGCGCCGGTGGGTTCGGCAGAAGGATTGGAAATTTCTTGTGTGGCCATGGCAGTGTCAACAATCTATATGAATAATGAAAGGTCAGGCGGGGACGGCAGCGCCGTCTGGCAACTGGGGCTGCTGGGAAGGTGCCGGGTGAGACGCCTTCAGGGCGGCCAAGACCGCGTCGCGGGGGCCGTTGGCCACGACCTGGCCATCGCGCAAGAGCAGGACGCGGTCAGCCACCGCCAGCGCGGCCGGGCGGTGCGTGATCAGAAACACGGTCCGGCCCCTGGCTTTGAGCTGCTGGATGGTCTTGAACAGCGCGGCCTCGCCAGCATCGTCGAGGTTGGCATTGGGTTCATCCAGCACGATGAGTTGGGGGTTGCCATGAATGGCGCGCGCCAGTCCGATGCGCTGGCGCTGGCCGCCCGACAGCAAATTGCCGGCTTCGCCTATGGGGGTGTCGTAGCCCTTGGGAAAGCGCAGGATCATGTCGTGCAGGCCCGCGCTTTCGGCCGCCTCGATGACACGCGTGGAGTCCACCTCGCCAAAACGCGCAATGTTGTCGGCAATGGTGCCCTCGAACAGTTCGATGTCTTGCGGCAGGTAGCCCAGGAAAGGACCGAGCTCAACGCGGTTCCAGCCAGCAAGGGGCAAGCCGTCGAGCAGGACTTCGCCCGACACGTCGGGCCAGATGCCCATGAGCACCCGCGCCAGCGTGGACTTGCCCGAGCCCGACGGGCCCAGCACGGCGGTGACGGTGCCGGCAGGAATGCTCAGGTTGACATTTTTGAGAATGGGGGCCGCACGCCCCGGCGCGGTGGCAAAGACGTCTTTCAGGGTGATCTCGCCAGTAGGCGCGACCCGTTTGAAGTCGGGGTCGCGCGCCGGGTAGTCGATGAGCATTTGCTCGAGCCGGGCAAACGCAAAACGCATGCCGATGAACTGGCGCCAGCTGCCGACCATGAGGTCGATGGGCGCCAGCGCACGCGTCATGAGCACGTTGCCGGCGATCATGCCCCCGGCCGTGAGTTCGCCATTGATCACAAGCAGGGCGCCGGCCCCGAGCGACAGCGATTGCTGTGAGTAGCGGATGAATTTGCTCCAGCCAGTGAGGCGGTGTGTGAGGTGCTGGGTGTCCGAGCTTTTTGACAGGTGCGCCTGGTGCCGCTGCAGCCAGCGGGCCTTCAGGTTGTTGACCATGCCCATGGATTCGAGCACCTCGGCATTACGCAACTTGCCCTGCAGGAAGGCGCTGGCTTCGGACCCCGCCTGGGTGGCGGCCTCGGACGGCGCCAGCGTGTGCCGGTGGCCGAACCAGGCCAGCGAGGCCTGCACGATGGCAAAAAAGATACCCAAAACCCCGAGCCAGGGATGCAAAAAGAACAAGACGGCCAGGTAGATGGGTGTCCAGGGCGCATCAAAAAAGGCAAAGATGCCGTTGCCGGTGAGGAATTGGCGGATCTGGATCAGGTCGCCAAAGGCGCGCGAGGGGCTGGCGCCACCCTGGCTCAGGTGGGCTTCGAAGCTGGCGTTAAAGACCTGGGTGCTGAGCTGCTCGTCCAGCCGCACACCCGCGCTGACCAGCACACGCGAGCGCATCCATTCGGCGAAGGCCATGATGGTAAAGAGAAGGAGGGTCAGCAAGGACACCACCAGCAGCGTGAGCTCGCTTTGGCTGGCCAGCACGCGATCAAAAATCTGCAGCATGTAGAGGGTGGGGGTCAGCATCAGCACATTGGCCAGCAGGCTGAAAATGCCCACGATCAGAAACTCGCGGCGAAAGCTCCACAAGGTGGCGGTGATGGCGCTGCGATGGAAAAATTCAGGTGTCTTCATGGTTTTTGAGGGGTTGGGCTTCAGGCAGCGGCGGGCATCACGGTGACCGCCTGGCGGGCCTTTTCCACGGCCTCGCTGAGGGCCTTGAGCACACCGTCGCGCGGCCCGAACAACTGCACCTGGCCTTCGCGCAGCACCAGCATCTTGTTGGTGACGCCCAGCACGCTGGTGCGGTGTGTCATGACGACAAACGTGGTGCCCCGGGCAGCATGGTGCGAAATGGCGCTGGCCAGGGCGGCATCTCCCTGCTCGTCAAGACTGGAGTTGGGCTCGTCGAGCACCACAAAGCTGGGATTGCCATACAGGGCGCGGGCCAGCGCGATGCGCTGGCGCTGGCCGCCTGAGAGCATGGCGCCGTCGCGACCCACCGGGTTGTCGTAGCCTTGCGGCAGGGCCAGAATGAAGTCGTGCAGGCCCACAGCACGCGCCGCCGCCTCGACCTGGGCCGGGTCGGGTTCACCAAAGCGGGCAATGTTCTCGGCGACCGAGCCTTCGAACAATTCCACGCCTTGCGGCAGGTAACCCAGGTGCGGGCCCAGCTCTGCCTTGTCCCAGTTGAACACGTCAACACCGTCGAGTCGCACCTTGCCATTGATGGCCGGCCACAAGCCGACCAGGCATCGCGCCAGGGTGGTTTTGCCCGAGGCTGACGGCCCCACCACGGCCAGCACTTCACCGGGTTGCAGGGAAAAGTTCACACCTTTAAGAATGGGAACCTGTGACCCCGGCGCGCTGGCCAGCAGGTTCTCCACCTGCAATTGGCCCTGTGGTGCCGGTAGCGCCATGCCCGCCGGCCGCACGGGGACGGACGTGAGCAGGCTGTCCAGGCGTGCGTAGGCGCCACGAGCACTCACCACGGTCTGCCACTGGGAGACAATTTGCACCAGCGGCGCCAGCACCCGCCCGCCCAGAATGGAGCCCACGATCATGTAGCCGGCACCCCCGTTGAGCTGGTCGTGCAGCAGCAGCCAGGCGCCCAGGCCAAGCATCATGGAACTGACGGTGTTTTGCAAAAATTTGGAGATGGCCTGGTAAAACCCGGCCTGGTCCGACGCCTTGGCCTGCAAGCCCAGGAACTCGCGCTGCTTGGCGATCCAGCGCTTGTGGATGTCACGCAACATACCCATGGACTCAATGACCTGGGCGTTGCGCAGGGTGCCGTCGGCATAGTGCTGCGCCGCAGTGGCACTTTGATTGGCCGCCAACAAAGGCGGCTGGGTGCTGCGCTCATTGAGCCAGCCGACAAAGGTCTGCACAATGGCCGCAGCCACCGCCGCCCAGCCGAGCACCGGGCTGATGGCAAAGATCAGCAGCAGAAAGACTAGCGACACCGGCGCCTGCATCAGCGCCATCACCACAGACGCATAGAAAAAGTCGCGCACCAGACGAAAATCGCTCATGGGTTGCGCCGTGCCGCCGGGCAGGCGCTTGAGGTTGGCCGAAAAAATGGCGGCAAAGACGCGCCCGCTCAATTTGCGATCAAAATCCAGCGAGGCTTCATGCAGAATTTCGGAAGTCGCCCACTCCAGCACCTCCATCAGCACGAAAGCGGCCAGCACCAGCAGCGTCAGCATGGCCAGTGTCATGTAGCTGCGGCTGTTGAGCACGCGGTCATATACCTCCAGCATGTAGCCCGAGGGCGCCAGAATCAGCAGGGTGGCAACAAAACTGAACCAGCCGGCCCGCTTGAAGTAGGGGCTCATGGCCGAGACGGCCTGGCGCAGTTCGGATGCGGGTTTATCTTGACTCATTGGGTCTCCTCGACCATGACATATTCTGGGAATTCCGAATCGGTTGCGAGTTTGGAATGGGTGGCATTTTCGGCTGGTTCGTCGCCAAACTGAAAGCCCAGTTCGAACAGGGTGTCCGGTCGCCTGGACAAGACGATCTCGCGCAGTTTTTTGGAGGCAAAGTCGGCCTCGTTTTCGGCACTCAAGGCCAAGGCAAAGCGCAACCTGCCGTCCAGGGTGTACAGGGACAACTGGCCTTTGTTGACACTCAGGGTGTGCCGGTCGAAGTACACCGGGCAATTGTCTGAAAAGCGCAGCAGTGGCAAGGGCTTGGCACCGAGACGCGCCGTGTTGAACGGGCTTTTCGGGTGCTGGAACACCATGCGGCTGGTGCGCGACACCGAGTAAATGGCGTTACACACCATTTGCGAGCCCATGTCGGGGAACTGCTCGCGCAGGCTGCGGTAGGCCAAATGGTGCAATGCCACGCGGTTCCACACCCTGGTTTGCTGCACCGTGGGCGCAATCGCATTACAGACGCGGGCAAACGCCGACTGCAATTGCGCCAGGCGCGCGTGCTGCTCGGCGTTGGTCTTCAGCGGAATGCGCAGCGTGGAATTCATATAGGAGATTGTAGGCATGAATTCATATAGGAATTCAACAACCGTCAAAAAAAACCCGGGGCCGAGGCGTGTGTGCTGGAAGCAGGGATAATCACCGTTTTTTGTATTCATCCACTGGAGTCCACTCATGGCCAAAGAATTCCGCACCGAAGCTGACCGCAAGGCAAGCCCCCGTCCCGTCGCCCCCAAGGGCGTGTGTTTTACGGCCCCGCACGGCCAGATGCGCAGCCTGGAGCGTGGCGTGGCCACCAACAACAAGAAGAACCCCGGCAAGCGCTGCAAAAAAGGCGGTTGATGGGTTCCATGCAAGACGGCCCTTTCGGGCCGTCTTGTTACCAGGGTAGTTGGTCGGGACCGATGACCTTCACCGGGTATGTGCCCAGGCTTTTCATTGGCCAGCCGGTCTGTACCGGTGCAACCACATAGGCCTCATCGATCCCAACGTCATCACACGCCAACCAAAAACCTTTGGTCACCTTGGGAGCGGTCGAGAATTTGACTTCGAAGGCGATTTTTTTGCTTCCAAGTTCCACCAGCAAATCCAGTTCGGCGCCCGCCGCGGTGCGGTAAAAACTGACCATCGCCCCTGCCGGTACCTGGTTACAGATTTGCTCAATCACAAAGCCCTCCCAGGACGCACCGGTTGAAGGGTGGCCTGACAAATCGCCCTGCGTCTTGATGTTGAGCAGGTAGTGCAACAAACCGCTGTCGCGCACAAACACCTTGGGTGACTTGACCAGGCGCTTGCCCACGTTGGCGTGGTAAGGCTCGAGCCGGCGCAGCATCAGGGTTTGCGTCAGGTGGTCCAGGTAGCGCGCCACGGTGGGCTGCGACACCCCCAATGACGCAGCAATGGCTGATGCGTTGAACATCTGACCATGCAGATGGGCCACCATGCGCCAGAACCGCCGCATTTGTTCGGGGTCCAGCGCCACCCCCACCGCTGCTGGCAAATCGGTGCTCAAAAAATGGCGTACAAACGCATCGCGCCAATGCCATGCAGCGTCATCGCTGGCAGCCATGTAACTCCCTGGAAACCCGCCACGCAGCCAGAGGGTTTGTATGTCGGCAAACCGGGTCATGACCTCGGGCAGCAGCAAGGGAGCCATGTCGATCAAGGCCAGCCGGCCCGCCAGCGACTGCGACTGCTGAAGCAGCTTGAATGAGGCAGAACCCAGGATCAGGAAACGCCCGGGCCTGCGATCGGCGTCGATCTCGCCGCGCAACACCGAAAACAATTCTGGCGCATTCTGTATTTCATCCAACACAAGCAGTCTGTGCCGATTGGCAGCAAAGAAGAGTTCTGGCGCCTCCAGGCGAGCGCGCGCCTGAGGCTGCTCCAGGTCCAGATACAAGGAATCAGGCCGCAGCGCAGCGACTTGCCGCGCCAGCGTGGTTTTACCCACCTGATGCGCACCCAAGATGGCCACCGCCGGACTCCAGCTGAGCGCCCGGTGCAATTGAGGCTCGCAAACTCTCTTAAACATCCTTGCATTATCAATATAACAAATTGAATATGCAAGGATAATTTAACCGCGCTTACATATTGCGCCGGTACTGCCCGCCCACCTCGAACAAGGCGTTGGTGATCTGGCCCAGCGAGCACACGCGCACGGCGTCCATCAGCACCTCGAACACGTTCTGGTTGTCGATCACGGCCTGCTTCAGGCGCGCCAGCATGGCCGGGGCTTGGCTAGCGTGACGGGTGTGGAAATCGGCCAGGCGCTGTAATTGGCTCTGCTTTTCTTCTTCGGTCGAGCGCGCCAGCTCCAGCTTGTCATTGACCGGGTCGCCGTGCGGGTTGCGGAACGTGTTGACACCGATGATGGGCAGTTCGCCAGTGTGCTTGAGCATCTCGTAGTGCATGGATTCGTCCTGAATCTTGCCGCGCTGGTAGCCGGTTTCCATGGCGCCGAGCACACCGCCGCGCTCGGTGATGCGCTCGAACTCCAGCAGCACGGCTTCCTCCACCAGCTCGGTCAGTTCCTCGATGACGAAGGCGCCCTGTGAGGGGTTCTCGTTCTTGGCCAGGCCCCACTCGCGGTTGATGATGAGCTGGATCGCCATGGCGCGGCGCACCGAGTCTTCGGTCGGCGTGGTGATGGCTTCGTCGAACGCGTTGGTGTGCAGGCTGTTGCAGTTGTCATAGATGGCGATCAGCGCCTGCAGCGTGGTGCGGATGTCGTTGAACTGGATCTCCTGCGCGTGCAGGCTGCGGCCACTGGTCTGGATGTGGTACTTGAGCTTCTGGCTGCGCTCGTTGGCACCGTACTTGTCCTTCATGGCCACGGCCCAGATGCGCCGCGCGACCCGGCCCATCACGGTGTACTCGGGGTCCATGCCATTGCTGAAGAAGAAGCTCAGGTTGGGCGCAAAGTCGTCGACGTGCATGCCGCGCGCCAGGTAGGCCTCGACAAAGGTGAAGCCGTTGCTGAGTGTGAAGGCCAGCTGGCTGATCGGGTTGGCGCCGGCCTCGGCAATGTGGTAGCCCGAAATGGACACGCTGTAGAAGTTGCGCACGTTGTGGTGCACAAAGTAGCTGGCGATGTCGCCCATCACCTTCAATGAAAATTCGGTGCTGAAGATGCAGGTGTTCTGGCCCTGGTCTTCTTTCAAAATATCAGCCTGCACCGTGCCGCGCACGTTGGCCAGCACCCATTCTCGGATCTTTTGGGCCTCGGTGTCGGTCGGCTCGCGGCCGTTGTCTGCGGCAAATTTTTCCAGGTTCTGGTCGATGGCGGCATTCATGAACATGGCCAGGATGCTGGGCGCCGGGCCGTTGATGGTCATGGACACGCTGGTGTTGGGCGAGCACAAATCGAAACCGCCGTAGAGTACTTTCAGGTCGTCGATGGTGGCAATGCTCACACCCGAGTTGCCGACCTTGCCATAAATATCGGGGCGTGGGTCGGGGTCGTTGCCGTAGAGCGTGACCGAGTCGAACGCGGTGGACAGGCGTTTGGCCGCCATGCCGGAGCTCAGCAGCTTGAAGCGTTTGTTGGTGCGAAACGGGTCGCCCTCGCCGGCGAACATGCGCGTGGGGTCCTCGCCTTCGCGCTTGAAAGCGAAGGTGCCCGCGGTGTAGGGGTAGCTGCCGGGCACGTTGTCGAGCATCAGCCACTTGAGGATTTCGCCATGGTCCTCGTACTGCGGCAGGCAGACCTTGCGAATGGTGGTGCCGCTCAGGCTTTTGGTGGTGAGCGCGGTGCGGATTTCCTTGTCGCGGATTTTCACCACGTATTCATCACCGGCGTAGGCCGCTTGCATGGCGGGCCACTGCGCCAGCAACTTGGCGGCAGCCGGGTCCTGGCGCTC
>JAIPCZ010000011.1 GCA_021737975.1 Polaromonas sp. | reverse complement strand
CTACACATTAACTACACAAAATATTATTACCGTCTTGAAAGCCAATAGACATGCGGGTTGTGACGCATCGTCCTGTACTCGAAATCAGGCGTACCGCAAGGTACCGTGGGTTCGAATCCCACTCTCTCCGCCACTTCACTGCTATTTTTTATATAGCGCCGAGTTCTACGCAATGTGTAGACTTAGTAATCCCAACCCTCGACTTTGTTCCCCACGCGATTGATATTGCGTAGCATATGTGCGCCCAAGTGCCGTGCGTACGATTCTTGAATCACAGCCACTGAGGTTCGACAGTTGTTGGCGATCTCGTAGATAGGGACTCCATTGAGCAGTCGAAAACAGATGTAGGTCGCTCTGAATGAAACAGAGTCGCGCTTTGATGGTGGATTGGTCTTCGACATCTTCAAGTCAGACTTGACCAATATCTTGTTGAGCATCGTTCTGTGATGGATCAGAAAAAGTGGCTCGTCGCACTTGCTTGGCTCTTTGATGGCGCGTCGCTCAAGAACGCGATTGAATGGCGCGACAGCGCCGTAGAAGCTCTGACAACTTCCCGTTCCTCGCTTGCCTTTAATGTTGCTGATCATCAGAATGTCTTTGGCTGTCAGTTGCTCCTTGACGATCTTGACATCTGAGACCTTGAGATTTTTCATCTCCCCAACGCGCATTCCCGTGTTTACAGCGAAGATCACATAGTCATAAAGCTCCATGGCATGCTCGTAAAGAAGTCTGTCCCTTTTTTGTAGCTTCTTTGCGTGGGCCAAGATGGCGCGATGAAGTTTGTTGTATTCAGCCGAGTTGAACCACGGCCGTGGTGAGTCGATTCGCCTTGCTGTGTATTCGTCTTTGAAGACGGGCAGTTCTTTGATGTAGCCAAGCTTGTAAGCTTGGTTGAGAACGACGCGAATTGAATTCTTGTACTGATGAAGCGTGCCTCGTTTGATCAGAGGATATTCTTTCACCATGTCTTCTTTGAACTTGTGCCATGTCGTGTTGTCGATGGTGATGACGGCCATTTTCTTGAAGTACGGCATGATGCGCGAACGCATGATGCCCTCGATGCCATCGAATGTTTTTTGACTTCTGATGCCTCGCGAGACAAGTCCCTTGTATGCTGTCAGTGCGTCTTCTGCCAACTTGTCGAACGCGTGTTTTGGCGACGCGATCTGACCACTTGCAATTTCATTTTGCTTTTTGAAGTACCACTGACTCGCCATAGCGTCAGCAGCATCGCTGTTTTTTTGCTTGGTCGAAGTGCGAAGGTACTTGCCTTTGAAGTGAAAGCCACCCCACCAATATGGAGACCCCTCACGCATGAAAACATGCACTTTGCCTTCGAGAATGGTGTGCGTTGGGAGGGACTTTTCAGCGTTCATTTGGCTACACAAAAAGAGTGAGAACTAAATCTTACTCCCAAGTGTGAAAATTGTGTAGCCTTTGTGTAGCTGCACAAAACCGCTAAAAGCTAGCGTTCATGCGGGTTTCAGCGTTTTTAGCCTGTATTTCGAGTCAGGTACATTCGGCCACTCTGCCATCTCTCCGCGAAGCCGCGAATTGTACAGTGACGGCTAGCCTGGTTTGGCTTCCTTGGCAATTTGCAGGGCTTGCAAGGCGATTGCAATGTCAGATTCTGTGACCTCCGGGCCTTTTTCCAGCGTCACCGGGCTGCTGCTCAGGGCGGTGATGCCCTCTGCCTGCAACGCGGCGATGGTTTGCCCCGCCACTTTGGGCGATGCAAAGGCACCGCTTTGCAGCAGCAGCGTGCCGTCGCCGCTAAGCAGCTTGAAGTAAAACTGGCCGTTTGTTTCGCGGTATTGCTTGAACACCGGCAGCACCTGCTTCACTGCCTTGGCACTCGTGCTGGCATGGGTTTGCAGCGGGCGCAGCCCCACGGCATGGCGCAGTTGGCCCATGAAGGGGGTCGCAATGGCCCGGGCCTTGGCGGCGCCGTCTTGCAGGATGGCTTCGATCTTGGCCGGGTTGTCGATCAGGGCCTGGTAGCTCGCGCGCATGGGCGCAATTTCCTGGTCAATGCGCTCAAAAACGAGCTGTTTGGCATCGGCCCACGAAATGCCCCTGGCATAGGCCTGGCGCAGGGCTTCGGACTCGGAGGCGCTGGCAAAGGCCTGGTAAATCTGGAACAGGGTCGAGCCCTCCACCGCCTTGGCTTCGCCCGGGGCACGGGAGTCGGTCACGACGCTGCCGATGAGCTTTCTGAGCTGCTCGCGCGGGGCAAACAGCGGGATGGTGTTGTCGTAGCTTTTGCTCATCTTGCGGCCGTCGAGGCCGGGCAGGGTGGCGACATGCTCTTCGATGGCGGCCTCGGGTGCGACAAAATGCTCGCCATAACGGTGGTTGAAGCTGTGCGCCATGTCGCGCGCCATCTCGATGTGCTGCACCTGGTCGCGACCCACCGGCACCTGGTGCGCGTTGAACATCAGGATGTCGGCGCCCATCAGCACCGGGTACATGAACAGGCCCACATTGACATCGGCGTCGGGGTCGTTGCCGGCCGCCGTGTTTTTGTCGACCGAAGCCTTGTAGGCATGTGCGCGGTTGAGCACACCTTTGCCCAGCACGCAGCTCAAGAACCAGGTGAGTTCGGGGATCTCGGGGACGTCGGACTGGCGGTAGAACACCACTTTGTCCGGATTCAGGCCGCATGCCAGCCAGCTCGCGGCAATTTCCAGCGTGGAGCGCTGGATGCGTTGTGGATCATCGATCTTGATCAGGGCGTGGTAATCGGCCAGAAAGTAGAAACTCTCGACGCCAGGGCGCAGACTGTGGCCCACGGAGGGGCGAATCGAGCCCACGTAGTTGCCCAGATGGGGCGTGCCCGAGGTGGTGATGCCAGTCAGAAAACGTTCGATGCGCATGAGAGACGAAGTCAGGGTTTGTTGCGTTCAGCCCACCAGCCAGGCCAGTGGGCTGAGGAGCAGGTTGATGAGTTGATAGGTCAGACCCATCAGCGGGCGCAACCACAGGTTGCTGACCACACCGGCCAGCACCAGCGCCATCACGATAAAAAAGCCCCAGGGTTCCACGCGAGACACCAGCATGGCCTGGCGGTACGGCAGCAGCCCCACCAGAATGCGGCCACCGTCAAGCGGCGGCAGCGGGAACAGGTTGAACACGGCCATCACCACATTCACCAGCACGCCGCCCTGCGCCATTTCAATGAGAAATGGCTCGTTGATCTCGGCACCGCGAAACACATAGAGCAGCGCGCCCCAGACCAGCGCTTGAAAAAAGTTGGCACCGGGCCCGGCCAGGGCGACCCAAATCATGTCGCGCTTGGGGTTGCGCAGGTTGCCAAAGCGCACCGGCACCGGTTTGGCGTAGCCAAACAAAAAAGCGCCCGAGGTGGCAAAGTACAGCATCAGCGGCATCAGGATGGTGCCCACCGGGTCGATGTGTGGCAGCGGGTTGAGTGTGACGCGGCCCATGGCGTAGGCCGTGTTGTCGCCAAAGTGTTTGGCGGCATACCCATGCGCGGCCTCGTGCAGGGTGATGGCCAGCAACACCGGAATAGCGTAGAGGCTGACAGTTTGAATCAGTTGGGCAAAATCCATGGTGTGATTGTCTCAGAGCCGCCGCGCTCAAAGGCCCAGGGCGGCCAGGGGGCCGCGGCCTTCGCGGATGACGACGGCTTCGCTGCCCGTCAAGTCAACCACGGTGGTGGGTTCGCGCGGGCAGGCGCCAGAATCGATGATGGCGGCAATGCTGTTTTTGTAATGGGCGCTGATCTCATCGGCATCGTTCATGGGTTCGGTTTCACCCGGTGCGATCAGCGTGGTGGCCAGCAGCGGCGTGCTGTTGAGCGCCAGCAACTCCTGCAGCACCTTGTGGTCGGGCACGCGCAGGCCAATGGTCTTGCGCGAGGGGTGGCTCAGGCGGCGGGGCACTTCCTTGGTGGCTTCCAGAATGAAGGTGTAGGCTCCCGGCGTGGCCGCCTTGATCAGCCGGTACTGCTGGTTGTCCACTTTGGCGTAGGTTGACAACTCCGACAGGTCGCGGCACAACAGCGTCAGGTGATGCTTGTCGTCGACCCCGCGAATGCGGCGCAGCTTGTCGGCCGCCGCCTTGTCGTCGAGGTGGCACACCAGTGCATAGCTGGAGTCGGTGGGCACGGCCAGCACCTCACCCTTGTCAAGCAGGGCGGTGGCCTGTTTGAGCAGGCGCGGCTGCGGGTTGTCGGGGTGGATTTCGAAAATTTGCGGCATGGCGCTATTGTCGCAGTCCGGTGGCTTCACTGGCTGACAGCATGGCGTTGCCCACGCCGCTGGCCGCAATCACGGCGATGCCGCCCCAGGCCAAGCCGTCGGGCACATGGCGAAACACCAGCCAGCCCAGCACCGTGGCAAAGGCAATTTGCGTGTAGAGATAGGGCGTGAGCACCACGGCATTGGCGCGGTTGTAGGCGCGAATCAGCATCAGGTGGCCAAAGGTACCCATGAAGCCGACCAGCACAAACCAGTACCAATAGCTCAGCAACGCGGCGGTATTCCAGCTGAACAGCATGATGGGGGTCATCACCACCGCACCCACCAGGCCCGTGTAAAAGTGCGTGGTGTAGGGGTTTTCGTCACCACTGAGCCGGCTGGTCAACACCTGAAACCAGGCGTATGAGGTCACCATGAGCAGCGGGAAAAATAACGCCCAACCAAATACCTGCCCCCCGGGGCGCACCACCAGCAAGACGCCCAGCAGCCCAAGACCCATGAGAGCCCAGCGCCTTGGCGACACATGGGTTTTGAGCGTCCAGGCGGCCATGGCGCTGGCTGCCATGGGGGAGAGCATGGCCATGGCCGTGAATTCCCCGACAGGCAGGTGTTGCAGGCCCAAAAAAGCGCAGGCGCTGCTGGTAAGCAGCAGCACGCCGCGCAGTGCCTGAAAGCGCGGATTCGGCGTGACAAAGAGACTGGTTTTCTGCACCGGGAACCGGAGCGCAAAGGTCACCATGGCCTGAAACGCATAGCGAAACCACAACAGCATCAGCAAGGGCACAAGTTGGGTGGCGTGCTTTACCGCCGTGTCGAGCGTGGCGAATGAGAGCGAGGCCAGAATGATCAGCAAAATGCCGCCGGCTTGCCGGCTTTTCCAGAAGGGCATGGGGTTCAGATCAGCGCCGCAGTGGGGGCGCGCTGAATCCGGTCGGCCAGCAACTGCCACACCGGTGTCAGCTGGGCTGGCAGTTCGGGCAGGGCTCCGAGCGCGGTTCGGCTCTCGTCGGGACTGTGAAAGTCGCTGCCGCGCGACGCCGCCAGGCCAAACTCGAGCGCGGTCGCCGTGTAGTTGACGCTCTCGGCTGCGGAATGGCTGCCAGTGACCACCTCCACGCCCAGACCACCGTGCCCCTTGAACTCGGTGAACAGCGCCAGCTCTTCATTGGCGCTGAATTTGTAGCGCGCGGGGTGCGCAATCACCGCCATGCCGCCGGCCTGCGTGATCCAGCGCACGGCCTCTTTCAGGCTGGCCCAGCGGTGCTCGACAAAACCCGGCTTGCCTTCGGTGAGGTATTTGCGAAACACCTCGTAGGTGTCCTTGCAGACCCCGGTTTCCACCAAAAAGCGGGCGAAATGGGTGCGTGAGATCAGGTTGGGGTTGCCGGCGTATTTCAGGGCGCCCTCGAAGGCGCCGTGGATGCCAACGCGTGCCAGGCCAGCCGACATTTCCCTGGCACGTTGCGAGCGGCCGCCACGCGTTCGCTCCAGCCCCTCAGCGAGCGGGGCGTCGTTGGCATCGAAACCCAGGCCGACGATGTGCACTGTCTGATGCAAGAAACTGACCGAGATTTCAACGCCGGTCAGGTAATCCAGCCCACAGGCCGCCGCCGCCGCCGCCGCCCGTGCCTGGCCGCCAATTTCGTCGTGGTCGGTGAGGGCCCACAGCGCGACGCCCTGGGCCTTGGCGCGCCGGGCCAGTTCTTCTGGTGTGAGGGTGCCGTCGGAGACAACAGAGTGGCAATGCAGGTCGGCGTTCATGGTCGGATTCTAGGGTTACTGGCAAAATGCGCGCATGTATGACTTCATGACCACGCACGCGACCGATCTATTGTGCTTTGCTGCCTCTGCCGGCATGGTGCTGCTATACCAGCATTACTTGCGCTGGCGCACGCGTCGCGATCCGGCTTCCAGTGCGCAGGATGTCATGCTGGCGGCGCGCGCTGCCTGGGTGGGCAGCGTGATGCGCGAGCGGCGCGACATCCTGGCCGTGCAAACCTTGCGCAATTCCACCATGTCTGCCAGTTTCATGGCGTCGACTGCGGTGTTGCTGATCATCGGTGTGCTGACCCTCAGTGCGCAGGGCGACAAGCTTTCTGGCACCTGGCACGCGCTCAATTTTTTGGGGCGCGCGGGTGCTGAAATGTGGTTGTTCAAACTCCTGATGATGTTGTTTGACCTGCTGTTTGCATTTTTTTCGTTCTCCATGTCGGTGCGGATTTTTCACCATATCGGGTACCTGATCAATGTGCCGCTGGACAAGTCGAGTGAGGCGCTTCAGATCAGCAAGGTCGAGGAGCATCTCAACCGGGCGGGCATCTATTACCGTATTGGCATGCGCGCCTATTACTTCACGGTGCCGCTGTTGTTCTGGTTGTTCGGGCCGATCTGGCTGCTGGGCGCCACGATGGCCGTGGTGTTCTTTCTGTTTCACCTTGACCGGGCGCCCCGGCACGACACCGACCTGATGGGTTAGGAGCCTGGGCGGCAGAGCGTTCTGCGCAGGAAAAGGTGGAGCCCGCAGGGCGGGGGACACGCAGCAGAACGCTCTGCTGCCTAGGCTCCTAACCGGGCTCAGAGCTCGGCGGCCTCGATCAGAAAACGCACGCGGCGCTCACCGCGCCAGCTGTCCACGTCCAGCCGGAACGCCAGTTTGACCCGGTTGGGCAGCGGCTCGGTGCGGCCAAACCAGATGCCGTCGACCGGTTCCCCGCGGTGCTTGAGTTTGAGCGACAGGTGTTTGTCGGCCACCAGGCGCTGCGACACGACCTCCAACTCTTCGCTGAAGGTGGGGGCGGCGAAACCCTGTCCCCAAACCGCATGGTGCAGCGTGTCCACCAGGTCCGGGCGGCGGTATTCGGGCTTGAGCGCGCCGTCGGTGTCGAGGCGGCGCGTCAGGGTGGCGGCGTCCAGCCACTCCTGGGCAACTTCGGTCAAGCCCTGCTCGAACCGGTCCAACTGGTCCTCGTTAAGGGTGCAGCCCGCCGCCATGGCGTGGCCGCCAAAACGCAGCAACACGCCAGGGTAACGTTTGGCCACCAGGTCGAGCGCGTCGCGCAGGTGAAAGCCGGGGATGGAGCGGCCCGAACCCTTGAGCTCATGGCCGTGGCCGGTGGCGCCGCTGCTGGCAAAGACAAAGCTGGGGCGGTGGAACTTGTCCTTGATGCGTGAGGCCACGATGCCGACCACACCCTCGTGAAAGTCCGCATCGAAAACACAAATCGCCGGTGGCGCCTCGGCGGCGTCTTCAAACAGGGATTCGGCCACCGCCAGCGCCTGTTCGCGCATGCTGCCTTCGATCTCGCGGCGCTCGCGGTTGATGGCATCGAGCGCCTTGGCCAGTTCCTGGGCACGGCCCGCATCGTCGGTGAGCAGGCATTCAATGCCCAGCGTCATGTCGGACAGGCGCCCGGCGGCGTTGATGCGGGGCCCCAGCGCGAAGCCGAAGTCGAAGGTGGTGGCTGTCCTGGCCTCACGCGAGGCCGCCACGAACAGGGCCGCCAGCCCGGCCGGCAAAGCCAGGGCGCGCACCCGTTTGAGCCCTTGCGCCACCAGGCGGCGGTTGTTGGTGTCGAGCCTGACCACGTCAGCCACGGTGCCCAGGGCGACGAGCGGGAGCAGGGCGTCCAGTTTCGGCTGATTTTGGGCGTCGAACATCCCGCGCTGGCGCAACTCGGCGCGCAGCGCCAGCAACACGTAGAACATCACACCGACCCCGGCGATCGACTTGCTCTCGAAGGCGCAGCCGGGCTGGTTCGGGTTGACGATCACATTGGCGTTGGGCAGCGCAATCTGGCCGCCGCGCAGCGCCGGCAAATGGTGGTCGGTCACCAAGACCTGCAGGCCAAGTTCACGTGCCCGTGCCACACCCTCGAAACTGGCAATGCCGTTGTCGACCGTGATCAGCACATCGGCGCCACTGGCCTTGACCCGTTCTGTGATGGGTGGCGTCAGTCCGTAACCGTCCTGCACCCGGTCGGGCACGATGTAGTCCACATGTCTGGCACCAAGCAGGCGCAGGCCGCGAACCCCAACTGCGCACGCAGTGGCGCCGTCGCAGTCGTAGTCGGCCACGATGCAGAGCCTCTGCTTGTCCCGTATGGCGTCGGCCAGCAGCCGCGCTGCATCGGCGGCGCCCTGCAGGCTCGCGGGCGGCAACAGCCTGACCAGCGCGTCGTCAAGTTCCTCGGGGTTTTGCACGCCGCGCGCAGCATAAAGTTGTGCCAGCAAGGGGTGAATGCCGGCTTGCTCCAGCGTCCAGATGGTTCTGGGCGGGGCATCTCTGACCGTGATCTTCATAATTGTGCAAGCTGGCTGTGAATGGGCTGCGAGCCGAAAAACAGCCTTATTTTTTGCCTCAGGCCCTGCGGCTGGCTGCGCCAGAGCTTGGCATGGCGCTCGCCGCAGAGCGTAAGCTGAACCGGCTGACCGCGGCCGTGGGCGTCCAGAAGGGCCTTGATTTCCAGCGCATCCAGCGCCTGCCAGGCGCTGGCCCAGCCGGCCCAGTCTTCCTGCAGCGCGGCCTCGCGCAGCGTGGGAAAAAGGGTTGGGGGCGGGGGGCTGCGCATCGCCCCTGAGCTGGGGGGGGGCAAGGCCCCTGTGCCGCTAAGCCAGATGGCGTTGACGGGCAGCGCGCCGCGCGCCTCGCGGGCGTCGTTGAGCGGGTGGGTGTAGAGCAACATCTGCATTTCGCTCATGAGCCGGATCAGGCCGCTGGCCTGTGCCGCCGTGGGCATCCACGGGGCCAGGTTGCGCCCCAGCACCCGGTCAGGCGAGGCACTGGGCAGGCCCTCGAAAACCGTCCCGTGGGCCAGCCAGCGCCCCGGCTGGTCGGCATGGAGCGTGATGCCGTCCTGGACAAAAAAGGGCTTCATGGCGGCCAGCAGGGCGTCGGATTCGCCGGGGTCGAGGTCACGCATGGGGATTTGGCGCATTGTCACCTGGTGCGTGCTGGCTTGCCAGTTGCACAGCGTGACAAACGCCCAAGCGCCGTTGAGGGATGCGAGCTCCGGGCGCTGTTGCGCCTGCAGCGCCGCCCATGGAATCCGTCCGTCGGAAACGGTCAGCCCCAATGCGCCGGCCTGCGCGCGCTCGTGCGGTGGCGACCAGCTCAGCTCGTCACCCTGGTCCGGGGTTTGCGCGCTCAGGCGACCTAGAAGACTTTGCAGGTTGGGCAGTTTCAGCGTGGCGAGCGCGGCCTGGCAACCCTCGGCATGGCTGGCGGCATAGGGAATCAGCAGGTGCATGGGGGGCGGCGGCCTGGGTCGGAGTGTGCGGGAAGTCGCATGGTGCTGTCCTGTGAAAGGTGTCAGGTCCGGATTATCAAGGAGACTTGGTTTTGGAGCCCGATGGACGTCAACCGCAATGCCACAATGGGGGCATGCAACTCCCCTATGAACTGATCCTTGGTTGGCGTTACACGCGTGCGGGTCGTGCCACCCGGCGCAACGGCTTCATCTCGTTCATCTCGGGGGTCTCGATGCTCGGCATCGCGCTGGGCGTGGCGGCACTGATCATTGTGCTGAGCGTGATGAATGGTTTTCAGAAAGAGGTGCGCGACCGCATGCTGGGCGTGGTCTCGCACATCGAGATTCTTGCACCCAACGGCGAGGCCTTGCCCGATGCGGGGCGCACCTTGACCCAGGTTCGGTCGAACCCCGCGGTCATTGGTGCCGCCCCATTTATCGCCACCCAGGCGCTGCTGGCCAGGGGGGAGGACATGAAGGGCACGGTAGTGCGGGGCATTGACCCGGCGCGCGAGGGCGATGTGACTGACCTGGCGTTGGAACTCAAGAACACCGGCCTGAATCTGCTGATGCCGGGCGAGTTCGGCGTCGTTCTGGGCGCCGAGCTGGCGCGCAGTCTGGGTCTGATGACCGGTGACAAGGTGACGCTGGTGGCACCCAGTGGCCAGGTGACACCGGCCGGGGTCGTGCCGCGCCTGAAGCAGATGACGGTGGTTGGGACCTTTGATTCGGGTCATTTTGAATACGACTCGGGCCTGGTGCTGATGCACATCGAGGATGCCGCGCGCATCTTTCGCCTCGAGGGTCCCAGTGGTGTGCGGGTGCGGCTGCGCGACCTGCATCAGGCGCGCGAAGTGGCCGCAGAGTTGGCCACCACGCTGACGGACAAGTTGCTGGTCCGGGACTGGACGCGGCAGAATCGAACCTGGTTTGCCGCAGTCCAGCTTGAAAAACGCATGATGTTCATCATCCTGACGCTGATCGTGGCGGTGGCCGCCTTCAACCTGGTCAGCACGCTGGTGATGACGGTCACTGACAAGCGCGCCGATATTGCCATTCTGCGCACGCTGGGCGCCAGTCCGGCCAGCATCATGGGGATCTTTGTGGTTCAAGGGGCCATGGTGGGGGTGATTGGCACGATGGCAGGGCTTGCCATGGGCCTGGGTGTGGCGTTCAATATCGACGTGATCGTGCCGGCACTGGAGCAACTCTTTCACGCCAGCTTTTTACCGAAAGACATTTACCTGATCAGCCGGATGCCCAGCGACCCGCAACAGGCCGACATTGTTCCGATCGCGCTCATCTCCCTGGTGCTGGCCTTTGTGGCCACGCTTTACCCGAGCTGGCGTGCCAGCCGCGTCAATCCGGCGGAGGCGCTGCGTTATGAGTGATACGACCCCCACGCTTGCCGCTTCGCGTGCTGCGCTGCCCCCCGGGGGGGCTGCCCAGCCTTCGGGCGGCCGGGCGGCTGGGCTGGCCATCGCCAATGGCGATGTTGTCCTGAGCGCCCGCGGCTTGACCAAGCGCTTTACCGAGGGGCGGCTGGATGTGACCGTGTTGCAAGGTGTTGATCTGGACGTGCGTGCCGGCGAGACACTGGCCATTGTGGGCGCGTCTGGCTCCGGCAAAAGCACGCTGTTGCATTTGCTGGGCGGGCTGGATGCGCCCACCAGTGGCTCAGTGCTGCTGCATGGCCAGGATCTGGCGCATTTGGGTGAAGCCGAGCAGGGCCGCCTGCGCAACCAGTACCTGGGTTTTGTTTACCAGTTCCACCATCTGCTGCCCGAGTTCAATGCCCTTGACAATGTGGCCATGCCGCTGTGGATCAGGCGCATGGCGCACGCTGAAGCGGGCCAGATCGCCACCAAAATGCTCAGCAGCGTGGGGCTTGCCGACCGTCTGCAACATCGCCCGGCGGAACTCTCTGGCGGGGAACGCCAGCGTGTGGCCATTGCCCGCGCTTTGGTGACGCAACCCGCCTGCGTGCTGGCTGACGAGCCCACTGGCAACCTGGACCGCAGCACCGCGCATGGCGTGTTCGATTTGATGTTGGAGCTGGCGCGCACGCAAGGGACCGCGTTCATTGTGGTCACTCACGACGAGGTGCTGGCCGCCCGCTGCGCCCGCCAGCTCAGGCTGGTGCAGGGCAAATTGACTGAGGCGGCTTCCGCCTAGGCCAGCAGGCCCGAAATTTATTATTTATCATTTGCACGATGCAAACCTGATTTTTGAGGTGTCAAGATGAAAGTGGAATGGCAGACGAGTTACAAAATCGGCGACACCGAGGTGGACGCCATGCAAGAGAGGCTGTTCGCTCTGACGAATGCGTTTCTCGCATCCGATGACCTGACG
This sequence comes from Polaromonas sp., assembly GCA_021737975.1. Taxonomy (GTDB): domain Bacteria; phylum Pseudomonadota; class Gammaproteobacteria; order Burkholderiales; family Burkholderiaceae_C; genus Rhodoferax. The sequence continues at coordinate 48,657 of JAIPCZ010000011.1, read as the reverse complement.
GTCTTGCGGTCCGCCATTGTTTCCCTGTGCAAACAGGCTCGGGCACAGTTCGAGCTTGAGGAGGCGCTGATGCGGCGCCTTGATTACCCGGAGCTGGCGGCGCACGCGGCGCAGCACCAAATGCTGCTGGACCGATTGATCGGTCGCAGCATGGACGTTGGCAAGGGCTACATGAACAAGCCGGCCATTGCCGCGCTGATGCGGGACTGGTGCGAGCGCCATGTGCCCGAAGACGACGCCAGACTGGGTCGATTTCTGGCAACGACCCAATCTGCCTGACCCCCTCTTTGGATCGGGGTGCATGAAGTTCATCGACACCCACTGCCATCTCGATGCGCCTGAGTTCGGCTCTGACGGGCCGGCAACCCGGGCGCGGGCCGCGCGCGATGGGGTGGCCCTGTGTGTGCTGCCGGCGGTCGAGGTCGCCAATTTCGAGGTGGTGCGCAGGCTCGCCCATGCCGGCGGTGATGCTTATGCATTGGGCATTCATCCGCTGTATGTCAAAACTGCGCAAGACGACGACCTGCACCGGCTCGATGCCACGCTGCAGCATTACCGCGACGATCCCCGTCTGGTTGCGGTGGGTGAGATCGGGCTGGACCTGTTCGTGCCCGAGCTCTGCACCAGCCCTTTGCGCGAGCGGCAGCAACTTTTTTTTGTGGCCCAGCTCAAGCTGGCGCGCCAATATGACTTGCCGGTAATCTTGCACTCGCGTCGCTCGGTCGACCTGGTGCTCAAGGGTCTGCGCAGCGTGGCGCGCGGCGGCTGGCACGGCATTGCCCATGCTTTCAACGGCAGTGCCCAACAGGCGCGCAGCTTCATTGATTTGGGCTTCAAGCTGGGTTTTGGCGGCGCCTTGACTTATGACCGGGCGCAGCAGTTGCGCCGGTTGGCGACCAACCTGCCGCTTGAGTCCATCGTGCTGGAAACGGATGCCCCCGACATGCCGCCGCACTGGCTCTATAAAACCGCGCAGCAGCGAGATGCCGGTGAAGCACAAGCCATCAATTCGCCCACCGAGTTGCCGCGCATCGGCGCTGAACTGGCCGCGTTGCGTGGCATGGAGGTGGCGGTGCTGGCGAACCAGACCAGCGCCAATGCCTGCGCTGCGCTGCCGGGCCTGGCGGACTTAATTAATCAGTTGGGGTCAGAGCACGTCGCTGCGCGAGTGGTCTGACCCGCAAAGTCTCAGTTCAGAGGCCGGCCTTGATTTTGTCGACCAGTGACTGGTTGAACGTGCTCATGGCCTGCAATGCCAGTCGGGTGGTGGTCGTGCCATCGAGCTCGAGTTCCATCTCCACCGTTTTGGATGTGTTGGCGGCAACACCCATCAGGTTGCCCAACATCTGCAAGCCTTTGACCCCAGCGTCTTTCTGGGTGTCGAAGCCGCCGGTTTCTCGCATCTTGGCAAAGTCGCCAGGCACCGTCGTCGGTTTGGGCATGTACAGGGCGCCGGCATCAACATGCCCCTGGGCAACCACCGAGCCCGAAGGTGTCGCGATGCTCATCACGGGCTGGGCCGCAGTGCTTGATCCGTCGCGGTTCAGAATCGAAGAGCCCGAGCCCGAGCTTTCCAGAGATGCGAAATTCAGCGCTAGCCCGACGTTGAGACCCTCAAACTTGTTTTTCACCCAGTCCATGCGGATACCCATGTTGCCCGCGCCCAGACCGGCAAAGCCGCGTGGCTGCAGTTTCATGCCGGTGGGCGCGAACACCATGTATTTGCGCTTGGTGTGGCCCAGGTTTTCTTCGATGTAGACAGGCGAATTTGCCGTGCTGCCGGCCTCGGTGGCCGGGTAGACGGCACCATGCTGGGAGATGAAGGCGTCAGCGGGGTCCGGCGTCACACCCGCATGCAGCAGACGCTGTTGAAAGTCGGCAAAAGCCTTGTCGGTCAGCGCCTGCAGCGCGGCCACATCCACCTGGGGTACTTGGTACTTGATGCGCGAGCTGGTGGCACCGTAGCTGGTGCCAGGCATGTAGCCCGCATTGGTGCGCGCCGAAACCTCACCTGCCACCTCGTAGAGCACGCGGAACTCGGCCAGGTAAAAGCGCTTGCCACCCAGCTTGAGGTTGCCCTCAAAAGCCGGGCGCTGCGTCAGCAGCGTCACCGGCTGCGCCGACGTGTCGGCGACGACAGCAGTCGTCAGTGCTCGCACCACACCAGCAGACGGTCCGCTGGAGAGCGCGGCAAATTCAGCCTGCGACAGGGGCTTGCCGGCAAAGCTGGTGTCATCAGCACGGCACCCCCTGGCTTGGGACAGGGTGGTTAAAAAATCACTGCGTGCCTGCGCTTGCTTGGCCTGCTGCACCAGTTGTGCATCGGGGGCCAGCCGTGCTTCCACCTGCTGCTGGGCAACTGAACCGGCGGCCTTGCTCAGCAGTCCGCCCAGGCTGCCAAAAATGCCCGCGCTCTGCGCCGCGATCGAGCCGGCCAGTTGACCGCCCACATTGGCGGTGCCGGCAGCGGCGGCCTTGCCGATGCTGGGGTCGTTGCTGCCGGCGGCGATGGTGTCTTTCAGACCCGCCTGCTCGGTCTGGATGGCGCCGCAGTCAAGATTGAAGTCGCCGTCACGCGATGCCGGGAGCGACTGTGCCGTGGCGGCCATGGACGTGAAGCAGGCCGTCAGAATCCAGCCAGGGCAGGGCTTTATGGTTGGCATTCAATTCTCCTTGGTGGGGGTTAAAACGCTGGTCGGCCGTATTTATACCAAGCTCAAGAATTTCCGGCAAGCGTGCTCAGGCAGGCGTCATGGATCGCAGCACAGCTTGACACAAGCTCGGTGACCGCCCGCGTTTCAGCGGGGATAATCATCCCATCTTGAAAAAACACACCCACGCTCTTCCCGAAGTCAATTTCTCGGATGATGGTCCGATGCGGCACCTTCATCTCGGCACCGAATGGATCCAGGGCTCGATGGCCCTGGCCGAGCCCAACACCCTGGTGCATGAGTACATCCAGCGCATGATGGCCTGGTTGTTGTTTGTGCCTGCGGAGTCGGTTAAGGACCGCCAGGCGCTGCAACTGGGCCTGGGCGCGGGGTCATTGACCAAGTTTTGTCACAAGGAGTTGCGCATGAAAACCACCGCGATCGAACTCAACCCGCAGGTGCTGGCAGCCTGCAAGAGCTGGTTCAAGCTGCCGGCTGAAAACCCCCGCATGCAGGTCGTGCTTGCCGACGCGGCGCAGGAAATTCAGAATCCCAGGTGGTGGGGCACGGTGGATGCCCTGCAGGTGGATTTGTACGACCACGAGGCCGCCGCGCCGGTGCTCGACAGCCTGCCGTTTTACAACCACTGCCGGCGCCTGCTCACGCCAGAAGGCTGCATGACGGTGAACCTGTTTGGCCGCGCCTCCAGCTTCGTGCGCAGCGTCGAGAAAATGTCGGCGGCCTTTGGCAAGGAGGCCATCTGGGCCTTCAAGCCCACACGCGAGGGCAACACCGTGGTGCTGGCGCAGCGCACCCCGAGCCGACCCAAGCGCGATGTGCTGACGGCTCGCGCTGAAAGCATAGAGTTTGAATGGGGCCTGCCGGCCAGCAAATGGGTGCGGGTCTTCAAGCCCATGCTGTCATGACGCACGGCACTCACAACCCATTGCCTGGTCGAAAACCAGAAGGTCCGCTGGATTGGCGCAGTCTGGTGCAGTGGCTGCAGGCGGATGGTCTTATTACGGCGCAAGAGGCGCAACGCATCCAGTCGCGCTGTGCCCAGGCCGAGAGTGTGCAGCATCCGCTGCTGCGCCTGACCAGTGTTGGGGTGCACCGCGCCAGCGACGACAAGGCGATGGGCATGGAGGCGCTGGTGCAATGGCTGGCCCCGCGCGCGGGCCTGAGCTATTTGCGCATTGACCCGCTCAAGGTCGACGTGGCCAAAGTGGCTGACACCATGAGCCCGGCCTATGCCGAGCACCACAGGATTTTGCCCGTGCAGGTCACGACCCATGAGGTGGTGGTCGCCACCGCCGAGCCGTTTCTGACCGACTGGGTGGCTGAGGTGGAGCGCCAATCGCGGCGCAGTGTGCGCCGCGTGCTGGCCAATCCGCAGGACATCGCGCGTTATACCGCCGAGTTTTTCGCGCTGGCCAAATCGGTGCGCGCCGCCAGCAAGGCGGGCGGCAACGCCGGTTCCAGCTTTGAGCAACTGGTGGAACTGGGCAAGAGCAACAAGCAGCTCGACGCCAACGACCAGAGTGTGGTGCAGGTCGTCGACTGGCTCTGGCAATACGCGTTCGACCAGCGCGCCAGCGACATCCACCTGGAGCCGCGCCGCGAGCAGGGCGTGATCCGTTTTCGCATCGACGGCGTGCTGCACCCGGTGTACCAGATGCCAATGGGCGTGCTGGGCGCCATGACGGCGCGCATCAAGCTGCTCGGGCGCATGGACGTGGTCGAAAAGCGCCGCCCGCAGGACGGCCGCATCAAGACGCGCAACCCCGGCGGCGACGAGATCGAAATGCGCATTTCCACCCTGCCAACGGCTTTTGGCGAGAAGATGGTCATGCGCATTTTTGACCCCGACACGACGGTCAAGGACCTGGACGCGCTGGGCTTCTCGGCGCACGACGCGCAGCGTTGGGAGGCGCTGGTGAAGCGTCCGAACGGCATCATTCTGGTGACCGGTCCCACCGGTTCAGGCAAGACCACCACGCTCTATTCCACCCTGAAGCGGGTTGCCACCGAAGAGGTCAACGTGAGCACGGTGGAAGACCCGATCGAGATGATCGAACCGGCGTTCAACCAGACCCAGGTGCAGCCGCAACTTGACTTTGGCTTTCCAGAGGGCTTGCGCGCCCTGATGCGCCAGGACCCCGACATCATCATGGTCGGCGAAATCCGCGACCAGGCGACTGCCGAGATGGCGGTCCAGGCGGCGCTCACCGGGCACCTGGTGTTCTCGACCCTTCACACCAACGACGCGCCCTCGGCGGTCACGCGCTTGATGGAACTCGGCGTGCCCCCGTACTTGATCAATGCCACGCTGCTGGGCGTGCTGGCGCAGCGCCTGATTCGCACCCTGTGTCCCCATTGCAAGGTGCCGGACCCGGCCGCCACCCCCGAGTTGCTGGCCGAGGTGGTGAAGCCCTGGCAACTCAACGGGGTCTACAAGCCGTTCAAGGCGGTGGGCTGCGTCGACTGCCGCATGACCGGATTTTTGGGGCGCATGGGGCTCTACGAGTTGCTGGTGGTGAGCGAGACCTTCAAGGAAAAAGTCAACCGTGAACCCAACGCCGAGGCGCTCAAGCGCCAGGCCGTGGCTGACGGCATGCGCCCCTTGCGCCTGGCCGGTGCCCTGCGCGTGGCCGAGGGCCTGACGGTGATCGAAGAGGTGCTGTCATCCACCCCGGCACTGGTTTAAGTGGCCGTGTGATGAGTTGGACAGAGGTGCTGTGAAAAATACCCAAGACTTTTATGCCGGTTTGCTGTTCATGGGGGTCGGCAGTGCTTTCGGCTGGGGTGCGTTGGACTACCAGATGGGCAGCAGCGGGCGCATGGGACCTGGTTATTTCCCGCTGTTGCTGGGTGTGTTGCTGGCCATGCTGGGCGCTGTCATGATGTTGCGTGCCGCGCTGTTTCAGGCCGACCGGGTCAATGCCATTGGCCCCTGGGCCTGGAAGCCGATGATGGCCATCATCGCGGCGAATCTGTTGTTTGGCGCGGCGCTAGGGGGGCTGCCGAGCCTGGAGCTGCCGGCGCTCGGCCTGATAGCCGGTATTTACCTGCTAACTTTTGTCGCCTGCCTGGCCGGTGAGCGTTTCAAGCTCAAGGAAGCGGCGCTGCTGGCCACCGCGCTGGCCGCCTTGAGTTACCTGGCCTTCGTGCTGCTGCTTAAATTGCAGTTCCCGGTGTGGCCGGTATTTCTGGCGGGGAGTTAGCTTGGAGTTGATCAACCACTTGGCGCTGGGTTTTGGTGTGGCTTTCACACCGATCAACCTGATGTATGCCTTTGTCGGCTGTCTGCTCGGCACGCTGATTGGCGTGCTGCCCGGCATCGGGCCGCTGGCCACCATCGCCATGTTGCTGCCCGCAACCTACGCCTTGCCGCCCACGTCGGCGCTGATCATGCTGGCGGGCATTTATTACGGCGCGCAATACGGCGGCTCCACCACTGCCATTTTGGTCAATCTGCCCGGCGAGGCCTCGTCAGTGGTGACGGTCATTGACGGCTACCAGATGGCGCGCCAGGGTCGCGCCGGGCCGGCGCTGGCGGCGGCGGGCATCGGCTCGTTTTTTGCCGGTTGTGTTGGCACCTTGGTGCTGGCCGCTTTTGCCGTGCCGCTGACCGAGGTGGCGTTTCTGTTTGGCCCCTCGGAATACTGTGCCTTGATGCTGTTGGGGCTGGTGGGGGCGGTGGTGCTGGCTTCGGGGGATTTGCTCAAGGCTTTCGGCATGATTTTGCTTGGCCTGCTGCTGGGGCTGGTCGGCACTGACGTGAATTCGGGGGTGGCGCGTTTCAGCTTTGATGTTCCGGAACTGACCGACGGCATTGGCTTCATCGTGATCGCCATGGGCCTTTTCGGGTATGGTGAAATCATCAGCAACCTGAGCCACCCGGAGATCGAGCGCCAGGTGTTCACCGCCAATGTGCATGGCCTGATGCCAAGCCGCCAGGACTTCAAACGCATGTGGCCGGCCATTTTGCGCGGCACCGGTCTGGGCTCGGTGCTGGGCATCTTGCCCGGCGGTGGTGCGGTGATGAGTGCTTTTGCCGCCTACACCATTGAAAAAAAGACCCGGCTGCAACCCGGTGAAGTGCCCTTTGGCGAGGGCAACATCCGCGGGGTGGCGGCGCCCGAAGCGGCCAACAATGCCGCCTCGCAAACCTCCTTCATTCCGCTGCTCACTTTAGGTATTCCGCCCAATGCGGTGATGGCGCTGATGGTGGGTGCCATGACCATCCACAACATCCAGCCTGGGCCGCAGGTCATGACCAGTAACCCGGAGCTGTTCTGGGGGCTGGTCGTGTCAATGTGGATTGGCAACGCCCTGCTGATCGTGCTGAACTTGCCCCTGATTGGCATCTGGATCAAGCTGCTGAGCGTGCCCTACCGCTGGTTGTACCCTGCCATCGTGCTGTTTTGTGCCATTGGTGTGTACAGCACCAACAACAACACCTGGGACATCTGGATGGTGGGCCTGTTTGGCGTGATGGGTTATCTTTTTATCAAACTCGGTATGGAGCCGGCGCCTTTGCTGCTGGGTTTTATTCTGGGGCCGATGCTGGAAGAAAACCTGCGCCGCGCGTTGCTGCTGTCACGCGGTGACTGGAGCGTGTTTGTGACCCGGCCGCTGTCTGCGGGCCTGCTGCTGGCGGCATTGGCGCTGCTGGCGCTGGTGCTGCTGCCCACCGTCAGGCGCACGCGCGACGTGGCGTTTGTGGAAGACTGATGGGCACTAACGCCGTTCATTTGCCATCCAAAACACTGGCCACGGGTTTGATTTTGGCCACGCTGGGCGCCATTGCTTTCAGCGGCAAGGCCATCATTGTCAAACTGGCCTACCGCCATGGTGTGGATGCGGTCACGCTCATCATGTACCGCATGCTGTTTGCGTTGCCCATTTTTGCGGTCATGGCCTGGTGGGCCAGCCGCGGCAAACCGCCCTTGAATCGGCATGACTGGTGGGGTGTGCTGGGGCTGGGATTTACCGGCTACTACCTCGCGAGTTTTCTGGATTTTGCCGGTTTGGCTTACATCAGCGCGTCGTTGGAACGGCTTATTTTGTACATCAATCCGACGCTGGTATTGTTGCTGGGTCTGGTGCTGTACAAGCGCCACATCAGCCGGCGCCACGCGCTGGGCATGGCGCTTAGCTACTGCGGTGTGATGCTGGTGTTTGGCCACGAGATCAATCTCGAAGGCGCGGATGCCGCTTTGGGCGCGCTGCTGGTGTTTGGCAGCGCGGTCAGTTATGCCGTCTACCTCAGCTTCAGCGGCGAACTGGTGCAACGCCTGGGTTCGCTGCGCCTGGTGGGACTGGCCACCAGTGTGGCCTGTGTGCTGTGTATCGGTCAATTTCTCGTGTTGCGACCGCTGACAGCCGCGCTGGTGGCGCCGGAGGTGATCTGGTTGTCGGTGCTGAACGCCACCCTGTGCACTGCCGCACCGGTACTGATGGTGATGATGGTGATGATGGCCATCGAGCGCATAGGTGCGGGCATGGCGGCCCAGACCGGCATGGTCGGGCCCCTGTCGACGATTTTGATGGGGGTGCTGTTGCTGGGGGAGCCCTTTACGGCCTGGGTGGCAGTGGGCACGGCGCTGGTGGTGGCGGGTATTTTTGTGTTCACCAGTCGGCCCCGGCCACTGGTGTGATGCTTTTTTTTAACAGGAGACTGTGATGGATTTGGGCATTAGCGGTAAGTGGGCTCTGGTGTGTGGTGCCAGCAAGGGTTTGGGGCTGGGCTGCGCCAAAGCGTTGGTGCAGGAAGGTGTGAGCGTGCTGATGGTGGCGCGCGGGGCAGAGGCGCTTCAGGCTGCAGCGGCGCAGTTGACGGCTTCTGTCGCCAGCCAGACCGGGGCCACTGTGCAATGGCTGGCGGCAGACGTCACCACCGAAGCGGGCCGCATGGCCGTGCTGGCGCAGCGCGCCGACTTCGACATTTTGGTGACCAATGCCGGTGGCCCACCCACGGGTGACTTTCGCAACTTCGAGCGGGATGACTGGATTCGTGCGCTCGATGCCAACATGCTCACGCCGATTGCGCTGATCAAGGCCACGATGGACGGCATGGCGGCACGCGGGTTCGGGCGCATTGTCAACATCACCTCTGGCGCGGTCAAAGCGCCCATTGATGTGCTGGGCTTGTCGAACGGTGCGCGCAGCGGCTTGACGGGTTTTGTGGCCGGATTGGCGCGCAGTGGTGTCGCCGCCAGGGGGGTCACCATCAACAATCTCTTGCCCGGTGCCTTTGACACGGAGCGACTGCAATCCATCTTTCAAGGCGCGGCCGTCAAAACCTCGCAACCGCTGGACGTGGTGGCGTCCGCTCGGCGCAACACCATTCCGGCCAAACGCTTTGGTTCACCTGACGAGTTCGGCGCCATTTGCGCATTTTTGTGCAGTCAGCAGGCCGGCTACATGACCGGGCAAAATGTGCTGGCAGACGGTGGTGCGTACCCCGGTACTTTCTAGTTTTTTATGGAGCGAGACATGCGTCAATTTCAAGTTTCCCAGGGCCTGCGCGGCCTTCTCAAAACCCTGACCGTAAGCGCCTTGCTGGCTGCCGGTCTGGCGCAGGCGCAAAGTGGCCCGATCAAGCTGATGGTGGGCTTTCCGCCCGGCGGCGGCACCGACGCCATTGCCCGCATTTTGGCGGACAAGCTCAAGGACCAAATGGGTGTGCCGGTGCTGGTTGACAACAAGGCGGGCGCCGGTGGCCAGATTGCGGCGCAGGCGCTCAAGGCGGCGCCAGCGGACGGCAACACGCTGTTTTTGTCGCACGACCACAGCATCACCATTTTGCCGTTGCTGGTGAAAAACCCGGGTTATGACTCGGCGCGTGACTTTGTTCCCGTGGCCGGTTTCGCCACCTTTGCCAACGGCTTGGCCATATCCGGCGGAACCCCTGCCAAAAGTATGGCCGAGTACGTGGCCTGGGTGCAAAAGCAGGGTGCTGGCAAGGACACCGTGGGTGTGCCGTCACCGGCCTCGGTGCCCGAGTTTCTGGTCAAGGTGATTGGCCAGAAATACCAGCTTGATCTGCAGGCCGCGCCGTATCGCGGCAGTGCACCCATGATGGCTGACATGCTGGGCAACCAGATCCACGCCGGCGTGGGTTCGGTGCCGGACTTCATCGAGAACCAGAAAGCCGGCAAGATCCGCATGGTGGCGGTGCTGGGCGCCAAGCGCCAGGCCGCCTTGCCCGATGTGCCCACCTTTGCCGAACTGGGCCTGGCAGGGTTTGAAGACCTGCCGTACTACGGCATTTTTGCCCCCAAAGGCACGCCGCAGGCCAGCCTGGACAAGCTGGGCAGCGCCATGGCCAAAGTGATTGCTTTGCCCGAAGTGCGCGAGCGCCTCACCAACATGGGTTTGACTGTGGGTTACATGACCTCAGCGCAGCTGGCCAGCCGTGAGCAGGCTTATGCCAAAACCTGGGCGCGGATCATCACGGACAGCGGCTTCAAACCTCAATAGCCGACACACCCAGTTCGGTGCATAACTTGAGCATCGCGGCTTTGAGCTGGGTCACTTCTGCTTCAAGCTGTTCGATGCGCGCCAGGTTGCTCGGCGAGCCGTCGGCGCCACGGGCACTGCCGGACTGGGCCAATTGCGCCTCGTCGACCGGACCGCACAGCAAATGCGCCCAGCGTTGCTCGCGGGCGCCTGGCGCACGCGCCAGCTTGATCACCAGCGGGCCGCCTTTTTCAACGGAGCGGTCCTGCAATTCTTCCAGAAAACCCTCAACCGAGGAGATGTCGGCAAACTTGTACCAGCGTTCGGTGTTCAGGCGCAGTTCGGCAGCAGTTTGCGGGCCGCGCAGCATCAGCAGGCCGAGCAACACGGCCGACTGCTCGGGCACACCCACGCCGCGCTGGAAGTTGTGCTCGTAACGCGCCACGCGACCTGAAGCGTTGGTGCGCGCCAGGGACTGCGCCATGAGGTTTTCCAGCGCGCTGGCCACATCGGCCTCGGTCAGGTCCATCACCGGCTCGCGGCTGCTCTTCTGGTTGCAGCCAAGCATCAGGGAATTGAGCGACAGCGGGTAGCTGTCGGGCACGGTGCGGGCCTTTTCCATCAGGGTGCCGAGCACGCGGGCCTCGATGGGCGTCAGGATGAGGGAAGCCGGGTTGCTCAAAGTCATAATTCGTTCTTCATGAAAAATATCGTCATATTGATCTCAGGCGGCGGCTCCAACATGGCCGCCATTGTGAAAACCGCACAGCGCGAGCGCTGGGCCGATTGTTACGGTGCCCGCGTGGCCGCGGTGATCAGCAACAGGGCGGATGCCAAGGGCTTGAAATTTGCCAGCGACCATGGCATTGTCACCGAGGTGCTGGACCACAAGGCTTACCCGAGCCGTGAGGCCTTTGATGCCGCGCTGGCGCAGGTGATTGAGCGTCATGACAGCCCCCGCCAGCCGGCACTGGTGCTGCTGGCGGGTTTCATGCGTATCCTGACGCCGGGGTTTGTCAACCGTTATGCCGGTCGCCTGGTCAATATCCATCCCTCGCTCTTGCCCGCCTTTGCCGGCTTGCACACGCACCAGCGCGCCCTTGATGCCGGTTGCCAGGTGGCGGGGGCCACGGTGCATCTGGTGACCGCGGAACTCGACCATGGCCCGATCCTGGCCCAGGCCGTGGTGCCGGTGTTGCACGGTGACACGGCGGACGCTCTGGCGGCGCGGGTGCTCACGCAGGAGCATTTGATCTACCCGCGGGCGGTGGCTCAATTGCTGCGGAAAATATAGCTGCCTGGCATCGCGGCCAGCAAGCTTGGCTCAGCCTGACCGGGGCGCGTTGGCAAACCGGGCCAGGTCGGCATCTGCCGTCTCCATATGGCTCAAGAACCTGTCCCCGATGAATTCTTCCAGATCTGCCATCACCAGGTTTTCGTTGGCAATCTTGAGTGAAATCGTGTTGAGCCTGGCAATCAGCTCACGATGCTCCCGCGCATGGATGTCGAGTTTCGGATAGTGCAGGCGCCGCATCAGTTCTTCTTCGTGCGAAAGGTGTGTGCGCATGTACTGGAACAGCCGCATGGCCGAGATGACCTGTCCCTCGTGGGAAGTCGCTGCCAGGACATAGGCGGCACGTTTGAACAACTCCCGGTGTTGCTCGTCAATGGCGGGGTCGCCGATCGTGTAACTGTCTTTCCATTCGAGTTGCGCCGAAAACTGGCTGATTTCGGATTCCACCCAATTCAGCGCACTGGCATAGTCCTCAAACACCTGGCCCTGGATGCCGGCGTCCAGATAACACTTCAGAATCTTGGGTGCCATCAAGGCGCCAGCCTCGACCTCAGGCTCGAAGACCAGGCAAACAACCGGCTTGACCTCTGTCTTCTCGTAGCGTGCTTTCAGATACACCGCGAAATTTTGCAGCGCTTCAGGGGGTATCAAGGCGCTGTGCTGGAAGTTGACGATTTGTCCCCAGCGGCCCTGTAGCGCCAGTCGTTGAATGAATCCGGTGATGGTGGGGGGAATGGCTTCCACCACATTACTGAACGGTCCCCTGGCCGTGGTGTGCAGAATGCGCCCTTTCACGCGGTACTCGATCTGATCGTGCACCTTGAACGGTGTTGTGGGTATGGCGTCCGAAGGACCTTTTTTTGCGCCCATGTTTCCATTGTCCTGCTATGTGGATTCACCGATTGTGCGGCAAAGACATTACTCGTGCCGCAGCGCCTCGATCGGGTCAAGCCGGGCGGCGCGGCGCGCCGGGAAGTAGCCGAACAGCACGCCGATGCCGGCCGAGAACACGAACGATAGCAGGTTGACGCCGGGATTAAAGACGAACGGCACCTCCATGAACCGCGACAGGCCGATCGAGGCCCCGGTGGCCAGCACGATGCCGATGACGCCGCCCAGCGCGGCCAGCACCACGGCTTCAATCAGGAATTGCAGCAACACCTCGCGCTCCAGCGCGCCGATGGCCAGGCGCAGGCCGATCTCGCGGGTGCGTTCGGTCACGCTCACCAGCATGATGTTCATGATGCCGATGCCACCTACCAGCAGGCTCACCGCGGCCACGGCGCCGAGCAGCATGGTCATGACTTTGGTCGTGCCCGACAGGGTTTCGCCGAGTTGTTTGGTGTCGAGCACGTTGAAGTTGTCTTCATCGTTCTGGGCCAGCTTGCGGCGCTCGCGCAGCAATTCGGTGATGCCTGACTTGACGCGCTCCGGGTCGGCGCCGTCCTGCATCGAAACCAGCAAGGTGTTGACGCGGGTGTTGCCGGTGATACGCCGCTGCAGTGTATGCAGGGGCATCAGAACCACGTCGTCCTGATCGTTGCCAAAGGCGCCCTGGCCCTTGGGCGCGAGCACACCAATGACCTCGCAACTGATTTTTTTGACACGCATCGACACACCCACCGCCGCGCGACTGCCGAAGAGCTCGCGGCGCACGGTTTCGCCGATCAGGCAGACGCCCGCGCCGGCCAACTGCTCGTCGTCGGTGAAGTCCCGGCCGTCGGCGAGTTTCCAGTTGCCGGTGAACAGCCAGTGCTTGGTGCTGCCGATGATGCTGCTGCTCCAGTTGCGGCCGTCGAGCACCAGCACGGCTCCGCTTCGCGCCTCGGGCGCCACCGCCGCGATGCCGCCAAGCTGGCTGGCAATGGCCTCGGCATCAGTCTCCTTGAAAGCCGGCGCGCCCCCGCCGCCGCCCATCATGCGCTGACCCGGGCGCACTTGCAGCAGGTTGGTGCCCAGACCGGAAATCTGGTTTTGAATGGCGAGCGTGGCGCCGTTGCCGACGGTGACCATGGTGATGACCGCGCTGACACCGATCACGATGCCCAGAATCGTTAAAAACGAACGCAGCAGGTTGCGCCGGATCGAGCGCATGGCCAGCAGGAGGGTGCTGAGCCACATGTCAGTTGGCCTCGGCCGCCGCGGGGGGCGTCATGGGCTGCGGGTTGGGTGTGCCATGACTGGCGGCGGTGGGATGCGGGTTGCGGGTGTCGCTGTCGACCACACCGTCAACAAAATGCACGATGCGTCTGGCGTAGGCAGCCATGTCGGCCTCGTGGGTGACCATGAGCACGGTGATGCCATGATCGACACTGAGCTGCCATAGCAGGTGCATGATTTCACGGCTGCGCTGGGTGTCCAGGTTGCCGGTGGGCTCGTCGGCCAGCAGCACGGCGGGCTCGGTAACCAGGGCGCGGGCGATTGCCACGCGCTGTTGCTGGCCGCCTGAGAGCTCGGCCGGGGTGTGGTGTTCCCAGCCTGCCAGGCCCACCGAGGCGAGAGCATTTTTTGCGGCGGCATGGCGCATTTTGGTGGGTTCGCCACGGTACAGCAGCGGCAGTTCCACGTTTTCCTGCGCGCTGGTGCGGGCCAGCAGATTGAAACCCTGAAACACAAAACCCAGATAGCGCCGGCGCAGCAGGGCGCGCTGGTCGCGGCTCAGGGTTTCCACATGCACGCCGTTAAAAAGGTATTCGCCGCTGGTGGGTGTGTCCAGGCAGCCCAGCACGTTCATTGCGGTGGACTTGCCCGAGCCACTGGGGCCCATGATGGCGACAAAATCGCCAGACTCGATCGCCAGATCGACGCCTTTCAGGGCCTGCAGGGCCGTCGCACCCTGGCCATAGGTTTTGGTGACGCCTTTGAGCTCGATCAGGGGCGGGGTGCTCATGGCTTGCTGGCAGCGCCCGAGCGCTGGTCGGTGATCACGGCCATGCCCTCAAGCAGGTCGCCGCCGGTGATCTCGGTCATGCGGCCGTCGCTGATGCCGGGTGTGACATTGACCGCCACTGGCGCGCCGTCACGCAGCACCCAGACCTGTTTGGCGGCACCCCCGGTGGCGGTCTTGCGCGCGCCGGTGCGCGGCATGCGCGGCAAGACACTGGCCATGATGTTGCTTCCGGAAGGCGCCGCGGCGGCACTGGTTTGCGGGCTGAAGCGCAGCGCGGTGTTGGGCACCAGCAGGACATTCTTGCGCTCGACCGCGGTGATGGCGCTGGTGGCGGTCATGCCGGGGCGCAGGCTCAGGTCCTCGTTTTTGACGTCCAGCAGGGTTTGGTAGGTGACCACGTTGTCGGTAATGGTCGAGCCATAGGCGACGCGGGTGATCGAGGCCGGAAAGCGCCGGCTGGGAAAGGCGCTGACGGTGAAGCTGGCCGGCTGGCCGACCTTGACGCGGCCGACATCGGCCTCGTCCACGTTCACCTGCAGGCGCATCTGCCGCAAGTCTTCAGCCACCGTGAAGAGTGTCACCGCCTGCAGCGAAGCGGCCACGGCGTTGCCGGGGTCGACCGAGCGTGTCAACACCACGCCGTCGGTGGGTGAGCGGATCGAGGCTTTTGACAGGTTGGTTTCGTCGGTGGCCAGGGAGGCACGGGATGAATCCACGTTGGCACGGGCACTGGCCTCGGCGGCCACGGCGCGCTCGTGGGCGGCGCGGGCGCTGTCGAGTTCGGTTTTGGAAGGGACCTTGCCGCCGGACAGTCTGGCCACTTCTTCCAGTCGGGCCAGACTGGCGCTGCTTTCCTTGACGGTGGCTATGGCCTGCGCCAATTGGGCCTGCGCGCTGGCCAGAGCCGCCTTGGAGCGCAGCACCTGGTCATTGAGCTTGGCGGTGTCGAGCTCCACCAGCACCTGGCCCTTTTTGACCCGGTCGTTCACATCGACCAGCACGCGCAGCACCGTGCCCGAAAGTTCGCTGCCGATGTTGACCGAGCGTGTGGGCTGCAGCGTGCCATTGGCCGTCACGGTCAGCGTCAGGTCGCCTTTGCCGGCGGGCTCGGTGACATAGCTGGGGGCTGCGCTGCGCTGCTGGCTTTGCTGCCAATAGGCCGTGCCGCCGGCGGCGGCGAGGAGGCCCACCAGCGTGGCCCACAGCGCGCGTCGGCGCCACCAGGCTTTTTTCTCCGGTTCCTGCAAAAGTGCTTGGAGGTCACCGGGTGCGGGGCTGCTGGCCCGGGGGATTTTTTGCGAGACGTCAGTCATGGGTGCTCCCTGTCTTGTTCACTGCCAGCCGCCGCCCATGGCTTTGATGAGTCGGACGTGGCCGCTGCTGAGGTCGGCTTGCAGGCTGGCCACGCTGTCCTGCGCACCCAGCAGCGTGCGCTGGGTTTGCAGCACGGTCTGGAAGTCAATCAGGCCGCTGCTATAGCGATTTTGGGCCAGCAGGGCGGCGTTGTCGGCTGCGCTGGCGGCTTGTTGCAGGTAGCCCAGCCGCTCGCGGTCATGGCGCAAGGCGATCAGGGCATCTTCGACTTCCTTGAGCGCCGTGAGCAGGGTACTTTGATAATTGGCCCGGGTTTGCGCCAAGACCGCCCGCTGGGCCCGCACCTGGGCCTTGGTGGCGCCGCCATCAAGCAAGGGCACGGACACACTGCCAAGAATCTGCGTGGCAAGTGCCGCCCCGTTGCTGAAACCTGCAAGGGTGAGTGCGGTCAAGCCGACCGAGCCTCCCAGTCTGTAGCTGGGCAAGCGGGCCGCATCGGCCGCGTCGACAGCGGCCAGCGCGGCGGTGATGCGCGCCTCGGCTGCGCGCACGTCGGCGCGTTGACGCAGACTGTCCGCCGGGATCACATCGGCCACCTGCGAGTCAACCTGGGGGATGGGACGGGTGGCCATCAACAGGGTATCGAGCTCCTGCGGGCGCTGACCCGTGAGGACGGCCAGACTGTGCCGCGTTCGGGCCAGGCTGCTTTGCAAGGCGGGGAGCTGCGCCGCAGTTTGGGCCGCTGCGGTCTGCGCTTGCGCAACTTCGAGCGAGGTCACCAAGCCGGCCTGGGCGCGCCACTGGGTGATTTGCAGGGTCTCCTGCTGGCTGGCCAGGTTGTTCTGGGCAATGGCAAGTTGCGCCTGCAAGCCGCGCAGTTGGATGTAGGCCAGGGCGACCTCGGCCGTCATGCTTAATTGCACATCGCGCAAATTGGCGCCAGCGACCTGCAACTCGGCCTCGCTGTTGGCCACCGCGCTGTTTCTGGCGCCGAACACGTCAAGCTCCCAGCTTGCGTCCAGGCCGCCCCTGAAGTTGACACTGGCCTCGGAACCATCAGAGGTCGTGCGCTGCACCGAGCCTGACACCGTCAGGTTGGGGCGGGTGGCCGCCAGTTTGACATCCCGCAGCGCGCGCGCCTGCTGCAGGGCGGCCTGGGATGAAAGGATGCCGGGATTGGCCTGCATGGCCCGGTCGATCAGTTCAGCCAGCAAAGGGTCGTCGAAGTCATCCCACCAACTGGCGCGGCCGACTTGGGTGGCGGTGGTTTCCGGGCTTGCATCGCGGTTCAAATTGGCGCAGCCACTCAGCAGCCAGCCCAGCGCCAGCAACATGACGCAAGCCAGCGGCCGAAGCCAGTGCGCTGGAATGCTTGGGAGCAGAGGGCGTATGGGGCGCTGAAACATCGGGTGGTCTTGTGCTTTTAAAGACGGATGGATCGAAGAGTCGTGACTGGCGGCAAGCTTGGACAATCCCTATTGTGCAACTTCATTTTGCCAGCCTCTGGTCTGAGTGGTGAAGTTGGGTAAAGTTCCCGTGGGACAATCGCACGCTATGCATCCAAAAGCCCTGCTTGACGCCTGTTCCGAACTGGTGCGTCTGACCCTCAAATTTGACCACCCTGCAGACGCCATCGTGTCGCGATTCTTTCGTGAGCACCGTGGCCTCGGCCCGCGTGAGCGCGCCACCCTGGCCGAGACGGTCTACACCGTGCTTCGCAAAAAGCTCTTGTATGACCATTTTGCGCCTTCCGGCAGCGGCCCCAAAGAGCGCCGCCTGGCCATTCTGGGGTTTTACGGCCCGGGTGATTTCTTGCGCAGCGCCCTGACCGAGCAGGAAATCAACTGGCTTGATCAGTGCGAAAAAATCAGACCCGAGGACCTGATGGAGCGCCACCGCCATAACCTCCCCGAGTGGCTGGTGCAGCCGCTCAAGGACCAGTTGGGCGACGAGTTCTGGCCCTTGGTTGAGAGCTTCAACAAGGGTGCCGGACTGGATTTGCGCGTCAACGCCTTCAAGGCCAAACGTGCCGATGTGCAAAAAGAGCTGGCCGCCTTGGGCATCAAGGCCGTGCCGACCCCCTATTCGCCCTGGGGCTTGCGTATTGCCGGCAAGCCTTCACTCAACAAAATGGAAGCCTTCAAGCGTGGCGATTTCGAAGTGCAGGACGAGGGCTCGCAACTGCTGGCCATGCTGCTCGATGCCAAGCGCGGCGAGATGGTGGTCGATTTTTGTGCTGGTGCCGGCGGCAAGACGCTGGCCATTGGTGCGGCCATGCGCAGCACCGGGCGCCTGTATGCGTTCGACACCTCGGCCGGCCGACTCGACGCGTTCAAGTCGCGGCTGGCCCGCAGCGGCTTGTCGAACGTGCACCCCGCGGCCATTGCGCATGAGCGTGATGAGCGTGTCAAGCGCCTGAGCGGCAAGATTGACCGCGTGCTGGTTGACGCACCTTGCACCGGCATGGGCACGCTGCGACGCAATCCTGATCTCAAATGGCGCCAGAACCAGACGGCGGTCGATGAAATGACGATCAAGCAAGCGGCCATCCTGCAAAGTGCGGCGCGCCTGCTGAAGTCCGGGGGGCGCCTGGTGTATGCCACCTGCAGCGTGCTGCCGCAGGAAAATGAAGCCATCGCACTGGCGTTTTCCGAGGCCAACCCCGACTTTGTGCCGCTCGATGTGGGTGAGGTGCTTGTAGGGCTTAAAGTCGAACATGCTGAAAATTTGTGCAATGGCGGTGATAATAAGCAGCGGTTCTTACGGTTATGGCCGCATCGGCACCACACCGATGGCTTCTTCGCTGCGGTTTGGCAGCGTCAATAAAACGATTAGAGAGACAAATTGATGACCTCATTGTTGGAATGGGCGGCGAACGGGTTCTGGAATCTGAGCGCCTGGCAACTGGTTTTGTTCACCCTGGGCATGACGCATGTGACCATGCTCAGCGTGACCATCTTTTTACACCGTCATCAGGCTCACCGCGCGCTGGACCTGCACCCGGTCGCCTCGCATTTTTTCCGTTTCTGGTTGTGGCTGACCACCGGCCAGGTGACGCGCGAGTGGGCCGCGATTCACCGCAAGCACCACGCCAAATGCGAGCAGCCTGACGACCCGCACAGCCCGCATGTGCACGGCATCAAGACGGTCTTGTTGCAAGGTTACGAGTTGTACCGCAAAGAGGCGCAAAACAAGGAGACGCTGGCCCGATTTGGCCATGGCACGCCCGATGACTGGATCGAACGCCATCTCTATGCCCGGTTTTCCTTTACCGGTGTGGCCCTGATGCTGGTGCTTGACCTGGCGCTGTTTGGCGTCGCCGGTCTCGCTGTCTGGGCGGTGCAAATGCTCTGGACACCGGTGATGGCGGCAGGCATTGTCAACGGCGCGGCCCATTACTGGGGTTATCGCAATTTCGAGGCACCCGATGCCAGCACCAACATTTCTCCGTGGGGCATCCTGATTGCCGGAGAGGAACTGCACAACAATCACCACACTTATCCCACCTCGGCCAAGCTCTCCGTCAAACCCTATGAATTTGACATTGGCTGGATGTACATCAGCCTGATGCAGCGCGTCGGACTGGCCAGGGTCAAGAAAACCCCCCCGCGGCTGGCCCTGGGGGCCATGCGCGCGCAGGCGGACGAGCATACGCTTGAAGCGCTGATTCAAAACCGCTACGAACTGATGGCCGGATACGCGCGCGGCATGCGCCAGGCTTTCAACGACGAATTGGCGGCTTTGAAGGCGCGGCGTCCGGACGCCATCATGATCAAGGCGGCACAGAGCTGGTTGCACCGCGACGCCGAAATGGTGCCTGCATCGGTGATGGCACATTTGGCCACCGTGCGGGCTGCCTCACCCGTGCTCGACAAAATGGTGCTGATGCGTGAAGAGTTGCGCCAGCTCTGGTTGAACCGCTCACACACCCGCGAGCAACTGGCCGCGGATTTGCAGGCCTGGTGCCAGCGCGCCGAAGCCAGCGGCATTGCCGCCTTGCAGGAATTCTCGATGCGCCTGCGCGCGGTCCGGATTTCCTAGCGTTTCCCTTCGGGCTTGCGCGGGCCCGAGGGATTCGTCTCTTACAATTCTCCGATCAGGCCGGCGCACGCCGGTCCTGTAAACGCTAGGGGTGCTGATCTTCGCAAGAAGATCGGCTGAGATAACACCCTGGAACTTGATCAAGATAATACTTGCGCAGGGAAGCGTTGCTGAAGCCAGTCTGGTCCGGACCTGGCTGCTTTGGCACATCCCCTGCCGTCGACAAAGGAAACTCGATGGCATCCCGTTTGAAACTGACCCCGTTCGCGCTGGCGCTCGCCGCAAGTGCCTCCCTCCCTTCCATTGCTCAGACCGCGCCCGCCCGGCTTGAGGCCATCACTGTGATCGGCAAAGCCGCACCGCTGCTGGATGTGGGAACTGCAGAGGTCACCGGCTTTGGCGCACCCTTGGCTAAATCACCCATCAGCGTCACGGTACTCTCCGCCGACCTGTTGACCGCCAGCGGCGTGCAAACACTGTCACAGGCGATCAAGCTGGACGCCTCGCTCGCCGACAGCTACAACACCACCGGCTATATCGAAAGCCTCTCCATTCGTGGATTTTTACTCGACCAGAGCGGCAATTTCAGCCGCAACGGCCTGGCCACGTCGAACATCGCGCCGATAGCGCTGGAAAGCATGGAGCGCATTGAGGTGCTGAAGGGGGTGGCTGGCCTGCAGTCTGGGGTAGCGGCGCCCGGCGGCTTGGTGAACTATGTCACCAAGTTGCCGCTCAAGCAACCCTTCACCCGGGCAACACTCGGCGCCGACGGCCGCGGCGGCGCCAAGCTTCAGCTCGATGTCAATCAGAAGCTGGGATCGAGCGGTGTGCGACTGAACCTGGTTGATGAAAGCTTGCACCCCCAGTTCGACGACGCGAACGGTTCGCGCCAGTTGCTCAGTCTGGCCCTGGCGACCGAGCTGGATTCAGCCACTTCGGTGTCGGCAGACTTTTCTTACCATCGCAAGAGCCAGCCCTCGGTGCCGGGCCTGGGCCTGCTCGATAGCAACGGTGACGGTGTTGGTGACATGCTGCCCGGCGGCATCAATCCGCGCTTGAACCTGAACAACCAAGTGTGGTCGCAGCCCTTTCAGGGCGGCAGCACGACCGCCGAAGTGGTGATCACGCATCGCCTGGCTGCCGACTGGAGCGCCCGCCTCGCGGCCAACACCCAAAACATCCACATCAACGATCGCCTTGCCTTTCCGGATGGCTGCAGCAGCGCGCCAAGCTACGTTTATCCCGGTTTGTGTGCCAATGGCGATGTGGATATTTACGACTACCGCAGTGATGGGGAACGCCGCACCGTGTCGAGCTGGGACGCCCGCCTTGACGGTAAATTCAAGGCCCTCGGCCTGCAGCACGCGACCCGGCTGGGTTTGAACTGGCGCACTGCCAGCGCTGACCTGGCACCGATGCAGGCGTACAACTGGGTCGGCATCACCAATATCTACGCGCCGGTCGCGCTGCAGGCCGATCCCACCCTGACGAGTCTCAATACCGACAGCCGTGAGCGTGCGCTCGCAGGCTATGCCACCTTGACGTCCGATCTGAGCCCGGGCGTGCAGTCGTTTGTCGGTGCCCGTGTGACCCGGTTGATCCGCAGCAGCGAGCGCAGCGACGGCACGCGCGCCGTCTCGTTTGAGCAGACGGTGACCACGCCTTGGGCCGGGCTGGCCTGGTCGCCCGGCCCAAGCACGACGATCTATGTGTCCTGGGGCCAGGGCGTGGAACTCGAAGCCGTGCCCAATCGGCCGGACCGGTTTGCCAACTCGGGGCAGGTGCTGCCGGCGCTCAAGAGTGAGCAAACCGAGATTGGCCTGAAATGGCAGGCCAATCCACGCCTGCTGCTGACCGCGGCAGCCTTCAGCGTCGACAAGCCCTATGCCGATGACGTGCCAGCAGCAGATCCGGCCGCGTTGCCGACGCAGGTGGCTGGCGCCAAGACCGCACGCCATCGCGGCATTGAATTGAGCGCCGCCGGCCGCCTGGATGCGGCGTTGTCCTTGCAAGCCAGCCTGATGGCGCTCGATGCCAAGTACACCGAGGCCGTCGATCAGCCGCTGGTGGGGCAGCGTGTGACCAACCTGCCGCGTTTAAAAGCCTCGTTGTTTGCCGATTACAGGCTCGCGGCACTACCCGGCCTGTCGTTCAATGGGCTGGCCACTTTCGAGAACGGCAAAAAGGTGACGGCGGACGGGAGGGTTGGGTTGCCCTCTGCCTGGCAACTTGATGCGGGGTTCAGCTACATCCAGCGTGTGGCGGGCAAAGAAACGGTCTGGCGTTTCAACATCGAGAACCTGAGCAACCGCAGCTATTGGCGCGAGGCGCCGACCACATATTGGGGCGGTGTGTACCTGTTTCCCGCAACGCCGCGCACACTGCGCGCCAGCGTGACGGTGGACTTCTAAAGGTCGGGCGCTGCCGCGACTGCTTCAGACGCAAAAAAGCCCGCGAACTGCGGGCTTTTTGTTGGAAGAAAACCGAATTACTTCAGTTTCATTTCCTTGTAATCCACGTGCTTGCGAGCTTTGGGATCAAATTTCTTGATCAGCAATTTCTCGGGAGTGGTTTTCTTGTTTTTGTCAGTCGTGTAGAAGTGACCGGTGCCGGCTGTCGATTCCAGCTTGATTTTTTCGCGTCCGCCTTTGGTAGCCATGGTGCTCTTTCAGTAAATGGGTTTAGGCCTGACCACGTGCGCGCAGATCTGCGAGCACAGCGTCGATACCGTTTTTGTCGATCAAACGCAGACCGGCGTTCGAAATCCGCAGGCGAACCCAGCGGTTTTCAGACTCCACCCAGAAACGGCGGTATTGCAGGTTCGGCAGGAACCGGCGCTTGGTTTTGTTGTTGGCGTGGGAAACATTGTTCCCGACCATCGGGCCTTTGCCCGTGACTTCACATACGCGTGCCATGTGGACACTCCGATACTATTAAACGGCCCTGACTGACGCCAGAGGCCTCACCTCGCCAAGAAGAGGGTGGCGGTAACCCGTCTGCAGCCCAATCCCTAACGGGTAGGCAGCAAAGCCCGGCATTATAGCCCGGGCGGGGAACTGCCTGGGTTCAGGCCTGTTCGAGGAAGCGCTGCGCATCGAGCGCGGCCATACAGCCGGTCCCGGCGCTGGTGATGGCCTGGCGGTACACATGGTCCTGGACATCGCCAGCGGCAAAAATGCCGGGCACGCTGGTCTGGGTGGCAAAACCCTGGTTGCCGCTTTGGGTGACGAGGTAACCGCCGGCCATTTCCAACTGGCCCTGGAAAATTTCGGTGTTGGGCGCGTGGCCAATGGCGATGAAGCAGCCCTTGAGCGTGAGGTCTTCGGTGACCCCGGTGTTGACGCTTTTTATCCGCACACCGGTCACACCGCTGGCATCGCCAAGCACCTCGTCGAGCGCGCTGAAGGTTTTGAGCTCAATCTTGCCGGCGGCCACCTTGTCCATGAGCTTGTCGATCAGGATGGGCTCGGCGCGGAACTTGTCGCGGCGGTGAATCAGGTAAACCTTCGCGGCGATGTTGGACAAATAAAGTGCTTCTTCCACCGCGGTGTTGCCGCCACCGACCACGCAACACACCTCGCCGCGGTAAAAAAATCCGTCGCAGGTGGCGCAGCCCGACACGCCCCGGCCCATAAAGGCCTCTTCCGAGGGCAGTCCCAGGTACTTGGCAGAGGCGCCGGTGGCCAGAATGAGCGCATCGCAGGTATACGTGCCGCTGTCGCCGGTCAGTGTGAACGGTCGTTTGGAAAAGTCGACCTTGCTGATGTGGTCGAACACGATTTCAGTCTTGAAGCGCTCGGCGTGCGCCAAAAAGCGCTGCATCAGCTCGGGGCCTTGCACGCCGTCGACGTCGGCGGGCCAGTTGTCCACCTCGGTGGTGGTCATCAATTGGCCGCCCTGCGCGATGCCGGTGATCAGCAGCGGCTGGAGGTTGGCGCGTGCTGCGTAAATGGCGGCGGTGTAGCCGGCGGGGCCGGAGCCCAAAATCAGTACTTTTGCGTGTCGTGTGTCTGTCATATGGAACCTTGGGGTGTGAGGGCTTGCGCCGTGTATATTAAGCGGGAGTTTAAAGAAAACGGAAATGACCTACTCTCTCAATACCTTCAATGCGACACAGGCCGACACGGCCCGTCACGGACTGATCCGGTTTGCCAAGGAAATTGGCTTGTTTCTTGGTTTTGCGGGGCTGGCGCTGTGGATCATGGCGCTGCTCACCTACACGCCGCAGGATGCTGCCTGGTCCACCTCGGGCTCGGGTGCGGCGGCGCGCAACCTGGCGGGGCAATTGGGGGCATGGGTGGCCGATGCCAGTTATTTTCTCCTTGGATTCTCGGTGTGGTGGTGTGTTGCCGCCGCCGTGCGGGTCTGGTTGAGCGCCTTGGCGCACTGGTTGCGAGGCCATGCGGTGCTGGCCCTGGAAGACGCGCCGGGCACGACGGTGAAGGGGGGGCGCCTGCGCCGGCATGTCACTTTTTGGGGTGGACTGGCCCTGCTGCTTAGCGGGAGCGTGCTGCTGGAATGGTCCCGTTTTTACAGCCTCGAGACCCGGTTGCCGGGTCATGTGGGGGGCGTTCTCGGATTCTGGCTGGGGCCCTTGAGTGTGCATTGGCTCGGATTCGTGGGCTCGGCCCTGACGGCCATCGTGGCCGGTGTGGTGGGCGCCGCGCTCGTTTTCCGGTTTTCGTGGGGGCATCTGGCCGAGCGCTTGGGTGCCTGGCTGTATTCAAAAGTTGAAAACCGGCGTGAAAAAATCGAGCTGCAGGAGGACTTTTCCCTGGGTCAGGAAGCAGCGCGGGCGCGGGAGGTGGTCTTGGTGGAAGAGCGTCAGGAGCGCCAGGAGCATCCGGCAAAAACGGTGCTGCTTGAGCCCTTGGTGGTTGACCCGCCCAAGAGCGTGCGGGTGGCCAAGGAACGCCAGAAACCGCTGTTCCACGAGTTACTCGATACCAAGTTGCCCCAGGTCGACCTGCTTGATGCCGCCCTGTTGCGCCAGGAAACCGTGGCGCCTGAAACGCTGGAGATGACCAGCCGCCTGATTGAGAAAAAGCTCAAGGACTTTGGTGTCACCGTGACCGTGGTGCTGGCGCAGCCGGGCCCGGTCATCACCCGCTACGAGATCGAGCCCGCCACCGGGGTCAAGGGCTCGCAAATCGTCGGCCTGGCCAAGGACCTGGCGCGGTCCCTGAGCCTGGTGTCGATCCGGGTGGTGGAAACCATCCCGGGCAAGAACTACATGGCGCTGGAACTGCCCAATGCCAAGCGGCAAAGCATCAAGCTGTCGGAGATCCTGGGATCCAATATTTACCACGAGGCCAAGTCGCTGCTGACCATGGGCCTGGGCAAGGACATTGTCGGCAACCCGGTGGTCGCCGACCTGGCCAAGATGCCGCACGTGCTGGTGGCCGGTACCACCGGTTCAGGCAAGTCGGTGGGTATCAACGCCATGATCCTGAGCCTGCTCTACAAGGCTGAAGCGCATGATGTGCGGCTTTTGATGATTGACCCCAAGATGCTGGAAATGTCGGTCTATGAGGGGATTCCGCACCTGCTCTGCCCGGTGGTGACCGACATGCGCCAAGCCGCCAATGGCCTGACCTGGTGTGTGGCCGAGATGGAGCGGCGCTACAAACTCATGAGCAAGATGGGGGTGCGCAATCTGGCGGGTTTCAATACCAAGATGGACGAGGCCAAGGCGCGCGGTGAGTACATCGGCAACCCCTTCAGCCTGACCCCCGAGGAGCCCGAGCCGCTGGACCGGCTTCCGCACATTGTGGTGGTGATCGATGAACTGGCTGACCTGATGATGGTGGTGGGCAAGAAGATCGAAGAACTCATCGCCCGGCTGGCGCAAAAAGCCCGCGCCGCCGGCATTCACCTGATTCTGGCGACCCAGCGCCCCAGCGTGGATGTGATCACGGGCCTCATCAAGGCCAATATTCCAACGCGCATCGCGTTCCAGGTTTCAAGCAAGATCGACAGCCGGACCATTCTCGACCAGATGGGTGCCGAGGCGCTGCTGGGCATGGGCGACATGCTCTACATGCCCAGTGGAACCGGTTTGCCGATTCGTGTGCACGGCGCATTTGTCAGCGACGAAGAAGTCCACCGTGTTGTGACCTACCTCAGGAGCCAGGGTGAGCCCAATTACATCGAGGGTATTCTGGAAGGTGGCACGGTCGACGGTGACGACGATGCCATAGCAGAGGGCGGCATGGGTGGGGGCGAGAAAGATCCGCTTTATGACCAGGCCGTGGAAGTGGTCCTGAAAAACCGCAAGGCCAGCATTTCCCTGGTCCAGCGCCACCTCAAAATCGGCTACAACCGCGCCGCGCGACTGGTCGAAGACATGGAAAATGCCGGTCTGGTGAGTCCCATGAGCACCAGCGGTCAGCGTGAAATTCTGGTGCCGGCCCGCAACGAATGATGAAAATGGGAATAAATCGACTCCTGGTTTCGTCTTTTTTGTTGGTTGCTTGTGCCACTGCGGCCAACGCTGGTGGTCTGAAAAGTCTGGAAGACTTTGTCAGGACGGTCAAGACCGGCCAGGCAGATTTCACCCAGGTGGTGACTTCGCCCGCCCGCGCGGGGCAGGCGCCGCGGGTCAAGACTTCGAGCGGGCGCTTTGAGTTTTCACGGCCGAACCGGTTCCGCTTCGACTATGCCAAGCCCTTTGTGCAGAGCATCGTGGCTGACGGCCAGACATTGTGGTTGCATGATGTCGACCTGAACCAGGTCACCGCGCGCAAGCAGTCTGCGGTGCTAGGCGCGACACCTGCCGCGCTGATTGCCTCGGCGGCCGACGTGCAGGCCTTGCAAGCTGATTTTGTCTTGGCCGATGCGCCCGACAAGGACGGCTTGCAGTGGGTGCTGGCTACGCCGAAATCAAATGACGGGCAGTTGCAGTCGGTCCGGGTTGGTTTCAGGTCGACAGCGGATGCGGCAGCGGCCAGCACGGTGCTGGAGGTGCTGGAAATTCTGGACAGCTTTGGCCAGCGCTCGGTGCTCACCTTCGGAAGCTTCAAAGTCAACCTGGTGCCGCCCGCCAAGGCATTCGACTTCAAAACGCCTGAGGGCGCAGACCTGATCCGGCAGTGAGAGCAGCCTGTTGCGGCCATGACCGGGTGTCTCCATCGATCTGACAGAATTGACCCCATGACATCAGGCACGCCCCCTTTGGCAGAACGATTGCGCCCAAAAAATCTGGGCGAGGTTGTGGGCCAGCAGCATTTGCTGGGCGAAGGCATGGCACTGCGCCTGGCGTTTGAGTCCGGCCAGCCCCACAGCTGTATTTTCTGGGGCCCGCCTGGCACCGGCAAGACCACCATCGCGCGTCTCATGTCCGATGCATTCGACGCCCAGTTCATCACCATCAGCGCGGTGCTGGGCGGCGTCAAGGACATTCGTGAAGCCGTTGAAAAAGCACAGCTGGCCCAGCAACAGGGGCGGCGCACGCTGGTGTTTGTCGATGAGGTGCACCGCTTCAACAAGGGGCAGCAGGACGCGTTTTTGCCGCATGTGGAAAGCGGCTTGTTCACTTTTGTCGGGGCCACGACCGAGAACCCGTCTTTTGAGGTCAACTCGGCCCTGTTGTCACGTGCCGCCGTCTATGTGTTGCAGCCTTTGACGGCCGAGGATCTGCAGCAGATTGTGGCGTCGGCACAGTCGCTGCAAGCGCTGCCCCCGATTGAGCCCGCGGCGATCGACCGACTGGTGGCATACGCTGATGGCGATGCGCGGCGCCTGCTCAACACGCTGGAAACGCTGGCGGTTTCGGCAACGCAGGAAAAGCGTGACGAGATCACCGACGTGTGGCTGCTCAAGGTGCTGGGTGAGCGCATGCGCCGGTATGACAAGGGCGGCGAGCAGTTCTACGACACCATCTCCGCCTTGCACAAAAGTGTGCGCGGCTCCGATCCTGATGCCGCGCTCTATTGGCTGATGCGCATGCTCGACGGGGGCGCTGATCCGCGCTACATGGCGCGGCGCCTGATCCGCATGGCCAGCGAAGACATTGGTCTGGCCGACCCGCGCGCACTGCGTCTGGCGCTCGATGCGGCCGAGGTGTACGAGCGTCTGGGCACGCCCGAGGGCGAACTTGCGCTGGCCGAATGTGTGGTGTATCTGGCGGTGGCGCCCAAGTCCAACGCGGTCTACAAGGCGTTTAATGAAGCAAAGGCCTTTGTCAAGCGGGATGGCACCCGGCCGGTGCCCATGCACCTGCGCAATGCGCCGACCCAGTTGATGAAGGCACTGGACTATGGCAAAGGCTACCGTTACGCGCACGATGAAGCCGACGGTTTTGCGGCGGGGGAGCGTTATTTGCCCGAAGGCATGGCCGAGCCGGGTTTTTACCGACCGGTGGCGCGCGGGCTGGAGATCAAAATTGCCGAGAAACTGCAGGCGCTCAAGGAGCGTAATGCGCAAGGGCTCTGACATGGCATCGGTCTTGCATGAGATGATCATTTGCGAGGGTAAACCCGTGCTTTGATGCACCTTCATGGGGCGACCTCTTGGCTACAATCCATTTATACAAACACGTCGTTGGCAGGCTTGCCGTCAACACAATGGCAAGGCTCATAAGGCTGTAGAACACGTCAGCAAAATCGCTGGCACATCAACCGGCCAAAAATCGGAGGAAACACAAATATGGAAACCTTGATCCAGCAGATCATCAACGGTCTGGTGTTGGGCAGCATGTATGCCCTGGTTGCCTTGGGCTACACCATGGTGTACGGCATCATCGGCCTGATCAACTTCGCCCACGGCGAGGTGCTCATGGTCGGCGCGCTGACCAGTTGGACCATCATCGGCTGGATGCAGGAAGCCATGCCCGGGGCACCGGGCTGGCTCATCCTGCTGATCTCCCTGATCATTGCCTGCATCGTGGCGGCCGCGCTCAACTTTACGATCGAGAAAGTGGCCTACCGGCCCTTGCGCAACAGCCCGCGCCTGGCGCCCCTGATCACGGCCATCGGCATGTCGATCTTCCTGCAGACGATGGCCATGATCATCTGGAAGCCCAACTACAAGCCGTTCCCTAATTTGCTCGGGGGTGAGCCTTATGAAATTGGCGGCGCCGTGATTTCATTCACCCAAATCCTGATTCTGGGGCTCACGGCTTGTGCGCTGGCCACTCTGATGTGGCTCGTCAACTACACCAAATTGGGGCGCGCCATGCGGGCAACGGCTGAAAACCCGCGGGTCGCGGCGCTCATGGGAGTCAAGCCCGACCTCGTGATCTCAGCGACCTTTGTGATCGGCGCCGTGCTGGCGGCCATTGCCGGCATCATGTGGGCAGCCAATTACGGCACGGTGCAGCACACCATGGGCTTTTTGCCAGGCCTCAAGGCCTTTACCGCGGCCGTTTTTGGCGGCATCGGCAACCTGGCCGGCGCGGTGGTCGGCGGCATCCTGCTGGGCCTGATCGAGTCGCTGGGTGCCGGCTACATCGGCAAGCTCACGGGCGGTGTGCTGGGCAGCCACTACTCGGACATATTTGCGTTTGTGATGCTGATCATCATGCTCACGCTGCGGCCCTCGGGGCTGCTGGGTGAACGGGTGGCGGACCGGGCGTAAGGAGACCCGTCATGAAACAACAAAAACAGATCATCGTTTTCCTGCTGGCAGCCCTGGGTTTGCTGGTGCTGCCGCTGGTGCTTCAAGGTTTTGGCAATGCCTGGGTGCGTATTGCCGACATGGCCCTGCTGTATGTGCTGCTGGCGCTGGGCCTGAACATTGTGGTGGGTTATGCGGGCCTGCTCGACCTGGGCTATGTGGCATTTTTTGCCATCGGTGCCTACATGTACGCCTTGCTGGCGTCGCCGCACCTGGTCGAAACTTTCCCCGCCATTGCCGCCTTGTTCCCGGATGGCCTGCATTTGCCGATCTGGCTGGTGATCCCGGCGGCGGCGGGCCTGGCCGGGCTGCTGGGCGTCTTGCTGGGTGCGCCCACTTTGCGCCTGCGCGGTGACTATCTGGCCATTGTGACGCTGGGATTCGGCGAAATCATTCGCGTCTTCATGAACAACCTGGACCATCCGGTCAACATCACGAACGGCCCCAAGGGACTGGGACAAATTGACTCGCTGAGTTTTTTTGGCCTGAGCATGGGTCAAAAAGTGGAAATCTTCGGCTTTCAACTCGCCTCGGTCTCGCTGTACTACTATTTGTTCCTGTCGCTGGTGGTGGTCAGCGTGATCATCTCGCACAGACTGCAGCTTTCGCGCGTGGGCCGGGCCTGGATGGCCATTCGCGAGGACGAAATTGCGGCCAAGGCCATGGGCATCAATACGCGCAACCTGAAACTGCTGGCCTTCGGCATGGGGGCCACATTCGGCGGTGTTTCCGGCGCCATGTTTGCGTCCTTCCAGGGCTTCATATCGCCCGAGTCGTTCAGTTTGATGGAGTCCATCATGATCGTGGCGATGGTGGTGCTGGGGGGCATAGGCCACCTGCCGGGGGTGGTGCTGGGTGCGATTGCGCTGTCAGCCCTGCCCGAAGTGTTGCGCTACGTGGCGGGCCCCCTGCAGAACCTGACCGATGGACGGCTTGATGCCTCCATATTGCGCCAGTTGTTGATTGCGCTGGCCATGATCATTGTGATGCTTCTGCGTCCGCGCGGTTTGTGGCCGTCGCCAGAACACGGCAAATCTCTGCAAACGACCAAGCCCTGATGCGGCCCTTTTGAAAAAGAATTGACATGACAGACACCGTACTCAACGTTACCGGCGTGTCCAAGCGTTTCGGTGGCCTCCAGGCCTTGAGCGATGTGGGCATCCTGATCAAGCGCGGCCAGGTCTATGGCCTGATCGGACCCAATGGCGCTGGCAAAACCACCTTTTTTAACGTGCTCACCGGTCTGTACACCCCGGACACAGGCAACTTCGAACTGGCCGGCAAGCCCTACCAGCCCACCGCCGTGCACGAGGTGGCCAAGGCCGGCATTGCGCGCACGTTCCAGAACATTCGTCTCTTTGCCGAAATGACGGCGCTCGAAAACGTGATGGTGGGACGCCATGTGCGCACCCATTCCGGCTTGATCGGGGCCGTGTTTCGCACCCGGGGTTTCAAATCTGAAGAAGCCGCCATCGCCGAGCGTGCCCTGGAGTTGCTGGACTATGTGGGCATTGCCAGTCTGGCCGACTACAAGGCCCGCACCCTGAGTTATGGCGACCAGCGGCGCCTTGAAATTGCCCGTGCCCTGGCCACCGACCCGCAACTGATTGCGCTTGATGAGCCGGCTGCCGGCATGAACAGCACCGAAAAAGTGATGTTGCGTGAACTGATTGACAAAATCCGCAACGACAACCGCACCATTTTGCTGATCGAGCACGACGTGAAACTGGTCATGGGCCTGTGCGACCGGGTCACGGTGCTCGACTACGGCAAGCAAATTGCCGAAGGCACGCCGGCCGATGTGCAGCGCAACGAAAAAGTGATCGAAGCCTATCTAGGCACCGGAGGACATTGACATGGCCGAAGTATTCTTAAAAGTCAAAGGCCTCAAAGTGGCTTACGGCGGTATTCAAGCCGTCAAAGGTGTGGATTTCGAGGTCCACGAGGGCGAACTGGTGTCGCTGATCGGGTCAAACGGGGCGGGCAAGACCACCACCATGAAGGCGATCACCGGTTCGCTGGGCATGGCCGACGGCGACATCGAGTACCTGGGCAAAAGCATTCGCGGCCAGGGCCCCTGGGACCTGGTTAAGCAAGGGCTGGCCATGGTGCCTGAAGGTCGCGGCGTGTTTACCCGCATGACGATCACCGAGAACCTGCAGATGGGCGCTTTTATTCGCAGTGACAAAGCCGAAATCGAGCAGGACATCGAAAGGGTGTTCACGACCTTTCCGCGCCTGAAGGAACGCAAGGACCAATTGGCTGGCACCATGAGCGGTGGCGAGCAGCAGATGCTGGCCATGGGCCGGGCTCTGATGAGCCGGCCCAAGGTCCTGTTGCTCGATGAGCCCTCCATGGGCCTGTCGCCAATCATGGTGGACAAGATTTTTGAAGTGGTGCGCGAGGTCTACGCGCAGGGTGTGACGATCCTGCTGGTGGAACAAAATGCAAGCCGGGCGCTCGCCATTGCCGACCGCGGTTATGTCATGGATTCGGGCCTGATCACGATGACGGGCGACGCCAAAACCATGTTGCATGATCCCAAGGTGCGGGCAGCCTACCTGGGTGAATAAGTGAGCCTTGTCACAGGCTTTTCCCCACCAACTCAAGCGCCAGGCGGTTGTGCCGCTCGATCAGTGGCCCGAGTTCCAGGCTTTCCAGTTGTCCCTGGCGCACCACGGGCCGGCCATTGACCACGGTGTAGGCGGCTGAGGGGCTGGCACACAACAGCAGGGCCGCGACCGGGTCATGCACAGCGGCCCCGGCGAAGGCCAGCGTGTTCAGGTCAAACAACGCCAGATCGGCGCACATGCCCACAGCCAGATGACCTATGTCGCTGCGCCCCAGAACCTGCGCCCCGCCGCGCGTCGCGAGGGCCAGCGCATCGCGCGCAGTCATTTCGGCCGGACCCAGATCGCAGCCAAAGAGGGTTGGCTTCTTGCCAACTTCGCTGACACGGCTTTCGGGCGGCTGTAGGGCCCGGCCAACCCGCGCCAGCAGCAGGGCCTGGCGCGCTTCGTTGACCATGTGGGCTGCATCGTTGCTGGCGCTGCCGTCCACACCCAGCCCTACCGCGATGCCGGCATCGAGCATCTTGCGAATCGGGGCAATGCCGCTGGCCAGGCGCATATTGCTGCAAGGGCAGTGCGCCACGCCGGTTCGGCTGGCGGCAAACAAGCGGATGCCCGCATCGTCGATCTTGACGCAGTGGGCGTGCCAGACATCTTCGCCCAGCCAGCCCAAATCTTGCGCGTACTCGGTGGGCGTGCAGTTGAATTTTTCGCGACTGTAGGCCAGGTCATGGTCGTTCTCTGCCAGATGGGTGTGCAAGCGCACGCCATAGCTGCGCGCCAGCAGGGCGGATTCGCGCATCAGGTCGCGGCTCACGCTGAAAGGCGAGCAGGGGGCCACCGCCACGTTGACCATGGCCCCGTGGTCTTGGTTGTGGTGGGCCTCGATCAGGCGCCGGGTATCCCGCAAAATGACGGCTTCTGACTCGACCACGCTGTCTGGGGGCAGCCCGCCTTGTGACTGTCCGACGCTCATGCTGCCGCGGCTGGCGACAAAACGCATGCCAATGTGGCGTGCCGCGTCAATGCTGTCGTCGAGACGCACTCCGTTGGGATAAATGTAGAGGTGGTCGCTGCTCGTGGTGCAGCCACTCAGCAGCAGTTCGGCCATGGCCACCTGGGTGCTGACATGCACCATGTCCGGCGTGAGCCCTGCCCATATCGGGTAGAGGCCGCGAAGCCAGCCGAACAACTCGGCGTTCTGCACCGCCGGAATCGCCCGGGTGAGGCTCTGAAACATGTGGTGGTGGGTGTTGATCAAGCCTGGGGTCACCAAGTGACCGCGCGCGTCGATCACCTCGTCAGCGGTTTGTGGCAGTTCTGCCGCCGGGCCCATGGCCAGGATGCGGTGACCCTGGATGAAGATCGACGCATCGCGCAACTCACGCGCCAGCGCCGGGTTGACGTGGTCGAAGGTGGCGATGCAGCGGGCGTTGTGGATGAGGAGCGTGCGCAAGATGGCTTCCATCAGGTGCTATGGAACATCAGGGATCGTAGCAAAACGAAGAACGCGGGCAGCCAGTGGCATAGTTGTGCGCTGATTTTTGCATATTCGTTGATCTTCCTCAAGTTTCACAAGGGCCAGGCGCTGCAAAGTAACACTTATGTTTACCGTAAATACCATCGATCCTAGCGCCCAGCCTCAAAATATTGCCCGTGGACAGCTCTTGCTGCAGCGGGGTGGCAAGCCGGTCTGGGTGAGTTACATTGAATCCGGGCGGGTGGCTCTGGGTGTTCTGGAAGATGGCTTGATGGAGCACCAGATCGGCGTCCTGGAGGGGCCCTGCTGGCTTGATGCCAGTTCGGCGGTACTCAATTTGCCACACCTGGTGGACGCGCTGGCGGACACGCCGGTGCAGTTGCGCCAGGTTAGCATCGATGATTTCAGCAAAGGTATCGCCGACCTGCCTGAAGCCGCCCAAGCCGTGCTAACCGATGTGGCCATGGCTCACCGCCGCCAAACCGAGTTTGCCGTGAGTCGTCTGGCCAAGGATGCCGAGGCGCGCTGTGCCGAGTGGTTGCTCAGCCATGCCCAGTCGGGTGCACATGGCCAGATGGCCGTGGAGTTGCATCAGCGCAAGCGCAGCATTGCGGTGCAATTGGGTATCGCGCCCGAGACATTCTCGCGGGTGCTGCGCCACCTGCGTGAGCAAAGCCTGATCAGCGGCTCCGGCCGGGTGCTCAACCTGGTCAATCCCAACGCGTTACGCTCGCTCGCCGGCGTCTGAGCCTGAGACTTTGCGGGTCAGACCACTCGCCTAGCGACGTGCTCTCAACCCAACTGATCAAGTCCGCAACGCCCACAACACCCGCTCCGCCGTGGCCGGAGCATTCAGTTGCACCGCTTGCCCGTCGCCGCGTGCCTGGGCAACGGCCTCGCGCAGCGCCTCGAACACGCTGATGGCCAGCATGAAAGGGGGTTCACCCACTGCCTTGGAGCCAAACACGTTGTCCTCGGGGTTGGGCTCGGGCCACAAATCGACCCTGAAATGGGCGGGCACATCACCGGAGGTCGGTATTTTGTAGGTGCTGGGCGCGTGTGTGCTCAGCAGCCCCTGCGCATTCCACACCAGTTCCTCGGAAGTGAGCCATCCCATGCCCTGGACAAAGCCGCCTTCAATTTGCCCGATGTCGATGGCCGGGTTGATGGAGCGGCCCACGTCGTGCAGGATGTCCACTTTCAGGACCCGACTCTCCCCGGTCAGGGTGTCGATGGCCACCTCGGTGCACGCCGCTCCATAGGCAAAGTAATAAAACGGCCGCCCCGTCAGGGTGGTTTTGTCGTAATGGATTTTTGGCGTGCGGTAAAAACCGTCGCTCCAGAGCTGGATGCGGTTGGCATAGGCCAACGCCACCACCGCGTTGAAACTGCGCGTGGCCTTGGGTGTCATCACCTGGCCACCGGCAAACTGCACGGCACCGGCACCCACGCCGTCCAGGCCGCTCACAAACGCCGCCAGATTGTCGCGCACATGGCGCGCGGCAAACTGGGCCGCGCGGCCATTGAGGTCAGTGCCGGCCGAGGCGGCGGTGGCCGAGGCGTTGGGAATCTTGCTGGTGTCGCTGGCGCTCAAGCGCACCCGGTGCAAGGGCACGCCCAGCTCGTCGGCCACGATTTGGCCCACTTTGGTGTGCAGGCCTTGCCCCATTTCGGTGCCGCCGTGGTTCACCGTGACGCTGCCGTCCAGGTAAACGTGCACCAATGCTCCCGCCTGGTTGAACAGCGTGGCGGTGAAGCTGATGCCGAACTTGACTGGTGTCAGGGCGATGCCGCGCTTGATGACTGCGCTATTTTTGTTCCATCTGGCGATTGCCGCGCGGCGCTGCGGGTACTCGGCTGTCCGTGCCAGCTGTGAAATCAAGGGCTGCAGGATGTTGCCCTCGACCTGCATGCCGTAGTGCGTGGTGTTGCGTGGGCCCTCACCAGCATCATCGCTGTACAGGTTGCGTTGGCGCACGGCGAGCGGGTCCAGCCCCAGATGGCGCGCGATGTCGCCCAAAATAGCCTCGGTAATGATCATGCCCTGCGGCCCGCCAAAGCCGCGGAACGCGGTGTGGCTCTGCGTGTTGAGCTTGCAGCGGTACGAGGTGATCTCCACGTCCTGCAAAAAGTAGGCGTTGTCGGCATGAAAAATGGCGCGATCGGCCACCGGGCCCGACAGATCGGCGCTGAAGCCGCAGTGCGCCAGCATCTGCAATTGCAGGCCGCAGAGCCTGCCATGGTCGTCAAAACCCACGTGATAGTCGTAGCTGAACGGATGGCGTTTGCCGGTGACCATGAAATCATCATCGCGGTCGAGCCGCAGCTTCACGGGCCGTTTCACCCGGTGCGCTGCCAGCGCCGCCCATACCGCCAAGTGGCCGGCCTGTGTCTCCTTGCCGCCAAAGCCGCCGCCCATGCGCCGGCACTGCACCGTGACCGCATGGTTGTCCAGCCCGAGCGCGTGGGCCACCCAGTGCTGGACCTCGCCCGGGTGCTGGGTGCTGCTGTAAACCAGCCACTGGTCTTGCTCTTGCGGCAGCGCATACGCCACCTGGCCTTCCAGGTAAAAGTGCTCCTGGCCGCCGACTTCCAGTGTGCCCTGCAGGCTGTGCGGCGCGCGTGCCAGGGCCTGGGCCGCATCACCCCGGCGCACGGTGACAGGCGGCAGCACAAAACTTTGCGACTGGAGTGCCGCGCGCACGTCCAGTATGGCGGGCAGGGGTTCAATGTGGGGCGCCACCAGTCGCGCGGCACGGCGCGCCAGCATCACGCTGTCGGCCACCACCAGACCAATGACCTGACCGACATGCTGCACCGTGTCCCGCGCAAACACGGGTTCATCCCCGGCAAAGGCCGCAAGCATCGGACTGCCGGGCACATCGGCCGCCAGCAACACGGCATACACACCGGGCAGGGCCAGCGCGGCCTGCGTGTCCACGCCGAGCAGCTTGCCGTGCGCCAGCCTCGACAGCACGGGGGCGGCGTACAGCGTGCCGCGTACCTCCGGGATGTCATCGATGTAGGTCGCGGCACCGGCGATCTGCGCGGTGGCGCTCTCGTGCGGGTGGGACTGGCCGCTGGCCGTGAGCGGGGCCGCGTCCAGGGGCAGGGCCGCGTTCATGCGCGCTCTCCTTCCAGCAGCAAGTTCGCCAGGCTGGTGTCTGGCACACCCTGGCTCTCGAGCCAAAGGCGTTCCATCAGGCCGTCGAGAACCTGCAGGCGGTAGGCCGCACTGGCGCGCATGTCCGAGATGGGTTGAAACTCGTTAAGCAGACAGGCTTTTGCCCGGTTGACCGTGCTGTGTGTCCAGTCCTGCCCGACGAGCGCGGCCTCGGTCTGCGCGGCACGGACCGGCGTGGCTGCCACGCCACCGACGCCGATCGAGGCCTGCTTGACCTGCCCGCCTTGCACGTGCAGCCTGATGCCCAGGCAAACCGCAGAAATATCGTCCTCAGATCGCTTGGAAATTTTGTACACCCGCAGTAACTCATCAGGCTGTGGCAGTGGCACGCGAACGAAGGCCAGCACCTCGTCTGCCGCCATGACGTTTTTGCGGTAGCCGGTGTAAAGCGCCTCCAGAGGCAGTTCGCGCCGGCCGCGCAGACTCATCAGCACCACGCTGGCGTGCAGCGCGATCAGCAGCGGCATGCTGTCGCCGATCGGTGAGCCGTTGGCGACATTGCCGCCCAGGGTGCCGGCATGGCGCACCGGCAAGCCGGCAAAGCGGCTGAAAAAGCCGTGTAATTGCGGCCGATCCGATTCCAGCGCGGCAAAGGCGTCGTGCAAGCTGACGGCGGCACCGATGACGGTGTGGCTCTCCTGCACTTCGATGGTCTTGAGTTCGGCCACCCGCGTGAGATCGAGCACCTCCGAAAAATCCATGTGCAGCTTGTTGACCCACAAGCCGACATCGGTGCAGCCCGCCACGAGCTGGGCCTGAGGACGGGCAGCCCGGGCAGCCAGCAGCGCCTCCATGCGGATCGGGGCCTCGTAAGAGAGCCCGCCTTGCTGCGTCCTGTTTTTGGGCGCGATGGTCCCTAATTGCCGGCGCAAGAGCGCCTCATCCATTTGGACCCTTGGCAGGGAGGCCATCTGCTCGGCCGCGTCCAGTATGGGCCGGTAGCCGGTGCAGCGGCACAGGTTGCCCGACAGCGCCTCCTGGGCCTGGCAGCGGCTGACCGCTTGGTCCTTGAGTACCTTGTTCTGGTAAAGGCCAAACAGGCTCATGGCAAAGCCGGGGGTGCAGAAGCCGCACTGGCTGGCGTGGCACTGGTGCAGCGCTTGCTGCACCGGATGCGCCGCGCCGTCCGCGCGGGCAATGTCAGCGGCAGTCCAGAGGGCCATGCCGTCGACAGCGTGCGCCAGCCTGATGCAACTGTTGATGGCGCTGTAGCTGATCTGATCCCCCTTAAGTTCCCCCAGCACCACGGTGCAGGCACCACAGTCGCCTTCGTTGCAGCCCTCCTTGGTGGCGCTGTGACCGAGGTCCTCGCGCAGCAATTGCAGCAGCGTGCGGGTGGGCGGGACGTGCTGCAGCGTGACAATCTCGCCGCGCCAGACAAATTGAATGATGGGTGGGTTCATGAAAGCACTCACAAGCTAAGGTGAAGGGGTCGGTGGCACCACGGCCGCAAGCATAGAGCAAATCGCGTGGCAGAACACCATGAAGTGGATGCGAGCTGGCATTGATTTTGCAAGTTTTTCTGGACAAGCCTCACCACGACAAAAGAAAAATTCAAATCCCAACGCATTTTGCTGGTAAAAACGGCACCTAATCCAATTGACACAATTGTTCATGATCACGCCCCGTCTTCAACTGTCCGGCATCACCAAGCGTTACCCCAGTGTGGTCGCGAACAGTGATGTCAGCCTGACGGTAATGCCCGGCGAGACCCACGCGGTGCTCGGTGAAAACGGCGCCGGCAAGTCCACCCTGATGAAGATCATCTACGGTTCGGTCAAGCCCGATGCCGGTGAGGTGAGGGTCAATGGCCAGGTCATGCAGATCCGAAACCCCAAGGATGCGCGCGCCAACGGCATCAGCATGGTGTTTCAGCACTTCAATTTGTTCGACACCCTGACCGTGGCAGAAAATGTCTGGCTTGGCCTGGCGCGCGATTCCCTTGACCAGGTCACTTCCAGCATTGTTGCAAAGGCCACCGAGTACGGACTCGACATCGACCCCGAGCGCCCGGTGCATACCCTGAGCGTGGGCGAAATGCAGCGGGTTGAAATCATCCGTGCCCTGCTGACGCGTCCGGAGTTGCTGATTCTCGATGAGCCCACGTCGGTGCTCACCCCCCAGGCGGTCGACAAGCTCTTCGTGGTCCTGAAAAAGCTGGCCAGCGAGGGCTGCAGCATTTTGTACATCAGCCACAAATTGCACGAAATTCGCGAGCTGTGTAATGCCTGCACCGTGCTGCGCGGTGGCAAGGTCACCGGGGTCTGCAATCCGTCCGAGGAGTCCAATGCCTCCTTGTCCCGCATGATGATCGGTGCCGAACCGCCGCAGTTGCAGCACCGTCCGCAAAAGGCGGGCGCCGTTGTGCTGGATGTCAAGGGGCTCAGTCTGGCGCGCGAGGACCAGTTCGGCGTGGACCTTGAGGGCATTGACCTGCAGGTGCGCGCCGGTGAGGTGGTGGGTATCGCCGGCGTGTCTGGCAATGGCCAGAAGGAACTGATGTACGCCTTGTCGGGCGAAGACTGCCGCGCTCCCAAGGGCAGCATTCGAATGGGTGATGCCGATGTCTCGGGCCTGCATCCGGGTGAGCGCCGCAAGCTGGGCCTGCACTTTGTGCCCGAAGAGCGGCTCGGGCGGGGCGCCGTGCCCACCCTGAGCCTGGCGCACAACCTGCTGTTGACACGCACCGGATCCATTTCCCTGCCGAAGTTTGCGGGTGGCTGGATCAAGGTGGGCGCGCTGGAGCAGCACGCCGCGCAACTCATCAAGACCTTCAACGTCAAGGCCGGTGGCCCGCGCGCGCTGGCGCGTTCGCTCTCAGGTGGCAATCTGCAAAAGTTTATTGTCGGGCGCGAGATTGACGCGCAGCCCAAGTTGTTCATCGTCTCGCAGCCGACCTGGGGTGTCGACGTGGGCGCGGCGGCGCAGATTCGGGGCGAAGTTCTGGCTTTGCGCGATGCCGGATGTGCCGTGCTGGTGGTCAGCGAAGAACTCGATGAACTGTTCGAGGTGAGCGACCGTTTGCATGTGATTTCAAAAGGGCAACTGTCCCCCTCGGTACCGATTGCCGAAGCCAGCGTCGAACGTATCGGGGTATGGATGAGCGGCCTCTGGGACGAAGACCTGCAGCGCCATCTGGCCGAGCTTGAGCAGGCCGCTGAGCCTGGTTTGACAGGCTACTCAGGAGGTCGCCATGCTGAAGCTTGAAGCGCGCCCGGAACCTTCCAGGGTCTGGACCTATGGCTCGCCGCT
The DNA here is from genome assembly GCA_021737975.1 of Polaromonas sp. Lineage (GTDB taxonomy): Bacteria > Pseudomonadota > Gammaproteobacteria > Burkholderiales > Burkholderiaceae_C > Rhodoferax. The sequence continues at coordinate 8,899 of JAIPCZ010000011.1, read as the reverse complement.
GCTGGCGCTGCTGGTCACGGTGCTCATCGGCGCGCTGATGTTCTCTGCGCTTGGCAAAGACCCGCTCAGGGGCCTCGAGATGTTTTTCTGGCTGCCTGTCCACAATGCCTACGCGGTCGGCGAGTTGCTGGTCAAGGCCACGCCCTTGCTGATCATTGCGCTGGGTCTGGCCGTGTGTTTCAGGTCCAACGTGTGGAACATTGGCGCTGAGGGCCAGTACATCATCGGGGCGATATTTGCCGGCGGCATCGCGCTGCTGGCCGATGCCGGCACCGGGCGCTGGATTGTCGTGCCCATTCTGCTGGCCGGTGTGCTTGGCGGCATGTTGTGGGCCAGCCTCACCGCGCTCTTGCGTGACCGCTTTCATGCCAATGAGATCCTGGTGAGCCTGATGCTGGTTTACGTGGCGGTCCAGGTGCTGAGTTATCTGGTCGGCGGGCCGTGGAAGGACCCGATGGGCTTCAATTTCCCGCAAAGCAAGACGTTCGACGCCGTGACCCGCATCCCGCGTCTCTTTGAGGGTTCGCGCGTGAGCATTGGCGCGCTGCTGGCGCTGCTCAGCGTGCTTGGTTTGTGGGTGTTTCTTTTTCGCACCCGCGCCGGTCTGGCCTTGCAGGTGGGCGGGCTGGCGCCGGCGGCGGCACGTTATGCCGGCTTTTCTTCGCGCAAGGCGCTGTGGACGGCGCTGCTGATGTCGGGCGGCGCTGCCGGACTTGCCGGTGCGTTGGAGGTGGCCGGCCCGATCGGCCAGCTCACGCCCTATGTGCCGGCGGGTTACGGATTTGCCGCCATCATTGTGGCCTTTGTCGGTCGCCTGCACCCGGTCGGCATGGTCTTTTCAGCGATTTTGATGAGTATGTTTTACATTGGCGGTGAGCTGGCGCAGTCGCGCCTCGGGCTCACCAAGTCGCTTACCGGCGTATTTCAAGGACTGCTGTTGTTCAGCCTGCTGGCCTGCGACACGCTTGTCAATTACCGTCTGAAGTGGAGCAAGTGATGGAATCCTACGCCTTGCTGCTGGCAGCCACGCTCAATGCGGGCACGGTGTTGGCCATTGCCTCGCTGGGCCTGCTGATCAACGAGAAAGTGGGTATCGTCAACCTCGGTGCCGAGGGCATGATGCTGTGCGCGGCCATTGCCGGTTTTGCCACCGTGGTCACCACCGGCAGTGACTGGATGGGCTTCGCTGCGGGCATGACGGTGGGTGCTCTGCTGGCGGCTATTTTTGGCGTGCTGGTGATCTGGCTCAACACCAACCAGTACGCCACCGGTTTGGCCCTCACCTTGTTCGGCACCGGATTTTCAGCCTTTGTCGGAACCAATTTTGTGCAGGCCAAAATTCCCGAGCGCGCCAGCTTTGCCATTCCGGGCCTGTCCGACATTCCCTGGTTTGGCCCGGCCCTGTTTCGCCACCATCCGCTGGTCTACCTCACGGTGTTGCTGGCGCTGGTATTGATCTGGTTCATGTACCGCACCCGCAATGGCCTGGTGATGCGCAGCGTCGGCGAAAGCCCGGAGTCGGCCCATGCCTTGGGTTACCCGGTGCGTCTGATTCGCCTGCTCGCCGTGGTGGTGGGTGGTGCGCTCTGCGGCTTGGCGGGGGCCTACATCTCGGTCGTGTATACCCCGCTGTGGGTCGAGGGCATGGTGGCTGGCAAGGGCTGGATTGCGCTGGCCCTGACGACCTTTGCCACCTGGCGCCCGGCCCGCGTGCTGCTGGGTGCCTATCTGTTTGGCGGTGTGACGATGTTGCAGTTTCACCTGCAGGGCATCGGCGTCGATGTGCCGCCGCAGTTTTTGAGCATGCTGCCCTATGTGGCCACCATTGTGGTGCTGGCGCTGATCTCGCGTAATCCGCAATGGATCCGCATCAACATGCCGGCCAGCATTGGCAAACCGTTTTATCCGGGAGCCTGATCTTTCCGGTTCATAATTCCATTTTTCTCGCTGTCCAACCCGTCCCTTGATAAGGAAATTAAATGACTGATCTGCAAAAACGTTCGCTGCTCAAAGCAGCCGCACTGACCGCCGTGGCCGCCGCCGCGCTGGTGGGTTGTGGCAAGAAGGAAGAGGCCGCGCCGGCACCTGCGCCGGTGGCGTCGGCACCCGCCAAACCCGAGCCTCTGAAAATTGCCTTTGCCTATGTCGGCCCAGTCGGCGACGGCGGCTGGACCTTTGCCCACGACAACGGTCGCAAGGCGCTGGAAAAAGAATTTGGTGACAAGATCGCCACGTCCTTTGTTGAAAACGTGCCCGAGTCGGCGGACGCCGAGCGGGTGCTGCGCGACATGGCCGGCCAGGGCAACAAGCTTATCTTTGGCACCACTTTCGGCTACATGGAGCCGATGCTCAAGGTGGCCGCTGACAACGCCGGTGTCAAGTTCGAGCATGCCACGGGCTACAAGCAGGCTGAAAACATGCGCACCTACGACAGCCGCACCTATGAGGGCGCGTACATGGCGGGTGTAATTGCCGGCAAGATGACCAAGACCAACACGCTGGGCGTGGTGGCCTCGATCCCGATTCCTGAAGTGGTTCGCAACATCAACGCCTTCACGCTCGGCGCACAAAGCAGCAACCCCAAGGTCAAGACCAAGGTGGTCTGGGTCAACGGCTGGTTCGACCCGCCGAAAGAAACCGAAGCAGCCACCAGCCTGATCAATGGCGGCGCCGACGTGCTGTTCCAGAACACCGATTCGCCAGCCGTGCTCAAGACTGCCGAGGCCAAGGGCAAACGCGCCTTTGGCTGGGACTCCGACATGACCGCCTATGGTCCCAAAGCGCATCTGGCCTCCGCAGTGATCAACTGGGGTCCCTACTACATCAAGGCCACCAAGGAAGCCCTGGACGGTAGCTGGAAGGGTGGCACTGGCGCCTGGTGGGGTGTGAAGGAAGGCGCGATCGACATCGTCTCCATCGCTGAAGACGTGCCCGCCGAGACCAAGGCGAAAGTGGAAGAAGTCAAGAAAGGCCTGGCAGACGGCAGCTTCGCCATCTGGAAAGGCCCCATCACCGACAACACCGGCAAGGTGCAGGTGGCCAAGGACAGCGTGGCTGACGACAAGTTCCTGGGTGGCCTGAACTTCTACGTCAAGGGCGTTGAAGGCAAGGTGCCGGGCGCCAAGTAAGCTGTAAACTGGGGTCAAACCCCGTTGCAACAAGCCGTCTTCCGGGGAAGGGAGGCGGCTATTTTTTTTAGGGCTTGAGTGTCTTCACTGCCTGTTGTTCATCTCTTTTGTCGGCGCCATCCAGCCGTCCGGAGGTTTTCCGTCGCTGACACCGGCATCGGCATGACACCCGAACAATGCGGCAAGTTGTTCCAGAGTTTCAGCCAGGCCGATGCCTCCACCACCCGCAAGTACGGCGGTACCGGTCTCGGCTTGGCCATCTCCCAAAAGCTGGTCGAACGCATGGGCGGCAAGATTTGGGTTGAAAGCGTGCCGGGTCAGGGCTCCACCTTCCACTTTCATGTTCGTTTTGGGGTTCAGGCCAATCCACAGGTCCGGCGCATGTTCAAGGCCGACGAATTGCTGGGCGTGCGGGTGCTGGTGGTGGACGACAACGCCTCGGCCCGAAATATCCTGGCCACCATGACCAGGAACTTCGGCCTTGACGTTGACGCCGTTCCGGACGGTTCGGAGGCCTTGGGCCTGGTGGGCGACGCTGACAAAAATGCCCGGCCCTACGACCTGGTGTTGATGGACTGGAAGATGCCCGGTATGGACGGTGTGGAAACCGTGCGCCGCTTGCGCAGCCAAGCCTTGACTCACATGCCCGCCATCATCATGGTCACTGCCTATGGTCGGGAAGAAGCCATGACCGGCGCCGGCGCAGGCCATGTGACGCTGGAAACCGTGCTCACCAAGCCGGTGACCGCCTCCTCATTGCTCGAAGCCATCGGGGAAGCCCTTGGCAAAGGCGACAGAGTCACCACCCGGCAGGAAGCCCGTGCCGAGGACTACGCCGAGGCCATGGAAAAACTCAAGGGTGCCCGGGTTTTGGTGGTGGAAGACAACGACATGAACCAGGAACTGGCCATGGAATTGCTGGCCAACGCGTGCATCACGGTGGTGCTGGCCAACCACGGTCAGGAGGCACTGGAAATTCTGGCCCGGGACCCTCATTTTGACGGTGTGTTGATGGACTGCCAGATGCCCGTGATGGACGGCTACACCGCCACCCGGAAAATCCGCCAGAACCCGGACTTCAAAGACTTGCCCATCGTCGCCATGACCGCCAATGCCATGGCGGGTGACAAGGAAAAAGTGCTCGAAGCCGGCATGTGGGACCACATTGCCAAGCCGCTCAATGTGGCTGCCATGTTTGCCACCCTGGCCAAGTGGATCCACCCGGCGCATGCTGCCGGCGGTGCTCCAGCCACGCCAAAATCTGCAGTTGCCCCTGAACCGGACACCCGGGTTTCAGGCCTCTTTGGCAATATTTCTTTGCCAGGCATTGACAGCCGGTTTGGCCTGGCAACGGCCATGAACAAGGAGGAACTGTACCGGCGCATGCTGCTCAAGTTTCGCGAGGGTCAGGGGGCTTTTGCCGAGCTGTTTGCCAAGGCCCGCGGCGATTCCGATCCCACGGCGGCCCAGCGCTGCGCCCACACACTGCGCGGCACAGCCGCCACGCTGGGAGCCAAGGGTGTTCAGCATGCGGCCGAGCAGCTCGAGCAGGCGTGCAAACAGAAGGCACCCGAAGCCAAAATTGACGAACTGCTGCGCCGGGTGCTGGAGGAAATGCAACCCGTGATGGCGGGGCTGCAGGCCTTGCGTGACGCAGACACCAGCGCCCCGGCGCCAGCACCCGCTGTTGTCGATGCCGAGCAACTCGCGACCCTGCGCGCGCGCCTGCTGGGCCTGCTGGACCTGGGGGATGCGCGTGCCATCGACCTGTGTCAAGAGCATCAAGACCTGTTTCGTGTCGCCTATCCCGACCAATGGAAGCAAATTTCGACCCGTGTGCAAGACTTCGACTTTGATGCGGCACTGGCGCTGCTCCAGCAGTCCCCATGAAACCAGTCACCCGCATGGAAGTGAAACCTGTCCCTCTTGAGCGTCTGCCCGCGCTGCTCAGGCGCATGCCCAAGGCCGAGCTGCACATGCACATCGAGGGTTCGCTGGAGCCCGAACTGATGTTTGCTTTTGCCGGGCGCAACGGCATGACCGTGCCTTATGCCGACGTGGCAGCGTTGCGCCGGGCCTATGTGTTCAACAACCTGCAGGAATTTCTGGACGTGTACCACGCGGGCACGCTGGTGCTGAGGGTCGAGCAGGACTTTTATGACATGGCCTGGGCCTACCTGCAGCGCGCCGCCGCAGACAATGTGCTGCATGCCGAGATTTTTTTCGACACCCAAACCCACACCGGCCACGGTCTTGATGCCGAGGTGGTCATCAACGGCCTGCACCGGGCCTGTGTGGATGCCCAGGCCAAGCTGGGCCTGAGTGCCTCACTGATCCTGTGTTTTCTGCGCCATTTGAGCGAGGCCGAAGCCTTCGAGGCACTGGAGCAGGCGCTGCCCCTGCGCGACAAACTGGTGGGCATCGGCCTGGCTTCCAGCGAACTCGGCCATCCGCCGGAAAAGTTTGCCCGCGTCTTTGCCAGGGCGCGCACCCTGGGCTTTCGGCTGGTGGCACATGCCGGCGAAGAGGGCCCGCCGGCCTACATCTGGAGCGCGCTGGAGGCGCTGAAAGTGGAGCGTATTGACCATGGCGTGCAAGCCCTGCGTGACCCGGCCTTGATCCAGCGCTTGGTCCGAGACAAGGTGCCGCTCACTGTCTGCCCCTTGTCCAACCTGAAGCTTCGCGTGTTCCCCACCTTGGCGCAGCACAACCTGGGTGGCATGCTGGCTGCCGGCTTGGTGGCCACGGTCAATTCAGATGACCCGGCCTATTTTGGTGGTTACATCAATGAAAACTTCACCCAGACCTTTGCGGCGCTCGGGCTCACCGCCCAACACGCTTGGCAACTGGCGCACAACAGCTTCGAGGCCAGTTTCATTGACACATCCGCCAAGCGGGTGTTGCATGACCGGCTGGAGGAGTTTTTCGAGACCTTTGATCCCATTTCCCGCAGTTGACCCTCAATAGTGGCCTCACGGCAGGCCCATGTGCAGACCCAGGTTCGGGCACAAGAGCAACTTCAGCTCTAGACCAAAGGCCAGTTGAACGCCAAATAGCGTGATCAGGGCCGACCGGCAAGAGACAAGGCTGCTCAGTCGGCACCGGGCAACACCACCCAGGCGGCCAGGCCGCCGCCCTCGCGCGCCTCGAGCCGGACCAGCCAGCCGTTCGCGTGGGCGAGTTGCTGCACGATCGCCAGCCCCAGCCCGAAGCCACCCGTGGCCTGGTTGCGCGAACTCTCCAGGCGGTAAAACGGCCGCATGACGGCGTCAAGCTGCTCGGCGGGAATGCCCGGGCCGCGGTCGAGCACACCCACGCGCGCACCTGCCGGCCCGCCAGGTTTGGCGGGCGGCACTGCCTGCCCGACCAACTCGACCGGACCAGGCGCATACCGCAACGCATTGCCCAGAAAATTGTCGACGATGCGGGCGAGCATGCCCGGTGGTGCCCGCACAAGCAAACCATCCACGCAGTGCACCGACAGGACTGAGCCGGCTGCTTCAACGGCCCCGTGCTGCACTTGAGCACGCTCCGTGAGCCATGCACACAGGTCGAGCTCTTGGGCGGCCTCAGCCTTCAGACCGCGGGCAATGTCGAGCAATTGCCCGATCAACTGGTTCATCTCGTCAATGTCATGCTCGAGCCGCTCAAGCAGTCTGGGATCGGGTTTAAGCGAGAGCATTTCCAGCGCCAGCCGCATGCGCGTCAAGGGCGTGCGAAGGTCGTGTGAGATGCCGGAAAACAAGGTGGTGCGGGCATCGCTAAGTTCGCGCACCTGCAGCGCCATGTGGTTGAAATGGTGGGCCAGTTCGGCCAGTTCACGCGGCCCGGTTTCAGGCAGCAGGGCCGGGTCGGCGCCCCTGGCCAGATGCGCTGCCGCCAGTTCCAGGCGGGCGATGGGCTGGGCGATCCGGCTTGCCAGCCACCAGGCGATCAGGGGCACCAGCAGGGTGCCCACCAGCAAGGCCAGGGCGATCGCGCCGAAGGGGTTGGCCTGCATGCGGCTCAGCGCAAAGCCAATCCCCATCGACCGGCCACCGGTTGGCACGGCCAACCAAAGCCACTCACTACCATCGTCGGCCGACTCCGGCTGAAAAAAAACCTCCTGCCCGAGCCGCCGCTCAAAGGCGCGCTCCAGAAAATACAGGTACCAGCCATGCCGAAAGCCGGTGTCTGGCGCCGGTGACATGTCCGGACGCACGGCCATCTGGTAGCTGCGCAGGAGTTCGTCCTCAAAAGCCGGTCGGGTTTCCGGTGGCAACTCGACCCAGGTCTGCGCCGACAGCACCATCAGCCCGGCCAGATCATCGGCGGCGCGTTCGGAAAGCGGCAAAAAAATAAACACCAGCGCCGAGAAGATGGTGACGAGTTCAATGGCGATGAACAAAGCGGCCAGCCAAACTGTGTACAGGCGGGTCAGCCCATGCCGTCTGGCGGCCGCAGGCCTCATGCGGGCCCGCCTTGCGGATTGAACAGATAACCCTCGCCGCGCACCGTGCGGATATACACCGGATGCGCTGGGTCGGGTTCGATCTTGCGGCGCAGGCGCGTGACCCGAACATCAATGCTGCGGTCGAAGGCGCCGCGCTCGTAGCCCTTGAGCCAGTCCACCAGGTGGTCGCGCGACAGCACGCGCCTGGGATGCTCGAGAAAGAGGCGCAACAGGGCGATTTCACCGCTGGAGACCGCCACTTCAAGACCCTCGCGCAGCAGGCGCCAGGCACTCGTGTCGAGGGTGAACGGCCCAAAGCTATAAAGGTTCACGCCCCCCTCAAGCTCTGCCCGGGGGACAGCCGCAGCCGCGGGCTCACCCGGGCGTGCGCGCCGCAACAGGGCCCGCAGGCGCGCCAGCAATTCGCGCGGGCTGAACGGTTTGGCGAGGTAGTCGTCGGCGCCGACCTCGAGCCCGACCACGCGGTCAATTTCATCGCCGCGCGCCGACAGCATGAGGATCGGTATTTCAGAAGTCCTGCGTAGTCCGCGCGCCAGACTCAGACCGTCCTCGCCGGGCATCATCAGGTCGAGAACGATGGCATCGGGCTTCGCGGCAGCGAGTTGCTGGTGCATCTCGACACCGTCACCGGCGGTGTCGACCGCAAAACCGCTCGCTGCCAGATAGTCGGTCAGCAGCGCGCGCAACGCGGGGTCGTCATCGACCACCAAGATCCGGGCCAATGCAGGATGGTTCATAACTTTCAGTCTAGCGCCTGTCGCAGCAGAAAGATGCCCTGAAACACGATGAAACATGACGAAACGCAAGCTTACGCGCAGGACATTCGCACGCAACACGGCGCCGGCAAGATGTACACCATGAACACACCAACCATCACCTTGAATCTGCTCAGTGCGCTGCTGCTGTGCGTTGGCGCGGCGCAGGCCGCCGAGCCGCAGCGACTGACCACCGAGCGCCCGCTTGATGCTTCGGTGCCGCACGATGCCAAGGCTTTGCAGGAGTGGCGCAAGAAGCAGGCGCTTGAACGCAACAACATCAAGCCTTACGGCAGCGGTTACGAGGCGCGTGGGCTGGAAGGCAGGAACAACAACGATGCCGAAGCCATACTGTTGCGGTCCTCCCGGACGGATGACAAGAACAGCGTAGCCGACAGCCAGTCTGTCGGAGGTACCTCGGGTGGGGGTACTGGCGGTAGCAGTAGTGGAGGTACTGGCGGTAACAGCAGTGGAGGTAGTGGTGGTCGCGGAGGCGGCCAGGGAGGCCGCGGCCGTTGACTGAAATTTTTGGAAGTCGTTTTAACAACCAGCTCACGAAAGGA
>JAIPCZ010000051.1 GCA_021737975.1 Polaromonas sp. | reverse complement strand
TCGCCGAGGCCCTCACCGAGCGGCTGGGCGACGTGCCCGACAGCGCACTGAGCCTGGTCAAGGGGCTGGCCCTGTGCAGCGACGAATTCGATGTCGCCACCGTCGAGGCGCTGGCTGCCGAGGCGCAGGCCCCCAGCCTGGCGTCGCTGGACGCCGCCCTGGCCGCCGGCGTGCTGCTGCCGCTGGCCAGCCGTTACCGCTTCCGCCACCATTTGGTGCAGCAGGCGCTGATCGACCAGGTGCCGCCGCACCGGCGCCTGAAGATGCATCGCCGGATCGCCGCCCGCCTGGCCGAGCTCGACAGCCCGCCGGCCGGCATTGCGCGCCACTGGCTGGAAGCCGGCCACCGGCGCGACGCGATGCCCTGGCTGCTGGCTGCCGCCCGAGAGGCCGTGCGCCTGGCCGCCTTCAGCGATGCGCTGCGCCACCTCGAGCCGCTGCTTGCGTTTCAAGGTGACCATGCCGAGGGCCTGCGACTGCGCGCCGAGTCGCTGGACGCCATGGGCGAACCCGCCGCGCTGGCCGCATACCACGCCGCCGCCGATGTCGCGGGTGAACCCGAGAGCCACAACCTGCGCGCCAAGGCCGCGCTGGCCCAGGTGAAGCTGGGCGATCCGAAAGGTGCGCTCGTCGTGCTGGCCGGCCTGACACCGACCAGCGTCGAGGGCCGGCTGTGCGAAGCACTGGCGTACAGCGGCGCGGCCGCGCTCGGCACGGGCGACCCCGCCATCGGCACGGCCAAGGCGGCGGTGGCGCGGCAGCTGGCTTTGCAGTCGGGTGACACCTCCTCTCTGGTCATCGCCTCGTGGGCCCAGGCCGCGGCAGCCCATGCGCGCGGCGAGCTGCACCGCAGTGTCTGGGCCGACCTGCACGAGACCAGCCAGGTGCCGCACCTGGCGCTGCGCGTCTTCGACGGCCACCTGTGCATCACCCAGCGCTTCCTTTACGGCGCGCGGCCCTACGCAGACGTCATCAACTTCGCCCAGACCCTTGCCACCGAGGCACAGCGGCTGGGCGCCGCGCGCGGCCATGCTTTCGGCGTGACGCTGCGCGGCGAGGCCGAGTGGCTGGCCGGCAACCTGACTGACGCACGCGAGCACCTGGTTGAGGGCGCCCGGCTGCACCGCGCCATTGGCGGGCCGGTGGGCGAGGCGCTGTCGCTGCAGCGCCTGGCCGAATTGGCCTTGCACGAGGGCCGCCGGGACGAGGCGCGCGCCCTCGTCGACGAGGCCCTGGACGTGGCGCGCCAGACCGACATCGGCTTTCACCTGCTCGACCGGATCTACGGCACGCGCATCAACCTGCATGCCGACGACCCTGGCGCCGCGCTGCACGTGATGGAGGACGCCAATGCCTCGGTGCGCGGGCCGCTGGAAACCTGCCCGGGCTGCCGCATCACTTTTGCCGTCCCCGCGGCCATTGCCGCCGCGCGCGGCGGGGAACTGGCGCTGGCAGAGAAACATGAGGCGCAGTGCGCTTATCTGGCTAATGTGGTGATGCGCCTGCCTGCGTGGTATGCCGCGCACGACGAGGGGGGCGGGCACATCGCTGAAGCCCGCGGCGCCGCCGAAGAGGCGCTGGCGCGCTTTCCCGCCGCGGCCGCGCGCTTTCGGGCGGCGGGGCACCCGATCGACGCCGATCGCTGCGACCGGTGGGCCGGGCGGTCAAAGTAGCGCACGGCCACCGGTACGGTCACTCGGCAGGACTGCGCCTGTGTTCCGGATTCACCGGCGGCTGACCCAATCAAACGTAGCGCGCCGCCATCACGTCGAGGTGGATCGGCTTGATCTTCGAGCCCATTCCGGCGCAGCCAAAGGCCTCGAAACGCAGTTTGCAGATGCCCATGGCGGCCTTGCGGGCGGCAATCAGCGATTTGCGCGGATCGAATTCGCTGGGATTTTGGGCAAAGCTCTGGCGCATCGCGCCGGTCATGGCCAGACGGATGTCGGTGTCGATGTTGACCTTGCGCACACCGCTCCTGATGCCGCGCTGGATTTCTTCGACCGGCACGCCGTAGGTTTCCTTGAGGTCGCCGCCGTACTGGCGGATGATGGCCAGCCACTCCTGCGGCACGCTGCTGGAGCCGTGCATCACCAGATGGGTATTGGGGATTTGCGCATGGATTTGCGCGATGCGGTCGATGGCCAGAATGTCGCCGGTGGGCTTGCGCGTGAACTTGTAGGCGCCGTGGCTGGTGCCGATGGCAATGGCCAGCGCATCAACACCGGTTTTTTCAACGAAATCCTTGGCCTGCACCGGGTCGGTCAGCATCTGGTCATGGCTGAGTTTGCCCTCGGCGCCAATGCCGTCCTCTTCACCGGCATCACCGGTTTCCAGGCTGCCCAGGCAGCCCAGTTCGCCTTCCACCGACACCCCCACGGCGTGCGACATCTCGCAGACGCGGCGCGTGACATCCACGTTGTACTCGTAGCTCGAAGGTGTCTTGCCGTCCGCCAGCAGGGAGCCGTCCATCATCACGCTGGTAAAACCCGAGCGGATCGACTGCTGGCACACCGCGGCGGACGTGCCGTGGTCCTGGTGCATCACCACCGGAATGTCGGGGTAGGACTCGACCGCGGCCAGCACCATGTGGCGCAGGTAGGCTTCACCGGCGTATTTGCGGGCGCCGGCACTGGCCTGCAGAATCACCGGGCTGTCAGTGGCGGCAGCGGCCTCCATGATGGCCTGGATCTGCTCCAGGTTGTTGACGTTGAAGGCGGGCACGCCGTAGCCGTTTTCAGCGGCGTGGTCGAGCATTTGACGAAGTGAAACAAAGGCCATGGTGATCTCCAGGTGGTTTTAGAAAAAGGAACTCCAGCCCGCGCACAGCGTGCGTGAGTTGGTATCAATTGAGGTGGGGCGGGTTTCAACCCGCCAGGTCGCCTTAACCCGCGGCGCGTTTTTGCAGGATCTCGAAGGCAGGCAGTGTTTTGCCTTCGAGCACTTCCAGAAAGGCGCCACCGCCGGTGCTGATGTAACCGATGTCTTTCTCGATGCCGTACTTGGCAATGGCCGCCAGCGTGTCGCCGCCACCGGCAATGCTGAAGGCCGACGACTCGGCAATGGCGTGCGCAATGACCCTGGTGCCGTTCTCGAACGCGGCAAACTCGAACACACCCACCGGGCCGTTCCAGACAATGGTGCCGGCCTTTTTAAGCTGCTCGGCCAGCTTGGCTGCCGTGACCGGGCCGATGTCCAGGATCAGGTCGTCCTCGGCCACCTCGGAAGCGGCCTTGACGGTGGCCACCGCATCGGCGGCAAAGGTCTTGGCGGTGACCACGTCGGTCGGGATCGGCACCTCGGCGCCGCGCGCCTTCATGGCCTCGATCACGGCTTTGGCATCCGCGATCAAAGTGGGTTCCGCCAGGCTCTTGCCGATGCTCAGGCCGGAGGCCAGCATGAAGGTGTTGGCAATGCCGCCGCCCACAATGAGCTGGTCGACGTTTTTGGCCAGCGCCTGCAAAATGGTCAGCTTGCTCGACACCTTGGAGCCGGCCACGATGGCCACCAGCGGGCGCTTGGGGTTGGCCAGGGCTTTGTTGATGGCGTCGATCTCGGCCGCCAGCAAGGGGCCGGCGCAGGCGATCGGGGCGAACTGGGCAATGCCATAGGTCGTGCCTTCGGCGCGGTGCGCGGTGCCAAAGGCGTCGTGCACAAACACGTCGCACAGGGCGGCGAGTTTTTTGGCCAGTTCGGGCGCATTTTTCTTTTCGCCCACGTTGACGCGGCAGTTTTCCAGCAGCACGATCTGCCCCGGCTGCACAGCGACGCCATCCACCCAATTGGCCACCAGCGGCACTTCGCGGCCCAGCAACTCGCCAAGTCGTTTGGCCACCGGGGCCAGTGAGTCTTCGGGCTTGAAGGCGCCTTCCGTGGGCCGGCCCAGATGGCTGGTGACCATCACCGCAGCGCCGGCCGCCAGCGCCATCTGAATGCAGGGCACGCTGGCGCGGATGCGGGTGTCTTCGGTGATGTTGCCCGCGTCGTCCTGCGGCACGTTGAGGTCGGCGCGGATAAACACGCGCTTGCCGGTCGCAAAACCACTGGCGATCACATCGGAAAAACGCAAGACTTTCATTTCAAAACTCCTTTGGTCACACACATTCGTCGCGAGGGCGCGACGCCTTCAAAATATGGGATCACGCTTTGTACAAAGCGGCCACACGGGCCATTTCCAGGCATTTGTTGGAATATCCCCACTCATTGTCGTACCAGCTCACCACCTTGACGAAAGTGCTGTCGAGCGCCAGGCCCGCCTCGGCGTCAAACACGCTGGTGCAGACCTCACCACGGAAGTCGGTGGACACCACCTTGTGATCGGTGTAGCCCAGCACACCCTGCATGGCGCCCTGGCTCTGCAGCTTCATCTCGGCGCAGATGTCCGCGTAAGTGGCCGCAGTGTTGAGTTCAACGGTCAGGTCAACCACCGACACGTCGCTGGTCGGCACGCGAAACGCCATGCCGGTCAGCTTCTTGTTGAGTTCGGGAATCACCACGCCCACGGCTTTGGCAGCACCGGTGCTGCTCGGGATGATGTTTTCCAGAATGCCTCTGCCACCGCGCCAGTCTTTGTTGCTGGGGCCGTCCACCGTCTTCTGGGTGGCCGTGGCCGCGTGCACGGTGGTCATCAGACCGCGCTTGATGCCCCACTTGTCGTTGAGCACCTTGGCGACCGGCGCCAGGCAGTTGGTGGTGCACGACGCGTTGCTCAGGATGGCCTGGCCGGCATAAGTGCCATGGTTGACGCCATAGACAAACATCGGGGTGTCGTCCTTGCTGGGGGCCGAGAGCACCACTTTGCGGGCGCCGGCATCGAGGTGTTTTTGCGCGGTGACCTTGTCCAGGAACAGGCCGGTGGATTCAATCACCACGTCGGCGCCCACCTCGCCCCATTTCAGGTTGGCCGGGTCGCGCTCCTGTGTCAGGCGAATGCGCTTGCCATTGACCACCAGGGTGCCGCCATCCACCGACACCTCGCCCTTGAAACGGCCATGCACACTGTCGTACTGCAACATGTAGGCCAGGTACTCAGGCTCCAGCAGGTCGTTGATGCCGACGATTTCCACGTCTTGAAAGTTTTGCACGGCGGCGCGAAACACCATGCGGCCGATGCGGCCAAAGCCATTGATTCCCAATTTGATGGTCATGAGATCCTCCAGTAAAAATTAATCATAGATTGGCTTTTTTGACGATGCATCGAGCGGCATCAACAGTCATTGATTCAGCAGCGAAGAAAAATCTGCAATCACCCGGTCGGGTGCGCAGGCTTCAATGGGCTGCCCCATGTTGTAGCCATAGGGCAGCAGCCACACCGCCACACCCGCGTTGCGCGCGGTCGCGGCATCGATGCTGGAGTCGCCAACAAACAGGGTGCGCTCTCGGGCCACGCCAAACTTCGAAAGGCAATGTGCCACACCCACCGGATCAGGTTTTTTAGTGGCAAAAGTGTCGCCACTGACCACGGCGTCAAACAGGGGTTCAAGCTGATGCACGTTCATGACCACCTGGGTGTAGCGGCTTTCCTTGTTGGTCACCACCGCCAGCTTGACGCCCTGGGCGCGCAAGCGCTGCAGGGTCTCGCGCACATGCGGGTAAAGGTGACTGCGGGTGCCGCAGCGCCGCTTGTAAAAACTGTCGTAGGCCGGCACCATGTTTTGCAGCAGTTCGCTGCCACGCACCGCCTCAAGCGTCATGCCGCTGCGGTCGGCCACGGCCTGCACCAGCAGCGTCAGGGTCCCGTGGCCAATCCAGTCGTTCACCTGTTGCTGGGTGACCAGCGACAGCTTGAAGTGACCCAGGGTGTCGTTGACCGCGTCCATGATCTCGGGCGCGGTCTCCACAAGGGTGCCGTCCAGGTCAAAAAGCATGAGGTCAAAAGCGCGGTTCGTCATGGCGCACTGTCCTCAATTGCTGGAGGGCACCACGGTGTCGGGCAGCGGCTCGGCACGGCGGTGCGCGGCACGGTGCACCAGCACCTCCACGGCTTCCACCACACGCGCCGAGGTGATGCCAAAGTGCGCATACAGCTTGGGTGCCGGGGCCGACTCGCCAAAGGTGGACATGCCGATCACCACGCCGGTTCGGCCCACGTATTTGCGCCAGAAATCGGGGTGCGCGGCCTCGATGGCCACCGTGGGCAGGTTCAAGGGCAGCACCATTTCCTGGTAGGCCTCGCTCTGGCGGTCAAACACATTGGTGCAGGGCATGGAAACCACGCGCGTGGGAATACCCTCCAGCGCCAAGGCGGTCTGCGCCTTCATGGCGAGTTCGAGCTCGGAACCGGTGGACACAATAACCGCCAGTGCACCTTCCATGTCGGAGAGAATGTAGCCGCCCTTGCGGATCTTGTCGGCCTGGCTGATGTCGCTCAGGCGCGGCAGGTTCTGCCGTGACAGGCACAGCGCGCTGGGGCCATCCCTGCGTTCCACCGCGCAAGCCCAGGCCACCGCGGTCTCGAGGCCATCGGCCGGTCGCCACACGTCCAGCCCCGGGATGATGCGCAAGCTCGGAATGTGCTCCACGCTCTGGTGCGTCGGGCCGTCTTCGCCCAAGCCAATGCTGTCGTGGGTGAAGACATGAATCACACGGATTTTCATCAGCGCCGCCATGCGGATGGCGTTGCGGCTGTAGTCGCTGAAGGTCAGGAAAGTGCCGCCGTAAGGGATGTAGCCGCCGTGCAGCGCGATGCCGTTCATGATGGCGGCCATGCCGAATTCGCGCACGCCGTAGCTCATGTGGTTGCCCCACTGGTCACGGCCGGCCTTGACGCAGCCCTTGAAGTTGGTCAGGTTGGAGCCGGTCAGGTCGGCACTGCCGCCGAAGAACTCCGGGATGAGCGGAGCGATCAGGTCCAGCGCGTTCTGGCTCGACTTGCGGGTGGCAAAAGCCGTGGCGTTGGCTGCAATGGATTCCAGCACGGCAGGCAGCTTTTCGGCATAGCTTGGCAACAAGCCACCGGCCATGCGCCGCTCAAACTCGGCAGCCTCCAGCGGGTACTGGCCGCGGTAGGTCGCAAACTGGGTATTCCAGGCCGATTCGGCCGCAGCACCGCGTGCCACCGCGTTCCAGGCGTTGACAATGTCAGCAGGGATTTCAAACGGGGCCGAGGTCCAGCCCAGTGCCTCGCGGGTGGCAGCGACCTCGGCCGCACCCAGGGCAGCGCCATGCACATCGTGCGTGCCGGCCTTGTTGGGCGAACCCATGCCGATGACGGTCCTGCAGCAGATCAGCGTCGGTTTGCCGTGAGGCAGTCTGGCCTGCGCCTTGGCCGCCCGCACGGCGGCATCCAGCGCCACGGGGTCGTGCCCATCCACCGCGGCGATCACGTTCCAGCCATAGGCCTCAAAACGTTTGGGTGTGTCGTCGGTGAACCAGCCTTCAACATGGCCGTCGATCGAGATGCCGTTGTCGTCGTAAAAACCAATGAGCTTGGACAGGCGCAAGGTGCCAGCGAGCGAGCAGGCTTCGTGGCTGATGCCTTCCATCAGGCAGCCGTCACCCATGAAGGCGTAGGTGAAGTGATCGACGATGTTGTGGCTGACCTCTTCGTCCTCGCGATTGAACTCGGCAGCCAGCAGTTTTTCAGCCAGCGCCATGCCGACCGCGTTGGTGATGCCCTGCCCCAGCGGGCCGGTGGTGGTTTCCACACCGGGGGTGATGCCAAACTCGGGGTGGCCCGCAGTTTTGCTGTGCAACTGGCGGAAGTTCTGCAGTTCACTCATCGGCAGGTCGTACCCGGTGAGGTGCAGCAGCGCGTAAATCAGCATGGAGCCGTGGCCGTTGGAGAGCACAAAACGGTCGCGGTTGGCCCAGTGCGGGTTGGCGGGGTTGTGGCTCAAGTGGCGGTTCCAGAGCACTTCGGCGATGTCGGCCATGCCCATGGGCGCGCCGGGGTGACCGGACTTGGCTTTTTCAACGGCGTCAACCGCCAGCATACGAATGGCGTTGGCCATCTGTTTGGCAAATTCGGGGGTGGGTGCACTCATGATCAGCTCGCTTTCTTTTGACGTTCCATCATGCGCCAGACAAACGGCGTGAAGATGAGTTGCATGGCCAGCTCCATTTTGCCGCCTGGCACCACGATGGTATTGGCGCGGCTCATGAAACTGTCGTTGATCATGTTGCGCAGGTACTGGAAATCTATGCCCTTGGGGTTGGCGAAGCGAATCACGACCATGCTCTCGTCGGCGCTCGGGATGTCACGCGCGATGAACGGGTTGGACGTGTCCACCATCGGCACCCGCTGGAAGTTGACATGGGTGTGCATGAACTGCGGGCAGATGTAGTTCACGTAGTCAGGCATACGACGCAAAATGGTGTCGGTCACGGCTTCCGTGCTGTAACCGCGCTGCTTTTTGTCGCGGTAGAGCTTCTGGATCCACTCCAGGTTGATGACCGGCACCACGCCTATCAGCAGGTCGGGGTGCTGGGCGATGTTGACCTCGGGGGTCACGACCGCGCCGTGCAGGCCCTCGTAAAACAGCAGGTCGGTCTTGGCCGGCACGTCTTCCCAGGGCGTAAACGTGCCGGGATCCTGCTTGTAGGGCGCCGCTTCTTCGGGGTCGTGCAGGTACTTGCGACGCTTGCCGGTGCCGGTGTTGGCGTAATCGCGAAACAGCGCCTCCAGCTCTTCGAACAGGTTGTTTTCAGGGCCGAAGTGGCTGAAGTTCTTGTTGCCGGCGGCCTCGGCCTCGGCCGCCTTGATCTTCATGGCCTTGCGGTCAAAGCGGTGAAAGCTGTCGCCCTCGATCACGGCGGCAGTGATATTTTCGCGGCGAAAGATGTTCTCGAAGGTGCGGGTCACCGAGGTGGTGCCCGCGCCGCTGGAGCCGGTGATGGCAATGATGGGGTGGCGAATGGACATGGCAAAGTCTCCTGAAGTATAAAAGTCAGTCCCTGAACAGGCTGCGTTCAGCAAACAAGGGGTTGGTCAACTCCACCTGCACTGGCTCACGGTGGTAACGCTCGATGCGTTCGACCTCGTTTTTGGAGCCGAAGACAAAACCAATGCGCTGGTGCAGGCTGGTGGGTTGCACGTCCATGACGGGGGTCTCGCCCGTCGAGGCACGGCCGCCCGCCTGCTCCATGATCATGCCCACCGGGTTGGCTTCATACAGCAGGCGCAAACGGCCGGGCTTGGACGGGTCCTTGGTGTCGCGCGGGTACATGAACACACCGCCGCGCATCAAAATTCGGTGCGCCTCGGCGACCATGCTGGCAATCCAGCGCATGTTGAAGTCCTTGCCGCGCGGGCCGGTCTTGCCGGCCAGGCATTCGTCGACATAACGCTTGACCGGCGCTTCCCAGAAACGCGCGTTGGACGCGTTGATGGCAAACTCCTGCGTGTCGGCCGGGATCTGCAGCTTGGGGTGCGTCAGCATGAACTCGCCCAGATTCGGGTCCAGTGTGAAGCCATTGACCCCGTCGCCCACGGTCAGCACCAGCATGGTGGTGGGGCCATACAAGGCGTAGCCGGCCGCCAGCTGTTTGGCGCCGGGCTGGAAAAAGTCGGCCTCGACCACATCACGGCCCGACTCGATCACATCCTGCGGCGCCCGCAGAATGCTGAAAATACTGCCCACCGAGACATTCACGTCGATGTTGCTGGAGCCGTCCAGCGGGTCAAAAACGATCAGGTATTTGCCGCGCGGGAACTGGGCAGGGATCTGGTAGGGCAAGTCCATTTCTTCAGACGCCATGCCCGCCAGGTTACCGGCCCATTCGGTGCGCCGCATGAAGACTTCATTGGACAGCACATCGAGCTTTTTCTGGGTTTCGCCCTGCACATTGACCGAAGCACCGGACTCACCCGCGTGGTTGCCGGTCATGCCGGCCAGCTCGCCATAAGCCACCGCCTTGGCGATGCCCTTGCAAGCGAGCGCCACGTCCAGGATGAGGGCGTTGAAGTCGCCGCTGGCCGAGGGAAAACGGCGCCGCTCCTCAATCAGGAATTGCGTCAGGGTCGCGCGGTTGGAACGGATGGTCAAAGGCATGGATGTCTCCTGTTTATTTAAATTTTTAGCCCGGATGGGCGGCGCGGCGCAGCGCCTGCATCACGCCTTTGTAGCCGCCGCCGGCATCGGGCGCGCCAAACACGGCACTCCCCGCCACGCAGGTGTCGGCACCGGCGGCCACGATCTCGGCAATGTTGTCGGTCTTGACGCCGCCGTCCACTTCCAGCCAGATCGGCTGGCCGCCAGCGGCGACATGGGCGTCAATTTTTGCCCGCACCAAGCGCAGCTTGGCCAAGGTGGACGGGATGAATTTCTGGCCGCCAAAACCGGGGTTGACGCTCATCAATAGGATCATGTCAAGCTTGTCCATCACATGGTCCAGCACTGACACCGGGGTGGCCGGGTTGAGCACCAGGCCGGCTTTGCAACCCAGCTCGCGAATCATTGACAGGCTGCGGTCCACATGTTTGGAAGCCTCGGGGTGAAAGGTGATGATGTTGGCACCGGCCTTGGCAAACAGCGGAATGATGGCATCGACCGGCTCGACCATCAAATGCACATCGATCGGGATGCTCACATGCGGGCGAATCGCTTCGCACACCAGGGGGCCGATGGTCAGGTTGGGCACGTAGTGGTTGTCCATCACATCAAAGTGCACCAGGTCGCAACCAGCGGCCTCAATGGCGCGCACTTCTTCGCCCAGACGGGCAAAGTCAGCCGACAAAATGCTGGGTGCCAAACGCAAAACGGGGGAGCTGCTCATAAAGTGGCTTTCTGTAAAGTTTGAAATTCTTGAGGGTAATGCAGTTCAGCGCCGCTTTAACTGAAATAAGCGCTGTGCCACTGGCGCAATTGCACCAGATTGACCTGACTCAAGTCCGGCACCACCTTGAGTGCCCCGGTGAAATCATGGTGCGCGGTGAAACTGTTGGGCGTGACGATGGTGGCCAGCCCGGCAGCCGTGGCGGCGCGCAGGCCGTTGTTCGAGTCTTCAAACGCCAGGCACTGTGCAGGGGGCAGTTGCAAGGCCGTCAACATCTGCAAATACACCTGCGGGTGCGGTTTCTTGATGGGTGCTGTCGAGGCATCGCCAATGGCCGAAAAATTCATGCGCCAGTCAGAGCCGATGGCATGGCGCAACAGCGCGGCAATGTTCACGGGCGACGTGGTGGTGGCAATGGCCAGTTGCAGCCCGGCGGTAAGCGCCTCGTCCATCAGCCTGAGCACACCAGGGCGCAAGCTCACCTCACCGCTGTTGACGGCCTGCTCATAAGCCGCTGTTTTGAGCTGGTGAATGCGATCGATGCGGTCGGTCAAGTCCTGGGCGCTGAGCGCCTTCACATCCGGATTCACCTGCTGCCAGTAGTGCAGGATGCGCTCCTTGCCCCCCGAAATGTCCAGCAATCGGGTGTACAGCACTTCGTCCCACACCCAGTTCATCCCCATTTCCTTGAAGGCATGATTGAAAGCCGCCATGTGCGCACGCTCGGTGTCGGCCAGGGTGCCGTCCACATCAAAGATGAGGGCTTGCAGCGTGTTGGCTTTCGACGGCTGGGACATGAGGGGCTTTCCTTGGGTTTGCTTGTATTGGCCACTTTTGCGGCATGGATTTACTTTAATCGCCCGAACCCATAAACTCTAATCACGTTTTATTCAATAATCATCAGCATGAACTGATGAAAGGATGGAGACCCCCAATGCGCCCTTACACCTTCAAGCAGATCCAGACCTTTCTGGAGGTGGCTCGCCAGCGCTCAGTCTCCAAGGCCGCCGAGCGCCTGTTTGTGACCCAGCCCGCGGTGTCGATGCAAATCCGCCAGCTTGAAGACGCCTTTGGCCTGCCGCTGCTCGAGCCGACGGGGCGAAACATCAAGCTTACCCACGCCGGCGAGATCTTTTTGACCCACGCCACCGCGGCCATGCGTCAGTTCAAGGATCTGGAAGACCAGATGGCCGAACATGTCGGCCTGAAGCAGGGTCGTATCGACCTGGCAGTGGTGAGTACGGCCAAATATTTTGTGCCCATGCTGCTGGTGCGCTTTGGTCAGCTCAACCCCGGCATTCATGTGCAGCTCAGCATCGACAATCGCGAAAATGTGTTGGGACTGCTGGCGCGCAGCGAAGCCGACTTGGTCATCATGGGCCGCGCGCCCAGCCACCTCGACTGCCAAGCCAAGCCTTTCGCCACCAACCCGCTGGCCATGGTGGCACCGCCAAATCATCCATTGGTACGACGCAAAAACCTGCCGTTCAGCGCCTTGGCTGACTACAAATTTGTGGTGCGCGAGGAAGGCTCCGGCACCCGTGCCGCCATGCAGCGGCTGTTCGAAGAAAACAAAACGCCCCTCCAGGTGGTGATGGCCATGCCCAGCAACGAAACCATCAAACAGGCCGTGATGGCCGGCATGGGCCTGAGCTTTCTATCCATGCGCACGGTCCGCCACGAACTCGCCAGCGGTCATCTGGCGCTGCTGGACGTGGAAGGACTGCCGCAGATCAACCACTGGTATGTGACGCATCTGAGCAGCAAGAAGCTCTCCCCCGCTGCGCTGGCCTTCAAGGATTTCCTGATCGAGCAAGGCGGGGCGCTGATGGATTCTTGGAGTTAAAGCTCCGCGGTGCGCCGGTGAATTCATCCCTGCTGAGGCATGACCTATGACACTTCGTAAGGTATCCTCAATGCGAATCAACATCATTTGTCAGGGTCACATATGGATTGGACGCGGGAAGAAGTAGAAGCTATTGTGGCTGACTACTTGAAGATGCTCACACTGGAGTTGGCAGGCCAAAGTTACAACAAGACCGAACATCGAAAAAGTCTGCAGACCAAGCTTAACCGTCGAACTGATGCATCGATCGAGTTCAAACACTGCAACATCAGCGCAGCCATGATTGATCTTGGATTTCCCTATATTCGTGGCTATCAACCACGATCAAACTACCAAGCGCTTTTGGGTGTCATCGCAGAAGAGCAAATAAACAGTGCTGCGTCCCTGGATCAAGCAGCGCTCGCTGCAGTCCAACAGCCAGCGATCACGCCAACCCAAACTGACTTCACGAAGGTGATCGCCGTAGCGCCATCAAAGAATCACCAACGTGCGTTGAACGAGCCACGCAACCCGTTGTCGTTTAAAGCTGTCAAGCGCGACTACCTCGAGCGCGAAGCGAAAAACCGTTCGCTGGGCCTTGCTGGAGAGGAGTTCATCGTCTTGAATCGCCCCGGGAATTGAGGAGGCTCCAAACTTTGAGAAGATGGAGCCATGAGCAAGAAATCAAATCGTTTTTCCCCCGAAGTGCGCGAACGCGCGGTACGCATGGTGCAAGAGCACCGTGGCGAGTACCCATCCCTGTGGGCTGCCGTTGAATCAATTGCACCCAAGATCGGCTGCGTTCCCCAGACGCTGCATGAATGGGTACGCAAGCAAGAGGTCGACACCGGACTGCGTGATGGCGTCACCAGCGAAGAT
>JAIPCZ010000050.1 GCA_021737975.1 Polaromonas sp. | reverse complement strand
GGGCGGCAGAGGGTTCTGCGCAGGTAAAAGGAGGAGCCCGCAGGGCGGGGGACACGTAGCAGAACGCTCTGCCGCCCAGACTCCTAGAACCGGCCGCCGGCGTAGCGCTGGCCCAGCACGCCCTGCAGGGTTTGCACCACGCTGAACGCCTCCTTGAGGTGGCTGCGCTCAAAATTGCTGAGTTCTTCCAGCGCCAAAAAGTTGTCAGGCGCCTTGCCTTGCGTCATTTGCCTGGCCTGATGGGCAATACGCAGCTTGCCCAGAAATTCCAGCGCCCCGCGCAGGTCGCGTGCGCTCTGCTCGGTCACTTCGCCGGCCTGGGCCGAAAGCTCGAGCCGGTCATGGGTGTTGGCCACCGTGACACCGGCGGCCAGCGCGTAGACCCGGGCCAGATCGACGATCGGCACGATGCCGGTGTGTTTGAGGTCGATGGTGTGCGGGTTGTCACCGCCCCTGCTCAGGGTGATCTGACCAAACATGCCAAGAGGCGGCCGGTGCTTGAGGGCGTTGCTGACCATGTGGGCCAGGAACAGGCTGTTGCCCTTGGTGTGTTGCACCACCTGGTCACGCAGTCCGTCGAGCAGTTCGGTTTGGCCGTGGATCGCGCGCAGGTCAAAAAACACGCAGGTCAGCATCAGCGACTTGGGCTTGGGGCTGTCGACCCACTTGCGGAAATACTCGGCCCAGACCCTGCGAGGCTGACGCCAGGTGTCGGTCATCGCCATCATGTCGCCCGGGCAGTGGATGTAGCCGCACTCGGCCAGGCCGTCGCAGACAAATTTGCTAAAGGCCTTGAAGTAGGCGCCGTGCGCCGCTTCGTCGAAAGCGTCGTCCAGGATCAGGCAGTTGTCCTGGTCAGATTTGGCGGTCTGCTCGTTGCGTGCCTGGCTGCCGGCGGCTACCCAGACGTAGTCTACCGGGGCCGGCCCCAATTGCGCCTCGGCCAGGTGGATCAGTCGCGTGGTGATGGCATCGGTGATGGCGGTGACGATGTGGCCGGTGCTGTAGGCGCTGGCGTCTGCTGCTGCCAGGTGCTGTTGCAGCTGGCGCACCCTGGTGCTGATGCTTTTCAGGCCATCAAGTGAGCTTTGTTTGTAGATGTCGCCGGCCAGGTACACCGCCGAGGTGCTGTGCTGCTCGGTCAGGTCGGTGGCGGTGATCATGCCCAGAATGCTGCCGCCGTCCATGACCGGGATGTGATGGATGTTGTGGCGCGCCATCAGCAGCAGGGCCTCAAACGCCGGGCTGTTGGCGCTCACGGTCATGGGGGCCAGCGTGGCGATGTCGGCCACCGGGCGCCTGATGTCCAGGCTGAGCGCCACCACGCGGTTGCGCAGGTCGCGGTCGGTGACCAGGCCAAACAGCAGGCCTTGCTCGACCAGCATGACCGAGGACACCCGCAGGTCGCGCATCAGGATGGCGGTCGCCTGGATCGTGGTGTCGGGGGCCAGGGTGATGGGTGCGCGTTTGATCAGGGTGCGAATGGGGGTGCCCAGCAGGTTCAGGGCGCTGCTGGATTCGCTGACCTGTTGGGAAGGCGCCGCCGGTGGCTGATGCGCCGGTTGAAATGAGGGCAGGAAGAACGCGAGCTGGGTATGTTTGCTGCACAACTGCGCCAGGACTTCAGCCGGTAGCCAGGCCATTTCGCAATCAGCGGCGGCCACGGCTTGCCATGTGGCCAGCTGGGGTGTCGGGGTGGCACCAAAGCCAAACAGGTCGCCTGCCTCGAGCTGAACCGATAAATTCAGGTCCGGATCACTCAGCCGCACCAGGCCGCTCAGGATCAGGCCGAGCCGGCTTGGCAGTTGGCCTTGCGCCAGCAGGGTGGCGCCCGCCGAACTGCGTTCCAGCGTGAATTGGCTCGCCAAGGTGTCCCGACTTTTGGCGCTGAGCTGGGCGAATACCCGCTGGCGGGACAGGTGGCTGATCAACAGGGGCGCGTGTTTGGTGGATGATGGCATGGCTGATAACTCAGGAGTGGAACGGTGGCTGGGGCAATTTTCGGCCAGATTGGTGTGCAAGAAACAGGGGCATACCCGGTGATGACTGCGCTCACTGTAACGTCAGGCGGACCTGGGCTGCCGGCCCCTGATCATGGCGCCCAGCCCGAAGCCTGCCACGGCCATCAACATGGCAGGAAAACCAGAAGCCAACGAGCGCTCAAGCAACGCGCCCGAGGCGCTGGACGCGATCAGGCCGCCCAGGGTGTAGGTCAGCACCAGGACGGCCGTGGCGTTGACCAGCGTCATCCCTTTTTCGCGCGAGCCAATGTCGATCATGGCCAGTGTGTAGAGGGCGCCACCTGCCGCGCCCCAGATGCACACCATGGGCCAGATCAGCCAGTCCTGGCGCACGGCCCAGGGGCTGGCGCAGGTGGACAGAAAAATAAGCGCAGCACACACGGCCATCATGGTTCGCCGTCCCCGAACGGGTGAATCGAACCGGTCTGCCATCATGCCCGCAGGCAGTGCCGCCAGGGTGCCACCGATGCCGCTGACCGACACCAGCAGTGCCGCAGCGCTGGCGCCCAGGCCCAGCGTGAGTCCGTAAAGCGGCAGGATGGAAGCCAGGCCAAGCTCAAAAAATCCGCCAATAAACCCCGCCAGCATGATGACCGGGTGCGCGCGGATCGCACTCAGGAGTCCGTGCAGGCCGATGCCTGCCGTGTGGTGGTCCGGGTCGGGAGGCAGCGCGGGAATCAGGGCGGTCCAGGCCAGGCCGATGGCCAGCAGCGCGATCACCAGCCAGAGGGCGTGGGCGTTGTCGGGCCCGACCCAGGCCAGCAGTGCCGGCCCGATCACGAAGGTGAGCCCGACCATGGTGGCATAAGCGCCAATGTAGCGTCCTGTCTGCCCGGGCGGTGCGAATTCGGCAATGAAGGCTTCCGCGAGCACCCAGCGCAGTCCGCCCGCCACACCCGCCATCAGCTCCAGCGCAAACCAGACCCACAGCACATCGGTGAGCAGAAAGCCGATGGTCGCGGCCATCGGCAGGGTGGAGGCAATCCACATGGTGGGACGCCGCCCAAGCTTGTGGGTCACAACCGAGGCAAAGGGCGTGATGATGAAAATGCCCAGCCAGGTGGTCGCCGCAAAAAGCCCCGCGACCGTGGTGGAAACGTCGGCCTTTTTGAGCAGCAGCAACAGCAACGGTGACAGCATGAAGATGCCCGAGAGCTGGAACAGGGTGGAACCAAAGACGCTCAGCAAGCCCTGTTGTGCCCTGTGCACCCTTGGTGCTGGCAAGCTGGCTGGGGTGCTCATGGGCGGCGCGCCTGCAGAATGGCCTGCGCGACTTCGGCAAATCCGGCGCCGCGTTCGCTCGGGCAGATAAAACTCGGCGGGTGGCTGAGTTCGGCTTCAAAGCGTCGGATGTTGGCCACGCCGACGCTGTTCTTGAAATGCTGGAACATGACCTGGTCGTTGCTGGAGTCGCCCACGTAGGCCCATCGGTCGATCTCGTCATCGAGACGGCGCTTGAGCAGGGTCTGCACAAGCCAGCGCGCCCCTTCGAGTTTGTTGTGGTCGCCAAACCAGCCGTTGATGTGGATGCTGCTGACCGTGGCGGTCATGCCGGCGCTTTGCATGAGCTGCACCACCCGGGCTATTTTTTCTGCCGACAGATGGGTGAATTCGCTGTGATCGATGGCGATGTCGGTCTCGCGGCCGGGCGAATCCTGCGACAGCGCCGTGCCGGGCACCCGGCGCAGCACCTCGCTGGCGACCTGCTGCATCCGGGCGAAGTTGCTGCTGCGTACCGTGTCTGTCTGTTGGTAGATTTTTGACAGCCTGCCGGGGCTTTCCCAGGCAAAGGCGACCGCGCCGTTTTCTGCCACGATGGCGTCGACCGGCCATGGCGCCACGCCGGCCAGGGCGCCACCCCGGGCAAAGGGTTCGCACCAGCCGATCGGCCGCCCGGTGATCGGAATCACATGCAGGCCGGCCGCCTTCAGGTCTGCCAGCGCCTGCAGCGCATCCGGCGTGATGGCGCCGTGTGTGGTCAGCGTGTCGTCGATGTCAGTGAAGACGCCGATCAATGGACGGCGCGCCTCGATCGTCCAATTGGCGAGCGGTCTCATGTCCTGAAATCACAAGGATCTGTGAACTTATCCCGCCGACTGCAGCGCCAGCCCGGCATGCTCGCGCAGCGGGTGGAAGTGGATCTTGGGAAAGCGCTCCTGCGCCAGCCGCACGTCGTAGGGGCTGGTGCACAGGTAGGCAAGTGTGTCGGCCGCGTCGCGCGCCATGCGTTGCGGGTAGGCGTAAACAAACTCTTTCAGCTCTTGCGGCGAGTCGGCGGTGATCCAGCGCGCGCCGGTGTACTGGCTGCTCTCGAGACGCACATCGGCGTCGTATTCGCCCTTGAGGCGGTGCTGCACCACTTCGAATTGCAACTGGCCGATGGCGCCGAGCAGCATGTTGCCGCCCATCTCGGGCTTGAAGACCTGGATCGCACCTTCTTCGCCGAGTTGCGCCAGGCCCTGCTGCAACTGCTTGGTGCGCAGCGGGTTTTTCAGCACCACGGTCATGAACATTTCCGGGGCAAAAAACGGCAGCCCGGTGAATAGCAGGTTGACCGAACCATCGGTGATGGTGTCGCCGAGTTGCACGCCGCCGTGGGTGGTGAAGCCGACGATGTCGCCGGCATAGGCTTCTTCCACCGCCTCGCGGCGCTGGCTCATGAAGGTCACCACGCTGGTGGGTCGCAGTTCTTTGCCGGTGCGCATGACCTTGAGCTTCATGCCCGGCGCGTATTTGCCGCTGGCGATGCGCACAAAGGCGATGCGGTCGCGGTGATTCGCGTCCATGTTGGCCTGCACCTTGAACACCACACCAGAGAAAGCGTCGTCCTCGGGCTGCACCTGTTTGATGACCGGCTGCTTGTTGACCACAAACGAGCTGGTGCGTGGGCCCGGTGACGGGGCCAGGTCGACCAGCGCGTCGAGGACCTCCATGACACCGAAGTTGTTGACACCCGAGCCGAAGAACACCGGGGTTTGTTTGCCGGCCAGGAAGGCCTCACGGTCGAACTTTGGGGAGGCTCCGGTGGCGAGCTCCATGCTTTCCAGCGCGGTGTCCCATTCATGGCCGAAGCGTTTCTGCAAAGCCGTCGGATCGCTCAAAGGCATGGCCTCGAAGTCGTGCGGCAGGCGCTCTGAGCCGGATTCAAACACTGTCATGGTCTGGGTGCGCAAATTGATGATGCCGCCGAAGGTCTTGCCCTGGCCGACCGGCCAGGTCATGGGAACGCAGGGCATGCCGAGTTCACGCTCGACCTCGTCGAGGATGTCAAGCGGGTCGCGCACCTCGCGGTCCATCTTGTTGATGAAGGTGATGATGGGGGTGTCGCGCTGGCGGCAGACCTCGATCAGGCGCCGGGTTTGACTCTCGACGCCGTTGGCCGCGTCGATGACCATCAAGGCCGAGTCCACCGCCGTGAGCACGCGGTAGGTGTCCTCGGAGAAGTCCTTGTGGCCCGGCGTGTCGAGCAGGTTGATGACGTGGTCGCGGTAGACCATCTGCATGACGCTTGAAGCGACCGAGATGCCGCGCTGTTTCTCGATCTCCATCCAGTCGCTGGTGGCATGGCGCGTGGCCTTGCGCGCCTTGACCGAGCCCGCAATCTGGATCGCGCCCGAGAACAGCAACAGCTTTTCGGTCAGCGTGGTTTTACCCGCATCGGGGTGCGAGATGATGGCAAAGGTGCGGCGGCGGCGGGTTTCAAAGGCGTAGGTCACGGGGCGTTCTCAAGTCGGGGGTTGGCGCAAGCCCGCGCTGGCCGTCTGGCCTGGGCTTAACCGGGCGTGGCAAGTGCGAGCCATTCAACCTAAGGGGGAATGTTGCTATTTTAAAGGGTGGGCATGGCCG
Source organism: Polaromonas sp. (assembly GCA_021737975.1). GTDB lineage: Bacteria > Pseudomonadota > Gammaproteobacteria > Burkholderiales > Burkholderiaceae_C > Rhodoferax. The sequence continues at coordinate 7,613 of JAIPCZ010000050.1, read as the reverse complement.
GTTTACAGTGCAAATTGATGCTAAATTCAAGCGGTCATAGCTGCAGCAGGTGTTTCCCATCATGGCCATCCAGACAATCCCAACCCAGCCCTTTGCGGGGCAGCGTCCCGGAACCTCGGGTTTGCGCAAAAAGGTGACTGTTTTCACCCAGCCTCACTATCTGGAAAATTTTGTCCAGGCGCTGCTGGATGTGCTCAATGCGTCTGAAGCCAACGCATCGGCCTTGACAGGTCAGACGCTGGTGCTGGGGGGTGATGGCCGTTTTTATAACCGCGCGGCGGTACAAATCATTCTGAAATTGGCCGCGGCCAACGGTGTGGCGCGTGTGTTGCTGGGGCGCGGCGGCATTTTGTCGACACCTGCGGTCAGCGCCTTGATTCGCCGCCGCCAGGCGTTTGGCGGCATCGTCCTGTCGGCCAGCCATAACCCGGGCGGGCCCGAGGGCGACTTTGGCATCAAGTACAACGCGGGCAATGGCGGTCCGGCCAACGAGGCCCTGACCGAGGCGGTCTATGCGCGCACCAATGGGCTGTCTGAACTGCGCCAGAGTGACGCGCCTGACATTGACCTGGATCGCCTGGGCCTGCAGCAAGTCGAGCAGATGCAGGTCGAAGTCATCGATCCGGTGGTCGATTACGCGGCGGTGATGCGTGAATTGTTTGACTTCGAGCTGCTGCGCGGCATGTTCCGGCGCGGTTTCAGCATGCGCGTGGATGCCATGAACGCGGTGGGCGGGCCCTATGCCAGGGCGATTCTGGAGGGGGAGCTCGGCGCGCCCGCGGGCACGGTGGTCAATGCCGAGCCGCTGGAAGATTTTGGCGGCCTGCACCCCGACCCGAACCCGGTCAACGCCGAGGACCTGATTGCCCACATGGCGCGGGCCGATGCGCCCGACTTTGGCGCCGCCATGGACGGTGACGCGGACCGCAACATGGTGGTGGGCCGCAACTTTGTCGTGGCTCCCTCCGACAGCCTGGCCCTGATGACGGCGCACGCCAGGCTGATTCCGGGCTACCAAGACGGGCTGCTCGGCGTGGCGCGTTCCATGCCGACCTCGGCCGCGGTGGACCGGGTGGCCAAGGCCATGGGTTTGCCCTGTTTCGAGACCCCCACCGGCTGGAAGTTTTTTGGCAACTTGCTCGATGCAGGGCGCGTCAGCTTGTGCGGCGAAGAAAGTTATGGCACCGGCTCGAGTCATGTGCGCGAAAAGGACGGGCTGTGGGCGATTCTGTTCTGGCTCAGCTTGCAGGGCGCGACAGGCCGCTCCGTCGAGTCGCTGGTGCGCGAGCACTGGCGCGCCTTTGGCCGCAACTACTACACACGGCATGATTACGAGGGCATCGCGGTGGACGCGGCCAATACGCTGGTGCGCGATTTGCGCGCCGCCCTGCCAGCGCTGCCCGGCCGCCAGTTCGGTGGCCGTCGCGTGGTGCTGGCCGATGATTTCGCCTACACCGATCCCGTCGATGGATCGGTCTCCGGCCAGCAGGGCATTCGCCTGATCTTTGACGATGGCGCGCGCGTCATTTTCAGGCTGTCGGGCACCGGCACCGAAGGGGCCACGCTGCGGCTCTACCTGGAACGTTATGAGGCCGACCTAATGCAACAAGACCAGCCGGTGCAGCAGGCGCTGGCCGAACTGGCGGCCGTGGCCGAGCAGGTGGCAGGCATCATCGCGCGCACCGGCATGACTGGACCCACGGTGGCGACCTGAGCGCGCGGGCAGGGTGCTGCCAGGCTGATCCCGCCGGCGGCCGTTCAAAAGAATCAATCACAAGGAGACATTCATGGTGCAAGTGCAGGTAGACCAAAGAACCCCGGAAACCCACCAACTGGTGCGGCACACGGTGGCCCTGATCCTGGCCGGCGGCCGCGGCTCGCGGCTCAAGCAATTGACCGACACGCGGGCCAAGCCGGCGGTCTACTTTGGTGGCAAGTTTCGCATCATCGACTTCGCCCTCTCCAATTGTCTCAATTCGGGTATTCGCCGGATGGCGGTGGTGACGCAGTACAAGTCGCACTCGCTGATGCGCCATTTGCAGCGCGGCTGGAGCTTCCTGCGCGCCGAACTCAATGAAATGGTCGACCTGCTGCCGGCCCAGCAGCGCGTGGGTGAGGAACATTGGTACCGTGGCACAGCCGATGCCATTTACCAGAACCTGGACATCATCCGCTCGAGCAAACCGCAGTACATCGTGATCCTGGCGGGCGACCATGTCTACAAGATGGACTACTCGATCATGCTCAAGGACCATGTGGCGCGCGGCGCGGGCTGCACTGTGGGTTGCATCGAGGTGGCGCGCGCGGAGGCGAGTGCCTTTGGGGTGATGGCCATCAATGAGGAGCGTGTCATCAGCGCCTTTGTTGAAAAACCCGCCAACCCGCCCGCCATGCCCGGCAATGACGCGGTGTCGCTGGCAAGCATGGGCATTTATATCTTCAGTGCCGATTACCTTTATCGCCTGCTCGATGATGATCTGGCCAATCCGCAGTCCGAGCATGACTTCGGCAAGAATGTGATTCCCCAGGCGGTGGCTGAAGGCAGGGCGCTGGCGCATCCGTTCGGCCTGTCTTGTGTCTCGCGGGTTCAGGGTGTCGCGCCCTACTGGCGAGATGTCGGCACGATCGACGCTTTTTGGTCAGCGAATCTGGACCTGGCCTCGACGGTGCCCGAGCTCGATATTTACGACACAGAGTGGCCGATCTGGACTTACCAGCGCCAGTTGCCACCTGCCAAGTTCGTGCCTGACAAGGATGGCAACCATGGTATTTATGCCAACACCGTGGTGTCGGGCGGTTGTATTGTGTCGGGCTCGAACGTGGCGCATTCGGTGCTGTTCTCCGAGGTGCGCGTGCACTCGGACTGCCATATTGATGAAGCCGTGGTGCTGCCCGATGTCACCATTCACCGTCATTGCCGATTGCGCAAGGTCGTCATTGACCGCGGCTGTGTCATCCCCGAAGGCTTGGTGGTGGGTGAGGATGCCGTGCTGGATGCGCAGCGCTTTGAGCGCAGCGAAGGGGGCGTGGTATTGATCACCCGCGAGATGCTGGCTCAATTGACGTAAAGAGATCTTGTGATGAACGTGTTGCAAGTCAGTGCCGAGATATTTCCCTTGCTCAAAACCGGCGGTCTGGCTGACATTGCAGGGGCCCTGCCGCCTGCCTTGAACGCGGCGGGTTGCGAGGTGCGTGTGTTGTTGCCGGGCTTTTCGCCGATCATGGCCGACCTGCAGTCGGGTGAGGTTCTGGCCGAGCTGACGGCACCCTGGGGCGAGCGCGTGGTGCTGCGTCAGGGCGTGCTGGGCAGTCTTGGCATCCATGCCTATGTGATTGATGCGCCGCACCTCTATGTGCGCGCCGGCACGCCTTATGAGGACGCGCAGCGCCAGCCCTACCATGACAACCACCTGCGGTTTGCGCTGCTAGGCTGGGTGGCCGCGAAACTGGCGTGCGGACTCGATCCCCATTGGCCGCCCGCGGTGGTGCACAGCCATGACTGGCATGCTGCCCTGACCTCGGCCTATCTGGCTTTCGGGCCTGCCCAGGGCCGACGCGTGGCCAGCGTTTACACCGTGCACAACCTGGCTTATCAAGGCGTTTTTGCCCCGATCCACTTCTTTGACCTGGGCTTGCCCGCGCATGCGTTCTCGGTGAACGGGCTGGAGTTTCATGGCCAGCTGTCGTTCATGAAGGCGGGGCTCTACTTTGCCGACCACATCACCACGGTAAGCCCGACCTATGCGCGGGAAATTCAGACCCCGGAGCAGGGCTGCGGGCTCGACGGCCTGTTGCGTGCCCGTGCCTACGACCTGAGCGGCATTCTCAATGCGGTGGATGAATCTGTCTGGAACCCTGCCACCGACACGGCGATTCCTCACTGCTTTGACGCGCAAAAGCCTGCAGGCAAGGCGCGCTGCAAGGCCGCGTTTCAGCAGGAACTGGGCCTGGCGCCAATGCCAGATGCACCCCTGTTTGGCGTGGTGAGCCGCCTGACCGAACAAAAGGGGCTGCATCTGGTGCTGGCCGTGCTCGATGGCTTGATCGCCCGAGGTTGCCAACTCGTGGTCTTGGGCACCGGGGAGGCTGCGTTCGAGGCGGCCTTCAGGGCGCGGGCTTTGGCCAACCCGCGGGCCGTGTCGGTGCGCATCGGCTACGACGAAGCCTACGCCCACCAGATCTTTGCAGCCACCGATGTGACGCTGGTGCCCTCGCGCTTTGAGCCCTGCGGCTTGACGCAAATGTACGGCCTGAAATACGGCAGCCTGCCGCTGGTGCACCGTGTCGGTGGCTTGGCAGACACGGTGGTCGACTGCACGCTGGAAAACCTGGCGGACGGCTCGGCCAATGGCTTTGTTTTTGACGATTTCACGCCTGAGGCGCTGGATCGTGCCGTGCGCCGCGCGCTGGCACTTTATGCCCGCAAGAGCGAGTGGCGCGCCGTGCGCCAGCGCGCCATACAGCAGCCCTTGGGCTGGGACAAGGCGGCAGCGCAGTATGTGGCGCTGTACCGTCGTCTGCTCGCTTGAGCGCCGGGCTCGGGCGCCGCTTTTTTCCTCATCACCTGGAGTTCCTGACGCATGGCTGATTTATGGATGGCACAGCGAGCCGCCGGGGTGGTGTTGCACCCGACTTCGTTGCCAGGGCCGCATGGCGCGGGCGATTTGGGCCCCAATGCCTATTTCTTCATTGACTGGCTGCACAGCGCGGGCCAGAGCCTGTGGCAGACCCTGCCCCTCGGGCCCGTGGGGTCGGGTGATTCGCCTTACATGGGCAGTTCCGCCTTTGCGGGCAATCCCCTGCTGGTCGCGTTCGAGCCTTTGGTGCAATGCGGTTGGCTGGCAGAGTCAAGCTTGGCGGCCGACTGGGACGCGGCGCGTGTCGACTATGCGGCCGTGACTCCCTGGCGCCTGCAAAGGCTGCGGGAGGCATTTGCAGGCTTCGAGGAACGCGCCACGGCACAGGCGCTGGCGGAGTTGGCGGCCTGGGTGTTGAGCCAGCAGGCCTGGCTCGAGGATTACACCCTGTTCATGGCGCTCGACCAGGCACACTGCCCTGCGCTGTGGCCCGATTGGCCGCCGGCGCTGGCCCAGCGTGACCCGGTGGCGCTGGCCAAGGCGCGCGCCAGCCATGCGCACGAAATCTCCTTTTGGTGCTTTGTGCAGTGGCAGTTCGAGCTGCAATGGCAGGCCGTCAAGAGGTATGCCCATGACAAGGGCGTGCGGCTGGTGGGTGACCTGCCGATTTTTGTCGCGCACCACAGCGCCGATTGCTGGGCCCGGCCCGACTTGTATGAGCTTGACGCCGCGGGTCAACCCCGCGTGGTGGCGGGTGTGCCACCCGATTTTTTCTCGACCACCGGCCAGCGCTGGGGTAATCCGCTTTACAACTGGGCTGCCATGCGCCATGACGGTTACCGTTGGTGGGTTGAGCGGGTGCGACGGCAACTGCATCTGGCCGACCTGGTGCGTATTGACCATTTCCGCGGCTTTGTTGATTACTGGGAAATTCCGGCGGATGAGCCCACGGCGGTCAAGGGCTGCTGGCGGCTGGGGCCGGGGGCCGCCCTGTTCGATGCCCTGGCGCAAGCGCTGGGGCCGTTGCCCATCATCGCCGAAGATCTTGGCATCATCACGCCCGAGGTGAACGCCTTGCGCGAGCGCACCGGTTTCCCGGGCATGCGGGTGCTGCAGTTTGCGTTCTCTGGCGATGCGGGCAGCGCCTTCCTGCCGCACAACTTCGAGCCCAACACCGTGGTCTATACCGGCACCCATGACAACGACACCGTGCCCGGCTGGTGGGCCAGTTGCAGCGCCCATGAGCGCGCCTTCGCCACGCACTACCTCGGCATCGATGGGCATGACGTGCATTGGGCCATGTTGCGCGCGGCCTCTTTCTCGGTGGCGCGGCTGTCTCTGTGCCAGTTTCAGGATGTGCTGGGGCTCGACAGCAAGCACCGCATGAACACGCCGGGCACCATGGGTTGCTGGTCGTGGCGTTTCAGCTGGGACTGGGTGGCGCCTGACGTGGCGCAGCGCCTGGCCAACATCACGGCTGCCAGCGGCCGCGCCGGATTTGATCGGCTGAAAATTTAGCTAGTTTCAAGGTGTGTGGTTTGTCGCTGGCCGAAGAAACACTGTTGAGTCGCCGCAGACACGGGCAGTTCCAGAGCCGAAAGCGACCCTCGACTTTTTGATTGGCTTGCGCCAAACCAGCCGTTGGCATTGTTCGAAAAATCAATGAACGTGCCGGTGATGTATGTCCGGGTAGTGTGGATGGCTGTGGGCTACGGCGACGTGAGTATGCTGATGGCTGTGCTTGCCACCATCATCGCAGCCGAATTCATGCGCGTGCTGATGATGCTCATCGTGGGTATGCGTATGTTCGTGTTCCAGAACCTCATGCTGGTGTTCGTGGGCATGGTGTTCAGTAAGGTGCAGCCACACCCCAAAGAGCATCAACGCAGCGGCAATCCAGAACGCTGGTGATGTGGTCTCTGAAAAAACAAGCAAGGCAACTGCTGCTCCGATGAAGGGCGCTGTTGAAAAGTACGCACCCGTTCGGGCTGTACCCAGCCCGCGCAATGCAAGTACGAAAAGCACGAGGCTGATCCCGTAGCCCAAAAGGCCAACGAGCATCGTGCCGCTCAATATTGCCAAGTTGGGCAGTGCGGCCCCCATGTAGAGCGCCAGTGCTGTGTTCACCGTTCCAGCAATAACTCCCTTCATGCCGGCAATGAAAAGTGCATCCGATGTGGACACGTTGCGTGTGAGGTTGTTGTCAATGGCCCAGCACAAGCAAGCCAGGCTCACAAGAATGGGGCCGATGACGCCAGATCGGGCATTGGAATCTGTCTGCCACCCCAATGCGACACCTCCGGCCACGATCGCAACCATCCCCAAGATGATTCGACGATCTGCGTTTTCTTTGAATATCACCCACGCGATGACGGCAGTGAGCACAGCTTCCAAATTCAACAGTAGCGACGCGGTGGAACCACTGGTGGAGATCAACCCAAACATCAGTGCGACAGGCCCGAGCACGCCGCCAAAGAAAATTGCGCCCAGGAGCCATGGCCAGTCGCTGTTCGGGAGGCCCGAAGTTTTGATGCCGCCATCGCGTACAAAGCGTGCCAGGGTCAGTCCTAGTCCGCTGCCAAGATAGAGAAGGCCGGCCAACAGGATCGGAGGCATGTCGTCTGTCAAGCGCTTCGCAAAAGGCGTGCTTGCGCCAAACAGGGCTGCAGCACCCAGCGCGTACAGGATGTTTCTATTCATTTTCAGATTGTCCTCCAGGGCAACTTGTAGAGGCGCCGTGAACTGTGGCCGAGCAGTTGCCAAACTACTGAAATTGACTCACCAGGAAGCTGGCATGGGTGGCTGTCAGCTCCCGCTGCGTTGCGAATCCACGCTTTTCACCATTGCAGTCGTTCGATTTTGACCGTCTGCTTCCAAGAAATATGGCTGGCTCCAGAAGTTTAGATGCTATGGATGCCTCCCTCCTTCGGGATGGGCAAAAGGTTGGCGCATAGAGATTGAACAGCCGTTGATCAGTAGGGAAATCCCCGCGAATTGAGGTGGATCCTCTGATGGATACGGCATCAAAGTGCCCAA
>JAIPCZ010000010.1 GCA_021737975.1 Polaromonas sp. | reverse complement strand
CATCAAATTGCTGCAGGCCCACCACAGATGCACCGGGCTTGGCCGCTTTATTGGGCAAGTGGGCGCAAAAAACGCCGGCTATCTGTTGCAATAGCGGCTAACTTCCTGAACAAGGAGGTTGGCCCGGGGTTCTGAGACCGCTCAGTCCGGAGCCCTTCGTTTAACCTTGGAGAACTTTGAAATGAAAAAATCCCTGATCGCATTGGCCGTTCTGGCTACCTCCGGCGCCGCCATGGCCCAATCTTCCGTGACTCTGTACGGCTGGATCGACACCTACCTGGCCAACACCACCGTTGACAACGGCGTCACATCCACCAGCACCAGTTCCATGAATAGCGGTGCAATCAACGGCAACCGTTGGGGCCTGAAGGGCTCTGAAGACCTGGGTGGTGGCTTGAAGGCCAACTTCCAACTGGAACAAGGCTTTAACATTGACACTGGCGCTGCTGCCAGCGCGCTTCAATTCCACCGTCAAGCCTGGGTCGGCTTGTCCGGCGGTTTCGGCGCTGTGAAAATCGGCCGTGTTTACACCGCTTATGACGATGTCAATGGCTTCGGCAAGGCAGTGTTCGACTCGGCCTTCGGCGCCACGGTCAATGTTTACAAGAGCGGTGGCTACACTCCCCGCATCGACAACGGCTTCCGCTACGAGTCCCCGACAATGAGCGGCTTCGATGTCGCATTGAGCGCCAACATGAGCGAAGGCACTGCAACCGCAGTCACAGCGCAAGCCATCAAGGTCGCCTATTCGGCAGGTCCCCTGTCCGCTGCTTTCGGTTACCAGACTGAAGGTTCGGGCACCACCGTTGCAGACAAGAAGTTCACCCGCTTGGGTGCTGCCTACAACATGGGCGCTCTGACCGTCAAGGGCAGCCTCGGCCAAGCCGCCAATATGGGCAACGTGGATGGTGCTGATGCCTCCGAGTACACCATCGGTGCGGACTACAGCGTGTCCAGCGCGATGACCGTGTCCGCTGGTTATGCACACTCGGATGACAACGCAAAAGCCGGTGACGCAACCCGCAGCGGTTTCGCCGTGGGCGCCAAGTACACCCTGTCCAAGCGCACTTTTGTCTACGGTGGCTACAACACGGCAACTACCGAAATGGCAGCAACGCCTGATGCGAAGACCAGCATGTTCGCTGTGGGTATCAACCACAACTTCTGATCTGACGCTGACGCAAGTCAGCTGACGGTTAAAGTCTGAAAACCCCCGCCTGGGCAACCCGGCGGGGGTTTTTTCATTCAGGTCGAGTCTGCGGCAGGCCTTTGACCTGTGGCAGGTTCGTCAGTCAGGGCGACCCAAGGTGCAACGTCTGGCGGCTTGATGGGGCCACTCAACCCGCCGGGTGCTCGATGACGCGGCCAATGTCGGGCCAGCGACGGTGCAACCACAGCCATGCAAGCAAACCCACCGACAGCATGGCCAGCGACGTGGCCGCCAGCGCCACAGTGTCATGCATGACCAAGGGGGCAATCACACCCGCCACGACACCGTTGGCACTGGCGCCAATAAACGCCTGCAGGCTCGACGCCATGCCGCGACGGTCAGGGTGCAGGTCGAGCACCAGCAAGGTGATCACCGGCACCATCATGGCCCAGCCAAAGGCAAACAAGGCCACCGGGAACATGGCCCATGACACATGCGCGGTGAACAAGGCATTGGCCAGCAGATTGATCACCACCATGCCGAGCATGATCAAAAACCCGTATTTGATTTGCTGCTTGGGTGCACGCCGGCCGGCCATGCGGCCACTGACCCAGGCACCGCCCATGATGCCGCTGATGGTGAGCACAAAGAACCAGAAAAATTGTGTTGGTGCCAGGCCGAGGTGTTCGCCCAGGAACACCGGCGCTGACAACACATACAAGAACATGCCGTTAAACGGCACGCCGCTGGCGAACGCCAGCAACACAAAGCGTGGATCCAGCCCCAGCTTCCAGTAGCCCTGCATCAAATTGCTGAGCTTGAGCGGCTGGCGTTGTGTGATGTGCAGGGTTTCTGGCAGCAGCTTGTAGTTGGCCGTCCACAGCGCCACGCCCACCAGCGCCAGGAACCAGAACACACTGTGCCAGCCCAGGTGCGCCAGCAGCACCCCGCCAATCATGGGCGCAATGGCCGGGGCCACACCAAAATAAATGGTGATCTGGCTCATGACCCGTTGCGCCTGGGCCGGCGGAAACATGTCGCGCACCACGGCGCGAGACACCACAATGCCGGCCCCGGTGGTCAGGCCCTGAACGGCCCGGAAAAATACCAATTGCCCAATGCTTTGCGACAAGGCGCAGCCCACCGAGGCCAGGGTGAACGCTGCCAGCCCCCACAAGACCACCGGGCGGCGGCCGATGCTGTCAGACAGGGCGCCATGAAACAGGCTCATGAAGGCAAAGCCAAACAGGTAGGCCGACAGCGTTTGCTGCATCTGCAGTGGCGTGGCGTCCAGGGAACTGGCAATGCCGGCAAAGGCGGGAATGTAGGTGTCGATGGAGAACGGCCCGAGCATGCCGAGCGTGGCCAGCAAGACCGCCAGCGCCCAGCGCGGCGCCGGCCACAATTGCTTTGCGTCGGGGTTCACCAAGGACCCTAGCGCGGCACACCAAGCAGGGTCACCAGCACGATCAGCAGACCCAGCCCCAGGTTGACCAGCACCGAGACCCGGATCTTGGCGAGCGCGGCCGCGCCGGCGGGCCAGTCGGCGGCTTGCACGGCGCGGCTCAGGCGCTTGTAGAGGGCAAAACGAATGTGGCCGAAGATCAGCATCATGACGATGCCCAGCGTGGCCATGACCGTCCACTCCAGCGGCATGCTGAAATGTCCCCCGCCCTGCACCACCTGTTTGGCCACGTTGCCAATCATCCACAGGCCGGTGACCAGCGTGACCACCATGGCCACCAGCACGGCGCCAAAAAACCGTCCGAGCACCGCGTGCATCAGGCGCACCCGCACCGCCGGCTCAAATACCGGCAAGGCCGGGCGCAAAAAGAAATGGGCAAACACCATGCCACCGACCCAGACGATGATGGCCAGCAGGTGCAGGGTTTTAAGGGCGGCGTAAAGCATGTTCGGCATTCATCCACTAGTTGTAAATGCCAGAGTGTGCCTGATTTGCCAGACTATTTCCTGATGACAAACTGGTCGTGTACCCGGCTGCGCAGCGACCGGTCGGTGGGTAGCCACACCGGTTGCGGGTTTTCGTTCATCGACCAGACCCTGGGCACCTGGTCGATGGCGACAAAGTAGCCGTGCAGGGCGCCGTCAGCGCTGATGCAAAAACGCAAGAAACCCTTGAAATCCGGCAGTGCCAGCGCAGAAAAGCCGTTGGTGGTCAGGAAACCCAGGCGCGACATCAGGGCCAGATAGCTGCCGAAAATCAGGGTGCCCAGCACCGCCCCGCCAGCCAGCAGGCCCACCGGCCAGAGCAGTGCGCTGCCGGCCTGACCCAGGGGCGCGGTCAGCGTCGGCAGCGCAGCCAAGCCAAACCGCACACCCGACACGGCCGCGACATGGCACAGCACATGCGCCAGGCCGGACCCGAGTGCCAGCACCGTGCCGCTCCATGCAGGCCATTTGGGCGAGACCTCGCGCCGCGACTCCCAGCCCAGGGGCAGGCACAGGGCGGCAAACAGCAGGGCACTCCAAAGCAGGCCGAATGGCAACAATTGCAGGCCCGCACTGACCAGGTACAAGCCAGCCAGCAGCGCGGCAAACCAGCGGTTGCCTTGCCAGAAGCCGCCGCCACCGGAACCAAACAAGGCTGGGACATTGCCCCGCGCCAACTGGCGGCTTTGCTTGATGGGCGGGTACTCGGAGCCTGTCACCTTGCTGAAGGGCCGGCTTTGCGCGGGCGTGCGGCCGTCGTCGAGGCCGACTTGCACAATGCGCGCGGCACTGGCCGGTATGGCCGAGGCATTGGTGACATTACGCGCCACGATGGGTGCGGTCGTCAGGCGGGTGTGGGTCGGGTGGGTGAAGGCGCCACCGGTGCCGCAGGTGATCAATTGCCCGTCCTTCTCAGACGTCCAGCGCATGTAATGGTGCAGATCGCCCGCCAAACGCAGCGCAATACGCGACTGCAACAGGCCTTCGAGCAGCTGGTGGCGTTTGGCGCCACCCGGGTAGACACCGCCCGCCACCGGCGTCGTCCAGACCGGCTCGGGGTAGAGCAAAATCACGCGGTCGTCCGGCAACATGCGCTGCGTGACGGGCTGTCCATTCACCTCGGTCTGCAGCCCCTGGGCCGAGGCCAGATTTTTGAATTGTTCGAACTGGTCGCGGTCGATGTCGTCGTGCATGGCGAAGTCCAGGCCCAGCAGCCACCACCCCCCTGGCAGGCGCACGCAAAAATACGATTGCCGCTGTGGAATCTCGGCAGCCAGCAAGGTCCTTGAGTTCTTGCTGCGCAAAAAATAGCGCCCGAAGGTCGACGCCGAGTCCATCCAGTCGTGGTTCTGCGGCAGTGCCGCCAGCGTGAACGGCCGCCCGCGCACCAGCGCCTTTCCGGCCTCGCTGTAGCTGGCCTCGTCGGGCAAGGCGGCTTCGAACAATTCGGTAAAGCGGTAACGGTAGTCAAGCGAACTGGCACTGGGGTAAGCCAGGTCGCCGCCCAAAACCAGCAACTCCCCGCGCGGCAGGACCTGCCCTGCATCACCCACCACCTGATCCGCCAGGGCGGTGCGTGCCACCGCATAGGTCGCGTTGCCGCCATCACCGGTGTCGGCAATGAAGTCAAACCAGAAGTCCCCCGCCTCGGAACCCTCGTCGCCAACAGCCACTGCCGCAGGCTGGCGCTGGCTGCGGTCAATGACCGTCATGGGGAGGGGGAAACTCTCGCGCTCGTCACGGTTTCTGAACTGGTTGAGCGACGACAACACGTCGCGCGCCGCCAGCAACAAGACCGCCGGGTGGTACCAGCAGACCGCGGCGCGGTCGTTGGGCTTGACGTTGCGGCCAAAGCGGAAATCAGTCATGGCCCTCCCTCAGGGTTGTTCCTTGCACGTTGGAGCAATTTGGTTTGCGGGTCAGTATGCGCTGCAAAACACAAAATTAAGCCCTTAACTCTTGAAAGTCCGGCAAACGGCCTTATCATTAGCACTCTAAAGAGATGAGTGCTAACAACTGCGTTCACACTTCCTCTGAAAGTTACAAGTCACCAGAATACCGATTGTGGTGACTTTTTTATCAACCCTTGTTTCATTCTTTATAGGAGTCCCCATGAAACTTCGTCCCCTGCACGACCGCGTGATCGTCAAACGCGTAGAAAACGAAACCAAAACTGCTTCCGGCATTGTCATTCCCGACAGCGCTGCTGAAAAGCCTGATCAGGGCGAAGTGCTGGCCGTCGGCCCAGGCAAAAAGAACGACAAGGGCGAAATCAGCCCCATGGCTGTCAAAGTCGGCGACCGCGTGTTGTTTGGCAAGTACAGCGGCCAGACCGTCAAGGTCGATGGCGACGAACTCCTCGTCATGAAAGAGGACGACCTGTTCGCGGTTGTGGAGAAATAAAGCTACTGCGCAGGCGCCATGCGTCGTTGCGCGGTGCTCGCAATCCTCACGTACAGAAGTACGTTCCGGTTGCTGTGCTCCGTGCGCCTAGCCTGACACCTGCTCGCTACGCTTTCTTTCCCCACAACAAGTTTTTATTTTTTGAATTTATTGGAGTCATCACATGGCAGCAAAAGACGTAATTTTCGGCGGCGAAGCCCGCGCGCGCATGGTTGAAGGCGTGAACATTTTGGCCAATGCGGTCAAGGTCACCCTCGGCCCCAAAGGTCGTAACGTGGTGCTGGAGCGCTCATTCGGCGCCCCCACCGTGACCAAGGACGGTGTGTCCGTGGCCAAGGAAATCGAACTCAAGGACAAACTGCAGAACATGGGCGCGCAGATGGTCAAGGAAGTCGCTTCCAAGACCTCTGACATCGCTGGCGACGGCACCACCACCGCCACCGTGCTGGCGCAAGCCATCGTGCGCGAAGGCATGAAGTACGTGGCCGCCGGCATGAACCCGATGGACCTGAAACGCGGCATCGACAAGGCTGTGACCGTGTTGATCGGCGAACTCAAGAAGGCCTCCAAAGCCACCACCACTTCCAAGGAAATCGCCCAAGTCGGCTCGATTTCGGCCAACTCTGACGAAACCATTGGCAAGATCATTGCTGATGCGATGGACAAAGTGGGCAAGGAAGGCGTGATCACCGTGGAAGACGGCAAGTCGCTTGATTCCGAGCTCGAAGTCGTCGAAGGCATGCAGTTCGACCGTGGCTACCTGTCACCCTACTTCATCAACAGCCCGGAGAAACAATCCGCCCTGCTGGAAAACCCCTTCGTGTTGTTGTACGACAAGAAGATCAGCAACATCCGTGACCTGCTGCCCACCCTTGAGCAAGTCGCCAAGTCGGGCCGTCCGCTGCTGATCATTGCCGAAGATGTCGAGGGCGAGGCCCTGGCCACTTTGGTGGTCAACACCATTCGCGGCATCCTGAAGGTTGTGGCTGTCAAGGCCCCGGGCTTCGGCGACCGTCGCAAGGCCATGCTGGAAGACATCGCCATCCTGACCGGTGGCAAGGTCATCGCTGAAGAAGTGGGCCTGACACTTGAAAAAGTGACTTTGGCTGACCTGGGCTCTGCCAAGCGCATCGAAGTGAGCAAGGAAAACACCATCATCATCGACGGTGCCGGCCCGGCTGCTGACATCGAAGCCCGCGTGAAACAAGTGCGCGTGCAAATCGAAGAAGCGACCAGCGACTACGACCGCGAAAAACTGCAAGAGCGCGTGGCCAAGCTGGCTGGCGGTGTTGCCGTGATCAAGGTTGGCGCTGCCACCGAAGTCGAAATGAAAGAGAAGAAAGCCCGCGTTGAAGACGCACTGCACGCGACCCGCGCTGCAGTCGAAGAAGGCATTGTGGCTGGCGGCGGCGTGGCGCTGTTGCGCGCCAAGCAGACTGCTGGTGTCATCAAGGGCGACAACGCTGACCAGGACCACGGCATTGCCCTGGTGCTCAAGGCCATCGAGTCTCCCCTGCGCGAGATCGTGTACAACGCCGGCGGCGAAGCCTCGGTGGTGGTCAACGCGGTGCTGGCCGGCAAGGGCAATTACGGCTTCAACGCTGCCAATGACACCTATGGCGACATGATCGAAATGGGTATTCTGGACCCCACCAAGGTGACCCGCACGGCGCTGCAAAATGCAGCCTCTGTGGCTTCGCTGATGTTGACCACCGAGTGCATGGTGGCTGAGTCGCCAAAAGACGACGCAGCTGGCGGCGGCATGGGTGGCGGCGACATGGGCGGCATGGGTGGCATGGGCGGCATGGGCATGTAAACCCGGATGGCTACTGCGCAGGCGCCAGGGGGCGTTGGGCGGTGCTCGCAATCCTCACGGCCCCAAAGGCCACTCCGGTTGCTGCGCTCCGTCCGCCTACCCTGACACCTGCTCGCTACGCCAACAAAACAAAAACCCCGCAGGGCGCAAGCTCTGCGGGGTTTTTTTATTGACTCGGTGACACCCTCTTGCCCCGGTACCAGGCCTGCTCGGCCAGCGCCAGCATGGGCAAGTCACCCGAGGTGTCGCCATAGGCCGAGTGCAGCCGATAGGCCGCCGATGGTGTGCCCAGTTGCTGGCTCAGCCAGGCTTGCAGGCGCCGCACTTTCTGCTCCCCATGGCAATTGGGCGTGCGCATGCGCCCCGTCAGATGGGCATCGGCGCCGCGCCCCCTGACTTCCATTTCGGTGCAAATCACCGCATCGAAGCCCAGTTGTCTGGCCACCTGCGTCACATAGACATCGGGCGACGCGCTCACCAGCACACAGCAGCGCCCGGCTTGCTGGTGGTCCCGCAACTGCGCCAGCGCCCACGGGGTCCACTGCCCGGGCAGGTCGCGCGCCAACCACTGCCGCGTCCAGTCTTCAAGCTCGGCCAGGCGGCGATCTCGCAACGTGAGTCCCAGCAATCTCGCCTTGGCCACATGGTTGGGCACAAGCCGCAAGGCATAGGCCAGCAGCCAGGGCGCACATTGCGTCAGCGCCAGCAACAGGCGCGGCCAGCCCAGGCCACGCGCCAAAAACGGGATGAGTGAATCACCCCGGGTCAGCGTGCCATCAAAGTCAAACGCGGCGACCGAGGCCACGCCCTCATTCACAGTCAGCCCGGGCATCGCACTTTTCCGCAATACCGCTCGCAGAACGGACAGCCGGTCATCGGAAGGAAGGACGGTATGTTGTAAAAGCGCTTGTAAATGTCGCCGAGCACCTGCACACGATAGGCCTCATAGTTGAAGCGGGTGCCCTCGACGGCGTAAAAATCCACACCGCTTTGCGTGATCTTGACGGTTTGAACCGCGTCAAAATAGGACGCGTAGGCCGCCAGGTCGGGCGGTGACATCATGATGACACGAATGGTCTTGCCCTGGTACACCGAGAAATCCACCAGCATGTCGTCCTGGCGCGCATGAAAGCGCCCGACACCAAAGACCGGCATGTAGACCCTTCGCTCGAAACCATAAATGGAGGCGGGGGTGTAGGCATCGGCCATCAGCACCACGCCGGGGCTGCTCAGCTTGTCGAGAATCTGCGCCGTCTGGTAACTGCGGATCACCTGCGGATAAATGCGCGACAAGGGTTTCACCGTGCGCCAGGTTTCCAGCTTGGTGGTGTACAGGCCCGCCACCACCAGCACATGCAGCGCGGTAAACAGTGCCAGTCCCTTGGCGCATGTCGCAAGCTGCCTGGGCGCGAGGGCAAAGGCCAGAAATGCAAAACCGAAGGGATAGAACGACAGCACCCAATGCAAACCAATCACTTTTTTGGCGGCCAAAAACAGGAAGAACAGGAAGGGCACCAGCACCAGACACGCCAGCAGCCGGTGCTGCCGGGCGGCCGCCGACAAGGCCTTGCGCTGGCGCCAGGCGACCCAGGCCACAACAGGCGTCACGAGGTAAAACATCATGCCCAAGTAGGTGACTGGTTTGCTCCAGGCCAACACTTCGTCGGTGTTGCGGTTGTACACGTTGAACATGATGTTGGCCCAGCCATGCGACATGTTGTAGTCAATGTTGACGAGGGCGGCCGGCACGGCGCACAACACCAGCAACAGCAAGCCCGTCCAGCGCGGCCGACGATAGAGCACGAAATAAACCAGGTAGGTCAGCCCCAGCACCACGGCAAAATACTTGGACAGAAAGGCACAGCCCAGCAGCACACCCGACAGGGCATACAGGGCGTAGGCCCGGCGATCGAGCACCTCGCGCCGCTCGGCGCGCATCAGGGCGGCCACAGAAAAGACCGACCAGGCCATCAGCGGAATGTCGGTGGTGATGAGCATCAACAGCCAGTTGCTTGGTGCCAGCCAGAACAGCAGGACCGCCCAGGCGGCGCGCACCCGGTCGAAAGGCTTGAGCGCCAGCCACAGGCCCCAGCCCACGATCAGCGGCAGAAACACGGCGGGCAGGCGGACCGCCCACACGGTGTCACCCAGCAGTTCTCGCATCAGGGCAATGACCCAGCCGACCATGGGCGGATGGTCGTAATAACCCCAGTCAGGAAAAACGCCCCACCAGTAGAAAAAGGCCTCATCACCGGTGATGGGAAAGCTGACGGCCAGCCAGAATCGCAACAGCAGGGAAGCTGCCCCGGCCCATAACAACCAGCGGTAGACATTTTTGGAATCACCGGCTTGGGTCGCCGGCGATTGGGGGTTTGGATGGGTCATAGGTGTCTTCATCGTCGATTCAGGCGTTCAAAACCGGATATCCCTGGCGACCAGCACGCTGTAGGCCATCGCCACCATGCCAATGGCCACAGCCAACCAGAGGGTCAGGATCCGCGCCACAAACGTGATTATGAGCGCGCTGGTCGCATCAGCGCCGTGCAGCAGCAGCAGTCCGCTAAGCGCCAGTTCGGTGCCGCCC
The DNA here is from genome assembly GCA_021737975.1 of Polaromonas sp. Lineage (GTDB taxonomy): Bacteria > Pseudomonadota > Gammaproteobacteria > Burkholderiales > Burkholderiaceae_C > Rhodoferax. The sequence goes on along the minus strand of JAIPCZ010000010.1, from coordinate 57,887 downwards.
AGACCGGCAGGCAGGGCCGACAGGGCGCCGGCCACCATGGCCACCGCGTAAAAACCCACAGCCGTGAGCAGCGCCAGGTCCAGCCCCATCAGGCGGCACAACAAATAGACCGCCACGCCCTGCGACAACCAGGCGCCCAGGGTCAGGCTCATCGAGAGGCTGGCGCGGTGGCGCAGGCAAGCCAGCGCCGTGCCCAGCCAGACCCAGCGCCGGACAACTGCGATGACCCGCGACCACAACAGGACAGCCGCAAGGACAACAAGGACGAGGGCCAACAAGCCGCTGCGCCACCCCGCCCAGGCAGGCAGCACCGCCAGGTGCTGCCACCACCAGAAGACTGCCGGCAGGCACAGGATCAGCAACGCCGACAGGTCAGCCAAGCGCTCGGCACCAAAGACGGACAGGCTTTGTGTTGCCGACAAGGGGCGTTGCGCCAGCAAAGTGCCACGCAAGGCTTCGCCCAGGTTGCCCGGGGTCGGGGTAAAGACATAACCCACCAGATAGCACCGCAAGCCCGCCAGCAGCGGCATGGGCCGGCCCATGAAGGCCATCCACAGGCACCAGCGCCAGCCCCGGAGCAGGTAATTCACCAGGCACAGCAGCAGCGCCAGCAGTCCGGTGCCGGACCAAAGCGGGGTGGGCAGGGCGGGCACCCCCTCACCCAGCAGCAGCAAGGCCAGGCTGTAGGCCACCGCCACCAGCGCACACACCACCAGCGTGCGCTTGATGGAAAAGCGCGCGGGCGGGTCTGTCACCACCAATGCGGGCTCAGAAAAATGGCGGCCCAGGCCAGGGCCGCGCTAATGGTCCAGGGGTCATGCAACAGATCATGCGCCACGTCCTCGCCCCGACCCTGGTGGACCTGGTAGGCGTAACGCAGGGTGGCGAAAATCACGATCGGGATGGTGTACAGCAAGCGCTCGCCATGCTGCAACTGCGCCTCCGGGCTGGAGGCAAACAGGCTGTAGGTCATCAACAGAGCCGCCAGCGTGGCGGCCATCAGCATGTCGAGCAGGGCATCAGGATACAAGGTGAGGACGGCGCGCTTGCTGGCGTGGTCCCGAAAACTTTCAGCGCGGCGCTTGGAAAAGCCCAGAAAAAGAGCCACAAACATGCCGGTCAGCAGCAACCAGCGCGACGGCGCAATGCCGACAGCCCAGGTGCCGGCAAACAGACGCAGCATGAAACCCGAGGCGATCAGCGACACGTCGACCACCGGCACATGCTTAAGCCGCCAGGAATAGGCCAGGTTGAGACCCACATACAAGCCGAGCAGCGTCAGCAGCGGCGTGTTGTCATGGGCAAAACCCACACCGAGGGTCACGAGCAGAAGCGCCAGCAGCGCCGCCACGGTGCCCGACACATGGCCGTTGGCCAGCGGACGATGGCGTTTCACCGGATGCAGGGCATCGGTGGCACGGTCATGCCAGTCATTCACAATATAGACAAAACTGGAAACACAGCAAAACGCGACAAAGGCGAACAGCACGCGCTGCACCATGTGCGCTTGCCCCCAGGACTGGCTAAAGACCAGGCCGGCAAAGACAAAAGCGTTTTTCAGCCACTGATGCGGCCGCATCAGGTGCAACACGGCAGTGAGCGCATGCAGCGCAGACATACCGTGCTATTTCAAATCCATATTGAGCTGAAACATCAGCGCCGCCGTACCCAGCATGTTCACCTGCCCGGACCACCCCGGCGCAATGTCGTAAGTCAATGCGATGATGGCCGCGGGTGAGAATCCGTTGTGGTTGAGCGGCACCTTGTTTTCATACGGATCGACATAGCCATAGAGCAAACCCGCGGTCCATTTGAATGACAAGGCCTCATAACCACCAAATTTGTGCCACACGCGGCCCCACGGATACAGGTACAGTGAAGGCTGGCCGAAGGAGTTGGTGAACAGGTTGAAGCCGTCGAGTTTGCCACTGGCGCGCTCGCGCTCCAGTCCCACCATGATCACGTCCTTGTGCTCCTCGTCATAGGAACGGTGCAGGGTGTAAGGACTCAATTGGAGTCGCAGCTTGTCAGCCGGACCCAGTCCGAACCCATCCTCTGAGGCCGCCCAGGCGCCGCTGGCGAACTGCGCCACAATCAGGGCCATGGCGATACGGATCAATTTCTTCATGAATACATCAGTGAATTCGGGTTTGTAATTGACGAAAAGTATAACGGTGATTGTTTTGCGCCTTGGGCTGATCCTGGCACTGCTGGCCATCCCGGGCTGCGCCTGGCTGGATGGCCAGCAACGCCAGCTCATCTACCGTCCCACGGCCGGGGTTCCGGCCGATTTTGCGGGGTCCCGCAAGGGCGACAAGCACTACTTAGTCAGCTTGCCTGGCACCGACCCCCGGCAACAGATTGCCCTCTGGTGGCTGCCGCACGCCAGCGCGGACGCACCCACGCTGCTGTACCTGCACGGCACGTTTCGCAATTTGTTTGGCAACCAGCGCAAAGTCGAGGCGCTGCGCAGCGCCGGCTTTTCGGTTCTGGCCGTGGACTACCGGGGCTGGGGAGAAAGCAGCCCGCTGACACCCTCCGAACAAAGCATTCTGGTCGATGCCCAGGTGGCCTGGGACGAGCTCAAGACCTACCAGCCGGTGGCCGGCAAGCGCGTGATCTACGGCCATTCGATGGGCAGCGGTGTGGCGCTGCATCTGGCCACCCGATTAAAGAGCCCCGCTGACTATGGCGGTCTGGTGCTGGAATCCGCCTTCACCAGCTTTACCGAGGTGGCCAACGCGTCGGGCTGGCTGGCCAGGCTTGTGAACCTGTTCAACCCGGAACGTTTTGATTCGATCAGCAAAATCAGCCGGGTGCACGCGCCGCTGCTGATGCTGCATGGCAGCCATGACGACACCGTTCCGCTTCGCCTGGGTGAGCGCCTGTTTGCCGCGGCCAACGCCCCGAAGCAATGGCGGGTTGTGGAAAACGCAGGGCACAGCGATCTTGACCTGGCCGACCCGGCACTCTACCAGGCCAGCCTGCGGGATTTTGCCGCCCGCTATCTGTCAGGCCAGTAAAGGCATCAGTTCGGCCCGAAGCTGGGCTGCCGACTCGAACACGATGCCCTGCCAGCCGCGTGATTGGGCAGAGGCGACGTTGCCCGCCAGGTCGTCGATGAAAATGGTGCGGTCGGGCGCCAGCGCGTAGCGTGTTTCCAGCAGTTCATAGATCTCTTGCTCGGGTTTGACCAGTTGCACATCGCCTGAAAACACGCCGCCATCGAACCAGTTCAGGAAGTGGAATTTGCGCTCCAGCACGCGGGCATAGGGCGCCGACATGTTGGACAGGTAATAAAGCCGCAGCGTGTCGTCGCCCAGCTCGCGCCGCCGCGAGAGCTGCGTCAGCAGGTCGAGCGTTCCCTGGATCGGCGCCAGTTGCTCGCCGATGTTTTGCACCAGGCCCGCCACCGCGGCGTGCTCAAGCCCGAGCCGACTGGCGGTCTGGTCGATCACGCTTTCCATCGGCAGGGTGCCGCGGTCAAAACTGAGCCAGTCCGCATGACCAAACATGGCCTTGGCCAGACGCGCCGCTTGTTCTGGGTCGGCGGCCTGGGCTGGAAAAGCCGCGGCAACGAGCACCTGCGGCTGCCAGCCAAACAAGACGGCGCCAAAATCAAATACGACATTCATGGCGCAAGCTTCACGACGTCAAGCGCGCCAGCAAACCGGCGGTCGAGCCGTCAAGTCCGGCCACGTCAGCGTTGTTCAGACGCGCCTCGACGTCCTTTGCCAGCACCTTGCCCAACTCCACGCCCCACTGGTCGAAGCTGTTGATGCCCCAGACCGAGCCGCTGACAAAGACCCGGTGCTCCTGCAAGGCGATCAGGGCGCCCAGGCTGGCCGGACTGAGTTCATCGAGCAGCAAAAAAGTGCTGGGGCGGTTGCCGGTGAAATGCTTGTGGCCACCCGCATCGGCCTTGCCCAGCATCAGCGCCTGCGCCTGCGCCAGCACGTTGGCCAGCAGCAGCGCGTGGTGGCCGGGCAGCTTGTGTTTCGGCTGCTTGACCGCGACAAACTCGACCGGAACCACGTCGGTGCCTTGGTGCAGCATCTGGAAATAGGCGTGCTGGCCGTTGGTGCCGGGCTCGCCCCAGATCACCGGCGACGTGCCATAGGGCAAGGCGGCGCCGGTCGCGTCAACCCGCTTGCCGTTGCTTTCCATTTCGAGCTGCTGCAGGTAGGCAGGGTAGCGCTTGAGCGCGCTGTGGTACGGGGCCACCGAGCGGCTTGAAAAGCCATGAAAGTTGCGGTACCACACGTCCAGCAGGCCCAGCCGCACCGGCAGGTTGTGCGCCAGCGGCGCGCTGCGAAAGTGCTCGTCCATGGCATGTGCGCCAGCCAGGAATTGCTTGAAGCCCCGGGCGCCAATGGCCATCGCCAGCGGCAGGCCGATGGCCGACCACACCGAATAACGCCCGCCCACCCAGTCCCAGAACCCGAAGGTGGTGTCGATGCCAAAGGCCTTGGCCGCCGCCACGTTGGTGGTGAGCGCCGCAAAATGCCGGGCAATGTCGGTGCCGCCATGCGTCTCGAACCAGGTCTTGGCCGACTGCGCGTTGGTCATGGTCTCGATGGTGGTGAAGGTTTTGCTGGCCACCAGGAACAGCGTGCTCTCCACCTTGAGCTTTCGGAGCACCGCATTGAGTTCATGCCCGTCCACATTCGAGACAAAGTGAAAACGTTTGCCGGGAATCACAAATTCATCGAGCGCGAGCACGGCCATTTGCGGCCCCAGGTCGGAGCCGCCAATGCCGATGTTGACGATGTCGGTGATGTGTTCGTCCCCACGCACCCGTTCCGCATAGGCCAGCATGGCGTCCAGCGTGGTGTGCACCTCGTGCAGCGTCTCGGCCATGTGCCGGTGCACGGACTGTGCCGGCATGGCCGGGTCCAGCGGTGGCGTTCGCAACAACCAGTGCATCACGGCGCGCTGCTCGGTGTTGTTGATGGCGTCACCGGCAAACATGGCATCGCGGTGCGCCGCCAGCCCGGTCTGTTGCGCCAGTTCCAGCAGCAGGGCTTCGGTTTCTGCATCGATCCGGTTTTTCGACAGGTCGGCAAAAACATGGGGCGCACTTTGGCTGAAGGCTGCGAAACGCGCCGGGTCAGCGGCAAAAGCGTGGCGCACATCGAAAGTGCGACCAGTGGCCTCGAACGCGGCCTGCAATTGGCCCCAAGCGGGGGTACGGTCACAACGGGTACGGTTCATCAATTACCTCAATGGTTAAAAATACGCCTGTCAGTGCGGGCCTGAATTCCGTGGATCGGTCTCATTTGTGATGTCATTGCGGACATGATCCGCAATCCATGACCTCCGGACTTCCTGGATTGCGGGTCGGAGCCCGCAATGACAGCAAGGTCTCACGCCGCCAGCAACATCTGGTCGAGCTTGCCGGCATCGGCACAAAATGCGCGGATGCCCTCGGCCAGCTTTTCGGTGCCCATGGCATCCTGGTTCAAGGCAAAGCGGAATCCGGCTTCGTCGTAGCTTGCGTGCGCCAGGTCCAGCGCCTGGGCGGCCCGGGCGTCGAGCGCGCGTGCCAGCGGCGCCTTGCTCTCATTCAACTGCGCCAGCAGGTCCGGGCTGATGGTCAGCAGGTCGCAGCCGGCCAGCGCCGTGATCTGGCCGACGTTACGAAAGCTTGCGCCCATGACCTCGGTGGCAATGCCAAATTTTTTGTAGTAGTTGAAGATGTGTGTCACCGACTGCACACCGGGGTCATTGGCGCCCGCGTGGTCCGCCTCGACCCAGGCCGCGCCGGCAGACTTCTTGTACCAGTCGTAGATGCGGCCGACAAAAGGCGAGATCAATTGCACCCTGGCCTGCCCGCAGGCCACCGCCTGGCAGAATGAAAACAGCAGCGTCAGGTTGGTGTGAATGCCGCGCCGCTCCAGCCGGCTCGCCGCCTGGATGCCCTCCCAGGTGGCGGCCACCTTGATCAGCACGCGGTCGATGTGAATGCCCTGCGCCTGGTACAACTCGATGAGCCGCTCGGCGCGGCTGTAGGTGGCCTCGGTGTCGAAGCTCAAGCGGGCATCGACCTCGGTCGAGACGCGCCCCGGAATGAGCGACAGGATCTCGCAGCCAAAACGCACCAGCAGGCGGTCGGTGATCTCGTCGAGCGGGCGACCGCGGTACTGGGCCACGGTATCAATCAGCAGCGAGCGGTACTCTGGCTTTTGCACCGCTTTCAGGATCAGCGACGGGTTGGTGGTGGCGTCGGTGGGCTGGAAGGCTTCGATTTGCCTGAAGTCGCCGGTATCAGCGACCACGGTGGTGAATTGTTTGAGGGCATCGAGTTGATTCATGCGCGCATTATCAGGCGACAAGCGGCCGGCCCGGTACCAGGCGGTTACACCGCGGCCACCACCGACACGCCGTGGTCGGCGAGTGTCAGGCCGACCTCGCTGCCCAGACCCAGCACATCGGTCAGATCAGGCGACACGACAAAAATCGGACCGAGCGCGGTCTCAAACGTGTATTCAAAAAAACTTCCGAGGTAAGCCAGCTTGCGAAGCGTCGCAGCCAGCCCGGTGCCGTCGCGGTGAATGTGCCAGGCTTCCGGGCGCACCGCCACCTTGACCGGTCCCACGGCCACCGCCTGGCGCGAGGTGATCGACAGCGGCCCAAGCTGCACCACGCCCGCCGCGTCGGCGACGCCGGGAAACAGCATGGCCTCACCCATGAAGCCGGCCACAAACTCGCTGCCCGGGCGCTCGTACATGTCCTGCGGCGTGCCGCGCTGGGCGATCAGGCCCTCGTTCATGACGATGATCTGGTCGCTCACGGCCAGCGCCTCACTCTGGTCATGGGTGACATAGGCCACGGTCAGGTGCAGGCGCTGCTGCAGGCCGCGGATTTCCTCGCGCATGTCGCGGCGCAAGCGCGCATCGAGGTTGCTCAGGGGTTCATCGAACAGCAGCACACCTGGCTCGAGCACCAGCGCGCGCGCCAGCGCCACGCGCTGCTGCTGGCCCCCGGAAAGCTCACTGGGCAGGCGTTCGTCGTAATTGACCAGCCCCACGTTGCCAAGGGTCTCGATGGCGCGACGGGAGGCCTCGGTCTTCTCGATGCCCGACATCTTGAGGCCGTACATCACGTTCTCGAGCACGTTCATGTGCGGAAACAGCGCGTAACTCTGGAACATCATGCTGACATTGCGGTCGGCCGGACCCAGCGTGGTGACGTCCTTGCCGTCCATGAGGATCTGCCCGCCGGTGGGTGTCTCGAGTCCGGCGATCATGCGCAGCACCGTGGTCTTGCCGCAGCCCGATGGCCCCAGGATGGTGGTGAGCGAGCCCTTTTCGATCTCGAAGTCGATCCCCTTGATGACGAGCGGGGCGCTGCCATCGATGCCGTAGCGCTTGGTGATATTTTTGAATTCGACGCCGTGGTTCATGGTTTTCTCATTCGATCTTCAGTGGGCCGCAATGGGCTTGATGACAACGCCGGTCTTGCGCCGCCCGAGTTTGCGCTCACCGACCAGAAACTGGATCAGCGCAATGGAGGCCGACATCAAAATGATCAGCACGGTGCAATACGCCAGCGCCACACCATAGTCGCCGTTGCCCACGCGCCCGATGATGTAGGTGGTGGCCAGCTCGTTTTCAGCCGTCACCAGAAAAATCACCGCGCTCACCGTGGTCATGGCGCGCACGAAGCTGTACACCAGCGCCGCCACCAGCGCGGGTTTGAGCAGCGGCAGCACGACGAAACGCAGCGTCTGGAAGGTTGACGCGCGCAGCATCAGCGAGGCCTCGTCGAGCGACTTGTCGAGTTGTTTGAAGGCAGCCGTGCCGGCCCGCACGCCCACCGGCAAATTGCGGAACATGAAGCACAGCACGATGATCAGGCCGGTGCCCGTGAGCTCCACCGGCGGCACGTTGAACGCCAAAATATAGCTCACCCCCAGCACGGTGCCGGGAATGGCGAAAGCCAGCAGGGCGATGAACTCGAACCAGCCCTGGCCGCGAAACTCGGTGCGTGCCAGCAGATAGGCGATCAACAGGCCCACGGTGGCCGTCATGGGCGCCGACAGGCCCGCCAGCTTGACCGTGGTGAACAATGAGTTCCAGGCGGTGCCCGCCCAGACCATGCCGAACTCACCCCACTCCAGCCCGAACGCGGTCCTGAAGTGCGCCAGCGTCGGGGTGTAGTCACGGCCCCAGGTTTGCACAAAGCCGCCGGCAAAGGCAAACAGGTAAACAATCACGGTGAAAGCCAGCCACGGATACACCACAAAATTGAGCACCCGGCGCACGCCGTCAGGCAGCGCCATCGGAATACCCGCGTCACCCTTGCCGCTCACCGTGGTGTAGTTCTGTTTGCCCAGCAAGGCCCGCTGCATGGCAAACACAATCAGCGCAAACACCGTCAGGATCCAGGCCAGCGAGGCCGCGCGCCCCTGGTCGTATTGCGCCCCCACAATGGCAAAGAAGATGTCGGTGGACAACACCGCATACTGACCGCCCACCACCACCGGGTTGCCGAAATCGGCAATACTCTCGATGAAACCCACCAGAAAGGCGTTGGCCAGACCGGGCTTGAGCAACGGCAGCGTGACCGTAAAAAAGGTTTTGCTCCGACTCGCGCGCAGGGTCTGCGCGGCCTCTTCCATGCTGGGCGCCACGCCCTGCACCACGCCGCGCATGATCATGAAGGCAATCGGCGTGAAGGCAAACAACTGCGCGATCCAGATGCCGAACAGGCCATAGAACCAGCGTGTGGGCTGAATGCCAAAGGCATATTCAAGAAACTGGTTGACGACACCGGCGCGGCCAAACAGCAGGATCAGGCCCAGACCCACCACGAAGGGCGGCGTGATGATGGGCAGCAAGGCCACCACGCGCAAGGGGGTCTGCACCCGCGGGCCGGCGCTGCGCTCGGCCAGCAGCGCCATCATGGTGCCCATGATCACGGTGCCGGTGGCGGTGAGAAGCGCGAGGAACAAGGTATTCCAGGCCACGCCGCAGCGCACCCCGCCCACCAGGCAATTCAGCCCCCAGACGCGTTCGTGGCCAATGCGCTCGAAAATGGCCGAAAACGCCCATTGCCCCTCCTCGTTCAAGAAAGCGCCGTAAAGGGCTTTGGTGACCGGGAACGCAATGAACAGCAGCAACAGCACCGAACAGCTCACCACGGCCGAGGCAATGAACAGGTCGCCCTTGAAGAAGCCCCGGCGGGCCACACCAAAGGCGGTCAGCATCACCAGCGCCAGCAGCGCCATGAAGGCGCCGATACCAATGCCGAACTGATTCACGGCCAGTTCGCCGAACTGGCCGTTCAGGACGGCGAAGGACCAGCCTTTGGCGCCAATCATGAAGCCGCTCACCAGCAAGCCCAAAAAGCCCAGCAGGCCGCCCGCCAGCAGCCAGCTGCCCTGCGATTTCCCCGGCGCAACAAAAAGGCCGGTGGCCGCGATGCCGAGCCCCGCCAGGCCCAGAGCCAGCCAGACCCGGCCATAGAGGACCGCCTGAAGCAAGCCGTTGGCGGTCTCGGTCCCGCCAAAGATCTGCGGCAGCACGCTGTACCAGGCGGTGTCCTGGATGGCATACCAGGGCAGCACCAGATAAGCCAGCAGGCCGGTGACGAGCCAGAGGCGAATGGCCAGGTTGGGGGTTTTTTTCATGGCATTTGTGGTCGGGACTTTTGGAGGGCCGACTTCAGTCGGCCATGGCGGGTTAAAACCCGCCCTACAAAGGCCCTGCAGCAGCAGAAAACCGGCCAGCTGGTGAAAGCATCAACGCGGCAAGGAGTTGACCTCTTTCTCCCACTTGGCGATCAGGCGCTTGCGCTCGGCAGAGGCACCGTACTTGGCGTAGTCGTAGTTGATGAACTTGATCTTCTTGAAGTCGGGCACGTTCTTGTCGACCTTGGCGGCCTTGTTGGAAGGCACCTGGAACTGCTTGGCCGCGGCGGCCATCTCTTGTGCCGCGGGAGTCAGCGCCCATTCATAGAACTTCTTGGCGGCCTCGAGATTACGCGCGCCCTTGATGATGCTCATGGAGCCGATTTCAGCACCGGTGCCGTCGGTCGGTGTGATGGCCTCCACGGGAAAACCGTTGATCTTCTCACCCGGCGCGTCATGCACAAAACTGATCGACACCGTGGTTTCGCCGCGCGCTGCGGCCTTGATCGGGCCGGTGCCGCTGCGGGTGTACTGGCTGATGTTCTTGTGCAGCTTCTTCATGTACTCGAAAGCCTGGTCTTCACCCATCATTTGCACCAGTGTGGCCACCATGGTGTAGGCGGTGCCGCTGGAAGCCGGGTTGGCCACCTGAATTTCGCCCTTGAGGGCAGGGTTCAACAGGTCGTTCCAGGTTTTTGGAACCGGAATCTTCTTCTTGGCAAGCAACTCGGTGTTGTAGCCAAAGCCCAGCGGGCCGGAATAAATGCCCACCGTCTTGTAGCCCGACTGCGCGGCCTGCTGCTGCGCCCAGCCTTGCAACTGGGGCAACGTGGCAGACTTGTATTCAAGCGAAAGGCCCTGCTCGGCCGCCTGCAAATGCGGGTCGCCGGTGCCGCCAAACCAGATGTCGGTCTTGGGGTTGTCCTTCTCGGCGATCAGTTGGGCCAGCGCCTCGCCCGAACCCTTCATGGAAATGTTGATCTTGGTGCCGGTGGTGCGTGCATAGACCGTGCCGATCATGTTGCACCACTCGGCCTGCACCGAACAAATCACATTCACGGTTTGTGCCTGTGCCAAACCGGCCGTCAAACCCAACAAGGACACCATCAACAACTTCTTCATGCCAACTCCTGTGATGCCCCGCCAAGCCAAGCCAGGGCGATTGATAAAACAGGTGACAGCTTACCCCTTTTTCAGGGTAAAAAAAGCTGGGGAAAACGCCATGAAGGCGCAAATTCATAGCCCCGAAAAGGGGCGCAGCCGAAGGCCTCAGGCGGTTAAGCTCATGCCAGATCGCAGGCCACCTGCGTCATGGCACCAAGCGGACGCAGTTCGGGAATGTGCTGCGCACAGGCCACAATCGCCTTCGGGCAGCGGGTGCGAAAGCTGCAGCCCGAGGGCGGATTGATCGGCGAAGGCAGATCGCCATGCAGCAGCGCCACCGTTTTGTTGCGCTCCAGCCGCGGGTCGGGCAGAGGAATGGCACTCAGCAGGGCCTGGGTGTAGGGGTGGCCCGGGTTCTGGTAAATCGCTTCCTTGGCCGCCAGTTCCATGGCCCGCCCCAGATACATCACCATGACGCGCTGGCTGATATGTTTCACCACGGCAAGGTCGTGCGCAATAAAGACCAGCGCGAGGCCCATCTGGGCCTGCAGTTCCATCAGCAGGTTGATGATTTGCGCCTGGATCGAGACGTCGAGCGCCGACACCGGCTCATCACAAATGATGAGTTTTGGCTCCAGCACCAGGGCCCTGGCAATGCCGATACGCTGGCACTGCCCGCCCGAGAACTCGTGCGGATAACGGTTGATCTGCGCCTCGGTCAGACCCACCTTGAGCATCATGGCGCGCACCTTTTGCATGACCTCCTGTCGGCTCATCTGCGGGAAATGGGTGCGCAACGGCTCGGCAATGATCTGCCCCACGGTCATGCGCGGATTGAGCGAGGCCAATGGGTCCTGAAAAATCATCTGCACATTTTTACGCAGACCCTGCCAAAGCTCCGGGCTGGCGCCCAGCATCTCCTGCCCATTCCACAGAATGGAGCCGGACGTGGCGGGAATCAGCTTGAGCATGGCCCGCGCCAGCGTCGATTTGCCGCAGCCAGACTCGCCGACCACGCCCAGCGTCTCTCCCGGAAAAATATCGAAGGACACACCATCGACTGCTTTGAGCACGCGTGGTGGCGCCCAGGGCCAGGGGGAATCTCCGGCGAGCTCGAAGTGCACCTTCAAATCACGAACCGACAACAGGGGCGGGGCTTCACTCATACACAGAGCCCCCTGGCATAACTCTCCACGGTTTCGGCAGTTCGGTGGCAGGCCCGAAAAACAGCGGGCCGCCCGGGAATGGGCAGCAACTCGGGCCGGGTACTGCTGCAATGCGCCTCGACCAGGGTGCAACGCTCGCTGAACGGGCAGCCAGCCGGCAAGCGCGCCATGTTGGGCGGCGCGCCCGGAATGGCCACCAGCGCGCGGTCGCCGTCTTCGAGCCGCGGCACGGCGCCCAGCAGACCCACCGTGTAGGGGTGGCTTGCCCGGTAAAAAATGGCCTCGGCGCTGGCCTGCTCCATGACCCGGCCACCATAGAGCACCATGACCTCGTCGCACAAGCCGGCCACCACGCCGAGGTCATGCGTGATCATGATGATGGCCGTGCCGTAGTCGCGCTGCAGGTCGCGCAACAAGGCAATGATCTGCGCCTGCACGGTCACGTCCAGCGCGGTGGTGGGCTCGTCGGCAATCAGCACATCGGGCTCGCACAGCAGGGCCATGGCGATCATCACGCGCTGGCGCATGCCGCCCGAGAACTCATGCGGGTACATGCCAATGCGTTTGGCGGCCTCGGGGATCTTGACGGCGTCGAGCGCCTGCACACAGCGCAAGCGGGCCTGCTGGCGGGTCAGCCCCTTGTGGAACTCCAGCACCTCGGTCATCTGCCGCTCCACGGTGAGGTAAGGGTTGAGCGACGTCATCGGGTCCTGAAAAATCATCGCGACCCGGTTGCCACGAATTTTGTTCAGGTCCTGCGCCGGCATCGTCAGCAGGTCCCGCCCGTCAAAGCGGGCCGCCCCCGTGGCGCGGCCGTTGATGGCCAACAGGCCCATCATGGCCAGCACGGCCTGACTCTTGCCCGAGCCGCTCTCGCCCACGATGCCGAGCGTCTGCCCCTTGTCCAGCGCGAAGCTGATGCCGTTGACGGCTGTGACAGCGCCGTCTGGCGTGTCAAATTGCACGCTCAGGTTATTCACTTCAATGAGGGACATTTTTTTCTATCGTTCCTTGGGGTCGAGCGCGTCGCGCAGGCCGTCGCCAATGAAGTTAAAGCAATACAGGGAGGCAGACAGCAAGCCGGCCGGGAACAGCAAGATCCACGGCGACACTTCCATCACCGCGGCGCCGTCCTCGATCAGCACGCCCCAACTCGTCATGGGCTCCTGGATACCCAGGCCCAGGAATGACAGCACCGACTCGGTCAGGATGACACCGGGCACCGTCACCGTGGTGTAGATCACCACGACGCCGAGCAGATTGGGCACGATGTGGGCGAAGATGATGCGCCGGGTCGAAACCCCCATGGCGCGCGCCGCCTCCACATACTCCATGGAGCGCAGCGACAGGGTTTGCCCGCGCACCACGCGCGCCATGTCCATCCAGGAAAACACGGTGATGGTCAGCACCACCAGATAGAACTCGCGCCCCAGAATGGTCACCAGCAGGATCGCGATCAGCAGGTACGGAATGGCGTACATCATGTCGACGATGCGCATCATCACGGCGTCCACCCTGCCACCGATAAAACCGGCCGTGGCGCCCCAGACGATGCCCAGGGACACCGACGCCAGCGTCGCCAGCAATCCGACCGTGAGTGAAATCCGCCCGCCGATGAGGCTGCGCACCAGCAGGTCACGCCCGGCTTCGTCGGTGCCGAAGTAATGCGCATTTTTCAGGCTCGGCGGCATGCTCATGGCATCCCAGTCGGCGCTGTCGAAGGCATGCGGCAAGAGCCACGGCCCGACCACACAGGCCAGCGCGATCAGCGACAACAGGCACAGGCTGAAAACGGCCGCCTTGTTGCGCATGAAGCGCCTGCGCGCGTCGCTCCACAGGCTGCGCCCAGCCGCCGGGTCGGGGTTCAGCAGCGCGCCGTTTTCCGCCAGTTTCGTCACCAGGCCGTTCATTTCATTGGGAGTCAACATAAGCCGCTCAGTACCTGATCTTGGGGTCGAGCCAGGCATAGGTCAGGTCGACCAGCAGGTTCAGCACCACCGTCAGGACAGTGACCAGCACCACCAGGCCCAGCACCAGCGTGTAGTCACGGTTGGCGGCGCCGTTGACGATCAGCTTGCCCAGCCCCGGCAGGGAAAACACGGTCTCGGTCACCAGCGCCGACGTGATGGCAGAAATGGCCATCGGTCCGATCAATGACACCACCGGCAACAGCGCGGGCTTGAGCGCATGGCGCAGCACCACCACGCGGGTCGGCAGGCCCTTGGCGCGCGCCGTGCGAATGAAGTTGCTGTGCATCACCTCGATCAGGCTGCCGCGCATGACACGCCCGATGGTCGAGACGTTGATGAAAATAAGCAAGGTCATCGGCAAAATCATGAAGCGGGGCTCGAAGTTGTTCCAGCCCCCGGCGGGCAGCCACTGCAGCAGGATTGCAAAGACGATGATCAGCACGGGGCCAAAGACAAAGCTCGGCACCGCGCTGCCGACATTGCCGATCACCATGACCAGGTAATCGACGGCGCTGTTTTGCCGCAGCGCCGCCACGATGCCCAGGGCCACACCGATGAAAAGCGACAACACCAGGGAGCCACCGCCAATGACCGCCGAGACCGGCAGCGCGTTGGCGACCAGGTCATTCACCGACCAGTCGGCGTAGCGAAAGGAGGCGCCGAGGTCGCCCTGCAACAGGCTCTTGAGGTAAAGCAGGTACTGCTGCCAAAGCGGCAGGTCCAGGTGGTACTTGGCCTGCAAATTGGCCAGCACCGCCGCTGACACCTTGCGCTCGGTGTCAAACGGCCCGCCCGGGGTGGCGTGCAAGAGAAGATAACAAACCGTGATCACGACCAGCATGGTCGGAATCGCCGCGAGAACCCGGCGCAGGGTGTAAGCCCACATGCGTCAAAAACTCAGTGCTTGATGATGTACAGGTCTTTCGAGCGGAAACGGTCCTGGGCGTTCAGCAGCGAATAGCCGCCCACGTAGCTCTTGACCAGACGCGGTGAAGAGTATTGCAGCAGCGGGATGATCGGGTAGTCGTCCATGATCATCTTGGAGGCCTGCGTCAGCAGCGTCTTGCGCTTGGCCTGGTCGGTGCTCTGCGAGCCCTGGTTGATCAGCTCCTGGGCCTTGCGGTTGCAGTTGAAGTTGTTGTTCTGATCGGAGTCACATTCGATCAGCGTCAGGAAGGTGCTGGCATCGTTGTAGTCGGCCACCCAGCCGTTGCGCGCCATCTGGAACTCGCCATCATGGCGCTTTTTCAGCAGCACCTTGAACTCCATGCTTTCGGTCTCGATGGTCAGGCCCAGCTTGGTTTTCCACTCCGAGGCGGCAAAGATCGCCATCTTCTTGTGGTATTCGCTGGTGTTGTAGGAGAACACAAACTTGGAACCCGGCTTGACGCCGGCCTGCTCGAGCAGCGCTTTGGCCTCGGCCACGCGCTTGGCCATGGGCCAGCTGGCCCACTCGTAGGGCGTCACATCCGCGCCAGCGGTGCCCTTGACGATCACGCTGTAGGCCGGAATCTGGCCATCGGCGGTCACGCGCTGGGCCAGAATGTCGCGGTCGATCACCATCGACAGCGCCTTGCGCACCCGGACATCCTTGAACACCGGGGACTGCGTGTGGTAGGAGTAGTAACGCAGGCCCAGCATGGGCGAGTTGCGGATTTCCTTGGGGTACTGGGCCTTGTACTTCTCATAGGTCCCCGGCGGCAGTTGGTACACCCATTCGTTCTCGCCCGACTCATAGAGCTTGACATCGGCATTGCCGTCTTCAATCGGCAAATAGGTGACGCGGGTCAACTGGACATGGGCCGCGTCCCAGTACTGCGGATTTTTCTCAAGCACCAGACGGTTGTTGACTTGCCACTCTTTGAGCGTGTAGGCGCCGTTGCTCACCAGCAGGCCCGGCTTGGTCCAGTCCTTGCCGTTCTTCTCCAGCGAGGCTTGATGAATGGGGCCGAGGTTGTTGTTGCTCATCACATCGGGCAGGAAGCTCACCGGAAAGGCCGTCTTGACCTCGAGCGTCAACTTGTCGAGCGCCTTGACACCAATGTCGGAGCTCGGCTTGTCGCCCTTGACCACCGCCGCGCCGTTGGCCAGAAAAATGCCGTAAGTGGCGGCGTAGGTGGAGGCCGTCTTGGGGTCGACAAATCGACGGATGCCAAAGACAAAATCCTCGGCAGTGACCGGGTCGCCATTGGACCACTTGGCGTTCTTGCGCAGCTTGAACACCCAGGTGGTCGCATCCAGACGCTTCCAGCTCTCGGCCACGCCGGGCACGATCTTGCCGTCCGCGTCAGAGGCGGTCAGCGCTTCGAACAGGTCCCGCGTGAGGTTGTTGGCGCCCACCGACTCGGCCAGCGCCGGGTCGAGCGTTTCAGGCTCGGAGCCGTTGTTGCGGATCAGGGTCTGGGCGGCATGCAGTTGCACGCCTGGAGGAATGGTGGCGGCGTGGCTTGATGCGGCAACCAGCGCGGCCAGAGTCAAGGCAAGCAGGTTCTTTTGAAAACTGTGGTTCATCATGGGTTCCCGGTTAATGGCGGTCTTCAGGGCAGCTTGCCCACCGCTCAAGGTTTGAAAGTGGTCTCATTGTGCTGCAAATTCATCAACGAACACGCTGTGCCATGTCAATGTCGACATATTGCCAGAACTCGCGCGCTGTCGGGTGGCGCCGGTAACCCAGCAGCCAGGGTTGTGTCATGTCGGTCAAAATACGGTGGGTGGAAAACTTGTACGGCATGTACGCCACCATGATTCTGACAATTTTCTGCATGAGGGCCAGTCGCTCGGGGCTGTCCGGCAGCAACTGCTGTTGCTGGTACAGGCGGTCGAGCTCTGCATTTTCAAAGCGGGCCAGGTTGCCCTCGCCTTTGCCCGGACCGTAGGCCAGGCCCAGAGCACCCCCACCGTCCGGACTGGAGGCGCTGTAGCCCAGGCCCCACATCATGAGTTTTCCTGCGCGAGCGGCCTTGAGTTGCTCCGGCCATTTGCCGGTCTTGAACTCGATCCTGATACGCGCCGCATCCATGTTCTTTTTCCAGATTTCGTTGAGCTCGCGTGACGCTGCATCAGGCTGAGTGGCATATTGCAGGAGCAGCGGCTTGCCATCGGGCAAGTCGCGCCAGCCATCACCATCACGATCAAGGTAGCCATACATGTCGAGCAAGGCGCCCGCCCGCGCACGGTTGAATTCACTCATCTCGGTCTTGAATTTGGGGTCATAGCCGTAGGTCGTGGGCTGGATCGGCCCCTGGGCTGGAATGGCCTGGTTCCTGCGCGGCAGCCGGATTTCTTCCTCGGAGTTGTAGGCCAGCGCAATGCCGCGGCGCAGCGCCACCTTTTCGGGCGTGTAGCCGCCCACCACCGGATCCTCCATGTTGAAGTAGGTCACCGTGACATCCGGGTTGGGCACACGCTCCATGCCGATGCGCTTCTTGAGCAGATTGGGGGCCAGGCGATTGTTCGGAATGGCCTGGTAGGCGAAGGCATTGGGCAGGCGCTCGAGCAGATCCTGCTCCTGGCCCAGGAACGAGAGCCAGCGCGGCTGGTTTTCCTCGATGATGGAGACCTCGACCCGGTCCACCATGGGCAGGCGCTTGCCCTTCATCTGCCGGTAAATTTCTTGCGACCTGGCATCGTCTGCGGCAGGGTCGGCCTCATAAAACACTTCACGGTAATTCGGGTTCTTGACAAACGTCATCTTGGACGAGCGTGTCCACTGGTCGAGTTTGAAGGGCCCGGTGCCGACCGGGTGCTCCATGATCTTGTCGCCGTACTTTTCGACCACCTCGCGGGCCACTGCCCCCAGCACGCCAGCGTCGGCCATCGAGTAGATGAAGCGGGGCCGCGTCTCCTGCAAATTGAACTGAATGGTGAAACGGTCCAGCGCGCGAACGCCTTCCACCTCCCGGTCGTAATCAAAGCGGGCGCCGGGTTTCTCGGCCTCGCGCCGCAAGGCGTCCATGCCGACCAGCTTTTCCTCCTCCATGTCACTGTAGGTGGGGCTTTTCGTCACCGGATCAAAGAAGCGCTTGTAGCTGTAAACAAAGTCATGGGCGGTCAGTTCCCGTTTCTTGCCGCCGAAGGCGGGGTCGTCCGCAAAGTAGATGCCGGGCTTGATCTTGACCGTGTAGGTGCGGAAATCGTTGCTGATGACGGGCATGCCGTCGGCGACGTTGGGGCGTATCTTGACCGGCCTGGCCAAGTAGTCGTAGCCATACAGGGCGTCAAAAACATTGGCCGTGACGATGCGCGAATACAAGTCCGACAGTTGCGCCGGGTCGAATCCGGTTTCGGAAATCGGAAACGCATACCGCAGCACCTTTTCAGCAGGCGGACTTTGCGCCTGTGCCGCGGTCATGTTCAAGCAAACAAGACTGGCGAAGCAAAGGGCCCGGATAAATTTTTTGTTCATAGTTGTAAACACCAATAGCCATTCAAACTGATGCCAGCATAATCGTCCAACTCAATTAATCCATGGGCGTTTCCCCCAAGTCTCCAAAATATGTTCTCCTACATCCTGAGACGCCTCTGGCAGATGGTTCCCACGCTATTGGGCGTGATACTGCTGATCTTCTTCCTGTTCAAGTTCTTCGGCGGTGATCCGGCCGAGATCATGGCGGGCCTCAAGGCTTCGCCCGAGCGTATTGCATCCTTGCGCGCGCAGTTGGGCCTGGACAAATCGGTATGGGAGCAGCTCTGGGTCTTCGTCCAGCAGATCTTCACCTTCAACTGGGGAAAAAGCTGGACCACCAACGAGGCGATTTCCGAGATCTTCTCGACCCGGCTGCCGGCCACCCTCACCATCATGGTCCCGATCCTGCTGCTCGAAGTGGTGCTGGCCATTGTTGCCGGACTGGCTGTCGCCTATGTGCGCGGCAGCCTGACCGACCGTGCCATCATGATCGTGACCACGGTGGCGCTGTCCGTGAGTTTTCTGGTCTACATCATCGTTGGCCAGTACCTGTTTGGCTTCGTGCTGGGGTGGTTTCCGGTGCAGGGCTGGAGCAACAGCGTCTGGACCAACCTCGTCACCTACGCACCGCTGCCGGTGCTTCTGGCCGTGCTGGTGAGCCTGGCGCCGCAAACCCGGCTTTACCGCAGCTTTTTCCTGGACGAAATCGGCCAGGACTACGTTCGCACCGCGCGGGCCAAGGGGGTGTCGGAGAACACCATTCTGCTCAAACATGTGCTGCGAAACGCCATGATCCCGATCCTCACCAACGTGGCCACCGGATTGCCGGGTGTTTTCATCGGCTCGTTCCTGATCGAGGTGTTCTTCTCCATTCCCGGCCTGGGCCGCGAGATTCTGACCGCGGTCAACCGCAGTGACTACCCGGTGATCCAGGCCGCCACGGTCTATCTGGCCGCGCTGACCATGGTGATCAACCTGATTACCGATGTGCTTTACAAGTTTGTTGACCCAAGGGTGACGCTGAAATGACGACCGAACTTTTGCTCGCGCTGCCCAAGTCGCCCGGTGTCTGGGCCCAGGCCTGGACCCGGCTGAAGGCCGACCGGGTCGGTATGGTGTCGCTTTATGTAACGCTGTTTTTCCTTGTGCTGGTGCTGCTGGCCCAGATGGGATGGGTGGCCAGCCAGTGGCAAAAGGAAGTCGGCACCCCTTTTGCGCCACCCCACTTCATCGGCAAGATCGCCGACGGATCAGAAAGCGCCGTGGTCGATTCCATCGCCGGCCCCAGCGTCGACATCAGCGACGTCGACCCGCTGGCGCCACGTTACCAGGAGTGGCAGGAGCGTGCCGCCCGGTTCAAGACCACCACCACCGAGAAATCCGACACCCTGCCCTTTGGCGGCGATCAGTTGGGCCGAGATGTCCTGAGCAAGGTTGTCAAGGGCGCTCAGGTGTCCATCACGGTCGGTCTGGCTGCGGCGCTGATGGCCACCCTGATTGGCACACTTCTGGGTGCGATCGGTGGCTACTTTGGCGGGCGGGTCGGCGACTTTCTGGAGTGGGTCTACAACGTTTTTACTGCCATTCCCTATATTCTGCTGGTGTTCGCGCTGGCGGCAGTGCTCAAGACGGGGCCCTTGGCGGCCACCCTGGGCAGCGGCGTCTGGACCGTGGTGATCATCCTGAGCCTGGTCGGCTGGACCGGCATTTACCGGCTGGTGCGCGCCGAGTACATGAAGCACCGTTCGCGCGAATATGTGCGTGCCGCCGAGGCCATCGGCGCCTCACACGCCGCGCGCATGTTCACCCATATCCTGCCCAACATCAGCCACGTGGTGCTGGTGCAATTGAGCCTGCATGTGGTCGGCTTCATCAAGGCCGAAGTCATTCTGTCTTTCCTGGGTTTGGGTGTGCCGATCGACATGGTCAGCTGGGGCACCATGCTTTCGGAAGCCCAGACCGAACTGGTGCTGGGCAAGTGGTGGCAACTGGTGGCCGCCACCAGTTTCATGGCTGCTTTTGTCACGGCCTTTGCCTTGCTGACCGATGCCTTGCGCGATGCGCTCGACCCCAAACTTCGCTAGTTTTTTTGAGGCCAGACCACTTGCAAAGCAATGTGCTCTGACACCAACGACGCTAGTTTTTTTGGGGTCAGACCACTTGCGAAGCAATGTGCTCTGACCCCAACCGATTAGGATGAACATGAACCATTTGATCAGCGTGCAAGACCTGCAGGTGTCCTTTCGCATGAGCAAGACCGCTTCTGTCGAGGCGGTCAAGCGGGTCAGCTTTGACATTCCGGCCCACACCACGGTGGCGCTGGTGGGCGAGTCGGGCAGCGGCAAAAGCGTGACCGCCATGAGCATCGTGCGCCTGCTGCCCGAGAACGCCGTCATCGATGCCGGCAGCAAGGTGCTCTACAACGGCAGCGATCTGCTGAGCGCGCCGATCGAGCACATGCGCGCCCTGCGCGGCAAGGACATCTCGGTGGTGTTCCAGGAGCCCATGAGCTCGCTGAACCCGGTGTTTACCGTGGGTGAGCAAATTGCCGAGGTGCTTCGGATTCACATGAAGCTCAGCGCCCGCCAGGCGCTCGACCGCACGCTGGACCTGATGACCGAGGTGGGCATCCCCAACCCCAGGGAGCGGCTGAAGTCCTATCCCCACGAGCTCTCGGGCGGGCAGCAGCAGCGCGTCATGATTGCCATGGCGATTGCCTGCGAGCCCAAGCTGCTGATTGCCGACGAGCCCACCACCGCGCTCGACGTGACGGTGCAGCGGCAGATCATGGAACTGCTGGCGGGCCTGCAGGAGCGCAAGAAAATGAGCATGCTGTTCATCAGCCATGACCTCGGCCTGGTGGGCGAAATTGCCAGCGAGGTGGTGGTGATGCGCAGCGGCGAGGTGCGCGAAGCCGGCCCGGTGGCGCGCATTTTCAAGACCCCCGCCGATGCCTACACGCAGGCGCTGCTGGCCTGCCGGCCGCGCCTGGATGCGCGACCCCGGCGTCTGGCCGTGATCGACGACATCGTGAACCAGCGACCCGCCATCACCGAGCAGCGTGTCTGCGCGCCGGCCAGCGGCGCGGCGCTGATCGAAGTCAAAGGCTTGAGCAAGGACTATCCGCTGAAAGTGGGCCTGTTCAAGCGCAGCGTGTTCCAGGCGGTCAAGCAGGCCGACTTCTCCATGTACAGGGGCCGCACCCTGGGCGTGGTGGGCGAGTCCGGCTCCGGCAAAACCACGCTGGGCATGATGCTCACGCGCCTCACCGAGGCCAGCGCGGGCAGCATCATGTTCGAGGGCAGCGACCTGGCCCAGCTCAGCGCCGCCCAGATGCGCAAATACCGCAGCCGCATCCAGATCATTTTCCAGAACCCGTACGCCAGCCTGAATCCGCGTTTCACCGTGGGCCAGATCCTCATCGAGCCCATGCGCATCCACGCCATTGGGGCCAACGACGAAGAGCGGGCCCGCCTGGCCCTGGCCATGATTGAAAAGGTCGGCTTGAGCCGGGAGGATTTTGGCAAATACCCGCACGAGTTTTCGGGCGGCCAGCGCCAGCGCATCGCCATTGCGCGCTGCCTGACCATGCGACCGGAGATCATCGTGTGTGATGAAAGCGTCAGCGCCCTCGATGTCAGTGTGCAGGCCACCGTGCTCAACCTGCTGCTGGACCTGCAGGAAGAGTTTGGCCTGACCTACCTGTTCATCAGCCACGATCTGGCCGTGGTCAAGTACATGGCCGACGAGATTCTGGTCATGAGTGAGGGCAGCATCGTCGAGCGCGGCAGCTCGGAAGAAATTTATGCCCGCCCGCAACACCCTTACACCCGGCAACTGCTGGGGGCGATTCCACGCGGCTTGACGGCCGCGGCCTGATCTTTCCGGAGGTTTTCCATGAACCGATGCCTTGCCACTGGGACGCTGCTGAGCTTGGCGCTGCTGCAAGCCTGCACCAAAGCGCCTGAACCTGCCCTGGCGGTGGTGCCGGCGGCCCCAGCAGTCGCGGCAAGCATTGCCTGGGTCAAACCCGACGGCGCCGACATCGGTCCGATTTTTGCCCAGGCCAGGGCGGCGAACAAACCGGTGTTCTTGTACTGGGGCGCGGTCTGGTGCCCGCCCTGCAACCAGATCAAGGCCACCGTCTTCAACCGCCAGGACTTCCTGGCCCTGAGCAAGTTGTTTGTTCCCGTGTACCTTGACGGCGACACGCCGGGCGCGCAGAAGCTGGGGGCGCAATTCAAGGTTCGCGGTTATCCGACCATGATCCTGTTCAAGCCCGATGGCAGCGAGCTGACACGCCTGCCGGGCGAGGTGGATGCCGGCAAGTACATGGAGGTGCTGGGACTGGGCTTGAGCGCCGGCAACTCGGTCAAAGAGCTGCTGGCCAGCGCACTGGGCAACAGCCAGGCCACGCTGTCGCCGGAGGCCTGGCGCTTGCTGGCCTATTACTCATGGGATCAGGACCAGGCCCAACTGGTGCCGCAAAAGGAACTGGCCAACACGCTGCACAAACTGGCGCAAGCCTGCCCGCCAGGTCAGCCCGAAGCAGCCAGCCGCCTGGACCTTAAAGCGATGGTGGCTTTTGCCGCTGACAAGACGGCGCAACCCGACACAGCCAACGCGTTGGCACGCGTCAAGAACCTGCTGGGCAACACCAGTCTGGCAAGGTCAAACTTCGATGTGCTGGTTTACTACGCGACCGACCTGATTCCCAGCCTGACCCAGGTCGGCAGCGCGGAACGCAGTGCCTTGACAGGGCAATGGCGCGAGCTGCTCGACCGTTTCGCGCTCGATGCCAGCTTGTCCAAAGCCGATCGCCTGACCGCTGTGGCGGCCAAGGTGGCGCTGGCCAAGCTCGATGCCCCCAAAGGTACTGAGCCCGCGCTTGACACGGCCTTGTTGGCCCAGGTGCGCCAGGCAGTGGCCACTGCCGACCAGGCCACCACCAACACCTACGAGCGCCAGGCCGTCATTCCCGGCGCTGCCGACCTGCTCAGCGAAGCCGGCCTGCTCGACGAGTCCGATGCCTTGCTCACGGCCGAATTGCCCAAGGCCGTGTCGCCCTACTACCACATGCTGGTGCTGGCGGCCAACGCCAGGGCGCGGGGCGACAAGAGCGGCGCATTGGACTGGACCGAGAAAGCCTGGAACGAATCCAAGGGTCCGGCCACGCGGCTGCAGTGGGGCAGCGGCTATGTCAACCGCCTGCTCGAATTGAGCCCGCAAGATGCGCCACGCATCGAGCAGGCGGCGGCTGGCGTGCTGTCCGAGCTGGAGCCGACGCCGGAGGCTTTTTACGAGCGCAATCGGCGCGGCCTGGAGAAGCTGGGCCAGCGCCTGCTGGCGTGGAACGCCAAGGGCCAACACACGGCGGTGATCAAAAAGTTGACCGCACAACTTGACGCGGTGTGCGCCAAGCTACCACCTCAGCATGAAACCCGGACCGCCTGTTTCGGTGTCTTCCAGCCGGGCGTTGCCGGTGTGAAGGCCTGAAGATTGCCTGGTCTTGCCCCGCGCGCGGCTTTGAGGGCTGACGTCATAATCGGCGCGCTCACGCAAAAGTCCTTAAAAAAACCACACCATGCAGGTTCCCCATCCTCTGGTTTTACCCCTCGGAGATTTCTCTATGCTGCGCCTGATGTTCATTGTTTTCATTATGGTTGCCAACCTTGCCGCCTGCGACAAATTTTCGAGCAAAGACGACAAGAAAGACGCCACGGCGGCTCCTGCCAAACTGGTCATTGCACCGGAAGACATCCTCACCATCCGAAGCAACGCCTTGTCATCGGGCCCAGTCGTGACCGGTTCGATCCAGCCTGAACGCAAGGCCGATCTGCGGGCTGAGGTGTCTGCCGTGGTGCTGCAGGTCCTCAAGGAAAACGGGGACGTCGTGCGCCGGGGTGATGTGCTGGTGCGACTCGACCAGACCTCAATACGTGACAATGTGCAATCAGCCGAGGCCAATGTGCGTAACGCAACTCAAGCGCTGGACCAGGCCGAGCGCAATCTGCAGCGCCTTAGTACGCTGCGCGCCTCTGGCATGACATCCCTGCAGGCGATTGACGACGCTGAAGTGCGGCGCAACGCAGCGCAAAGCGAGTTGTCTGCGTCCAAGGCGCGTGCCGTGCTGGCGCGCCAGCAACTCGAACGCACCATTGTGCGTGCGCCGTTTGATGGCATGGTGAGCGACCGCAAGGTGTCAGCCGGTGACACCGCGTCCATCGGCAAGGAACTACTCAAGGTGTTCGACCCCAGCAGCATGCGCCTTGCCGGACGCGTGTCGGCTGACAAGATCCGCATGGTCAGCGTCGGTCAGGCCGTCAGCTTTCGCATCAACGGTTATGCGGGCCAGGAATTTCGTGGCACCGTGACCCGCGTCGACCCGAGCGCCAATGACGTGACGCGTCAGGTCGAAGTGCTCGTCAGCTTTAATAATGGCAAGCAACCCGCTGTGTCAGGTCTTTATGCGGAAGGGACGATTGAGGCCAGCACCATGCAGGCCGTCACGCTGCCCGAAACGGTGTTGGTGCGCTCTGGCGATAAAGCATTGGTATGGCGCGCCAAGGACAACACCCTGAACCAGGTTGACGTCACACTGGGCGAGCGTGACCCGCGCACCGGAGATTTCGAAGTGCGCAGCGGGCTCGCCGATGGCGACATCATCCTGCGCAGACCGAGTTCCAGCTTCAAGAATGGACAGAGCGTTGAATTGGTCAGCGCCCGGCCAGCAGCCAGCGCCGCGCCCGCTGCCTCTGCCGCCAAGGGGTCCTAGACATGTTCCTGTCCGATTTCAGCATCAAGCGGCCCACGCCCACCATCGTGTTGATCATTGCCTTGATGGCCATGGGCCTGTTGGCGCTCAACAAACTGCGGGTCAACCAAAATCCGGATGTGGAAATTCCGGGAATTCAGGTTTTTATTGCCTATCCCGGTGCTTCGCCGGATTCGGTCGAACGCGAGATCGTCAACCGGCTGGAAAAGTCCCTGCAGAGCGTCTCGGGCGCCACCGAGGTCTACTCGACCAGCAGCGAAGGCAATGCCAGATTCTGGATCCAGTTCTCGTTCAAGAAGAACATGATCGAAGCCGCAGATGATGTTCGCACCGTCATCTCCAGTGCGCGCTACAAGTTGCCCACCGAGATGCGCGAACCGATTGTGCGGCGCTTCGACCCGGCGGCACAACCCATCATGAACATGGCCTTGTCATCGAGCAAACAGAGCCACGCCGAGATTTCGCGTCTGGCCGAAGATATGCTCGCCGACAAACTGCGCGGCATCGCCGGCGTAGCCACGGTCAATATCAATGGCTCGCTGAAGCGGGAGTTGTCGGTTCTGCTCCGCTCGGAAAAGCTGCGTGAATTCAACGTCTCGGTTGGCGAAGTGGTTGCCGCGCTGCGCGCGCAGAACACCAATGCCCCGGTCGGCAAAGTTCGCGGAAAGCTCGAAGAAGAAAGCATCCGTCTGGTCGGTCGCATCGAGTCGCCGGAGGAGTTTCAGAACATCGTCGTCAAACGCTTCGATGGACAGACTATTCGGCTGGGCCAGGTTGCCAGCATCACCGACGGCTTCGCCGACATCGACTCTTTCAGCATTCGCAGCGGCAAGCCGAATGTGGGTATTTTAGTGACCCGCTCGCGTGACGCCAGCACCGTGAGTGTTGCCAACGATGTGCGTAAGCTGGTCAAGGAAATCAATACCGAGTTCGACAGGGACCACCCCGGAACCCAACTCGAAATCACCCGCGACGGCGGCGTGGACGCGCAGCGCAGCCTCAACAACGTCATCGAATCCCTAATGCTGGGCGCCGTGCTGACGATTTTTGTGGTTTACGCTTTTCTGAACTCCTGGCGCTCCACGCTGATCACGGCACTGAGCTTGCCTACCTCCGTCATTGCCGCCTTCATTGCCGTGTGGCTGTGCGGGTTCACGCTCAATTTCATGACGCTGCTTGGCCTTTCCTTGGCCATTGGCGTGCTGATTGACGATGCCATTGTGGTGCGGGAAAACATCGTGCGCCACATGCAGCGCGGGTCGGATCGTCGCACGGCGTCGCTCGAAGGCACGGCCGAAATTGGTATGGCGGTTGCTGCCACCACGTTTTCCATCATTGCGGTATTCATCCCCGTGGCCTTCATGCCCGGCGTCTCGGGCGAATGGTTTCGCCCGTTTGCCCTGACGGTCACGTGCTCGGTGCTGGTGAGCCTGGGCATCTCCTTCACGCTCGACCCCTTGCTGTCGGCCTATTGGGGCGACCCCGTGGGTCACCACACCGCGCCCAAGACGGGCATCAGCGCGATGCTGGCACGCTTCAACAATTGGTTTAACCACCAAGCCGACCGCTACGGCAACGTCATTGCCTGGGCCTTGCACCACCGTCGCTGGATGACCGCCATTGCGGTACTGAGTCTGTTTGGGGCAGTGGGTCTGCAGGTCAAGTGGGGAGGCACTGCGTTTTTGCCGGCCAGTGATTCCGGCAACTTGATGATTGATGTGCGCACACCGGCCTCCTCGTCGGTCGAATATGCGCGCCTGAAGATGGAGCGCGCCGCCGCGCTGGCCCGCTCCATTGCCGAGACCAAGGAGACCAACAGCAACATCACGGCCAATGGCGGACGCATCTATGTCGACATCGGCAAACGCAACACTCGCGTGCGTAGCGCCAAGGAAATTGCCGCTGAATTGCGCGAAAAGGTGCGCACACTGGTTGGTGCTGAATACACCGTCTTAGACGACTTGAACAACGGTGCGCGCAAACCAATCCAGATTGACTTTACTGGCCCGGATTCACGCAAACTGCTGGAGATCACCAACGCCTACATGGAAAAACTGCGCCTCGTGCCTGGCGCCGTCGATGTCGGCCTGTCCGAGCAAGACCCAAAAAAGGAACTGAAGGTCGAGTTGGACCGGGGACTGGCCAACGCCCTGGGCATCTCTGCGAACGACGCGGCGCAAGCCCTGCGTGTCGCCTTTGCCGGGATCGAAGTCGGTGATTGGGTAGACCCCACCGGCGAGGCACGCGATGTCGCTGTACGGCTCCACCCTGACGACCGGGTCAACAAGGAAAATATTGAGCGATTGCCGATTGCCGTCCCTGGCAGCAACCTGATGGTGCCCCTGGACCAGATTGCCACCATCAGCATGGGGCAGGGACCGTCGGGCATTGAGCACGCCAACGGCAAGCGCAATATGACCGTGTCGGCCAATGCGCAAGGCCGCTCCAACGGCGAAGTCACCGACGATGCCATGAAACTGGCAAAGTCCTTCGACTATCCCCCTGGCTACGGGCTCGCGCTGGGCGGTGCTGGTCAGGATCAAAAAGAGCTGTTTACCGAAATGCTGATTGCGCTGCTGTCGGGCATTGGCCTCATGTACCTGATTTTGGTGATGCAGTTTGGCTCGTTCACCGCGCCACTGGCTGTGATGTTGTCGCTGCCGTTGTCGCTCATCGGTGTGGTTCTGGCCCTGCTGGTGACTCGTGGGACGCTGAACCTGATGAGTTTCATCGGCATCATCATGCTCATGGGCCTGGTGGCCAAGAATGCCATCCTGCTGCTCGACGCCGCCCGCAAGAAGGAAGCCGAAGGCGAGGGGCGCGAAGAAGCCCTGATGCATGCCGGGCGGGTTCGTTTGCGTCCGATCCTGATGACCACTTTTGCCCTGATTGCCGGCATGCTGCCGGTGGCGATCGGACTTGGCGAGGGCGGCGAGTTCTACCAGCCCCTGGCCGTGGCCATCATCGGCGGCACCATCACCTCGACCGTGCTGACGCTGCTGGTGGTGCCGACCTTTTATGACAGCATCGAGATCGCCCGGGACCGGGCGATGGCCAAGTTCCGCACCCGGGCAGCCCAGGGCAACGCGTTCATGGCCTTTGTGCTGACGCTGGGCGAGGCGCTGCTGGCCCTGTTGCTGTTGCGATGGAGCTATCGCTTGCTGAAAACCACCCTCGCTCGCAACGCCTGAGGTCCGGATTGATAGCTAATTCTTGATGGCCGGCAAGTGCCCCCGGGGGAGAGACAAAAATCCCCCGATCAGCAAAGAAAAAACCCGGCCAAGCCGGGTTTTTTCTGATGGCTTTAGAGCTTAAAACTCATACAGTGCCGTCAAACGGAAGCTGCGAGCGCTTTGAATGCTTGTGGCAACAGGCTGCAGGTAGGCCGGGTCAGGTGTAGAGACACCAAACTCCGCTTGCTCATTGACGCCACGAACACCCCGCTCGTTGAAGACATTCAAGGCGTCGACCGTAACGGTCAGGCCCTTCAGCCAATGCGGTGTGTAGGTGGCCTGCAAATTGACTTCCCTGGTCCAAGGCAAACGCCCTTGGGTACCGCGCGGTGTCAACTTGCCATCACAATAGAAGGACGAGGAACCGTAGTAAATAGAAACCGTGTCCAGCGTGCCGTCGTAGTAGCCAAAACAATTCTTCGGCCGACCGCTCTTGGCAATCAGGCTACCGCCCAGACGCCATTCGTCGTTCATCGCGTAAGAGCCGAAGATCTTGAAGGTGTGACGACGGTCGTTGGGCAGATCGCCATAGGAACCTTCCATCAAGCCTGGATAGTCAAAGTCCTGGCTAATGCCCGCGTCGTCCTGACCGATATCGGACTTGACGTAACCTTCGGTGTTGCCGCGGCTGCGGGCATAGACATAGGAACCCTGAAGACTCCACTTCTTGTCCCAGGCGCGCTCAAAAGAAAACTCGATGGCATCGTAGAGCCGCTTGGGCTCGGGCATCAGCAAGGCTGTTGACGGAATGTTCACAGGGGTAAGAACGCCTGAGCCATCCAAATCGACATTCGCGGTCAGGCTTTTGCCGGGGTTGTACAGGAAACAATGGCCAATGGCTCCTGCTATGGCATTCGCCTCGTCCTCGGTGTAGCCATTTTCACTGGCCCACAAATACGCGCCTTCGTCGTTGCAGATGTCATCCATCGCACTTTTCAATTCGCGGTGCGTATATTTCACGCCATAGGACCAGCCGTTTGCCAATGCCTTTTGGAAACCAAGGATCAACTCGTCCTGGTACATTGGCTGGATGTTGGGGTCAACCACCGATTTCGGGTTTGGCGTCACACCGTTGCTGGTGATCAAACGCGAACCCAGCTGGGCACCAAGCGCCGGAATCTGATAGGGCAGCGCACCCACAGTGCCTCCGTATTCATAAAAGTCCCGGAAATCAGTCTCCGTTCCAGAAAGCCTGACATTGGTGTTCGCATACACGGGGATGTAGTAGCGCCCCCAGTTTCCATACACCTTCAAATCGCTCTTGCCTGTCACGTCCCAAGTGGCACCAAAACGCGGCGCCCAGGTGTTCTTGACGTCAATGAATGGCACGCCCGCCGCATTCAGGTTGGTGAACTGTTCATTACGGATACCGGCATTGACCAGGATGTCTTTTGTGACCTGAAAATTATCTTCGATATACCAAGCTGAGTTCTTGGTGATGAACGTTCCGCCATTTTCAAAGGTTCGTGCCTCGACATAAGACTGGGTGGCACCCGTGGTGTTCGTGTAGCCATTTGACAGCGTTGAACCATCAGCCAGGTTTTTGATCTGGTAGCGCGTGGTGCCCGGATAGCGGGTGCCGTCAACCACCGAATACTCTTCGTTATCCATACCCGCACGAATCTGGTGTTTGCCGAGGGTGTACTCGGCATCCACCCTGAACGCTTCCCGCTTGTCTTTTGCCTCAGGCAGCGTAATGCTCGTTGCAGTCCAGCAGCCGTAAGAAATTCGCGGGCTGACCCGGTCATCGCGAACAAATGGGCAGGCCGCCGTCGAGATGTCGGAAGTCCGGGCGTAATTGCCAACACCGTACATGGCAGCGACATTAAAATCGTCGTTGATCCAACTGGTCCATTTCAGGATCTGATTTTGGCCCCCATAGGTGTATTGCTCGGTGCCGACAAAATCCCCTTTCGCGGTGCCGTAGGCAGCCGGTGATTTCCAAGTGCTTATCTTGTCTGTCGTCTCGTCACTGAACGCCGTCAACTCCAACAAATTGCTCTTGTTGAGGTTCCAGTCCAATTTAACCAGGTACTGAGGCGTGTCGTTCTTCAACTCGGTCTGACGGTCGACGCCATAAACTTCCGATGAATAGCTGGAACCTTGAAGCAAGCCAAAAAAGAACAATTTGTCTTCTATGACCGGGCCGCCAGCCCAGAAATTGACTTTGGTGTCGTCTTTGCCCCCATCCCTCATCTTCAGGTCCCACGCACCGGTGACGGCATTCTTTTCACTGTAGACCGAAGAACCCGAGAAGGAGGAAGGACTGATACTGATGCTGGTCCCGCCATGCCATTCGTTTGTTCCCCGTTTGGTATTGACACTGATCACGCCGCCAAGAGAACGACCAAATTCAGCACCGTAGCCGCCCGTCTTGACAGAGTGCTGTGCAATGCCTTCAAAGGGGACCTGGTTAAATGCCACGCCATTCACAATGTTGGTCACATTGAAACCGTTGATGTAATAGGCATTCTCGGCAGGTGATGCCCCGCCGAGTGATGGCACATTTCCAGCTTTTGAGCCGGTTTGTCCGATCCGGCCGTCGCCCTCCACCGCGCCGGGCGCGAGCAGGGTGAGGGCTGTGACATCCTTCACGACGGGGATACGGTCAATGGCGGCCTTGGTCAGGGTTTGGATCGATTCTGTCGAAGTGACATCCAGAGTCCTCGTGCGCTGGCCGACAACCTCCACACGTTTCAGTGAATCGAAGGAGGCCGTGGAACCCTCGCCAGCCTGGACGGTGACGGTTGTGGACTCTTTTTTGCCGTCGGGCATGGTCACGGTCACCGTATAGGTGCCCGAGGGCAACTGCGTCACCTGCGCCGTGCCATCGGCGCTTGCCGTCACCTGGCGGACCACGCCGATCTGTTTGTTTTCGATAACAACAAGCGCATCCTTTGTTGCCCGGACACTGATCGAGCCAGCACTTTGCTGTGCGTGGACGGCAACGGAAGAAAGCAACAGGCTGGCAGCGATGGCAATGGCCGATCGCCTCCAATAAATGTGTGGGGATGCTTGTTGACGCATGCTTTGTCCTTTTGAGGGTTTAAGTTAAAAAGTAGAACGCAGAGCAAAGCAATATTTGCGCCGGGATAGGCCACAAGCCAGAAAGAATTTCCAACCTATTTCTGTTTCTGTATCATGACTGTACGGTAACAAACTGTTAACTTAAGTAGGGACTTACCCATGAACGCGAAGAAAAAATGGCATTCTGTTGCCGGAAAGCATCAAAAAGATCGCTGACACGCCCGGTCGCGCCAGGAATTTGTTTCCGAATTGCGAATTCGCATGACGGCCAGCCTGAGAGCCTTCCACGGATTGGTGTCGCGCCGTGTGGCGACAGCGCGGGGCGCGTCAGGCTCGCAACACAAGTCTCGCGGGCTTGTAGATGGGTTACGCCACTGCCATGGCGAAAGTTCAGGACTGAGGGCACCTCGTGCCGCACAGGACCGATGGGCACGAGGACGCCATGGACAGGACAGGGCAAGCCCATCCCGGTGTGATTACTCGAGCTTGAAGTTGAATTCCTGGGTCGCAATGACCTCGCCGCCATCGGTGACACAGGTGTACTGCATCATGGCTTCCTTGACGGCGGCGTGGAACACGCGCGGGCCCGACAGGATGGTGACATCCAGAATGGTGCCGCCCTTGATGTGGATCTGCGCCTTGACCACACCCTCGGTACCGTCTTTCAGCGCCTTGCGCGGCATCTCGGGGGCCACCTGTGTCGGGCAGGCCAGCCCGATGCTGGTGCGTTTGGGGCCCGTGGCCACCGGCGCGGGCGGCGGGGGCGGGGGTGCAATCACCGCGGGTGCAGGCGGCGGCGTTGCCACCGACTGAATGACCGGCGCGTTGCTGGTGACCGGTGGCGCCACATCGGGCGGCGGCACGAAGGGCGGCGGCGGCGCCTCAACCTTGGGTGCGTCGGGCAGTTTCTCGACTTTCTTGGGCGGGGGCGGCGGGGGTGGCGGCGGCGGAATGATGACTTCCTGAATGACCACGGCCTCCAGGGGTTTCTTGATCAGGTTCAGCCCCTTGCGGGCCAGCCCCGAGACCAGGGCATAACCGAGCAGGGCATGCAGCACCACCACAATGATGATGCCCTTGAAGCGGCGCGAAGGGTCGCTCGTCTCAAAGCGGTAGTCCATGTCCAGCGTGGTCGTGCTCATTTCAGAAACTGCTCCGCACCGATGACGGCAATCTTGTTGAGCCCCAGGCGTTTGCTGCTGGAGAGCACATTGGCAAAGACAGCGTATTCCGAGTCCTTGTTGGGGCGGATATGCACCTCGGGCTGGGTCGGCAGCTTGGCCATCTCGGTCATTTTTTGCTCAAGGGCGCCGGCGTCCACGGGCAGGCCCTGCCAGTACACAACACTCCGTTCGTCAATGTCGATCTGCACTTTCTCGGGCTTGATATTGTTGACCGGCGGCGCGCCCACCGGCATTTCCAGGTTGACCGCGTGCAACTGGATCGGGATCGTGATGATCAGCATGACCAACAACACCAGCATCACGTCGATGAGCGGTGTGGTGTTGATGTCCATCATGACTTCGGGTTCACCCGAACTGCTGGTGCTTCCTACGTGCATTCCCATGGGGGTGTTCCTTGTTGGCGCTCAGCCGCCCAAGGGCGGGGGCTCGGTGATGAAGGCGACCTTGACGATGCCCGCGCGCTGGCAGGCCAGCAGCACTTTGCCGACGCCCTCGTAGCGGGCGCCCGCGTCGCTGCGCACCTGGACTTCGGGCTGGGGTGTGGCGCTTGAGACTTTTTTGAGCTTGGCCACCAGCGCGTCCACGCTGTCGACGCGCGCCTCGTACCAGAAGATGTGGCCCGCCTGGTCGACCGAGATGATGATGTTCTCGGGCTTGGTCTCGCGGATTTCAACGCGTTCCTTGGGCAGGGAGAGCTTGATCGAGGTGGTGACCACGGGGATGGTGATCAGGAAGATGATCAAGAGCACCAGCATCACGTCCACCAGGGGCGTGGTGTTGATGGCCGACATGACGGCGTCTTCGCCGTCGTCCTCGCTGGAGCCGACGTTCATGGACATGATGGAGGCTCGCTTAAGTCTTGTTGATCGAGCCCAGCACCACGGCGTGTAATTCGCCGCTGAAGGCGCGCACGTCGTCCATGACGGCCTTGTTGCGGCGCACAAGCCAGTTGTAGGAAAGCACGGCGGGCACAGCCACGGCCAGGCCGATGGCCGTCATCAACAGCGCTTCTCCGACCGGCCCGGCGACCTTGTCGATGGAGGCCTGGCCGGAGATGCCGATGGCGGTGAGCGCGTGGTAGATGCCCCAGACGGTGCCGAAGAGGCCGACAAAGGGCGAGATCGAGCCGACGGTGGCCAGGAAGGCGAGCCCGCCCTGGGTGTTGCTCTGGATGCGGTCGACGGCGCGCTGGATGCCGGTGGCGATCCAGTCGTTCAGATCAACGTGGCCGCGCAGGCCGACGTGTTTGGTGACCGCGCGGCTGGCGGCGTCGGCCATGAAGCGGTAGGGGCTGGTGGCTTCCAGGGCGGCAGCACCTTGCTCGACGGTGCCGGCAGACCAGAAGTCTTTGGCCGCGGCTTTGGCCTGGCGCACCATTTTGGATTGCTCGAGGATCTTGACGATCAGGATGTACCAGCTGCCCACACTCATGATCAGCAGCAGCAGCAGCACGGTCTTGGCCACCGCGTCCGAGGTCTTCCAGAGCGATTCAAGGCCGTAGGGGTTTTCTGAGATTTCCGACCCTTTTTCCCCCGCCGTGCCAGCGGCAGCCGCGGGCTTCACATCGGTGATGACGGGAGCTGCCGCAGGGGTGGCGCCGGGCGCAGGCTGGGCCGCGGGTGTTGTGCTGGTTTGGGCATGCGTCAAGCCCGGCAGCAGGGGCGATGCCAGCACTGCGGCACAGGCGCACGACACCATCAATTGCTTCACTTTGATTTGCACTGTGTTTCCTTAAGTGGGGATTTTGGGGCGCCTGCTTGCAACAAGCTTCTTGAAGGTCGCCAATATCCGAGAAATTTAATATGTCAGTATAGAGTAGGCTTCATCGGCAGGATTGCAGGCAAACCGAGGATAAACCCTAGTGTGAGCGCATCAATGACCCACGCTTTTGTCTGATTCTGCACCGCTAAAATGGCGCACCAGCTTTCCTCAATCAGGGGAAAGTGATCCCAACCGAGACAACATTGAAGTCCAAAGTCCTCAGTGCAGCCCGCCAACTTTGGCTGAT
This sequence comes from Polaromonas sp., assembly GCA_021737975.1. Classification (GTDB taxonomy): domain Bacteria; phylum Pseudomonadota; class Gammaproteobacteria; order Burkholderiales; family Burkholderiaceae_C; genus Rhodoferax. The sequence continues at coordinate 23,381 of JAIPCZ010000010.1, read as the reverse complement.
CTTGAGGTCCCTCTGGCCCGCGCTCGCACCCGATGACCTGTTGCGCAATGCAACCTACCGAAGATTGTGGTCGTCCATCCTGATCAGTTCATTTGGCGGCCAGATCACCATGCTGGCCTTGCCCTTGACAGCGGCGGTCATGCTGCAGGCCACACCTGTCCAGATGGGCCTGTTGACCGCCATGGAGATTGCCCCCTTTGTTTTGCTTTCCCTGCCCGCCGGGGTCTGGCTGGACCGCATCAAGAAATTGCCTGTTTACGTCATAGGCGAGGGCCTGATCGCGCTGGTGCTGGCCAGTGTTCCGCTGGCCTGGTACCTGGGTTGGCTGACGATGCCCTGGATGTATGGCGTGGCATTCACCCTGGGCTGTATTTTTGTCGTGGCCGGAACTGCGGCCCAGATTGTGCTGACCCAGGTGGTTCCGCGCGAACGCCTGGTTGAGGCCCATGCCAAGAACGCACTGGCATCTTCCGGCGCCGAAGTTGCCGGACCGGGGGTTGCCGGGGTCCTGATCAAACTGGTCGGCGCGCCGCTGGCGCTGTTGGCGGACGCTGTGTTGCTGCTCGGCAGCGTGCTGATTTTGCGCGGCGTGCATGTCGTGGAAAACCGCATCCCGAATGCAGCGTCCCATTTTTGGTCCGACCTGAAGGAGGGCCTGCGCTTTGTTGCCAGCCAGCCCTTGCTGATGTCGCTGGCCCTTGTGGTGGGCCTGTGGCAAATGTGCCACCACAGCGCCATGGTGGTCCAGATTCTGTTTGCCACGCGTGAACTTGGCTTGAACGAGCGCCAGGTGGGCTTGTGCTACATCGGTCTGGGCGTGGGCACGGTGATGGCCAGCACCCTGGGGCATCGCATCTCGCATCGCTTCGGCCCGGGACCCTGCCTGGTGCTTGGTTTTGCGACCTGTGGCCTTGGCTGGCTGCAGCTCGCGCTGGCGCCGGCCAATGCCTGGGGTGTGGCTTCATTTGTGTTCATGCTGCTGTGTTTCAGCGCTGGCGCCGTGCTGATATTCATCAACTTTCTGGCGCTGCGCCAGGCCGTGACGCCGGAGCCATTGCTTGGGCGCATGACCAGCACCATGCGCTGGCTGATTCTGATTCCGGCGGGACCGGGAGCGATATGGGGCGGCTACCTCGGCGAGCATCTGGGTTTGCGTTATGCGCTGGGTTTTGGAGGCGGCAGCGCACTGCTGCTGGCCGCCTGGGCATGGCGCCATCCGGTGATACGCAATGTGCGCGCCTTGCCCAAACCAGCAGCCCTGCTTGCGGGCCTTCAGGCCCCGAGGTAACGCCGCTCCAGGTGCCGGCGAAAGTGGGCCGGGTTGAGCGGCTCGCCGGTGGCGCGCAGCATCAGTTCCGGCGTTTCCCAGCGGCTTGCCTGGCGCCAGACATGCTGCTCGAGCCAAGTGAAGACGGGGGAAAGATTACCCGCCAACACCTGGGCGTCCAGTTCAGGCTGCTCGTTGCGAATTTCTGCAAAAAACTGCGCGGCGTTCATCGAGCCCAGCGTGTAGCTCGGAAAATAGCCAAAGCTGCCGCAAGGCCAGTGGATGTCCTGTAGGCAGCCATCCTGAAAATTGCCGCGGGTGTCCACCCCAAGATAGGCCATCATCTTTTCATCCCACAAGGCGGGGATGTCCTCGGCCTCGATCTCGCCGTCCATCAGGGCGCGCTCAATCTCGTAGCGCAAAATCACATGGGCCGGATACGTCAGCTCGTCCGCATCGACCCGGATGAAACCGGGCTGCACGCGGGTAAACAGGGCGGCCAGATTGGTGGCCTCAAACGCGGCCTGCTGGCCCAGGTGCTTTTGCACCAGCGGTGCAATCAATGCCAGAAATTGCGGGCTGCGACCCAATTGCATTTCAAACGACAGGCTCTGGCTTTCATGAATCCCCATGGAGCGGGCCTGCCCGACCGGCAGATGAACCCAATCCCGTGGCAGGTTTTGCTCATAACGGGCATGGCCTGTTTCGTGAACAATACCCATCAGGCTGCGCATGAAATCATCCTCGTTGTAACGCGTGGTGATCCGCACGTCTTCAGCCACACCGCCGCAGAACGGATGGGTGGAGACATCCAGCCGGCCAGCCTCAAAGTCAAACCCCAAAAGCGTCATGACCTCGACACCGAGCGCGCGCTGCCGGTCAATTGGAAACGGCCCCCGGGGCAGCAGCACGGCCTCGTTTGCCTGCTTTTCCATGGCCTGGCGAATCAGCTCGGGCAACCAGCCTTTCACATCGCCAAAAATCCGCTCGATGTCACTTGAGCGCATGCCGGGCTCATATTTGTCCATCAGTGCGTCATAACAACTGCAGCCGCGGGCATCGGACAGCCGTTTGGCCTCGTCGCGCGCCAGCGTCACCACTTCCCGGAAGTTGAGCAGGAATCCCGACCAGTCATTGCCCTTGCGCTGGCTGCGCCAGGCGTGTTCACAACGGGACTGCGCCAGGCTTTGGGCTTCCACCAGGCGCTCGGGCAACAGGGTGGCCTGTTGCCAAGGGCGCCGCATTTCCCGCAGCGAAGCCTGCTCGGACGCGTCGAGCGACGCCTCCCCCGCGGCAGCCCTGAACTGCGCGCCAAGCTCGGCGCTGGTCAGGGTCTGGTGCATCAGCACCTGAAGTTCCGCCAATGCGGCGGAGCGTGCTTCGTTGCCGTTGGCAGGCATCATGGCCGCCTGGTCCCACGACGCCATGGAAGCCAGATGCGCATATCGGTACAGGCGGGTGAAGGTGGACGTCAACGAACTCAGGACAGGGACAGTCATGGCGTTCTTTCGTGTGCTTGGTGAAAAAAAATGAAAGGGGGATGGCCACCGCATTAGACAACCAGGACCCGGGCACGCGCTGATTCAGGGGCATTGATGTTGGGCAAAAGCGCCAGGCTGGCGCCGGACTCACGCCGCGAGTTACCATTTTTTGTGAAATTCATGAAACTAAGTTACATTACGGGTTCATTTTTTGGCTTCAACCCTCAATCCCACCTCTGGTTTTTCACATGAGTTTTGACCTTGTTCTCTTTGGCGGCACCGGCGACCTGTCCTGGCGCAAATTGATGCCCGCGCTGTTTCAGGCCTTCAAACACGGCACCTTGCCGGACGGGGCCCGCATCATCGGTGTCGGCCGCGACGACCTCAGCGACGAGCGTTACCGCGCGCTGATCCTCAGCCGCTTTGACCAGGTGGACCTGGCCAAGCGCCCGAGCCCAGAGGAATTCGAGCGCTTTTCCAGCCTGCTCGAATTCGTCAGCATGGACCTGTCCAAACCCGAGCATTACACCTACCTTGGGAACAAGCTGGCGCAGCGCCAGGCTGACACCGTGGTGATGTACCTGGCCACCGCCCCCACCCTGTTCACCACCATCGTCGAGCAACTGGCCGCGGCGGGCCTGAACACGCCGCAGACACGCGTGGTGCTGGAGAAGCCGCTGGGTCACGACCTGGCCAGCAACCGCGCGATCAACCGCAGCGTGGCCCGGGTGTTCAGTGAAAAACAGGTGTTCCGCATCGACCACTATCTGGGCAAGCCGGCCGTGCAGAACCTGTTTGCGCTGCGTTTTGGCAACGCCCTTTTCGAGCCGCTGTGGCGGCGCGAGCACATTGCCAACATCCAGATCACCATTGCCGAAGAACTGGGCGTGGAAAAGCGCGGGGCCTTTTACGAGACCACCGGCGCACTGCGTGACATGGTGCAAAACCACGCGCTGCAACTGCTGTGCGCGATCGGCATGGAGCCGCCGATCAACTCGCACGCCGACGCCATTCGGGACGAAAAGCTCAAGGTGCTGCGTTCGCTCAAACCCTGGACAGCGGAGGCTTTGGCGCAGGATGTGATTCGCGGCCAGTACAGCGCAGGCGCCATTGGTGGCGCGGCGGTCGCGGGCTACCGCGACGAACTCGGTGTCAGCCCAAACAGCCCGACGGAAACCTTTGTTGCGCTGCGCACCGAGATTTCCAACTGGCGCTGGGCGGGTGTGCCGTTTTACATCCGCACCGGCAAGCGTCTTGCCGGGCGCGATGCGCGCATCGTGGTCAACTTCAGGCCGACTCCGCACGCCATTTTCAACTCGCAAATCGGTATGGCCAACCAGCTGGTGATCAATCTCCAACCCAAGGACGGCCTGGAACTGCACCTGCTGGCCCAGGGCCAGGACAACCGCAAGAATTCCCACACGCTGGCCCCGGTGCAACTGGACCTGGACTTTGACAAGCGTTTTGGCGGCGAGCGCGTGGGCGCCTACGAGCGCTTGCTGCTGGACGTGATCGACGGCCGGCTGAACCTGTTTGTGCGCAGCGACGAGCAGGAAGAAGCCTGGCGCTGGGTCGAGCCCATCCTGACCCACTGGCAGGCCGACACCGCGGGTCCGCGCCCCTATGCGGCGGGCACCTGGGGGCCCAGCGCCACCAGCGCCATGATTGCCCGCGACGGTTTTTGCTGGGCTGAAGAATGCTAGACCGGATCAAAGCCTGCCTGCCCTCGCTGGCCCCCGCCGAACAACGCGTGGGCAAGCTGGTGCTGAGCGACCCGCGCATTTTTGCCCTGCTGCCGGTGAGCGAACTGGCCGACCGCGCCCACGTAAGCAAACCAACCGTGGTGCGCTTTTGCCGCAGCGTGGGCTACGACGGCCTGAGCGACTTCAAGCTCAAGCTGGCCGGCAGCGTCAGCGAAGGGGTGCCCTTCATCCACCGCAGTGTCGATGTGGACGACAAGACCAGCGACATCATGGTCAAGGTGATCGACAACACCGTGGCGGCCTTTCTGAAATACCGCAATGACGCATCAAGCAGCGCCATCGACAAGGCGGTCGCGGCCCTGCTGAGGGCCTACCATGCGGGCCGTCGCATCGAATTTTTCGGTGTCGGCAACTCGGGCGTGGTGGCACAGGATGCACAGCACAAGTTTTTCCGGCTCGGCATCAACGGCGTGGCCTACAGCGACGGCCACATGCAGGTGATGAGCGCGTCGCTGCTGCAACCGGGCGACTGTGTGCTGGTGATCTCCAACTCGGGCCGCACACGCGACCTGATGGACGCCTGCGACATTGCCCGCAAGAACGGCGCCACCACCATCGTCATCACCGCCAGTGGCTCGCCACTGGCCTCGGCGGGCGACATTCACGTGGCCGCCGACCACCCTGAAGGGTATGATCGCTACAGCCCCATGGTGTCGCGCCTGCTGCACCTGATGATCATCGACATTCTGGCCACCTGCATGGCCTTGCGCATTGGCAGCGACAAGCTGCAGCCCCTGCTGCGCGAAATGAAGAACAATCTGCGCAGCAAGCGCTACGCCTGACAGTTTGCCGCGAAGAGGGCACAGGGTATCTTTTGGGAGGCCCGTTAATATCGGGGCTCTGCGAAGGAGCCACTGCGGCGCCCGCACCAAACCATGAGCAAGCTCAAACAACTCGAAACCTTTGTGACGGTGGCCACGCGCGGCGGCCTGACGGCAGCCGCCAAGGTCGAGGGCGTGGCGCCGGCCATCGTCGGTCGGCGTCTGGATGCGCTTGAAGCGCGCCTGGGCGTCAAGCTTTTGGTGCGCACCACCCGGCGCGTGAGCCTGACGCATGAGGGCGGCGCCTTCCTCGAAGACTGCCAGCGCCTGCTGGCCGACCTGGCCAATGCCGAGGCCAGCGTAGCCGCGGGTGGTGTCAATGCCAACGGCCATTTGAGTCTGACCGCGCCAGCCGGATTCGGCCGCCGCCACGTGGCGCCGCTGGTCCCCCGCTTTCGCGAGGCACACCCTGAGGTGCGCATTTCCCTGAATCTGAACGACCGCGTGGTGGACTTGGCGGGAGAAGGCATTGACTGCGCCGTGCGTGTGGGTGAGATGCCCGACTCCTCCCTGGTGAGTGTGCGCCTGGCCGACAACCGCCGCCTGTGCGTGGCCGCACCCGGCTACCTCAAGCGCCACGGGACGCCGCAGCACCCGCATGACTTGACGCGCTTTGACTGCCTGACACTTTCCAGCGAGGCCTCGCAGAGCCGCGGCTGGGCTTTTTCCGTGCCACAAAAGGGCGGCCTGGAGGTGGTCCATCTCAAGCCCCGTGGCCCGCTGAGTTGTTCCGACGGAGAGGTGCTGTTCAACTGGTGCCGGGCCGGCTACGGCATTGCCTGGCGCAGCACCTGGGAAGTCCAGGCCGAGATTGCCTCGGGGGCGCTGGTTCCGGTGCTCGAAGACTTTGCCGCACCGCCCAATGGCATTTACGCCGTGTTTCCCCAGCGCAAGCATTTGCCGCTGCGCGTGCGGCTGTGGGTGGACTATCTGAAAGAGCACTTTCGCCGTCCGGGCTTGTGGTTGGCGCATGCCTGAGTCGATGCCCGCAAAAACCAGACGGGTGATCGTCTGCGCCGATGACTTTGCCATCCATGCCAGCGCCTCCCTGGGCATTGCCAAGCTGGCCGAGCTCGGACGTCTCAGCGCCACCAGCGCCATGGTGCTGTCACCGCGCTGGCCCAAGGATGCCGCGCTGCTGAAGGACTTGCGTGGCCGACTTGATGTCGGTTTGCACCTGGACTGGACCAGCGACTTTGCGCTGGCCGCGGGCCACGGCATGCCGCTGGGCAGGGCGATGCGCCATGCGCTGCTGGGAGGTTTTGACCGGGCGCGGGCCAGCACCGTGATCGAGCGCCAGCTTGATCTGTTCGAGCAGCATTGGCAGGCGCCGCCCGACTTTGTCGATGGCCACCAGCATGTGCAGCAATTCGCCGGCATTCGCGAGGCCCTGGTGGCGGCGCTGGTGCGCCGCTACGGCGCCTGTGCAGTCAAGCCCTACCTGCGCATTTCGCGCGCGCCGGCCGGCATGGCTGGCCTGAAGAGCCGTGTCATTGCCCTGATGGGCGCTCAGGCGCTGGTCTGCCTCGCAGGCGCCGCCGACTTGCCGCGGGCCAACGGCCTCGCGGGCATCTACGACTTTGCCGGCGGGCCCCAGCGCTACGCGGACCTCATGACAGGCTGGCTGGCACGCGCGCCAGCCGGAGCCATCCTGATGTGCCACCCGTCGCAGGCGGCCGAGCCGGATGATGCGATCGGCGTCGCCCGCGCCCAGGAATTCGCCTACCTGGCCAGCCCCGGCTTTGCCCATGCCCTGCAGCAGGCCATGGTGACGGTGATGCGCGGCTGCGATGTCACCCCGCCGCTAAAATCAGGCCGTGATTAAAAACCTCTCTGAACGACAAAAATCCTGGCTGACCCTGCTTGTCCTGTGGCTGACCTTGCTGGTGCTGGCCGCGCTGCGTCCGATCGCGGTGCCGGACGAGGGCCGCTACGGCGAAATTGGCCGCTGGATGCTGGTCAGCGGCGACTGGCTGACGCCACGGCTCAACGGGATCCCGTTCTTTCACAAACCGCCCTATCTGTATTGGCTCGAAGCCATCAGCGTGGCCATTTTTGGCGTCAGTGCGCTGGCGCTGCGGCTGGTGCCGGCATTACACGCCGCACTCATGCTGACCGCCCTTTACCTGGCCGCGCGCACCATCACGACCGAGCGTATTGCCCGCCGCGCCGCCCTCATGTTGGGCACCAGTCTGGGCTTTTTGGTGGGCGGCCAGTATGTCAATCACGACATGCTGGTGGCTACCTGGATCGGGCTGGCGATCTGGAGTTTCGCCTTTGCCTTCATGGCGGGCGACAAACCCAACGCCTGGGCGGCGCGCCTGGGCTTTGTCGCCTGTGCCCTGGGCATGCTGAGCAAGGGTTTGATTGGCATTGCCCTGCCCGGCCTGGTGATTTTTGTCTGGCTGATCTGGACCCGGCAATTCAAGAAAATATGGCGCCTGCCCTGGTTCAGCGGCCTGGCGCTTTTTGCCGTCATCGCCCTGCCCTGGTTTGTGCTGGCACAACAAACCTACCCGGAATTTTTCAACTACATGTTTGTCGGCCAGCAGCTCAACCGCTACACCGCGACCGTTTACAACAACCCCCAGCCCTGGTGGTTCTATCTGTTGGCGCTGACCCTGCTGCTGTTTCCCTGGGTTTTTTTGGCGCTGGCCCAGGTGCGTCGGGTCACCGCCAGGACACTGGCCGGCGACGTGGTGATGGCCGCGCCCTGGTGGAAGCTGTGCTGGGTCTGGGTGCTGGCCATCCTGTTTTTCTTCTCCGTCCCCAACTCCAAACTGGTCGGCTACATCCTGCCCGTGGTGCCGCCATTGGCGCTGCTGGCGTCTCTGGGTTGGGAGCGCGTGATGGGGCAACGCCCTTGGGCTGGCAAAGGGTTCGCGGCACTGGTCGTGGTCAACCTGGCCATCGTCCTTGGCATTGTGCTGAACGTGGGCCACGTCACGCGAACGGCGCGCACCCAGGACCTGGCGCAGGTGTTTGCCTGTGCGGCAAAACCGACCGACACCTTGTATGTGTCAGACGCCTTTCCCTACGACCTGCCGCTTCATGCGCAAACCGTCAAGCCCATGGTCGTGCTGGGTGACTGGCCGATGCTGCGCCAGCAGGTCGGCGACGGCTGGCAGCGCGAGTTGTTCGAGGGCGCTGACTTCGATGCCGAGGCGGCAAAACTGTTGCAGCCCATCGATGTCCTGGCACAGGTGGGCCAAAGCCCGGGCCACTGGTTTGCGGGTCGCAGCGGCAACCAGATCACGGCCAATTTGCCGGGCTGGACACTGTTTTACCAGGGTGCCGGCTGGGACCTGCACCGTTCGGGCGGTGAGGCAGCCGCGTTAGCGGCGAAAAGCCCAGAAGCGGCTCAGCACAAAGGTCTGCCCGGCTGCAAAGAGCAGCGCTAAAAACAGCGCCGGCAGGCTGGGAAGCGCCAGGCCGCGCAGCAACAGGACAAATATGAGCTCATTGCTGGCAAAACCCGCCAGTGCCGTGATGCCAAAGCGACGCAGGCTGGTGGCCACAGTGGTGCCGGCGTCCTGGAAGCTCAACAGCCGGTGCCCGGCAAAACTGACCATGAAGGCAATCAAAAACCCCAGAGCGTTGGCCAGTTCGGGCCACATGTGGGCCTGGGCCAGCGCAAAAACAAGCATGTGGGTCGCCGCAGCGCTGCCGCCAACGGCCAGAAACCAGAAGGTGGAAGCACTCACGCCAGCGGCTGGTCGGGCAACTGCAGCGGCAGCCCCTGCCCCAGACGCTGGCTCACCAGGTAATTGGGGCGCTGTTTGACCTCTTCGTAAATGCGGCCCACATACTCGGCCAGAATACCGATGGAGAGCAACTGGATACCGCTGAAGAACATCATGCCGACCACGATGGTGGCGTAGCCGGGGACCGCAATGCCCGTGATGAAATACTCACCCACCACCCAAAGACCGTAGCCCAGCGCCATCATCGACAGCATGAAGCCGGTGATGGTGAGCGCGCGCAGGGGCGCAATGGAGAACGCCAGGATGCCGGTGAAGGCCAGCGACAGCGAGCCACGCAAGCCGAAATTGCTCTTGCCATCGGTGCGCGGCAAGGGTTCGTAGTCGATGGCCGTGCTGTTGAAGCCGACCCAGGCATAGAGGCCCTTCATGAAGCGGTTGCGCTCCGTGAGACGCTTCAAGGCTTCCACGACCTTACGGTCCATGAGACGAAAATCACCGGCATTGGGCGGGATCTTGACCCGGTTTCCCAGGTTGACCAGTTTGTAAAACCAGGCCGTCAAGGTGATTTGAAGGCTGGACTGATCCTCCCGGGTGCGGCGCACCGCGTACACCACATCGGCGCCGCCGCGCCATTGGGCAAGCATGTCCGGCACCAAGGACACGGGATGCTGGCCGTCGCCGTCCATCAAAATCACGACATCACCCTGCGCGGCATCAATGCCCGCCGTCAGGGCCGGCTCCTTGCCGAAGTTGCGCGACAGCTTGAGGTAGCTCACCTGCGGGTAGCGGGCGCACAGCGCGTGCATCACCGCCAGCGTGTCATCGCGGCTGCCGTCGTCGACGATGATCAACTCGACCTGCGCGCTCAAAGTTTGCAACGTCGCAAGAACCTCGGGCACCAGCGCGCCCAAGCTGCGCGCCTCGTTGTACGCAGGGATCACGCATGAAATGGAAGGGGGCAGGGTCTGGCGTGTGGGCATAGGCTGCATCATGCCAAAAGAAAACCCCGCGCAGCGCCGCTGGCGGGGTTTTTTTTGAGTTGCCGGATCTGCCCGCTCAGCCTTTGTTGCTCAGGCAGGTCTTCATGAAGGCTTTGCGCTCGTCACCCTTGAGCTTTTTGTCAGCGGCGCCCTTGTTGCAGGTTTTCATTTTGCTCTGCTGCGCGCTTTTTGCCGCAGGGACCGCAGGTGTTGCCGGGGTCGCCGCGCTGGCTGCCTTGCCCGGGGTCGCAGGTGTGGCGGCCTGGGCCAGGCCCATCGACAGAGTTAAACCCAATAGTGTCAAAAGCTTTCTCATGGTCTCTCCTTTAGTTGTGAACAACAAACCCCCGACGGGGGCTCCGGTTCACGGCGCATCATGGAACCCGGGAGTTGACGCAGCGCTGACACGCCTTTTCAAAGGTTTTGCCGAGCCGGCAAAACGGACTTTTGTGCGGCACAGGCGCGGCACAGGCGCAGCGCCAGCAATTGCAGTGCCTGCCAGGGCTCCACCGGCCAGTCGGGCCGCTTGAGCCCCTTGACCACACCATCCACCAGGTGGGCATCCTGCAAAAAGCCCGCCAGTGCGGCGGCGCTCAAACGCGGCACGACCCGCTCGAACAGGCGCTCCTTGTTGCCCCAGACCCGTTGTTCGCGCAAGGCCATGGGCAGGGGGCTGCCTCGGCTGATGGCGTCCTTCACGCGTTTCAGGGCGCGGATGTCCTCGGCCAGCGTGTAGTGCACCAGCACCTCGGCCTCGCCCTCGGCCTGCAGCCCATCGAGCATGCGCTGCACGCGCGCGGGCTGCCCCGCGAGCACCGCCTCGCTGAGCTTGAAGACATCAAAACGGGCCACGTTAAGCACCGCCCCTTCAATCTGCCCGAAGCTCAGTTCACCCGCCGGATGCAGCAGGGCCAGTTTCTGGATTTCCTGGTGCGCCGCCAGCAGGTTGCCCTCGACCCGGTCGGCAAAAAATTGCAGCGTGCGCTGGCCTTCCACACCCGCCACCACGCGCTGGCCCTGGGCGGCCAGGCGCTGGGCCAGCCACTGCGGCAGGGCAGCACGCTCCACCGGACTCACTTCGAGCGTGACACCGGCCTCGAGCGCCAGAAACCAGGCGCTGGACCGGGTCGCACGGTCAAGCCGTGGCAGGGTCACCACGGTCAGCATGCTGTCGTTGCCATGCGCGCACTGCGCCAACTGCTGCAAGGCGACGCTGCCGTCCTTGCCGGGTTTGCCGGACGGTATGCGCAGCTCAAGGATCTGTTTGTCCGCGAACAGGCTCAGCGAGCCCCCCGCAGCGAGCACCTCGCTCCAGTCAAAATGGGCGCCCGAGACGGTGTGAGAACTGCGCTCGGAGAAACCCTGGGCGCGCGCGGCCGCGCGAATGGCATCGAGCGCCTCCTGAATCAGCAAGGGCTCGTCACCGTGCAGCGTGTAGAGGCTCTTCAGCCCTTTTTGCAGGTGCCCCGCAAGCGCTGCAGTCTGGATTTGCATGGGGCGATTTCAGTCCAGTTGACCCGGCTGAATCGCGGCCAGCAGGCGCAGGATTTGCTGCACGATGTCGGATTGCATGTCGCGGTAGAGCAACGCTTCCTCGGCTTCCTTGGCCAGCGCGGCCGACTCGCTGTAACTGATGTCGCGCTGTTGCGCGACGTCGTCTCCTTCGATGATGTCCTTGCCCAGGGCTGTGCGCAATTGCAGCCGCACCCGCATGCGCAACTGCAACTCACGCACCTGGCCGGAGGAGTCCACGCCGACCACAATTTTTTCACGCTGCTCGTTGGCCACGGTCAGCACCAGCTGCGCCTGTGTGAGCGGGTCCTTGGCAGCCAGCACCTGCACCGCAGGGCCAAAGGCGCGGCGCAGTTCCTCGGCCACCGCACCGCCCGGGTGGGGCTGGATGGCAATGCGTTGAAAAGCAAATGCCTGGCGGCCGCGCAAGCGAAAACCACATCCAGTCAGGCCGGCGCCGGCAAGCGCAAAGGTGGCGAATTGCAGCACGGCCCGGCGCGTCGTGACAGTGGGGGAAGCCATGGTTGTGCGCCTCGGCATGGTTTACAGCACCAGATTGACCAGGCGACCGGGCACCACAATCACTTTTTTGGGCGCGGCGCCATTGGCTATTTTCTGGAACATCTCATGGGCCAGCGCAGCCTGCTCGATGGCAGCCCTGTCGGCACTGGCAGAAACGACAATCGAGCCGCGCAGCTTGCCATTGACCTGCAGCATCAATTCAAGTTCGTCCTGCACCAGCGCGTCCGGGTCGACCTGGGGCCAGGGCGCATCGAGCAAATCGCCCATCACCCTGGCATAACCCAGCTCGGACCACAAACTGTGGGCAATGTGCGGTGTCGCCGGGTACAGGCAACGCAGCAGGATGCCTAAACACTCGACCAGCGCCACTTGTGCCCCCACCGTGTCGACCGGCTTGAAGTCTTCGAGCGCATTGATCATTTTCATGGCGCCGCTGACCACGGTGTTGTACTGCATGCGCTGGTAGTCGTAATCCACCTGCTTGAGCACCGTGTGGATCTCCAGTCGCAGGGCCTTGGCCTCCTTGCCAAATACCACCGTTTTTGTGCTGCCGGCCAATGCCAGGCTGGCGCTGAGGCTGTCTGCCGACATGGCCGACAGCTTGACACCGAAGTTCCAGACCCGGCGCAGGAAGCGGTAACTGCCCTCGACCGCGGCGTCGTTCCACTCCAGTGTGGCCTCGGGCGGCGCGGTGAACATGGTGTAGAGGCGCGCCGTGTCAGCGCCGTATTTTTCAATCAGGTCCTGCGGATCAACGCCGTTGTTCTTGGACTTGGACATGGTGCCCACGCCCTCATAGTCGATGGCCGTGCCCGCGGGCAGGTCGCCCACCGGCTTGACCAGTCGCGCGCCGGTGAGCTTGCCGGCCGCGTCGAACACGTGCTCGACATCCTGCGGCCAGAAGTAGTCCTTGCCGCCCTTGTCGGTGCGGCGCGAATAAATGTGGTTCAGCACCATGCCCTGGGTCAGCAACTTGGTGAAGGGCTCGTCGACCTTGACCAGGCCCAGGTCACGCATCACCTTGGTCCAGAAACGCGCGTACAGCAGGTGCAGGATGGCGTGCTCGATGCCGCCGATGTACTGGTCCATCGGCATCCAGTAATCGGCACCGTCGGCCACCATGGCGTCGCTGTTCTTCGGGTCGCAGTAGCGCATGAAGTACCAGGAGCTGTCGACAAAGGTGTCCATGGTGTCGGTCTCGCGGCGCGCCGCCTTGCCACAAACCGGGCAGCTGACACCCGCATGAAAGCCTTCGTGCTTGTGCAGGGGGTTGCCCGAACCGTCCGGAATGCAGTCCTGAGGCAGCACCACAGGCAGGTCTTTTTCCGGCACCGGCACGGCGCCGTGCTCGGCGCAATGAATGATCGGAATGGGTGTGCCCCAATAACGCTGGCGGCTCACACCCCAGTCGCGCAGGCGCCAGGTCACTTTCTTCTCGCCCAGGCCCAGGGCCACCAGGTCGGCTGCCACCGCCTCGACACAATCCCTGAATTTCAGGCCGTCGTATTTGCCCGAGTTGATGGCGCTGCCGTTGCCCTTCTCGGCGTACCAGTCGTGCCAGACCGCCGTGTCGAAGACCTCGGAATTCACCGTCACCACCGCCTTGATCGGCAAGGCATATTTCAGCGCGAAGGCAAAGTCGCGCTCGTCGTGCGCGGGCACACCCATGACGGCGCCATCGCCATAAGTCATCAGCACGTAGTTGCCAACCCAGACCTCGACCTGGTCGCCGCTCAAGGGGTGGGTGACAAACAGGCCCGTGGCCATGCCCTTTTTCTCTTGCGTGGCGAGTTCGGCCTCGGTGGTGCCTCCGTGGGCGCATTCCTGGATGAACGCGGCCAGGGCCGGGTTGTTTTGCGCCGCGTGACTTGCCATCGGGTGCTCGGCAGCGACAGCACAAAATGTGACCCCCATGATGGTGTCAACCCGCGTGGTGAAGACGTACATGCGGCCATCGCCAATCAAGGCACCGGAGGCGTCTTTCACCTCGTGGGTGAAGGCAAAACGCACGCCCTCACTCTTGCCGATCCAGTTTTCCTGCATGAGCTTGACGCGCTCGGGCCAGCCCGGCATGCGGTCGCCGGTGACATTGGTCAGCAGTTCTTCGGCGTACTGGGTAATCGCCAGGTAGTAGCCCGGAATTTCGCGTTTTTCCACCACGGCACCCGTGCGCCAGCCCTTGCCATCGATAACCTGCTCGTTGGCCAGCACAGTCATGTCGACCGGGTCCCAGTTGACGACCTGGGTCTTGCGGTAGGCAATGCCCTTCTCCAGCATCTTCAGAAACAACCACTGGTTCCACTTGTAATACTCGGGCGTGCAGGTGGCGACTTCGCGGCTCCAGTCGATGGCCAGGCCCATGGCCTGCATCTGCTGCTTCATGTAGGCGATGTTCTCGAAGGTCCATTTCGCCGGCGGCACGCCGTTTTTAAGCGCCGCGTTTTCGGCCGGCAAACCAAACGCGTCCCAGCCCATCGGCATCAGCACGTTGTAGCCCTGCATGCGCAACTGGCGCGCAAGCATGTCGTTGATGGTGTAGTTGCGCACATGGCCCATGTGCAACTTGCCGCTGGGGTAAGGCAGCATGGAGCAGGCGTAAAACTTCCTTTTGGGCTTGCCGTTGACATCGACCGCGTTCTCACTCACGCGGTAGGCGTCGGCTGCGCCCCAGTGCGCCTGGGCAGCTGCTTCAACTTCAAGGTGCTGGTATTTGTCTTGCATAGGGATCTGGAATGGCGGCCTGGAGGCCGCAAGGGGCGTGAATGAGGGTTTGATTTTAGGGTTTGCCAGCGGATGCAGGCGCATCGGTCACAAAGCCGATGCGATTCAAACCTGCGGTCTGGGCCACACCCATGACCTCGACGATGCGACCATAGGGCACGCTCCTGTCAGCGCGCAACAGGACTTCGGTTTGCGGATTGGCCCGCGCCAAAATCTGAAGCTGTCGCAGCAGCGCGTCCATCGCCACGGCCTGATCGTCCAGAAAAGCCTGTCCAGCGCCGTCCACAACCACGCTCACCGACTGGGGTGAAGCGCCTGCGCGGGCGGCATCGGCCACAGGCAAGTCGAGCTTGATGGAACTGGCCAGCAGCGGCGCCGTGATGATGAAGATCACCACCAGCACCAGCATCACGTCGATCAGCGGCGTCATGTTGATGTCGCTCATGGGTTGGGCACCCAGGGAACGGTCCAAGCGGCCAAATGACATGGCCGGGCCTAGAGCGCCGTCGCCCCGCTGCCAAGTTCGCGCAGGTCACGGGCAAATCCATCGAGGTCGGCTTCCAGACGCGCCACCGCGCGGCCCAGCACGTTGTAGGCCAGCACCGCGGGGATGGCCACCATCAGACCTGCAGCGGTCATGATCAGCGACTCGCCAACCGGCCCCGAGATCTGGTCGATGGTGACCTGGCCCACGCTGGCGATGCCAATGAGCGCATGGTAGATGCCCCACACCGTGCCCAGCAGACCGACAAACGGTGCAGTGGCTCCAATGGTGGCCAGCCAGACCTGGCCGTGCTGGAGCCTGGCGAGTGCGGCGTGCAGGGCGTTGCGCAGCACACGCGTGAGCTGCTGGGCGCGGTCACCGGCGCTGGCCAGGGTTTGGCTGGTCTCAAGACGAGTCGCTTGCACCATCGGCAGCACCAGCCCCTCGCGGTCAAACGCGCTGATTTTCTGCACCGCCTCGGCGACCGAGCCCGATTGCCAGAAAGCCGCGATACAACGCGCCACATCCCCGCTGGCGCGGCGCAGCAACCAGGTTTTCCAGAGGATCAGCACCCAGCTTCCCACCGACATGGCCAGCAGCAGCAGCGCGACAGCGCGCGCAAGGGCATCGCCTTGCCAGAAAAACTGCGCCAGGTTCATTTGAGCTTGAGCACATCGGCCATGTCAAACAGCCCGCTGGTGCGACCACTCAAAAACCGCACGGCGCGCAGGCTGCCCTGGACATAAGAGACACGGCTGGATGACTTGTGGCTGATCTCGATGCGCTCACCGGTGCCGGCAAACAGCACGGTGTGGTCCCCCACGATGTCGCCACCGCGGATGGTGGCAAAACCAATGCTGGAGGGGTCGCGTTCGCCGGTGACACCGTGCCGCGCATAGACGGCGCATTCGTTGAGGTCGCGGTCCAGCGCGGCGGCGATGACTTCGCCCATTTTCAGTGCGGTTCCCGAGGGCGCATCGACCTTGTGGCGGTGATGCGCTTCAATGATCTCAATGTCGTAGCCGGTATTGAGCGCCTTGGCCGCCATTTCAAGGAGTTTGAGCGTGACATTGACGCCGACACTCATATTGGGCGCCATGACGATGGCAATATCCTTGGCAATCCCGGCAATGTGCAGCTTTTGTGCCTCGCTGAAGCCGGTGGTGCCAATGACCGCGTTGACACCGAGTTCGCGACAGACCTGCAAGTGCGCCAGCGTGCCCTCGGGGCGGGTGAAATCGATCAGGGCCTGGGCATGGTTCAAGCCGGTGTGCAGGTCCGCGCTGATCGCAATACCGCTGCTCAATCCCATGGCGGCGGCTGGGTCGAGCCCCACTGCCGGACTGGTGGCCACATCCAGGGCGCCGCTGAGTTGGCAATCGTCAGCATGGGAGATGGCTTCGATCAGCATGCGCCCCATGCGCCCGCTGGCACCGGCGACACAAATGCGGTGAAGGGAGGGTTCAGTCATGTCAGGGCCAGAAATCAGTTGCTGCTCTCCAGCGGCGGATAACTCGCGGGCAGGGGTGGCAGGGGCTTGGCGGCTGGCGGCGCAGCCACCGCAGTGGCCTTGAGGCGCTCTTCAGACATTTCCAGCACCGGGACGGTGCCGGCCTTGCGGCCAGAGTCCAGCGAGGCAACAAACTCAGCCTCGCTTGGCAGCGCATCCGCCTCCAACTTGGTCATGCGATCGCCCTCAAAAAACACGGTGACGCGGCGCGACTGGGGTTCAACGCCCTGGCGCTGGAAGGTAAAGACATAGTCCCAGCGGTTGGCGTGAAAGACACTGACCAGCAGCGGTGTACCGAGAATCTCGCGCACCTGCAATCGGCTCATGCCTTCCTTGATCGCTGCAGCTTGCTCACGCGAGACAAAATTGCCCTGCACAATGTCGATTTTGTAGGGTGTCACCACGCTAAGGACACGGTTGCTGGCCTGATCCAGACTGCCACACGCGGTCAGACCGACAAGCAGAACGCCTGTCAAACTCAAGCAAATGGAACGAAGCAGAGACTTGGACATGGGCTAAGTGGGTAGCAAAGAATGAAGCGATTGTACTGGTTACCCCATCGGGGCATGCGCGCTGGACAAGCCCGTGAGCGCCGCTTTTCAGGCAGGCTCATTCATCGCCAGGCGATGGCGTTCGACGAAGTCCTTGTAGGTGTCCACGCCGCGCATTTGCAGAATCGTGTTGCGAACGGCAGCCTCGACCAGCACGGCGATATTGCGCCCCGCCACCACCTGGATCACCACTTTGCGCACCGGCACATCGAGCACATCCTGCATCAGGGGCTCATAGGGGATGCGCTCGTAATCCCGCTCCATGGTCTCGCGGCGCACCAGGTGAACGATGAGCTGCAGGCGCTTCTTGCGGCGCACCGCGGTTTCGCCAAAGATGCCGCGGATATCCAGCAGCCCGATGCCGCGCACTTCGAGCAAATTGAGCAACAACTCGGGGCAGCGACCCTCGATGGTGTCCTGGTTGATGCGGTACAGGTCGACGGCATCATCAGCCACCAGGCCGTTGCCGCGCGAGATCAACTCCAGCCCCAGCTCGCTTTTGCCGAGGCCGGACTCGCCGGTGATCAGCACACCCAGGCCCAGAATGTCCATAAACACGCCATGCATCGTGCAACGGTCGGCAAAATGCTTGGAAAGGTAGGCGCGCAGCACGTCGATGACAAAGGCCGATGAGCCCTCCGTAGCAAACATCGGAATCTGGGCGCGCTCGCACATCGAGGTCAGGCCTTCCGGCGCAAGCTGGCCGTCTGCCAGCACCAGCACCGGGGGCTCAAGTGTGACGATGCGGGCAATGCGACGCGCGCAATCGTCAGGGGTGGCGTTGACGAGGTACGCCACCTCGCGCTCGCCCAGGATCTGCACCCGGTAGGGGTGAATGTAATTGAGATAACCCACCAGGTCAGCGCCTGAACGGGCGGCACGCACCGCCACTTCGTCAAAGCGCCGCTCGGAAGCGCCCAGACCGGCCACCCACTCCCAGCGCAGATTGGCGCGAAACGCCTCAAACAGAACGTCGGCGCTGATGACATTGGGTTTCATGGCAGGCGCTCCGGCTCAGGTGGATCGGGAAAAAAGGAAGGCTCAAGCCGATTGCCAGTTGGCAATGCGCTGGTAGAGCTCTCTGGCATCCTGCATCGTCAGGAGTTGTTCGCGCAATTCGGCGTCACTCAGCATTTCGGCAATTTCAGACAAGATTTCCAAATGTTTCTGGGTGGCGGCTTCAGGCACCAGCAAGAAGATCATCAGGCCAACCGCCTGCTCGTCCGGGGAATCAAAGCCGATCGGCTTGGCCAACTGGATGACTGCCGCCATGGGCGCCTTGAGTCCCTTGATGCGGCCATGCGGAATGGCCACGCCATGCCCAAGGCCGGTGGAACCCAGGCGTTCCCTTGAAAAGAGACTGTCGGTGACCAGCGCACGGCTCAGGCCATGCAGATTTTCAAACAACAAGCCCACCTCTTCAAAAGCTCTTTTCTTGCTTGAAACGTCGACTTGGACCAGAACTTGTTCAGCCGAGAGGATGGAGGCGAGTCGATTCATGATGTACTTTGAAGGTGCACGATAAAAATTTGGCACAAAAAAAGCCGCACGCACTTGCGGGCGGCTTGGCAGATTTTAAATTACATCAAGCGCTTGGGCGCGTCGTGATGGTGTGACTGCAATCGGTCCTTGTGGCGGACCACCTGGCGGTCAAGTTTATCGACCAGTTCATCCACCGCGGCGTACAGGTCGGCATGGGCGCTTTCAGCAAACAGTTCGATGCCCTTGATGTGAATATTGCATTCTGCCTTTTGCCGGCGCTCTTTTTCCTTCATGTTTTCCAGAGTCAGCAACACTTTGACATCCACCACCTGGTCAAAATGCCGCTTAATCCGATCCAGCTTGCTGGTCACATAGCTGCGCAATGCAGGGGTTACTTCCAGATGGTGACCGCTGATCGTCAAGTTCATAAAAGCCTCCTAAAGCTCTTGGGGTGAAAGCTGCCAACCACGCTGGCAACCGGAAAATTGAATCGTTAAACGATGGCACTGACTATGCCCCGGCTTGGGGTAATTTGCAATTATTTTTTCATGATGCAACGCAACATACTCAGGTCTTGACCGCCACTTCATCGGCGCAAGGGGCACTGCAATGCGATAATTCGAAAGATTGAATGATTGCATTTTGACTGGTCCCGCTGCCCACAAAATCCGCCTGGCCTCTGGTTTTCAACACACCGGTGCGTCTTTGGACCGGGTCGCCACCCAGCCGACAGAGTGCTTCATGACCCACCTCTTTTGGGAGTGAGCGCATGCTCAACATCTTCACCCTCGCCAACGGCCGCCTGTTTCAGGAAGAGATCGAGTCCCTCGAAGAACTGTCGCGTTTCCAGCCGATCTGGGTCGACCTTGAGTCACCCACGCTGGAAGAAAAGCGCTGGATCAAACAGTATTTTGGCCTCTCCATTCCTGAAGACGCAATGGACGAGGACATCGAGGAGTCGGCCCGGTTCTACAAGGAAGACAACGGCGAGTTGCACATTCGCAGTGACTTTCTGGTGGCCGACGATGCTGATCCGCACACGGTGCGGGTGGCGTTTATCCTGAACCTGGTCAACGACGAGCTCAAAAGCAAGGGCGTCCTGTTCTCGATCCACGATGAGGACGTGCCGGTGTTCCGGCTGCTGCGCATGCGAGCGCGGCGCGCGCCCGGCCTGATTGAAGATGCCAAAGAGGTGCTGCTCAAACTGTTCGACGCCGACGCCGAGTATTCGGCCGACACACTCGAAGAAATTTACGATGAACTGGAAAAAGCCAGCGCGAAAGTGCTCTCGGGCGATGTGACCGACGCCCTGGCGGGTGAAGTGCTGGGCGCCATCGCCCGGCATGAAGACATGAACGGGCGCATCCGGCGCAACGCCATGGACACGCGGCGCGCGGTCAGCTTCATGATGCGCACGAAAATGCTCAACAGCGAACAGTTTGAAGACGCGCGGCAAATCCTGCGCGACATCGATTCGCTCGACTCCCACACCGCATTCTTGTTTGACAAGATCAACTTTTTGATGGACGCCACGGTCGGTTTCATCAACATCAACCAGAACAAGATTATCAAGATTTTCTCGGTGGCCAGCGTCGCGCTGCTCCCGCCCACGCTGATTGCCAGCCTTTACGGCATGAACTTCAAGTTCATGCCCGAGCTCGACTGGGCCATGGGCTACCCCTATGCCCTGGGCCTGATGCTGGCCAGCGCCCTGGTGCCCATGTGGTACTTCAGAAAACGCGGGTGGCTCAAATAGCTAGCGTCCAGAACGCAATTTGATGAACTGGCTGACCACGGCCAGCGCATAAGGACTGGCCACCTGGTTCACAAAAGCCGAAAAATCCAGGTGTGCCTGCACGTCCGCGCGGTCTGAGATGGTCCGCATGGCGGCAAACGGGACACCATAGTCGTGGCATACCTGTGCCACCGCTGCGCCCTCCATCTCGACGGCCATCGGCTCGTGGCCGGCGGCCTGCAGGTCGGCGCGCATGAGCGAGGCAACCGCGGGGTCGCAGACAAACTGATCTCCGCTTGCGATCAGGCCGAGGTGGATCCTGGGTGCCTCAAGCAGCAAGCTGCGATGAAAATGATCACCCACATTGGCCAGGCCAAGCTGCGCGGCCTCAAGCAATTGGGCAGACAGCACCGGATCGCAGTCGAATGTTGCACGCCCATAAAGCGGTACTTCATAACGGGGGAATAGCGGGGCGGAGTTGAGGTCGTGCTGAATGAAGGCCTCGGCCACCACCACATCCCCGACCTTGACTCCGGCGCCGACGCCCCCCGCCACCCCGGTAAAAAGCACGCTTTTGACATCAAAAGCCTCAACCAGCACGGTGGTGGTGGTCGCCGCGGCCACCTTGCCGACCTTGGACAGCACCAGCACCACCTCTTGCCCGACCCACTGACCACACCAGAAGGTGCGGCCGGCACGCCTGACACGCTGCGGGTTGGTCAACTGCTCCAGCAGGCCCCGCTGCTCGTCGAGCAGGGCACTCATGATGGCGAGCGTCAAGGACGCGCTCCTGAAGGCCTGCTATTTGTCACGCAGCTCACGCCGCAAAATCTTGCCCACCGGTGTTTTCGGCAACTCGGTGCGGAATTCGATGACTTTGGGCTGTTTGTAGCCCGTGAGGTTTTCCTTGCAATAGGCGCGAACCTGCGCCTCGGTGACGGCGGGGTCCTTCTTGACAATGACCAGTTTGACCGCCTCGCCGGTCTTCTCGTCGGCCATGCCCACGCAGGCGCATTCCATGATGCCCTCCATTTGCGACACCACGTCTTCAAGCTCGGTGGGGAACACGTTGAAGCCGCTCACCAGAATCATGTCTTTCTTGCGGTCGACAATTTTGAAATAACCGCGCTCATCCATCACGCCGATGTCACCCGACTTGAAATAGCCGTCTGCCGTCATGACTTTGGCGGTCTCATCAGGGCGCTGCCAGTAGCCGGCCATCACTTGCGGCCCCTTGATGGCGATCTCGCCTGACTGGCCCACCGGCACTTCATTGCCGTTGTCATCAAGCAGCTTGAGCCAGGTGCTGGGCACCGGCAGGCCGATGGTGCCCGAAAATTCGGTGTCGACCACCGGGTTGGCGGTGGCAATCGGAGAGGTCTCACTCAGGCCATAACCTTCGGCAATGCTGCAACCCGTTTTCTCCAGCCAGAGTTTGGCAACCGCACTTTGCACCGCCGTGCCGCCCCCGGCAGACACCAGCAGGTGGCTCCAGTTCACCTTGTTGAAATCAGGGTGGTTGGCCAAGCCGTTGAACAGCGTGTTGACTGCCGGGAAGAAATGGATTTTGTGCTTGGCCAACTCGGCCAGAACCGCTGGAAAATCACGCGGATTGGGGATCAGAATCAGCTTGCCGCCGGTGCGCAGCGACAGCATCATGCCCACCGTAAAAGCAAAGATATGGTAGAGCGGCAGGGCGCAAACCACATTCATTTGCTCACCGGACGGAATCTTTTTCAAGGCCGGGTCAAACCAGTCGTCGGTCTGCAGCAGGTTAGCCACGAGATTGCGCTGCAACAGGACCGCCCCTTTAGAGACACCGGTGGTGCCGCCGGTGTACTGCAGGACCGCCACATCGTCCGGCTTGATGACCGGCTTTTTCAGGCTGCCGCCGCTGGCCTTGGCGATCGCCGCGTTGAAGCGCACCGCGCTGGGCAAGTTGAAGACCGGCACCATCTTCTTGACATTGCGCACCACATAGTTCACCAGGGTACCCTTGAGCAGGCCCAGTTGGTCGCCCATGGCGCACAAGACAATGTGCTTGACCGGCGTGGCAGCCAGGCATTTCTCAAGTGTGGCGGCAAAATTTTCCAGAATCACGATGGCCTTGGCCCCCGAGTCTTTCAGCTGGTGCTCCAGCTCACGTGCCGTGTACAGCGGATTGACGTTGACCAGGGTATAGCCGGCGCGCAAGATGCCCGCCACGGCAATGGGGTACTGCAATACATTGGGCATCATGACGGCGACGCGGTCGCCCTTGGCCAACCCCAGACTTTGCAAATACACACCGAAGGTCTGGCTCAGTTCATCGACCTGCTTGTAGCTTTGCTCCTTGCCCATGAAACTGAAGGCGGGCCGATCGGCAAACTTCTTGAAACTCTCCTCCATCATGTCCACCATGGAGGAATAGCGGGTCACATCAATATCGGACGGCACGCCCGGTGGATAGCTTTTGAGCCAGATGCGATCGGTCATGGTCAACACTCCAGGTTTTGAGTATAAAAAATGAATTTTCACCTCTTTTGTCAGTTTCTGTAAGCTATGTTTTCCCTAATTAGGCATGAAACTCCATACCGGCGGCAAGCCTTGACAACACCTCAAAAAAAGAGGCCCGCAGGCCTCTTCGGGATAGCCTGTCGGCCCACTCAGGCCTTCAAAGCCGTCAGCACCTCATCGAGCATCTTCTTGGCGTCGCCAAACAGCATGCGGTTGTTGTCTTTGTAAAACAGCGGGTTGTCCACGCCGGCATAACCCGAGGCCATGCTGCGCTTCATGACGATCGAGGTCTTGGCTTTCCAGACTTCGAGCACCGGCATGCCCGCAATCGGGCTGCTCGGGTCGTCCTGGG
>JAIPCZ010000049.1 GCA_021737975.1 Polaromonas sp. | reverse complement strand
TATGGTGGAGCTGGCGGGATTTGAACCCGCGTCCGCAAACCTTCTTCGAACAGTTCTACATGTGTAGCCGTCTGATTTGGATCTCGCTTTTCACATCGCGCAGTGGCACGCTATGCAAATCGCCAGCAACCTATTTTCTCGACCCACCCTAAGTTACCCAAGGCGGGCCCAGCCGAATAAGATTACCCCACAGCCTGGACAGCTTGCGCTACCCTTGCCCAGCCGATCGGCTGACTGTTGTGAGGCTCACGTGCAATTAAGCAGCGAGTGCGAAACGTTCGTCGTTTGCAGTTAGTTTTTTTGAATCTGTTTTACGAGCCCATTCAGCTCGACATGCCCTGCCGCGCGTCCGAATCCACGTCGAAACCAGTGCAGCCCCTGAGCTTCTTATTTTAGGCCAAGCTGGAAAATTGCAAGAGCGGCAGCAGTTCATTCACACAATTAATTGTGGCATTTGCGCCCCACCGGCTGGTGTCGGCCTGCGCGCCAAGGTAGCCATAGGTGACCGCCACGGTGGCCATGCCTGCCGCCAGACCGGCCACGATGTCGCGCTCATCGTCGCCCACGTAAACGCAGCGGCTGGCATCGACCCCCATGCGGCGGGCGGCTTCGAGCAAGGGCGCCGGGTGCGGCTTGGCAAAAGGCGTGGTGTCGCCGCTGACGATGGCGCCAGCCGTGGCAAACAAGGCCATCGATGCGGTCAGTGGCAGGGTGAAGCGTTCGGACTTGTTGGTCACGACGCCCCATTTCACACCTTGGGTGGCAAAACTCTCCAGCAACTCGGGCACACCGTCGAAAATCTGGGTGCGCTGGGTCAGGCTGCGCTCATAGTTGCAAAAAAACTCTTCACGCAGGGTGTCGTAATCTGCGTGCTCGGAGGTCATGCCAAACGCCACGCCCAGCATGCCACGGGCACCGGCCCCGGCCATGGGGCGATATTGCGCCAGCGGCAGGGATGGCAGGCCGCGCGCCAGGCGCATGGTGTCCGCGGCGGCGGCGAGGTCGGGGGCGCTGTCGATCAGCGTGCCGTCCAGGTCGAACAGCACCGCCTGCACATCGAAAAACTGGAACCCTTGAGCCGTCACGCTGGCAAACTCACCGGTTTTTGTGTGGCCAGCAGGTAGTTGACGCTGGTGTTACTGTTTAGCCAGTAACGCTGGGTCAGCGGGTTGAACGACAAGCCCCGCGTGTGCATGACATTCAGGCCGGCACGGCGGCAAAAACCCGCCAATTCGCTGGGGCGGATGAACTTGGCAAATTCGTGGGTGCCGCGTGGCAGCATGTTGAGCACATATTCAGCCCCCACGATGGCCTGTATGAAGGACATGGGGTTGCGGTTGAGCGTGGAGAAAAACACCCAGCCACCCGGCTTGACCAGGGTGGCGCAAGCCTGCACCACCGAGGCCGGGTCGGGCACGTGCTCCAACATTTCCATGCAGGTCACGACGTCAAAACCCGCCGGCTGCTCGGCGGCCATGGCCTCGGCGCTGATCTCGCGGTAGTGCACGTTTTCGGTTTCGGCGTCCATGGCGTGCAACTGGGCAATACGCAGCACCTTGGTCGACAGGTCGATCCCGGTGGCGTGGGCGCCCGAGCGGGCCAAAGAGTCGGCCAGGATGCCGCCACCACAACCGACGTCGAGCACGGCCTTGCCCTGCAAGTCGCAGAATTCCTTCATCCAGCCCAGGCGCAGGGGGTTGATCTGGTGCAGCGGGCGAAACTCGCCCTCGGCGTCCCACCAGCGGTGGGCCAGGTCGGAGAATTTGGCCAGTTCGGCCGGATCAGCGTTGATTGTTGGGTTCATGCCCGGATTATCCGAAATTTAGCATTGCCCTGGCTGCCAGGGCACAAAAACAAAAACCCACCGCAAGGGTGGGTTTTGTGTGAACTGGACGAATCCAGTCTGGCGCTTAAGCCTTCTTGGCCCAGGCGCTGCACCAGCCCTTGGCAGTGACTTCCTTGCCGGCAAACAGCGGGCAACCACCCGAGGTGGAACCGGCCTTGCCCTGGTACAAGGCGCAGTTGCTGCACAACTGGGTGGCCGCGTGCTTGGGGTACTTTTTAGCGTCTGCCTTGGCAGAGTCAGCCACATAACCCAAGCCCTTGGCGTTGGCATCGGTCTCAGCCACCATGGGGGCCGCAGCCATTGCCGCACCTGAGGCCAAAACGCTGGCACCGAGAACCGATTGCATCATGAATACGCGACGAGTTGTCATGGAGAAGTTTCCTTTGAGGTTGAAAAAAATTTGGCAGCGGGGTCTGCTGTGGCGTGAGTTTAACGCTTTAACCTGAACAGACGCTGAACGAAAACCCTTAAAAACCGGGGCGTAATCCACGACGCCAACTGCATGGATGCCGGATCGAGTCCGGCATGACAATGCATTGGGATAAATGTTACTTATGCATTTTCCGTCTCACTAACTTGTGGCAATGTGCCGCGCGAAGTCGGCTTTCAGGCTGCCCATCGTCTCGTGGCTGAGGCGGTTACCGTATTGGGAAACGACGCGCCCGGCACATTGATTGGCCAGCCAGGCGGCTTGGGCATGGCTGTGGCCGTGCGTCACCGCGTACAAAAAGGCTCCGGCAAACATGTCGCCCGCCCCGTTGGTGTCGACGGCCTTGACCTGCGCCGCGGGCACCTCGGTGACCCGGCCCGCCTCAATCACCAGGCACCCCTTGGCGCTGCGTGTCAAACAGACCGTTTTCGCCTGCTGCCCGAGCTGCTGGCAGATGTGTGCCACATCCGTGGTGCCACACCAGACCTGCGCTTCTTCTTCGTTGCAGAACAAAAAGTCGAGGTCGGTGCCGACCATGGCATCGAGACCGGGACGGCAGAAATTGATCATGCTCATGTCGCTGAGCGTGGTGGCCAGCTTGACGCCAGCCTGCGCCGCCATGGCGCGGCCCTTGATGGCCGCGGCGAGGCCGGTGGGTGAGGCGGCCAGGTAGCCCTCCATGTAATAGACACGCGCCTTGGCGATGTCGTGCGGGTGCAGCGCGGACTCATCGATGTCGGCGGTGGCCCCCAGAAAAGTGCTCATGCTGCGCTCGGCATCGGGCGTGACCATCACCATGCAGCTGCCGGTCTGGCCCGCGGGTGCCTTGGTGTGCGTAAGGTTGGTCGCCACGCCATTGGCGAGCAGGTCCTTGGTGTAAAAATCGCCCAGCTCGTCATCGGCCACGCGGCAAGAGTAAAACGCCTTGCCACCCAACTGGGCCAGCGCCACCACGGTATTGCCGGCCGAGCCGCCACCCGTGCGGTGCGATTTGACACTGTGCACATGCGCCAGGAGTTCGGCACGGCGCGGGCTGTCGATGAGGGTCATGTGGCGTTTTGCAACGCCCGCCGCCTGCAGTTGCGCGTCAGAGACTTCGTATTCGGTGTCGACCAGCGCGTTGCCGATGGCGTAAAGGTGGTAGCTCATGCTTACTGCTCCACAAAGGCCCGTTCGACGACAAAATCGCCCTGCTTGGTGGTGTTGCCCTCAAGAAAGCCGCGCTTCTCCAGAATGTGCTTGAGGTCCTTGAGCAAGGCCGGGCTGCCGCACAGCATGGCGCGGTCGGTGGCCGGGTCGAACTTGGGCAGGCCCAGGTCGGTTTGCAGTTTGCCGGATTCGATCAGATCGGTGATGCGGCCCCGGTTCTTGTAGGGCTCGCGGGTCACCGTCGGGTAATACAGCATTTGCTCGGTCACCATGTCGCCCAGAAATTCGTGCTCGGGCAGTTCCAGCGTCAAATAGTCGTGGTAGGCCAACTCGGCCACCTCGCGCACGCCATGCACCAGGATGACTTTTTCAAATTTCTCATAAGTGTCCGGGTCCCGCACGATGCTGAGGAACGGCGCCAGGCCGGTGCCCGTGCCAAACAGGTAGAGATTTTTGCCGGGCAACAGGTAGTCAATCAACAGGGTGCCCGTGGGTTTCTTGCCGACCACAATCTTGTCGCCGACCTTGATGTGCTGCAGCTTGGAGGTCAGCGGGCCGTCCTGCACCTTGATGCTCAAGAACTCCAGATGGTCTTCGTAGTTGGCACTGACGATGCTGTAGGCGCGCAGCAGCGGCTTGCCGTTTTCCTGGCGCAGGCCAATCATGGTGAAGTGGCCATTGGAGAAGCGCAGCGTCTCGTCGCGTGTGGTGGTGAAGCTGAACAGCCGGTCGGTCCAATGATGGACGCTCAAAACGGTTTCATTCAAAAAAGCACTCATGGGATGTTGTTCCAGTTGAAGCGGAAAAAGAATAGAGCCAATCGCGGCGCGGGCGCCGCTCCTACAAAGGCATGGTTTCAGAGGCTGCGTTCATCAAAGCCTGGGCTCGACCCAGCCCTGCACGCTGGCCAAAGCCGCTGCCAGCTTGGCGGGCTCGGTGCCGCCGGCCATGGCCATGTCGGGCTTGCCGCCGCCCTTGCCGCCCACCTGGCCGGCAACAAAGTTGACCAGCTCACCGGCCTTCACCTTCGCCGTGGTGTCAGGGGTGACACCCACGGCGATCTGCACCTTGGCGCCATCGACCACGCCGAGCACGATGACCGCGGTTTTGAGCTTGTCCTTGAGCTTGTCCATGGTATCGCGCAGGGTTTTGACATCGGCACCGTCGAGTCGGGCCACCAGCAGCTTGACGCCCCTGATGTCCTGCGCTTGGCTGAGCAGTTCGTCGCCCTGGGCGCTGGCCAGCTTGCCCTTTAGCGCGGCCAGTTCCCTGTCAAGCGTTTTGACTTGCTCCAGCACCGACACGATGCGCTCGTTCACCTCGGCGACCGGGGCCTTGAGGGCGCTGGCCGCCTGGCCCACCGAGTCTTCAAGCTGCTGCAAATAGGCCAGCGCACTGGTGCCCGTGACGGCCTCGATGCGGCGAATGCCCGAGGCCACGCCGCCCTCGGCCACCACCTTGAAAAGGCCGATGTCGCCGGTGCGCGCCACATGGGTGCCGCCGCAGAGTTCGCGGCTGCTGCCAATGTCGAGCACACGCACCGATTCGCCGTATTTTTCGCCGAATAGCATCATGGCGCCGGTTTTTTGCGCCGATTCGATGTCCATCACCTGCGCGTGCGTGGCGGCGTTGGCCAGGATCTCGGCATTCACGCGGGCCTCGATTTCACGGATTTCAGCGTCGGTGACCGGCGCGTTGTGGGCAAAGTCAAAACGCGTGCGCTCGGCATTCACCAAGCTGCCCTTTTGCAGCACATGGCCGCCGAGCACCTCGCGCAGGGCCTTGTGCATCAGGTGTGTGACGGAGTGGTTGCGCTGTGTGGCCAGGCGCAGCGAGGTGTTGACATGGGCCGTGACCGTGTCGCCCAGCTTGAGCGTGCCGGTCTTGAGCGCGCCGTGGTGGCCAAACACGTCCGCCTTGATCTTTTGCGTGTCCTGCACCTCGAACAGCGCATGGTCACAAAAAATGGCGCCGGCATCACCGACCTGGCCGCCGCTTTCGCCATAAAACGGCGTCGTGGCCAGCACGACCGCGCCGTTCTGGCCCGCCTTGATCTCGCTGGCGCTGACACCGTCCACATAGATCGCCACGACCTCGGTGGCGGCCGTGAGTTGCTCGTAGCCGACAAAGGTATTGCCCGCGCCGCCGTACTCCAGCGCCTTGTCCATCTTGAACTTGCCCGCGGCGCGCCCCTGGGCCTTTTGTTTTTCCATGGCGGCCTTGAAACCCGCCTCGTCCACCGTCAAACCGCGCTCGCGGCAGACATCGGCCGACAAATCCAGCGGGAAGCCAAAGGTGTCGTGCAGCTTGAAGGCGACCTCACCGGGCAAGACCTTGACGCCACCTGCGAGGGCCTCGTCGAGGATCTGCATGCCCACTTCAAGGGTCTCGTAAAAGCGCTCTTCCTCGACCCGCAGCACGTCCATGATGCGGTCGGCCTGGGCAGCCAGGCTGGGGTAGGCATCACCCATGACAGCCACCAGGTCCGGCACCAGCTTGTGGAAAAACGGGGTCTTCTGGCCCAGCTTGTAGCCGTGACGAATGGCGCGGCGGATGATGCGGCGCTGCACATAGCCGCGGCCCTCGTTGCCCGGCAGCACCCCGTCGCTGACCAGGAAGGCGGTGGCGCGGATGTGGTCGGCAATCACCTTGAGCGAGTTGTTGCCAAGCTCAGCGCAACGGGTTTCGCGGGCGGCGGCCTTGATCAGGGCGTCGAACAGGTCGATTTCGTAGTTGCTGTGCACATGCTGCAGGATGGCGGCCAGGCGCTCCAGCCCCATGCCAGTGTCGACGCAGGGCGCGGGCAGCGGCGTGACCGAGCCGTCTTCAGCCATGTTGAACTGCATGAACACGTTGTTCCAGATTTCAATGAAGCGGTCGCCATCCTCGTCCGGGCTGCCGGGCGGGCCGCCAGGGATGTGGTCGCCGTGGTCGTAAAAAATCTCCGAGCACGGGCCGCAGGGGCCGGTGTCGGCCATCATCCAGAAGTTGTCGGACTTGTAGCGCCCGCCCTTGTTGTCGCCAATACGGATCACGCGCTCGGGCGGCAGGCCAATCTCTTTGGTCCAGATGTCATAGGCCTCGTCGTCTTCTTCGTAGACGGTGGCCAGCAGGCGCTCTGCGGGCAGCTTGTAGACCACGGTCAGCAGTTCCCAGGCCCACTTGAGCGACTCACGCTTGAAATAGTCGCCAAAGCTCCAGTTGCCCATCATCTCGAAAAACGTGTGGTGGCGCGCGGTGTAGCCCACGTTTTCCAGGTCGTTGTGTTTGCCGCCAGCGCGCAGGCAGGCCTGCACCGAGGCGGCGCGCACGTAACTGCGCTTGTCGGACCCCAGAAACACGTCCTTGAACTGCACCATGCCGGAGTTGGTGAACATCAGCGTGGGGTCGTTGCCCGGCACCAGCGGGCTGCTTGCCACCACGGTGTGGCCTTTGGAAGCAAAGAAGTCGAGGAAGGTCTTGCGAATGTCGGCGACAGTCACCGGAGCAGCGGTTGGATTCATGGAGGTAAGAGACCTGGTGTGTCAAAACCATTGATTTTAGGTGATCAGGGGGTTTTGCACTGGGCCTGCAAAAATGCGAACAAGGCGGGATCTTCACAAAAGGTCACATTAAAACGCAGCCATGGGCTGGTCTGCAGATCAGGACTGAACAGATGCCCGGGGCCCAGCAGAATATCCTGCTCGGCCGCCTTGTAGGCCAGCTCTGCGGAATCGGCCACAGCCGGATGGCGGGCCCACAGAAAAATGCCCGCTTTGGGTTCACAAAAAATCTCAAAACCCACGTCAATCAGACGCGAGGCGGCATCGACATGCGCCTTGGCAAGCCGTTCGCGCAAGCCCTTGACGTGTTTGCGACAGCGCCCGTCGGTCAACGCGCCATGGGCCAGTCGCTCGCTGAACTCCGAGGAGGTCAACCCGGAGATCATTTTGAGCTGCGCCAGGTCCTCGAGCAGGTCAGGGTTGGCGGCCAGGAAACCGACCCGGATGTTGGGCGAGATGGTCTTGGAAAAGCTGCTGATGTAAATCACCCGGTTCAACTGGTCCAGACTGGCCAGGGAAGGCCGTGGTTCAGGATCGAGGTCGGCGTAAATGTCGTTTTCAACCACCAGGAAATCATGCTTGTCCGCCAGTTGCATCACCCGGTGCAGATGCGCCAGTTGGGCAATCGAACCGGTCGGGCTCTGCAGTCTTGGCTGGGTGAAAAACACCTTGGGCTTTTCCTCGATCACCAGGCGCTCCAGCGCAACCAGGTCGTAACCTGCGGGGGTGCGCGGCACCCCGATCAGGCGGGCGCCCAGAAACCGCAATGAAAACAACAGGTTGGGGTAACCCGGAGCATCCACCAGCACCGCGTCCCCGGGGCGCACCAGGCGGCGCGCCACCAGGTCCATGGCCTGGCTGGAACCCTGGGTCAGCAGCACTTGCTCGGCGGTGACCGATATCTCCTGCTCGGCGAGCAGGTCGCGCACCTGTTTTCGCAGTGGCGGAAAGCCTTTGGGTTCACCATAACCCCCCACGTCCACATCGTCGGCAGCCAGGCTGCGCAAGCCCCGTCGCACGCCGTCCTGAAAAAGC
Organism: Polaromonas sp.; assembly: GCA_021737975.1. Classification (GTDB taxonomy): domain Bacteria; phylum Pseudomonadota; class Gammaproteobacteria; order Burkholderiales; family Burkholderiaceae_C; genus Rhodoferax. Next base: position 7,263 of record JAIPCZ010000049.1, on the reverse strand, counting down.
CAGTCACCCGGCAACCAGCCGCAACCGGGTTTCATGCGCAGCGCGCGGTTCTCAAAAATGCGCCGCAGGTACCACATGGAGTCAAAACTGAAGTTGGGCCCGTGTCCCGGCAACTCGGTCACCGAGGTCGGCCGCTGCTTGACAAAAAAGCCCGAGTGCGGGCGCGACGCAAGGTAGCCCTGGGCCACCAGCCGGTCATAGGCATCGACCACGGTGAAGACGCTGACGTTGTGGGCATGGGCGAACTGGCGAATCGACGGCGCCTTGGAGCCTGCGCGCAACTCGCCCTCATCGATGGCGGCACGAAAGCCAGCCACGATCTGCAGCACCAGGGGCGTCGGACTTTGCGGATTGAGCGTAAACATGGGTCAGCTTAGGGTTTCTGTGTATTGGCAGCCGGGGCTGCACAGTACATCCTCAAAAAAGACCCAACTGTATATGGTTAAACAAAGGCGTCGCAACTACAGTCAAGCCACTTTATCAACGCCTACCCACTGTTCAGGAGTGCTTTCCATGCTTACCAAGACTCAAAATACCAACGCTGCCCTGATGGCACGCCGGGCTGCGGCCATTCCCCGCGGTGTTGGCCAGAGCCACGAAGTCTTCATTGCGCGCGGTCTCAATGCCGAGGTGTGGGACGTGGAAGGCAAGCGCTACATTGACTTTGCCGGCGGTATTGCCGTGCTGAACACCGGCCACTGCCATCCCGAGATCATGCAAGCCGTCAAGGACCAGGTCGACCTCTACAGCCACACCTGCTTCCAGGTGCTCGCTTACGAGCCCTATGTGGAGCTGGCCGAGCGCATCAATGCCCTGGCACCCGGCAACTTTGCCAAGAAGACCATGTTTTTGACCACCGGCGCAGAAGCGGTGGAAAACGCCATCAAGATCGCGCGTTCCTACACCAAGCGCAGCGCCGTGATTGCCTTCACCAGTGGCTACCATGGCCGCACCCTTCTCACCCTGGGGCTGACAGGCAAGGTTGCCCCCTACAAGCTGGGCTTTGGCCCCTTCCCCAGCGAGATCTTCCACGCCCAGTTCCCCAACGCCGCGCATGGCGTGAGCGTCGATGACTCCATTGCATCGATCGAGGGCATTTTCAAGAACGACGTCGAAGCCAGCCGCGTGGCCGCCATCATTGTGGAGCCGGTGCAGGGCGAAGGCGGCTTCAATGTGGCCCCCACCGAATTTCTGCAGCGCCTGCGCGCCCTGTGCGACCAGCACGGCATCCTGATGATCGCCGACGAGATTCAAACCGGCGCCGGGCGCACCGGCACCTGGTTTGCCATGGAGCAAAGCGGCGTCGCACCCGACATGATCACCATGGCCAAATCCATGGCCGGCGGCTATCCGCTCTCCGGTGTCGTGGGCCGCGCCGACGTGATGGACGCGCCCACCGCAGGCGGCCTGGGCGGCACCTATGCGGGCAGCCCGATTGCCTGCGTTGCCGCGCTGGCGGTGCTGGATGTGTTTGCCAAAGAAAACCTGCTGGAGCGCAGCCGCCAGCTGGGCGACCACATGATGGCCAAACTCAAGGCCATGGCCGCCAAAGACACACGGATTTGCGACGTGCGCGGCCTGGGTGCCATGGTGGCGATCGAACTGTGCAAAAGCGGCGACCCGCACCAGCCCAACGCCGAGATGGCCAAGGCCCTGGCGTCCGAGGCCACCCGGCGCGGCCTTATCCTGCTGACCTGCGGCACCTATGGCAACGTGGTGCGCATTCTGGTGCCCCTGACCGCCAGCGACGCGATCGTGGACGAGGGTCTGGCCATCATGGAAGCCTGCCTGGCAGCAGTGGCCTGATTGGCACGGTATTTGCGTAGTTAAAACAACTTGCAGCCCAAATAACACGGGTTTCAAGTGCTTTTGAAAGAATAGCAAATAATGGCTTTGTCTGACCCCCTCGTTCGCTTCTCCGGCGTCCAAAAAACCTATGACGGCAGCACTCTGGTGGTGCGCGACCTGAACCTGGACATCCAGAGTGGCGAATTCCTGTCGCTGCTGGGGCCGTCGGGTTCGGGCAAAACCACCACCTTGATGATGCTGGCCGGTTTTGAGTCGCCCACCTCGGGTGAAATTTTCCTGGCGGGCAAGTCCATCACCAAAACACCCCCTCACAAGCGCAACTTTGGCATGGTGTTCCAAAACTATGCGCTGTTTCCGCACATGACCATTGCCGACAACGTGGCGTACCCGCTGACGGTGCGCAAAATGGGCAAATCGGAGCGTGAGGACAAGGTCAAGCGGGCGCTGGACATGGTGCACCTGGCTAGCAAGGGTGACAGCTACCCGGGCCAACTCTCAGGCGGACAGCAACAGCGCGTGGCCCTGGCGCGTGCGCTGGTGTTCAACCCGCAACTGGTGCTGATGGACGAACCCCTGGGCGCACTCGACAAGCAGTTGCGCGAGCACATGCAGATCGAGCTCAAAGAGCTGCACCGCAAGCTCGGCCTGACCTTTGTCTACGTGACGCACGACCAGTCTGAAGCGCTGACCATGTCAGACCGGGTGGCGGTGTTCAACGATGGGCTGATCCAGCAGATTGACACCGTCACACAACTTTATGAGACCCCTGTGAACCGTTTTGTGGCCAGCTTTGTCGGCGACAACACCGTGTTGGACGCGCAAATTACCACCACCGAACGCGGCGCCGGCGGCAGCTGCGAGTTGCGGCTGCCCTGCGGTACCGCGTTACAAGGGCTGGACATCAACGGCGCGCCATTGAATTCCCCGGTGCAGGCCTGCATCCGTCCCGAACGCGCGCTGATTTGCCCTGGCACGCAGCCGGCGCCGGCCAACAGCCTGAGTGCTCGGGTCAACGACGTGATTTATTACGGCGACCACCTGCGCATGCGCTGCCATGTGGACAAACAGGCCCCCGCCACCGTCAAGATTGCGCTCTCCAGCCCCAACATCCCGCAGGCCGGTGATGCCATCTGGCTGGTTTTGCCCCCCGAGCATTTGCGGGTCTATGCCTGACCCGTGTGCATTTTTTGGTTCTTTTTCCCCAAATTTCTAGGAGACCTTTCATGAAACTCACTCCCCTGGTTGCGGCCTGCGCCGCGCTGTTTACCCTTTCTGCCCAAGCCCAGACCCAATTGACCGTGGTCAATTTTGGTGGCGCCAATGGCAACGCTCAAAAAATCGCTTACTTTGCCCCGTACGAAAAAGCCACGGGCAACAAAGTGCTTGGCGTGGAATACAACGGTGAACAAGCCAAAATCAAGGCCATGGTCGAAGCCAAGAAAGTCAACTGGGACGTGGTTGAAGTGGAATCCCCCGACGTGGCGCGCGGCTGTGACGAAGGCCTGTTCGAAAAGCTTGATTACAGCAAGATCGGCAACAAGGCCGACTTCACCCCTGCTGCCATTCATGAGTGCGGCATTGGCACTTTTGTCTGGTCCACCGTGATGGCCTACGACGGCGACAAGCTCAAGACGGCTCCCACCACCTGGGCTGATTTCTGGGACGTGAAAAAGTTTGCCGGCAAACGCGCCATGCGCAAGGGTGCCCGCTACAACGTCGAATTTGCCTTGATGGCCGATGGTGTGCCGGTGAAAGACGTGTACAAGGTCTTGATGACCAAGGAAGGCGCCGACCGCGCCTTCAAGAAACTCACCGAACTCAAGCCCAACATCCAGTGGTGGGAAGCCGGCGCGCAGCCGCCCCAGTTCCTGGTGGCGGGTGACGTGGTCATGACCACCGCTTACAACGGCCGTATTGACGCCGCCCAGCGCGAAGGCAAAAACCTCAAGATCACCTGGACCGGTGGCATTTATGACCTGGACTACTGGGTCATGCCCAAAGGCACACCCAACAAGGAAGCAGCCTTGAAGTTCATCGCCTTGGCCAGCAGTCCAGACGCCCAGGCCGAGTACGCCAAAAACATCGCCTACGGCCCGACCAACACCAAGGCGCTGGCCAAGCTCGACGCCAAGGTGCTTTCAGGACTGCCCACAGCCCCCGCCAACGCCAAGACCGCATTGCAGTTCAACGTGAGCTTCTGGGCTGACCAGGGCGAGGCGCTGGAGAAGCGTTTCACCGCTTGGGCTGCGCAGTAAGTTGAACCTGGAGAGATGGCAATGACTGTCGCTACGACCCTGATTCCTGGCAACCTGGCGACACAGTTGCGACGCTCGCAGCGTCGCAAAAAAATCTTTGCCATCTCTCTGACCCTGCCACTGCTGATTTTTCTGTTGGCCACCTTTATCGTGCCGATCGGCGCGCTGTTGATGCGTGCCGTCGAAAACCCCGAGGTGGCCAGCACACTCGCGCAGACCGCGAAGGTGCTGGACAAATGGGACCGCACCTCCAACCCGCCAGATGAGGCCTACGCGGCACTGGCGACAGACTTCACCCACATTACCGAACAGTCTGACGCAGGAAACCTGGCACGCCGCCTGAACAGCGAAGTCAGCGGCGCCCGCTCCCTGGTCATGGGGACTTTCCGCGCCATGCCGTTCCCTGCGGGCTTGACCCCGGCGCAAGTCAAAGCGCACATGCTCGAACTGGACCCGCGATGGTCCGAACTGGACTACTGGCGCGCTATTGCCAAAAATGGCTCGCGCTGGACGCCCGACTACCTGCTGGCCTCGGTCGACCTGAAACGCGACATTCAAGGCGAAATTGTCAATGTCGACCCCGAGTCAGCGGCTTTTTTCAAAATACTGATGCGCACCTTCAGCGTCAGCGCTGTGGTGACCTTCTTTTGCCTGCTGCTGGGTTACCCGCTGGCCTATTGGCTGTCGACCCTGACGCCGCGCCAGGCGAACATCTTGATGATTCTGGTGCTGGTGCCGTTCTGGACCTCGGTGCTGGTGCGCTCTGCGGCCTGGATCGTGCTGTTGCAAACCAATGGCGTGATCAACCGATTTTTCCTGGACTTGGGCCTGATCAACGAGCCGTTGCCGCTGCTGTTCAACCGGGTTGGCGTCATCATTGCCATGGTGCATATCTTGCTGCCGTTCATGATCTTGCCGCTGTACAGCGTGATGAAATCCGTGCCCCCCACCTATTTACGGGCGGCCGTGTCGCTGGGCAGTTCACCGCTGGCGGCGTTTTTCCGGGTTTACATGCCGCAAACTTTTCCGGGCATGGGCGCTGGCGGCCTGCTGGTGTTCATCCTGAGCATTGGTTATTACGTCACACCGGCGCTGCTGGGCGGGCCTGATGACCAGATGCTGAGCTACTACATTGCCCAGTACACCAATGTCACCGTCAATTGGGGCATGGCCTGTGCGCTGGGTGCCGTGCTGTTGTCTGCCACCTTGGTGCTGTACGCGGTGTACCGCCGTGTGGTGAAGTCTGAACTCAGCCTGGGATAAAGCGTATGTCACTTCCTGCCCGCCCCATATTCCCAGCCTACGCCACCCTGCCCGACAAGATCGGCTGGTATGTCCTGCGCGGTGTCGGCGTGCTGGTATTGCTGTTTTTGCTGCTGCCGATCCTGGCCATCATTCCGCTGTCGTTCTCAAGCAGTTCCTTCCTGGCTTATCCCATGCCCGGCTGGTCGTTGCAGTGGTATGAAAACCTGTTCACATCGAATGACTGGAGCCGCGCCACGCGCAACAGCTTCATCGTGGCACCTTTGGCCACTGTCCTGGCCACCATTCTGGGCACCATGGCTGCGGTTGGCCTGGCACGGGCCAATTTTTGGGGCAAGGGCTTGCTGATGAGCCTGCTGATCGCACCCATGGTGGTGCCGATTGTGGTGGTGGGGGTGAGCACCTATTTGTTCTTCGCAAAAATTGGCCTCAATGACACCTATCTGGGTCTGATTCTGGTGCACGCGGCCTTGGGTGCGCCCTTTGTGCTGACCACCGTGCTGGCCACGCTGCAAAGTTTCAACGAGAACCTGATCCGCGCATCTTTGAGCCTGGGTGCCGGCCAGCTCACCACGTTTTTCCGCGTCACCTTGCCGATCATTGCGCCGGGCGTCATCTCGGGTGCGCTGTTTGCCTTTGCCACCTCATTTGACGAAGTGGTGGTGACCCTGTTCATCGCCGGTCCCGACCAGGTGACCCTGCCGCGCCAGATGTTCACCGGCATCCGCGAAAACATCAACCCGACCATTGCCGCCGTGGCCACCTTGCTGATCATCTTCACCACCTCGCTGATGCTGGTGCTGGAGTGGTTGCGCGGCAGAAGGCATTGAGCATGGCAATGAAAAATCAACCTTTGTCAGGCAACGCCATGCCGCGTTTTGGCGGCATCGCCAGCATGATGCGCCTGCCCGTCGCCGAGTCCGCGCAAGGGCTCGATGCGGCGTTCATCGGCATTCCGCTCGACATCGGCACCTCGCACCGGCCCGGCGCACGTTTTGGGCCGCGCCAGATTCGCGCTGAATCCAGCCTGATCAGGCCCTACAACATGGCCACCGGTGCCGCGCCGTTCGACACCCTGCAGGTGGCTGATCTGGGCGATGTGCCCATCAACACCTATTCCCTGGAGAAGTCCCTGGCCATCATCACGGCGTTTTATGAGCCCGTGCTGGCGGCCAATTGCATCCCCCTGACGATGGGCGGCGACCACACCATCGCCCTGCCCATTCTCCGCGCCATGGCCGCCAAACACGGCCCGGTGGCGTTGGTGCATGTGGACGCGCACGCCGATGTGAATCCGGACATGTTTGGCGAGCGTATTGCGCACGGCACGCCGTTTCGCCGCGCCGTGGAAGAAAACCTGCTCGACTGTCACAAGGTGTTTCAGATCGGCCTGCGCGGCAGCGGCTACGCGTCTGACGACTTCGACTGGCCGCGCCGGCAAGGCTTCACCCTGGTGCCCGCCCATGAGGTCTGGTACCAGTCGCTCGCGCCCCTGATGGCAAAAATCCGCGCCCAAATCGGCGGCGCACCCTGTTACCTGAGCTTCGACATCGACGGCATCGACCCGGCCTACGCGGGCGGCACCGGCACGCCCGAGATCGGCGGCCTGAGTGTGCCGCAGGCGCTGGAAATCATTCGCGGCTGCCACGGGCTGAATCTGGTCGGTGGCGACCTCGTGGAAGTCTCGCCAGCCTACGACACGTCCGGCAACACCGCCCTGCTGGGGGCAAATTTGCTTTACGAGATGCTGTGTGTCCTGCCCGGCGTCACCAGGCGTTAACATCCGGCAGCCATACCCCACTTTTTTGAAACAAGCACCATGACCACTCCCCTTTCCCTGCTCAAAGACCCCACCCTGCTCAAGACCGATGCGCTCATCAACGGCCAGTGGGTGTCCGGCGCCAGCCGCTTTGCCGTGACCGACCCGGCCACCGGC
>JAIPCZ010000048.1 GCA_021737975.1 Polaromonas sp. | reverse complement strand
CCCAAGGAAGACATCCAGGTGGCCGGGGACGGCAATGTGGTCAGCCTGCGTGCTGAAGTCAAGCAGCAGGACAGCACCAGCCAGGATGAAAAAGTGCTGCGCAGCGAGCGTTATTACGGCGCGGTGTCGCGCAGCTTCCAGCTGGCCTCGGACATTGACCAGGCCCAAGCCAAGGCCAGGTACGACAACGGTGTCCTGACGCTCACGCTGCCCAAGAAGCAGGCCATGAGCGGCGCGCAGCGCCTGACCATCGAGTAAACCGTCACCCGGTTGCAGCCCGGCTTACCTCAAAATCTTGCCGGGGTTCATCACGTTGTCGGGGTCCAGCGCCTGCTTGATGGCACGCATCATGGCGATGGCCCCGCTTCCTGCCTCCTGCACCAGGAAGTCCATCTTGTGCAGGCCCACGCCGTGTTCGCCGGTGCAGGTCCCACCCAGCCTGAGGGCGCGCTGCACCAGCTGGCTGTTGAGCTGCTCGGCGGTGGCGCGTTCGGCGCTTGAGTCCGCGTCAATCAGGTAACCCATGTGAAAGTTGCCGTCGCCAACATGGCCGACCAGAAAGTACGGGATACCGCTGGCCTGGACCTCGGTCACCGAATCCAGCAGCGCGTCGGCCAGTTTCGAGATCGGCACGCAGGTGTCGGTGGTGATGACCCTGCAGCCCGGGCGTGACTGGATGCCCGCGTAATAGGCGTTGTGCCGCGCCGTCCACAGTTTGGTGCGCGCCTCGGGCGTGCTGGCCCACTCGAAAGCCTGGCCGCCAAATTCGCTGGCAATGGCCTGCACGGTGTCCACCTGCTCCTGCACGCTGGCGGGCGAGCCGTGAAATTCCATCAGCAGCATGGCGCCCTCGCGCAGGCTCAAATTCGAATGCTTGTTCACCATACGGATGGTGTTGGCGTCAAGCAGCTCGCAGCGCGCAATCGGCACCCCCATCTGGATGACCTGGATGGTGGTGTTGACCGCGTCCGCCAGGCTATTGAACGAGCAGGTGGCCGCCATCACCGCCTCGGGCAGCGGGTAAAGCTTCACGGTCACCTCGGTGATCACACCCAGCGTGCCCTCGCTGCCCACCATGAGGCGGGTCAGGTCGTAGCCGGCGCTGGACTTTTTGGCCCGGGTGCCGGTGCGCATCACCTCCCCGCGCGCGGTGACGACTTCGAGCGCCAGCACGTTTTCGCGCATGGTGCCGTAGCGCACGGCATTGGTGCCGCTGGCGCGCGTCGCCGTCATGCCGCCCAGGGTCGCGTCCGCACCCGGGTCCACCGGAAAAAACAGGCCGGTGGACTTGACGGCCTCGTTGAGCTGCTTGCGCGTCACACCCGCCTGCACCGTCACCGTGAGGTCCTCGGCGTTGATCGCCAGAACCTGGTTCATGCGCCCCATGTCAATGCTGATGCCGCCCTGCACCGCCAGTACATGGCCCTCCAGCGACGAGCCGACACCAAAGGGAATCACCGGCACCTTGAACTGCGCAGCCAGCGTGACAGCGTCGCTCACCTCCTGCGTGTTTTCGGCAAACACCACGGCGGCGGGCGGCGGCACGCTGAAGGACGACTCGTCGCGGCCATGCTGCTCACGCACCACCAGAGCCGCTGAATACTGCGGGCCAAAGCGCTCGGACAAGGCTTGAAGCAAGGCGGCCGGCGCGGGGTGGCCGTTGATTTCCGGGTGCAATGTGGGGGCGGGTGCGTTCAAGATGGGTCTCCGTCATAATTGTTCATTATGCTCAATTGCGCCATCACCAGCGCGCAACATGAAGCGGCCTTCCCTTTTTTGAGAGTTCATCCATGGGCAACCGACTGACACAAATCGCCACCCGCACCGGGGACAACGGCACCACCGGCCTGGGTGACAACACCCGCGTCTCCAAAAACAGCTTGCGTGTGCACGCCATGGGCGATGTCGATGAGCTCAACTCCAACATCGGCGTGCTGCTGTGCGAAGCCATGCCCGACGAGGTGCGCGCCTTGTTGGTCGAAATCCAGCACCAACTGTTCAACCTGGGCGGAGAACTGTCGATTCCGGGCTTCGAGTTGCTCAAGGCCGAGGCGGTTCTGGTGCTCGACAACGCGCTGGCGCAGCACAACGAGGCGCTGCCGCGCCTGCAGGAATTCATCCTGCCAGCGGGCACTCGCGCGGCTGCCCTGGCCCATGTTTGCCGCACCGTGGCACGCCGGGCCGAGCGCGCCGTGGTGGCGCTGGAGGGCCAGGAAGCCCTGAAAGACACGCCCCGGCATTACCTCAACCGCTTGTCAGACCTGATGTTCGTGCTGGCCCGCGTGCTCAACCGCTACCGCACCGACGGCAGCGTGGGTGATGACGTGTATTGGAAGAGCGAGCGGATTTTGCAAGGCAGCTAAAGTTTTTCGGTCTCGCCCGATTTGGGTTGCCACTTCATCAGGTACTTCTCGGCCTTGCCCACCACACTGTCGAGCACCAGCGCAAAGGCGGTCAGCACCACGATGCCGGCCATCACGGTGTTGATGTCAAAGCTGCCCTCGGCCTGCAAGATCAAATAACCCACGCCCTGGCTGGAGCCCAGGTATTCGCCCACCACGGCGCCCACAAATGCCAGGCCGACACTGGTGTGTAATGAGCTGAAAACCCAACTGGTGGCGCTGGGCAGGTAGACATAACGCAGCAACTGGCGCCGGTCGGCACCCAGCATGCGAGCATTGGCCAGCACCACGGGACTCACCTCTTTCACGCCCTGGTAGACATTGAAAAACACGATGAAAAACACCAGAGTCACCCCCAGCGCCACCTTGGAGCCCATGCCCAGCCCGAACCAGACCGAAAAAATGGGCGCCAAAATGATGCGCGGCATGGCGTTCATGGCCTTGATGTAGGGCTCCAGAATGGCGGACGCCATGGGCGCCAGCGCCAACCACAGACCGCCGCCCAGACCCAGGCCGGCGCCCACGGCAAAGGCCATCAGGGTCTCGGCCAGCGTCACGCCCAGGTGCTGGTAGATATCGGCGTCGGAAACAAACCAGACCCAGATGCGCTCTGCCACCTTGAGCGGTTCGCCAAAGAAAAAAGCCGCCTGGCTGTCGTTGTCGAACATCATTGGCGGAATCAGCCCCGGCACCGTCATCACATGCCAGAAGCCAAGCAGCGCCAGCAGCAAACCGACTTGCCAGAGCCACAAATTGGCGCCGCGCGGCTTGATTAGTTTCCACATGGCTAGGCCGCTTTCAACTGTTGCTGGTAACCCTTGAGCACCTCTTCGCGCAGCACCTCCCAGATGGCGCGGTGCAGCTGCAAAAAGCGTGGTGAGGTCTTGATCTCGGCGACGTCGCGCGGGCGCTCGATGTCAATCGGGAAATCGCCAATCGGGCGGCTGCCGGGGCCGGCGCTCATCACCACCACCCGGTCGCTCATGGCAATCGCCTCGTCGAGGTCGTGGGTGATGAACAGCACCGCTTTTTTCTTCGCCTGCCAGATGTCAAGCAGCTCGTTTTCCATGAGCTGGCGCGTCTGTATGTCCAGCGCCGAGAACGGCTCGTCCATCAGGATGATGTCGGGGTCCAGCACCAGGGTTTGCGCCAGGCTGACGCGTTTGCGCATGCCCCCGCTCATCTGATGCGGGTAGCGGTCGCCAAATCCACCCAATCCCACACGGCGCAGCCAGTCGTCGGCCTGGTTGGCAGCCTCTCGCTCAGGCACCCCGTGAAACTGCAGGCCAGCCGACACGTTGGCCAGCGCGGTGCGCCAGGGCATCAGGCTGTCGGCCTGGAACATGTAGCCGGCACGCTGGTTGATGCCCGCCAGTGGCTGGCCAAACACACTCACCGAGCCGGTGCTGGGCACCAGCAAACCGGCGCCCACGTTGAGCAGCGTGCTCTTGCCGCAGCCGGTGGGCCCGACCACACTGACGAACTCGCCAGCCGCCACCGTCAGGTTCACCTCCCGCACGGCGGTGTAGCGCTGGTCGGGCCTGTCCTTGCTGACAAAGGTGCAGGCCACGTCCTGCAGCGCCAGTGCTGCCGCCATGTCAGCCCTTGGGGTACTTGGCGTTGGCCTTTTTGACAAAGTCGTTGGTGTAGACCGCCTTCAGGTCGAGCTTGGCCGCGGCCAATTTGTCGTCCACACTGGCCAGGGCATTGAATGCCGTTTGTGCGCCCTTGTCAGGGATGGTGCCATCGGGCGAAAGCGCCCCCTTGGCCGCCAGAAAGGCGTCAATATAGACCGCACGATCGCCCAGCAAGAAGCCTTCCGGCACGGTCTTGATGATGTCGGCCGCACCCGCAGTTTGAATCCACTTGAGCGCGCGCACCATGGCATTGGTCAGCGCCTGCGTGGTGGCCGGATTCTTGTCGATGAAGGCCTGCGGCGCGTACAGGCAACCGGCGGGCATGGGGCCGCCAAACACTTTTTCAGACTCCGCCACCTTGCGCGTGTCGGACACAATTTTGAGGTCGCCCGAGCGCTGCAGCAGGGTGATGACCGGGTCGAGGTTGCTCATGGCGTCGATCTGGCCCGAGCGCATGGCAGCCACCGCGCCGCTGCCGGTGCCGACACCGATGATGCTGACGTCACTTGGCTTCAAGCCCGCCTTGGCCAGCGCAAAATTGACCATCACGTTGGTCGAGCTGCCGGGTGCCGAAACGCCGACCTTTTTACCCTTGAGGTCGGCCACCGTTTTGAAATTGGGCATGGTCTTGGGGTTGACGCCCAGCACAATTTGCGGGGCCGCGCCCTGCAGCACAAAAGCGCGCATTTTCTGGCCCTTGAACTGCATGTTGATGGTGTGCTCGAACGCACCCGACACCACGTCGGCACTGCCGCCCACCACCGCTTGCAGCGCTTTGGAACCGCCCGCAAAGTCAACAATGGTCACGTCCAGCCCCTCGGCCTTGAAATAGCCCAGCTGCTCGGCAATGGTCAGCGGCAGGTAATACAGCAGGTTCTTGCCGCCCACGGCCAGGGTGACCTTGGGTTTTTCCAGCGCTTGCGCCAGCGCCCATTGGGGCAAGGTGGCAGCGACCAGGCCGCCGGCAATCAAGTGTCTTCTTTGCATGAGGGTTGTCTCCAGTTAAATGAAAAGCAGGGCCTCTGAATGAGCCCTGTCAGCGTCGCATCATAACGGGTGGGGCAGCGCGGCATGGGGCCGTGTCCTGAGCCAGACAATGGCCGCACCCGTCAGGGCCACCGGCACGAGCGAGCCCGCGTTGAGCAGTTGCCAGCCCTGGGTGGTGACGAGCACGCCCGAGGCAAAAGAGCTCAGCGCAGTCACCGCAAAAACAAAGAAGTTGAGCGCCCCCTGGGCCCGGTCTTTCTCGGCCGGCGTGTAGGTCTGCAGCGACAAGGTGGTGCTGCCGGTGAACAAAAAGTTCCAGCCCACCCCCAGCAAAAACAGCGCGATCAAAAATTGGTGCAGTTCCACGCCCGACAGCGCAATGACAATGCACAGGGCATTGAGCAGCACGCCCACCCCCATGATCGGCAGCACACCAAAGCGCTTGATCAGGTGGCCGGTAAAAAAGCCCGGTGCAAACATGCCGATCACATGCCATTCCAGCACCAGCGCCACATCAGAAAACGGCAGGCTGCACTGCTGCATGGCCAGTGGTGTGGCGGCCATCAGCAGGTTCATCACGCCAAAGCCCAGGGCACCGCAGGCGGCAGCCACCATAAAGACTGGCTGGCGCATGATCTCGCGCAGCGGGCGGCCCTCGCCATTGGCTTGTTTGGCCGGTGCTGCCGGGAAGGTGATGAAGGCCAGCACCGCCATCGACAGCAGCGCGACCCCGGCCAGCGCGAGGTACGCGCCCATGAACGGCACATCGGTCAGGGTGCGTGTTTGTGCCGCCAGATTGGGCCCGGCCACGGCACCCAAAAGCCCGCCTGCCATCACCATCGACACCGCTTTCTCCTTGTAGCCCACCTTGGCCAGCTCGGCGGCGGCAAAGCGGTACAGGTTGGCATTGGCGTTGTAGTACCCGGCAATCACCGTGGCCGCGCACAGCAGCCAGAAGTTCTGGCTCCAGGCGGCATAGGCGCACAGCAGCGCGCTCAGGGCCGCCACCACCAGCCCCATCTGAAACGCGGTCTTGCGGCCAAAACGGTGCTGGCTTTTGGCCACCAGCCCGGTCGAAAACGCGCCGCCCACCACGTAGCCCATCACCGGCAGCGTCGCCATCCAGCCCAGCGGCGCGAGGCTGAAACCGACCAGCCCATTGATGGCGATAAACGTGACGTTGTTGGTCAGAAAAAGACCCTGGCAAATGGCCAGTAGCCAGAGGTGTCGGTTCATGGGATGAATTGGATGTATCAATAAGAAGTTGCTTATTGTCACTTGCTCAGCACTTTTGGGGCGCGCCATTCATCAAACACCGCGAACCGTCAATAAGTTCCTGCGCAAGACCGGCTAAAACGCAGCCAGCAAACATCAACATCACACAGTGCCCACACCTTTGGGGCCAGACAGGTGGACCACGATGGTGACTGCCACGCCTGCCGCCCGCCGTTCAAACCAGCCACGAACACTTCACCCACTGCAGGCTGTGTGGTCGCGTCTATTGGCAAGGCTCGCATGGGCAACACATGCAACATGTGCTGGACGCGGCGGTTCGGCAGTCGACCTTTTAGGCATATTCTTGAATAGATTGACCTGCATCATTTACTTGGATCCCAAGCATGGTTACGCTTTGCCGCTTAACTTTGCCTGCGCCTTGAAGGCGTTTTTGAAATCGCCATGACTACCCTTGCTGACCCCACTTCGTCAACGCGACCCGCCCCCGTAGCGCCCATGGAACTGGTGTGCCCCGCCGGCAGCCTGCCCGCGCTCAAGGCCGCGGTCGACAATGGCGCCGACTGTGTCTACCTGGGCTTTCGCGATGCCACCAATGCGCGCAATTTTGCCGGGTTGAACTTCGACGAGGCGGCCATCGAGGCCGGCATTCGCTACGCGCATGAGCGCGGGCGCAAAGTGTTTGTGGCGCTCAACACCTACCCGCAGGCGGCCAAAGCCGAGCTCTGGCAGCGCGCGGTGGACCGCGCCGCGCACAGCGGCGTCGACGCCGTCATCCTGGCCGACCCCGGCATGATGGCCTATGCCGTCAAACACCAACCGCAACTGCGCCTGCACCTGTCGGTGCAGGGCTCGGCCACCAACTACGAGGCGCTCGACTTCTATTACCAGCACTTTGGCATCGCGCGCGCCGTGCTGCCACGGGTGTTGTCCCTCACCCAGGTCGCCCAGGTGATCGAAAAAACCCCGGTCGAGATCGAGGTGTTCGGCTTTGGCAGCCTGTGCGTGATGGTCGAGGGCCGCTGCGCGCTGTCGAGCTACGCCACCGGCGAGGCGCCCAACACCAGCGGCGTCTGCTCGCCACCCAAAGCGGTGCGCTGGGTCGAGACGCCGCAGGGTCGCGAGTCGCGCCTCAATGGTGTGCTGATCGACCGCTACGCCCCCGGCGAAAACGCCGGCTACCCGACCCTGTGCAAGGGGCGCTTTGACGTGGGTGACGAAAAAAACTACTACGCCATCGAAGAACCGACCAGCCTGAACACACTGTCGCTGCTGCCCGACCTGATGAAAATCGGCGTGCGCGCCATCAAGATCGAAGGCCGCCAGCGCAGCCCGGCGTATGTGGCGCAGGTGACCAGGGTCTGGCGCGCTGCCATCGACAGCTGCCACGCCAACCCGCACCACTACAGCGCCAAACCGGCCTGGTTCAGCGATCTCGACAAAGTCGCCGAGGGCCAGCAGCACACACTAGGCGCCTACCACAGGCCCTGGAAATGAAGGACGCACGAAAAGCCGCCCCAGCGTTGTTGCGCTGCCTTGGCGTACCTGAATGTCCGGCCTGCGGCAGCACGCCTAGCTGGGACGGCTTTGCGCACGTCCTTTAAAAGTTGAAATTTAGATATGAAGTTAGCTCTAGGACCCATCCAATATTACTGGCCGCGCGACCAGGTGCTGGCTTTTTACGAAGCCGTGGCGCAGTCGCCGGTGGACATTGTTTATCTGGGCGAAGCCGTCTGTTCACGCCGCCATGAGGTGCGCCTGAGTGACTGGCTCGACATTGCGGCCGTGCTGCGCGACGCGGGCAAGGAGGTGGTGCTGTCGACCCAGGTGCTGATCGAATCGGGCGCTGATGTCACGGTGCTGCACAAGATTTGCGCCAACGGCACGTTCATGGTCGAGGCCAATGACATGGGTGCGGTGCATTGCCTGGAGGGCAAAGTGCCCTTTGTTGCCGGGCCGCATCTCAACATTTACAACCTGCCCACGCTGCAATGGATGGCGGCTTTGGGCCTGCAGCGCTGGGTCATGCCGCTGGAGATGGGTCGTGACGACCTGGCCCTGCTGCTGGCGGATTGCCCGCCGGGTCTGCAAACCGAGGTCTTTGCCTACGGCCGCATGCCGCTGGCGTTCTCAGCCCGCTGCTTCACCGCGCGGCACTGCAACTTGCCCAAGGACGACTGCCAGTTCAAGTGCCTGGATCACCCAGACGGCCTGCTGATGCGCACCCGCGAGAGCGAGGAATTCCTGGTGCTCAACGGCATCCAGACCCAATCGGCGCGGGTGCACAACCTGCTGGCCGAGTTGCCCGCGATGCGCGCGATGGGGGTGGACGTGGCGCGCATCAGCCCGCAATCCCAGCACACGCCGCGCATCATCGCGCTGTTTCAGGGTGTGATGCTGGGCAGTACCGAAGCGGCACTGGCCAACACCGAACTGCTGGGCCTGATGGCTGAAAAACCGTGCAATGGCTACTGGTACGGCAAACCCGGGCTGGAGCAGGTCAGCCCCCGGGCCATGCCCGTGCCGGTTTAAAGGAGTCTTCGATGAGCGAAAAAACATGGCTGATCCCGCAACCCGTCGGGCAACTGCTGGGGCGCCTGCCTGGCTTGCCGGGATCGATGTTGTTTGTCACGGCCCTGAACCTGGCACTGGCCAAACAACTCAATGCCGACGTGACGGACATGCTGGCCGGTAAAAAACTGCGCCTGTGTGTGCTCGACGCGCATTGGACGTTTGACTTTGAATGGCGCAAGAGCCGCTTTGTCGCCTGCCAGAACGCTGGCGCAGCCGACCTCACCATCAGCGCCAGCGCGCATGATTTGGTCAAACTGGCGCGCCGCGAGGAAGACCCCGACACGCTGTTTTTCAACCGCCGCCTGGCCATGGAGGGCGACACCGAGCTCGGCCTGTTGGTGAAAAACACCATCGACGCGATCGAACTGCCGGTCATGAACCTCGAAACATTCAAGCCGCAGCACGTGCTGGCGCAGGCCCGCGCGCACGTCAAGTCCCTGTTCTCAAATTGAAACCACGCTGGCTCATCATGTCCACAGCAGCCCCTCCCGGCAAACGCATCATCGTCGCCATCTCGGGCGCGAGCGGTGCCGTTTATGGCGTGCGCCTGCTGCAAAGTCTGCGCGGCCTGGCCGATGTGCAAACCCATCTGGTGGTGTCGGACGCGGGCTGGCTCAATGTGCAGCAGGAACTCGCCAAGCCGCGCGCCGAGGTCGAAGCCCTGGCCGATGTGGTGTACCCGGTGCGCGACATCGGCAGCGCCATTGCCAGTGGCTCCTTTCGCTGCGACGGCATGGTGATTGCGCCCTGCTCCATGCGCACGCTGGCGGCCGTGGCGCTGGGCCTGTCCGACAACCTGATCACACGCGCCGCAGACGTGATGCTCAAGGAACGCCGCAAGCTGGTTTTGATGGTGCGCGAAACGCCGTTGAACCTGGCGCACCTGCGCAACATGACGAGCGTGACCGAGATGGGCGGCATCATTTTTCCGCCGGTGCCGGGCTTTTACCAGCGGCCTCAAACGATTGACGAGATGGTTGATCACACGGTGAGCCGGGTGCTCGACTTGCTGGACCTGCCGCAAGCCGATGCTTCGCGGTGGGGTGGGCTGCAAGCCATTTCATGAACCGAATAGCCGAAACGTCTTTATGAAACCCGCAAGGCAGGCAGTCGGGGCGGCTTCTTCACACTGGGGTACCAGAAATCATCAGCCACCCCGACTGCCCACCTTGCTAGACATAGTGCGGGATCACGCTGTCAGGTTTTCGGTATCCCCGATATTCAGAATGACAAGCTCGAACAATCCTATCGGCGCAACAGCCGGATGGGGAGCCCCCGGATTTTTGGTCCCCCGGTATGAGGGGGGCCCCCATCCGGCTGTTGCGCAGCGCCAGGCCGCATTCCAGCGCGCCTCCGCCGCGCCACGCCCATGAACCATTTCTTCTGACAAATCCACATCACCATGGCCTACCGCGACCTCAGAGACTTCATCACCCAACTCGAACAATTGGGTGAACTCAAACGCATCCAAGCCGAGGTTTCGCCGCACTTGGAGATGACCGCACTGTGTGACCGCACCTTGCGCGCCGGTGGTCCCGCCCTGTTGTTCGAGCGCCCCACGGGCCATCACATCCCGGTGCTGGGCAACCTGTTCGGCACCACGCGCCGCGTCGCCTTGGGCATGGGGGTCAATGATGTGAGCGAACTGCGCCAGTTTGGCCATGTTCTGGCCACGCTCAAGGAGCCCGAGGCGCCCAAGGGATTCAAGGAACTCATGGGCATGGGCAGCCTGGTCAAGACGCTCTGGAGCATGGCGCCCAAGGAACTGCGCAGCGCACCCTGCCAGGACGTGGTGTGGGAAGGCGCTGACGTCGACCTGGCCCGGCTGCCGATCCAGCACTGCTGGCCCGGCGACGTGGCGCCGCTCATCACCTGGGGCCTGGTCATCACGCAAGGACCGCACAAGGCCCGGCAAAACCTGGGCATCTACCGCCAGCAGGTGCTGGCGCGCAACAAGCTCATCATGCGCTGGCTGCCGCACCGCGGCGGCGCGCTTGACTTTCGCGACCACTGCCTGGCCAATCCCGGCCAGCCCTACCCGGTGTGCGTGGCGCTGGGCGCGGACCCGGCCACCATTCTGGGCGCGGTGACACCGGTGCCTGACTCTTTAAGCGAATACCAGTTTGCAGGTTTGCTGCGCGGCAGCCGCACCGAGCTGGTCAAGGCGCTGGGCAGCGAGTTGCGCGTGCCGGCCTTTGCCGAGATTGTGCTGGAAGGCCACATCCACCCGGATACGCACCACAAGAGCGGCTTCGAGCATGCGCTCGAAGGCCCGTTTGGTGATCACACGGGCTATTACAACGAACAAGCCGAGTTTCCGGTCTTCACTGTTGAGCGCGTCACCCAGCGCGCTGATCCGATTTACCACTCCACCTACACCGGCAAGCCGCCCGACGAGCCCGCCATGCTGGCGCTGGCGCTCAATGAATTGTTTGTGCCGCTGCTGCAACGCCAGTACCCCGAGATCACCGACTTTTACCTGCCGCCCGAGGGCTGCAGCTACCGCATGGCGGTGATCAGCATCAAAAAGGCCTACCCCGGCCATGCCCGGCGCGTGATGTTTGGCATCTGGAGCTTCTTGCGCCAGTTCATGTACACCAAGTTCATCGTGGTCGTGGACGACGACGTCAACCCGCGCGACTGGAAAGACGTGATCTGGGCCATCACAACCCGGGTCGACCCCACGCGTGACACGCTGCTGGCCGACAACACCCCCATCGACTACCTCGACTTTGCCTCGCCGGTCAGCGGCCTGGGCAGCAAGATGGGCATCGACGCCACAAACAAATGGCCCGGCGAAACCAGCCGCGAGTGGGGCCGGCCCCTGACCATGAGCCCGGAGGTGACCGCCAAGGTCGACGCGCTCTGGAAAACGCTGGGTTTGTAGACCCGGCCGAAACGGCGACTCAGGGGGAAAACACCTCCACCCGGTTGCGGCCGTTTTGCTTGGCAAGGTACAGCGCCTGGTCTGCGGCGCTGATCATGTCGTCACATTGCGGCGCCAGCAGTTGTCCTTGCTCGCACACACCGATGCTGATGGTGATGGCAATGGATTTGCCCGAGGTCGACTGAAACTCTGTGGTCCCGACGCCCTGTCGCAAAATCTCTGCCAGTTGCACCGCGCCCTGCGCGGTGGTGTTGGGCAGGATCACCAGAAACTCCTCGCCGCCCAAACGCCCGGGCAGGTCCTGCGCCCGCGTTCGCCTGGCAATGGCCTGGGCCACGGCCTTGAGCACCTTGTCGCCCGAGAGGTGGCCATGGAGGTCGTTGACCTGCTTGAAATAGTCAATGTCAACCATCAGCAACGCCAGCGGTTGGCCGTGACGCCTGGCCATGGCCAGTTGTTGAGCCAGGGCCTCCAGCAAGGAGCGCCGGTTGATCAGGCCGGTGAGTTCGTCGCGCATCGCCAGACTCCGGTTGCGCTCCTCGACACGCTCCTTGGCCATCAGGATCAGGCCCAGGCTGACCACCACGGTGCACAAGGACGACATCAAGAACACAAGGCTTGGCACCCAGTGAGCGGTCAGAACTGACTTGATTTCCTCCCTGTGCAGCACCACGCCCACGCCTTGAAGCAGCATCATGGCAATCAGCACCAAAAACCCGGTCACCAGGAAATACTGGCCCGCGCCCACGGTTTCCCGGCGTTTTTGCAGCACGGCGACCACCACCACCAGACTCTGAAAGATAAAAATGAGGGCACCGACCACCACACGCGCCAGATACCAGGGCAGCAAGGCCGAAAACAAGATCGCCACCAGAACTACGGGTGACCAAAGCAGCCAGCGTGGTGAGCGCCGCTTCTGAAACTGAAACACGCCCTCGGCAAACAAGGCAAAGACACACGACAGCAGCACATTGCCCAGCACGACGGAGAGCCAGTCGCTGACTTGCCCGCGCAACGCGAAGAGCAGGTAGGCGATGGTGTGGGCCAACAGGCCCAGCGCCCAGTAAGCCATGCCTTCGCGCAGTTGCGTGCGCGCGGCGATCCCGACGGCAATGGCGAGCGTGGCGCTCAGCGCCATGATCACCATGAAAAGAGTGGGGATGTGGGCGGCCATGTCACCCAATCGTAGCTGAACTGCGGCCTACAGCCAGCGCACGGAACCCCGGTAGGCATGCCAGGTGGCATGCCCCAGCAGCGGCCCGACCAGCACCAGGCCAGTAGCCCAGGGCAGCAACATGGCCAGGGCCACCAGAACCACAATCAGGGCCCCCCACAGCAGCATGACCCCGGGTTGCGTTACCACCACTTCAATGCTGCCGATGGCCGCCGTGATGGCGTCGGTGTCGCGGTCCAGGATCATCGGGATCGAGACCACGGTGATGGCAAACACCAGCGCGGCAAAGGCGCCTCCGACCAAGGTATAGGCCAGCACAAAATCCAGATTGTCCGGATTAAACACGGCCTGCACCACACCCACGGAAGACGGCATGCCAGTGTTGAAAAACACCGCGATGACCACCAGCGAGGCCCGGCCCCACAGCAGTTCCAGCACGATCAGCACCCCCACCAGCAGGCCCATGCTGCGCAGGTGGGTTTTCCAGCAGGTCATGGAACTGGCAAAACCGGCGGCCAGGCCCACTTCGCGGCGACGGCTCACCTCGTAAAGACCCATGGCCAGGAACGGTCCGACCAACAGGCAACCCGAGGCAATCGTCATGGTAAATTCGGGCCTGGAACGGAATACCGCGCCCAGAATCAGCGCCATGCACCAGAATGCCACACCGTAAAACAGGCTGATTGCCGGATGCGCTGCCAGGTCGCGCCAGCCAAGCAGCAACCAACGCGGCGGCGCGGACCAGGCCATGGCAATCACTTCTTTGGCGGGCGCCTCTGACGGCGGCGGCACATAGGGCGGAGGCGGAACTTCAGGCGGAAAATGACTCATGCTGAAAGCTTAACGAGTCTGGACCGGTCCCGCTATTCAGGAAAACACCCATGCAGGTCGGCTGATAGCGTGCTTGACTGTGTCCACTTTTTCAAGGAAAATCTGTTGCAATTGATTAAATTTAGTAAAATTTGCTAAAATTCAACAATTATTGTAATATACGATCAAATCCGGAGCCAGCCTCATGTCCTCATCCCCCATCGAAAAGTCCTTCTGCACGACCCGCGAAGCCGCCACATTGCTGGGCGTTTCCGTTGGCACCGTGCAGCTATGGGTGGAAAACGGTCTGCTTCGGGCATGGAAAACAGCTGGCGGTCACCGCCGTGTGATGCGCGACTCGGTGGGTGAATTGCTGCGCAAGGTGCCGGAGCAGCCCGGCCGTGCGACGCTTGCCGAACCCTTGTCCAAGCAGCCCCGTCAGCTCAAGGTGCTGGTGGTTGAGGACGATGCCGACCTGCTGCGCCTGTACCAGGCCAAGCTGGCTCGGTGGCCCATGCCGACCCAAGTCACCGGCATGCACAGCGCCATTGATGCATTGCTCGCGATCGGCCGCAGTGGCCCTGATCTGCTGATCACCGACCTGAACATGCCGGAAATGGATGGTTTCAGCATGCTGCGCATCCTGCACCGGGCGCCCGACCTGGCCCACACCATCATCGTGGTCGTCACCGGTCTCGATGAGGCCGCCATCGCCGCGAAGGGCGGCCTGCCAACCGGAATTCTGCTGCTCGCCAAACCCATTCCATTTGATCGGCTGCAGGAAATTGCCGCCGGCATCGTCCAGCAAAGCCGCTTCCTGCTCAACAACCCTACGCATGCATAGATTGCCCTTATGAACACCCTCCTCATCGTTGACGATCATTCCGACATCCGCCGCCTCCTCAGCATCACGCTGGGCAAGGAGTTCCATATTCTTGAGGCCGAAGACGGCGTAAGCGCGCTCGCCATGGTGCGCCGTCACCACCCCAAAGTGGTGCTGCTCGACGTCATGATGCAGGGTGAAATAGATGGACTGCAGGTGCTCGAAGCCATCAAGGCCGACCCAGAGACCCGCGACACCCTGGTGGCCATGATCACGGCGCGTGGTCAAGTCGCCGACCATGACGATGCGCGCGCGCGAGGCGCCGACGCCTACTTCATCAAACCCTTCAGCCCGCTGCAAGTGATCACATGGGTGCGCAATCACCTTAAATAAACAAGCGCCGACCCGATCGCCCCTCGCCACGAAAGCCTGCCATGCCCGCCAGCATTTCCCATTACCGCCGCATTGTGCTGCTGCTGTGGCTGGCCGCCGCCATTCTGCTGGGCCTGACCTGGTGGCATGTGTTCACTTTGGTAAGCGAAAGCCGCGCCAAGGAGATAGCGACCGCTGCCCGCGACCTGGCCAACCTGACCCGCGTCAGCCAGGAGCACGCCAACCAAACCTTTCGCAGCGCCGACCAGGTCATTCGCTTCATAAAGTCGCGCTACCAAGAGTTGGGCGACAAGCTTGACCTGACCGCGCTTACCGAGCAGGGTGTGATCGATGCCGAGATTTTTCCGCAGGTGGGCATCATCGACGCCAAGGGCATTTACCGCCTTGCCAACCGGCCCGTCACAGGCAAGATTGACCTGACGGACCGGGCGCACTTCAAGGTCCATGTGGAGGCCACCAGCGACGCGCTGTTTGTCTCACAACCCGTGCTGGGGCGCGCCACCGGCAAGTGGTCGATTCAGCTGACCCGACGCATCAGCAGCCCGAATGCTGACTTTGCCGGCGTGGTGGTGGTGTCGATCGACCCGGGTTACTTCACCCGGTTTTACAGGGAGCTCAAGCTGGGCAATCAGGGTGTCATGGCGCTCTACGGTCTCGATGGTGTGGCACGCGCGCGCAATGTGGGCCTGCGCGAAGAGTTTGGCGGCGAGGCAAGCAATTCGCCCGTGTTCACGCGTATCGCCGAGGGTCAGCTGGAGGGGCAATACACCGCCAACTCAGTGGTTGACAAGGTGGAGCGCCTGGTCCATTACCGCAAGCTGCCTGCTTACGATCTGGTCGTGATGGCCGGTCTGGACACCGAGTCGGTGCTGGCCAACCACAATATCGCCAAGCAAGCCCTCTGGCTGCAGGCGGCCATTGTGAGCCTGCTGATTTTGGCGCTGGCCACCGCGCTGACGCGCCACCTCCAGCAGCTCCGCAGTGAAATGAGCGCGCGTCAACGGGAACAAGGCCTGACGGAAGAGC
>JAIPCZ010000047.1 GCA_021737975.1 Polaromonas sp. | reverse complement strand
AAGCGCGGCCAGGTGGGTCACCTCGATGCGCTTGAGTGAAGCCTCATTCGTGTCATAAGCATACGGGTGTGAACCGTAAACCGCCTGGTCAAAGGCACGCTGGGCCAGCGTGGCTGGACGGGTGTCGGCCTCCTTGATGGCGGCGATCATGGTTTCGCGCTCACGCTGCCAGATGTCCCGGGGAAACGCAGGCTCGGCCAATTGCCGCGCAGCCAGTTGCACCGCCTTGGTCAGCAGATCGGGGTAGGTCAACGAACGAAGCGCAAAGCTCATTCGGTCACTGCTGGCGTGACCGGAAAAGCCCGCGCCCAGGTCGGCCCAGGCCTCGCCCAGCGCGTTTTCGTCCAGCGCCACATCGCCCCGCCCCGGGTTGGCGAGTACCCCCATACCGCTGAGGCTGGCCGTGGCACTGGCCAGCCCGGCCTGCTCGGGCGGATCGCGACGGCTGCCGGCATCGAAGTCCAGTTGCACATCCAGCATCGGAATGGCGTGGCTCTGCACCAGGAAAACCTGGGCGCCACTGGGCTGGGTCCAATGTTCAATCGCAATGCCGGCCGTGGCGGCAGGCAAACACAAGAAACTGACAAAGGCGGTCAAGGCCGCCTGGAGGCTTATTTTTTTGAGCGTGATCATGGGGGAATCCGGAACGGTTTTAATGCCTGCTGCCAGCGGCTGCGGTGCGTGGTTTGCCGGCTTTCTTCAGCGCTTGCGGCAGCAATTGGGCCACGGTCAACTGGTCGTCGCCAAAGTATCTGGCCGCCACGGCCTTGACCTGATCGGCGCTAACCGCGCGCAGGCGCTCGATCAGTCGCTCATGGGCATCGAGCGGCTGACCCTGCACCCAACTCGTTCCCAACTCACGGGCCTGGTTAAAGACGGAATCGAGCTTGTAAACGGCGCTCGCCACCCACTGGGTCTTGACACGGGCCAGCTCGGCTTCAGAAACGCCCTCTGCGGCAATACGCGCCACCTGGGCGCGCAGCGCGGCTTCCACCTGTTCAGCCGTTTTGCCCTGGGCTGGCACCCCAGACAACATGAACAACTGCGGGCCACGACCCCACAGGCCGTTGTAGGCACCGGCGCTGTCGGCCAGCCGGTCCGGCCCCTGGGTCAGGGCGCGCGCCAGCCGGGCGCCGCTGTAGCCGTCCAACACGGCGGCCAGCACGGTCAGTGCCAGCGCGTCACCTTCCTCCTGACCCCCGGCGAAGGACTGGAAGGTGGGCACCTTGTACGCCAGTGTCACCATAGCCTGCTCGGCCGGCGCTTTGAAGGCAATACGTTTGAGACCGGTTTGCGCGGGCTCGACGCGCGGCTTGCGCGCAGGGACCGCCCGCCCTGGAATTTGCCCATAGTACTTTTCAGCGAGGCGGCGCACCTCGGCCACATCCACATCACCAGCCACCACCACGGCGGCATTGGCAGGCACATACCAGCGCTGGTAAAAGGCACGGGCATCATCTGGTGTCAAGGCGTCCAGGTCGCTCATCCAGCCCACAATCGGGCGGCGATAGGGGGAGGCCACAAAAACAGCCGCATGCAAGGCCTCATTCATGAGTGCCTGGGGGTCGTCCTCGGTGCGCATGCGGCGCTCTTCCTTGACCACCTCGAGCTCTTTTTTGAATTCCTCGTCGGGCCACTGGTTGTTGGCAAAGCGGTCGGCTTCAAGTTGCATCACGTCTGCAAGCCGGGCCGCCGGAATTTGCTGGTAATAACCGGTGTAATCCAGGCTGGTAAACGCGTTGTCGCGACCACCCAGCGCCGCCACCCGGCGCGAAAACTCACCGACGGGCACCCTGGGTGTGCCTTTGAACAACATGTGCTCCAGCACATGCGCCACCCCCGAGCTGCCGTCCACTTCGTCCATCGACCCGGCACGCAGCCACAGCATGTGCACCGCCGTGGGCGCACGCCGGTCGGGTTTGACGATCAGGCTCATGCCGTTGGCAAGCGTGAATTGTTGCGCCTGCACGGGGGCACCCGGTGCAGCGGGTGCCTGGGCGTTGGCAGTCGACAGGGCGGCCCAGGTCAGCAAGGCGGCGCCGAAGCGGGTCAAGCCGGGGGGTATCAAAGTGGGTGCGTGGTGTTTCATAGAATGCAGTGATACCACGAACCCACAAAATGTTCAGTTTCTTCAGAAAAAAGCCCTCTGCCCCGACCGCCCTGACACCTGCGACTGAAGTCGTTCCGGCACCGCCGCAGGCCGCATCCCGCCCAGCGTTCTCTCCAGACGCGGCGCCGGTGCCCTCGCCCGAGCGCAAATCCTGGATCGACAAGCTCAAGGCGGGTTTGCGAAAGACCGGCACCAGCATTGCCACGGTGTTTACCGGCACCCAAATTGACGATGCGTTATATGAAGACCTGGAGACCGCCCTGCTGATGGCAGACACCGGGGTCAAGGCCACCGAGCATCTGCTGCAGGACCTGAAGCGCCGGGTCAAGGAAAGCAAAACCACCGATCCGGCAGCGGTCAAGGGCCTGCTCGTGGCGTCCCTCACCGAGTTGCTGACACCCCTGCAAAAGTCGCTGGTGATCGGTCGCTTCAAGCCCACGGTGATCATGGTGGCCGGGGTCAATGGTGCCGGCAAGACCACCTCCATCGGCAAGCTCACGCGGCATCTTGCCGTCAACAAGGCCAGCGTGTTGCTGGCGGCTGCCGACACCTTTCGGGCCGCGGCGCGCGAGCAGTTGGGTGTGTGGGCTGACCGCACGGCGGTGGACATCATCAGCCAGGAAGGCGGCGACCCGGCTGCGGTCGCTTTCGATGCGGTGAGCGCGGGCAAGGCCCGTGGCCGTGACGTGGTGCTGGTCGACACCGCCGGGCGCCTGCCCACCCAGTTGCACCTGATGCAGGAACTGGTCAAGATCAAGCGCGTGATTCAAAAAGCCGGTCCGGCCCTGGACAACCCGGACCCTGACACCTGCTCAGCAGAGGAGCGCACCCTTGCAACACCACCCCATGAGGTGCTGCTGGTGATTGACGGCAACACCGGTCAGAACGCCCTGGCGCAGGTCAAGGCCTTTGATGACGCCCTGGGTCTTACCGGCCTGATCGTGACCAAACTCGACGGTACGGCCAAGGGTGGCGTGCTGGCAGCCATTGCCCGTGAACGGCCCGTCCCCGTCTATTTCATCGGTGTGGGCGAAAAACTTGAGGACCTGGAAACCTTCAACGCCCTTGAATTTGCCCAGGCGCTGCTGTCCTGACAAGATATTTCGCCACCCACTTATCCTCACCCGCATGATGACACTGCTGCCTCACATTCAAATAGAGACGGCGCCCCAACCCAGCGCCGCCGTGATCTGGCTGCATGGCCTGGGCGCTGACGGCAATGACTTTGCCGGCCTGGTTCCCGAACTGGACCTCTCCGGCTGCCCGGCCATCCGATTCATATTTCCGCATGCGCCTTCAATCCCTGTCACCGTCAATGGCGGCTATGTGATGCCTGCCTGGTACGATATTCTCGGCACCGACCTGGTCAGTCGCCAGGACGCTGCAGGCATTCGCGCCTCCGGCAAAGCCGTTGAGGCGCTGATCGAGCGCGAAATGGCACGAGGCATCCCGGCCGGGCGGATTGTGCTGGCGGGCTTCTCACAAGGCTGCGCCATGGCGCTGCACACGGGGCTGCGCTTTTCCCGGTCACTGGCCGGCATCATGGCCTTGTCGGGTTACCTGCCACTCGCGGAGCACCTTACCGCGGAACGCAGCGCGGCCAACGCCCACACCCCCATCTTCATGGCGCACGGCAGCCAGGACCCGGTCGTGGTCCCTGCCCGCGGCGAAGCCAGTCGCGACCTGCTGTCCCGTCTGGGTTACCCGGTTCAATGGCACAGCTACCCGATGCCGCACAGCCTGCACCCCCGAGAAGTGGCAGATATTGCCATTTTTCTGAGGCAGGTTCTGGCCCCTGAAGTGGCCTGAAAACAACCGCCGCTGGCTCGTTTCAACAAGTTCAACAAGCCGGACTTGAAAAAAGTGAAAATAGCGCTTGCTTTGCTGAAACGCGTCTGCATCCGCAGCAACCCTTAACCTAAGCTTTCAACAACTTTATGGCAACCGAAAAAACAAAAGCCACCAAGGAATTTGTCTTTGAATGGGAGGGCAAGGACCGCAACGGCAAACAGGTCCGGGGGGAAACCCGCGCGGCAGGCGAAAACCAGGTGCAGTCCAGCTTGCGGCGTCAGGGCATCATGCCCCTAAAGATCAAGAAACGGCGCATGAGCGCGGGCAAGTCCATCAAACCCAAGGACATGGCCATCTTCACGCGACAGTTGGCCACCATGATGAAGGCCGGTGTGCCGCTGCTGCAGGCCTTCGACATCGTTGGCCGAGGCAATCCCAACCCAAGCGTCACCCGGCTGCTCAATGACATTCGCAACGATGTGGAAACCGGAACCTCGCTGAGTGTGGCCTTTCGCAAGTACCCGCTCTATTTTGACAACCTGTACTGCAATTTGGTCGAGGCCGGCGAAGCCGCCGGTATCCTGGACCAGTTGCTGGACCGGCTGGCGGTCTACATGGAAAAGACCGAGGCCATGAAGTCCAAGATCAAATCGGCTCTCATGTACCCCATCTCGGTGCTGGTGGTGGCTTTTGTCGTGACCGCGGTGATCATGATTTTTGTGGTGCCTGCGTTCAAGGAGGTGTTCTCCAATTTTGGCGCCGACCTCCCCGGCCCCACCCTCGCAGTGATCGCCATGAGCGAAATTTTTGTGCAGTACTGGTGGCTTATTTTTGGCGGTATTGGCGGCGGCGTCTACTTCTTCATGCAAGCCTGGCAGCGCAACAAAAAAATGCAGAACATCATGGACCGCATCATGCTGAAGGTGCCCATCTTTGGCGTGCTCGTCGAAAAATCGTGCATTGCCCGCTGGACGCGAACCCTCTCCACCATGTTTGCCGCCGGCGTGCCGCTGGTCGAGGCGCTGGACTCGGTGGGGGGCGCCGCAGGCAACTCGGTCTATGAACTGGCCACCATCAAGATCCAGCAGGAAGTTTCCACCGGCACGGCGCTCACGCAGGCCATGACCAACGTCAACCTGTTCCCGTCGATGGTGCTCCAGATGTGCGCCATCGGCGAAGAATCCGGTTCCATCGATCACATGCTGGGAAAGTCAGCCGACTTCTATGAGTCGGAGGTGGACGACATGGTGGCGGGCATCTCAAGCCTGATGGAACCCATCATCATCGTGATTCTGGGCACCGTCATTGGCGGCATTGTGGTCGCCATGTACCTGCCGATCTTCAAGCTCGGTCAGGTGGTCTGATGGGGATGCAAGGACTGGACGCCGGCCTGCTGGGTATTTTGGGACTCATGGTAGGTAGTTTTCTCAACGTCGTGATTTTCCGCTTGCCGGTGATGCTGGAGGCTCAATGGAAGACTGAATGCGCCGACATGGAGGGCCAGCCCGCGCCGGCCGCGGTACCGTTCAACCTTCTGCTGCCGCGCTCGCGCTGCCCGAACTGCGGCCATACGATAGGCTGGCATGAGAATATTCCCGTGCTTAGCTATCTCCTTCTGCGTGGCAAATGCAGCCAGTGCCATACCCACATCAGCCTGCGTTATCCGATGGTTGAGCTCGCCACCGGTCTGTTGTTCCTATGGTGCGGCTGGCAATGGGGCGCCACAGCGACCGGCCTGGCCTGGTGTGGTTTTTGTGCTGCCCTCGTGGCGCTGGCCATGATTGACTGGGACACCACCTTGTTGCCCGACGACATCACGCTGCCACTGCTGTGGGCGGGGCTGGCGCTGGCCGCCCTGAAACTCGGCAGCGTCGGCCTGAACGATGCCTTCTGGGGCGCAGCGGCTGGCTACTTGTCGCTATGGCTGGTGTACTGGGGATTCAAGCTGCTCACAGGGAAGGAAGGCATGGGTTATGGCGACTTCAAACTCTTTGCCGCCCTGGGCGCCTGGTTTGGCTGGCAAGCGCTGATTCCCATCATCCTGATGGCCTCGGTCATTGGTGCCGTGGTGGGCATCGGCCTGAAATTCTCGAAAAATCTGCGCGAGGGAGGCTATGTCCCCTTCGGTCCATTCTTGGCGGGCGCGGGGCTGACTGCCCTGCTGGCGGGCCCCGGTGCCATGCTCAAGGCCGTCGGCTTGTAAAACGTGGGTGCAGCCTTTCATGTTGGTCTGACGGGTGGCATTGGCAGCGGAAAAAGCACCGTTGCGGCGCTGCTGGCCCAGTTGGGCGCCACCATCATCGATGCCGACGCCATCGCCCGCAAGCTCACCGCCCCCGGCGGTCTGGCCATGCCGGCCATTGCCCAACGCTTTGGCCCCGACTTCGTCACCGCCGATGGGGCATTGGACCGCGACCGGATGCGTGCCCTGGCGTTCACTGACCCCGGTGTCAAGCAGGATCTGGAAGCCATCATCCACCCACTGGTCGCAGAGGAAACCCGGCACCAGACGCAGACCGCCGAGTCGGCGGCTTGTCGCTGCCTGGTCTTTGATGTGCCCTTGCTGGTTGAGTCGGTCAGCTGGCGTCAAAGGGTGGATCACGTGCTGGTGGTGGACTGCCTGGCAGAAACCCAGATCATGCGCGTGATGGCGCGCAGTGGGCTGGCACGCGCGGCGATCGAGTCCATCATGGCGCATCAAAGCAGCCGCCTGCGCCGTTTAAAGGTGGCCGACAGCGTGATTTTCAACCACGGCCTGACACTTCAAGGCTTAAGTGCCGAAGTGGCGGCGCTGGCCTCCCGCTTCAAGCTATCATTCGCCCCAGCAACCTGATCGATTGAACCTCAGCGTGATCCTTTACGAATACCCACTGCACGAACGCATTCGCACTTACTTGCGACTGGAACATCTCTTCATCCACTTGCAACAGCTGTTGCCGCGCGTGGATGCCATGGACCACCACTTTGCGCTCGCCAGCATGTTCGAAATCCTCGAAGTGAGCACACGCGCCGACCTCAAGTCCGATTTGCTCAAGGACCTCGACCGGCAAAAACACACGCTCGACAGCTACCGCGGCAACCCGGCCATTGCCGAGGCGGTCCTCGATGAAGTGATCCAACAACTTGACCATTGCTTCGAAGCCCTGAACAGCCTGAGTGGCAAAGTGGGGCAAACTTTGACCGAAAACGACTGGCTGATGGCCATTCGCAGCCGCATTGTGATTCCCGGTGGCACCTGTGGGTTCGATTTGCCCTCCTATCATGCCTGGCAGCACAAGCCGGCTGCATTTCGGCAAGCACAGTTACAACAGTGGGCGCTGTCCCTGCAGCCAATGGCCGACACAGTGCACCTGCTGCTCAAATTGCTGCGCGACTCCGGCGCGCCGCAAAAGGTCATCGTCAACAACGGGCAGTTGCAACAAAGCCTGCCCCAGGGCCGCACCTTTTTGCTGCTGCGCCTGGCGCTTGATGAGAGTCTGGAGTTGGTGCCTGAAATCAGCGGCAACCGGCTGATGGTGTCGGTGCGGTTGATGCACCACGGCGATGACAACCGGCTGCAGGCCATCAACGAAGATGTCAGCCTGGAGCTGGCTTTGTGCGCATGAGCGACCCCGGCAAACATGTCGGCACCCCCGCGAAAATTGTGACCTGCCCGGGCTGCGGCGGTGTCAGTGTTTATGCCGCCAGCAATCCCTACCGGCCGTTTTGCAGCGAGCGTTGTAAACAGATCGACCTGGGCGCCTGGGCCAGCGAGCAGTTTGCCGTACCGGCTGTGGCGTCACCGGAAGATTTTGCGCCGGAATAAACGAGACAGAGGGGTCCGTCGGGCGTGAATTAGCGTGGTAATCGGCAAGGGCAACCACCTCATACTGGGGTACCAGAAATCGGTGACTACCCTTGCCGATTACCGCGCGATGCAGTGAATTTGCAAAGATTTCTAAAAACCAATTGCAGTCTGATTTTTGATTTTGCATGCATAACACCGGTCAGCGCAGTGGCTGGCTTCGGCGGCTGACGATTTCTGGTACTCCAGTATGAGGAGGCCGCCAAAGCCAGCCGCTGCGCGGGTAGCGCGGTCAGATCAACGTGCGGCCTGCAGTGAATCTGCTTTCTCTCGTTCTTCAGCCAGCCATTGCAACACCGGCACCGTACCAGGCAACACCGGGCTGACCGACACCGGTAAACGCTGCCAGGCAAACGACTGGGCCTCGCGCATTTGCAACTCGCCTGACCAGGCCCATACCTTGCAAAAATGCAAACGCACCAGGGCATGGGGGTAATCCACCAGTTCCTGGCGCCAGGGTTCAACCTGGTCGATATGAATACCAAGCTCTTCGTGCAACTCACGTCGCAGCGCCTGCTGCACCGACTCACCCGGCTCGAACTTGCCACCCGGAAACTCCCAGTAGCCAGCGTAGACCTTGTCAGTAGGGCGCGAGGTCAATAAGAAATCGCCGTCCGGCCGGATCAGCACCCCCACCGCCACGTCGACCACGGCACGGTCTGCACCACCGACCCGCGGCAGGGTGCCATCAGCCACAAGCGCGGTCGGTGACTGGTCAGTCCGGCTCATGCCGAGACAGCGTGCTGGCCGGCGTAGTCCAGGGCAAACTGGTAGGCGACACGGCCGCTGCGCGAACCCCGCTCCAGCGCCCACACGAGGGCCTGCGCGCGCGCCGCCTCGATAGCCGGCACCGACACCCCCATGGCGCCCAGCCACTGGCCCACGATAGTGAGGTACTCGTCCTGCGAGAACGGGTAAAAGCTCACCCACATGCCGAAGCGCTCCGAGAGCGATATTTTTTCCTCGACGCCTTCACCCGGATGCACTTCGCCGTCGGCGGTGTGGGTGTAGCTGAGGTTTTCCTTCATGTATTCGGGAAGCAAATGACGCCGGTTGCTGGTGGCATAGATCAGCACATTGGCGGTGGTGGCGGCCACCGAGCCGTCCAGAATCGACTTGAGCGCCTTGTAGCCGGACTCGCCCTCATCAAAGCTCAGGTCGTCGCAAAACACAATGAACTTGTACGGCTCGTCAGAGACCAGATCAACGATGTCGGGCAGGTCGGTCAGGTCCGCCTTGTCGACCTCAATCAGGCGCAGGCCCTGTGCCGAAAATTCATTGAGGCAAGCCCGGATCAGCGACGATTTTCCGGTGCCGCGCGCACCCGTCAGCAGCACGTTGTTGGCCCGCTGGCCCTGCACAAACTGACGCGTGTTGCGCTGGATTTTTTCCTTCTGCGGCTCGATCTCTTTGAGGTCGGCCAGCGCCATCACACCGACATGGCGCACCGGCTCCAGCGTGGCCCGGCCAGAGCTGCGCTTGCGGTAACGAAAGGCGCTCGATGCGGTCCAGTCGGGCTGGGCCACGGCTTGCGGCAGCACCGCCTCAATGCGGGTGATGAGTTGCTCGGCGCGCAGCAGCAAATGCTCGAAACTGGCGTTCATGAACGGTAATCGGCATTGATCGTGACATAGTCATGGCTCAGGTCGCAGGTCCACACGGTGTCGACCGCGTCCCCACGGCCCAAGCCCACGCGCACCGTGATCTCGGCCTGCTTCATGACACGCTGGCCGTCTTCCTCGCGGTAGTCGGGGTTGCGTCCGCCCTTGCGCGCCACCAGCACCTCGTCCAGGTACAAATCGATGGCGGTCTGTTCCAGGTCGGCAATGCCGGCGTACCCCACGGCAGCCAGGATGCGGCCAAGATTGGGGTCGCTGGCGAAAAATGCGGTCTTGACCAGCGGCGAATGCGCAATGGCATAAGCCACCTGACGGCACTCGGCCTGCGTTTTGCCGCCTTCGACCTGGATGGTGATGAACTTGGTGGCGCCCTCGCCGTCTCGCACAATGGCTTGCGCAAGTTGGCGCGCCACACCCAGCATGGCGGCCTTGAGCGCCTGCCCTGCGGGGCTGTCCAGCGCCGTGATGGGCGCGTGCGCCGCCTGGTTGGTGGCAATCACCACAAAGGAGTCGTTGGTCGAGGTGTCGCCGTCCACGGTGACGCGGTTGAACGAGCCCTCGGCCAGCTCGGTGGCCAGCTGTTTCATCAGCCCTTGGCTGACACAGGCGTCGGTGGCCATGAAACCCAGCATGGTCGCCATGTTGGGGCGGATCATGCCGGCCCCCTTGCTGATGCCGGTGATGCTGACTCGCGTGCCGTCAATCATGAGCTGCGCACCAAAGGCCTTGGGCACGGTGTCGGTGGTCATGATGGCTTCAGCAGCGCGCGACCAGTTGGCCACCTTGGCATCGGCCAGCGCGGCATCCAGCCCGGCTTCGATGCGCTCGATGGGCAGGGTTTCCATGATGACGCCGGTGGAAAACGGCAATACCTGTTGTTTCGACAAGCCCAGCCGAGCGGCCAGCGCCTCGCAGGTCTGCAAAGCGCGCGCCAGGCCGTCTGCACCCGTGCCGGCATTGGCGTTGCCGGTGTTGATCAGCATGGCGCGGATGCCCTGCCCTGTGGCCAGGTGTTCACGGCAGAGTTGCACCGGCGCCGCGCAAAAGCGGTTCTGCGTGAACACACCAGCCACCGAGGCGCCGTCGTCGATCAGCACCACGGTCAGGTCCTTGCGATTGGCCTTGCGTATGCCCGCCTCGGTGACACCGATGCGCACACCGGCAATGGGAAACAGTTCAGCGGGGTTGGGGGGCGACAAATGAACAGACATGGCGGATGCTCTCTCAGGCCAGCTTGCCGTGGCACTGTTTGTATTTCTTGCCACTGCCGCAGGGGCAGGGCTCGTTGCGGCCCACGCGGGGCACTTCCACCGGCATCGTGGTTTCATCGATCTTGATTTCCACCCCGCCGGTCTCGGTGGGCGCGGTGTAGGTGACGTTGCTGATGCGCTCGGCGCGGCTCTCCAGATCGGCGGCAGCCGCTGCTGCTTCTTCGTTGGACTGGATGCGCACCGTCATGAGGATTTTGGTGACTTCGTTCTTGACAGCATCGAGCATCTGGCCAAAGAGCTCGAAGGCTTCGCGCTTGTATTCCTGCTTGGGCTGCTTTTGGGCGTAGCCGCGCAGGTGGATGCCCTGGCGCAGGTAGTCGAGCGAACTCAGGTGGTCGCGCCAGTTGCTATCGATGCTTTGCAGCAGCACCATGCGCTCGAACTGGGTGAAGTTCTCGTTGCCCACCAGGGCGACTTTTTCGTCAAACACGGTGTTGGCATGATTGCGCACGGTGTCCAGAATGTCGTGGTCGGTGATGGCGCTGGCGGCGTTCACCTGGTGCTGCAACGCCAGGGTCATTTGCCACTCGTCCGTCAACACGCGCTCCAAGGCCGGCAAGTCCCACTGCTCTTCCACCGATTCGAAGGGAACGTACTGACGCACCACGTCTTCAAAACAACCCTCGCGCAGCGACTGGATTTGCGCCGACAGGTCGGTCGCATCCAGAATTTCGTTGCGCTGCTGGTAAATCACCTTGCGCTGGTCGTTGGCGACGTCGTCGTATTCGAGCAATTGCTTGCGCATGTCGAAGTTGCGTGCTTCCACCTTGCGCTGGGCGCTCTCGATGGAGCGGGTGACCATGCCCGCCTCGATGGCCTCGCCCTCGGGCATCTTGAGCTTGTCCATGATCGCCTTGACGCGCTCACCGGCAAAAATCCGCATCAGCGAATCGTCCAGGCTCAGGTAAAAGCGCGACGAACCCGGGTCGCCCTGGCGGCCCGAGCGGCCGCGCAACTGGTTGTCGATGCGGCGCGACTCGTGGCGCTCGGTGGCAATGATGCGCAGGCCGCCCAGCGAGGTCACCTGTTCATGGTCCTTGGCCCACTGGGCGTTCACGGCATCGATCTGCTGCTGCTTCTGCGCCGCATCGAGAGCCTCGTCGACTTCAATCGCCTCGATGATTTTGCTGATGTTTCCCCCCAGCACGATGTCGGTCCCGCGGCCGGCCATGTTGGTGGCAATGGTGATCATCTTGGGGCGACCGGCCTGCGCCACGATGTCGGCCTCGCGGGCGTGCTGCTTGGCATTGAGCACCTGGTGCGGCAGTTTTTCCTTTTCGAGCAGATCGGCAATGAGCTCGGAATTTTCGATCGAGGTGGTGCCCACCAGTACCGGCTGGCCGCGCTCGTAGCATTCGCGGATGTCTGCAATGGCGGCGTCGTACTTTTCTTTGGTGGTCTTGTAGACACGGTCCAGTTGGTCATTGCGGCGGCTGGGTTTGTTGGGCGGCATGACCACCGTCTCCAGACCATAAATTTCCTGGAACTCGTAGGCCTCGGTGTCAGCGGTGCCGGTCATGCCGGCAAGCTTGCCGTACAGCCTGAAGTAATTCTGGAACGTGATCGACGCCATGGTCTGGTTTTCTGGCTGGATCGCCACGCCCTCCTTGGCTTCCACCGCCTGGTGCAGGCCTTCGCTCCAGCGCCGCCCGCTCATCAAGCGCCCGGTGAACTCGTCCACAATCACCACCTCGCCGGCCTGCACCACGTAATGCTGGTCGCGCAGGTACAGGTGGTTGGCGCGCAGCGCGGCATACAAATGGTGCATCAGCGTGATGTTGGCCGGGTCGTAGAGGCTGGCACCCTCTGCAATCAGACCCATCTCGAACAAAATTCGCTCCGCGTTTTCATGGCCGCGCTCGGTCAGGAAGACCTGGCGGGTTTTTTCGTCAAGAGTGAAGTCGCCCACCTTGGTGATGCCCTCCCCGGTGTGCGGGTCGGCTTCGCCCTCTTGCTGCTCCAACTGCGGCACGATGCGGTTGATGGCCACATACAAATTGGTCTGGTCTTCGGCCTGACCGCTGATGATCAGCGGGGTGCGCGCCTCGTCGATCAAAATGGAATCCACCTCGTCGACGATGGCGTAGTTCAGGCCACGCTGCACCCGGTCGGCGGCTTCATAGACCATGTTGTCGCGCAGGTAGTCAAAGCCGTATTCATTGTTGGTGCCGTAGGTGATGTCGGAACGGTAAGCGGCCTGCTTTTCTTCGCGCGGCATGTTGGGCAGGTTGATGCCCACCGACAGGCCCAAAAAGTTGTACAGCCGGCCCATCCATTGCGCGTCACGGTTCGCCAGGTAGTCATTGACCGTGACCACGTGCACGCCCTTTCCGGTCAGGGCGTTCAGGTACACGGGCAAGGTGGCGGTCAGGGTTTTCCCTTCGCCGGTGCCCATTTCGGAAATCTTGCCGTTGTGCAGCGACATGCCACCGAGCAACTGCACATCGAACGGACGCATTTTCATGACCCGCTTGGAGCCCTCGCGCACCACGGCGAAAGCCTCGGGCAGGAGCGCATCGAGCGTTTCACCCTTGGCCAGACGGTCCTTGAAGGCTTCGGTCTGGGCGCGCAGGTCGGCGTCGGAGAGCTTTTCAAGGCCTGCCTCCAGGGCATTGATCTTGGCCACGGTGTGCCGGTATTTTTTAATCAGGCGGTCGTTGCGACTGCCGAAAATTTTGGTGAGAAAGTTAATGGCCATGAATACCGGGCGTGCAGCCTGACCCAGGGGGTCAAACATGCGGCGCAATCCTTTTTTACAAACTGACTTGAATGGGGGGCAGCGCATTGAGCGTCATATGACATCAAACACCGTCCAACTGCCCCAATTTTACCCGCGCGCCGCGACGGCTCGCACGGCGACTCACGGAGTGGGAGGCGCGCGTGTGCGTGTTTTGGATAAATTGCTGTCCGGGGTGGTCTGCGAAAGCACGGCGGGCTTCGGGGGCT
Organism: Polaromonas sp.; assembly: GCA_021737975.1. Classification (GTDB taxonomy): domain Bacteria; phylum Pseudomonadota; class Gammaproteobacteria; order Burkholderiales; family Burkholderiaceae_C; genus Rhodoferax. The sequence goes on along the minus strand of JAIPCZ010000047.1, from coordinate 4,345 downwards.
GAGGCGTCAGCAGGAACTTTTGCGGGTCCTGAAAAACACCCTGGACCAGCACTTCAAAGTGCAGGTGCGCGCCAGTGGAGCGTCCGGTGTTGCCAACCTCGGCAATTTTTTGGCCGCGCTTGATCAAATCACCCTTCTTGACCAGCGTTCTTGACGCATGGGCATAACGTGAAATCAGGTCCTCGCCGTGCTCGATTTCGATCATGTTGCCGTATTCGGGATGAAACTCCTGGGTAACCACCACACCGCCGGCCGCGGCCAGGATCGGCGTACCCGTTTCAGCCCGGAAATCCAGCCCGGTATGCAGGGCCGTGCGCCCGGTGATGGGATCGAGCCGCCAGCCAAAGGGCGAGCCGACGTCACCCTGCATCACAGGTTTCTGGGTGGGGATCAGCATGTCTTGCATCTTGCGCTCGAACAGCCGCGACTCCATCACGGTAAACAAGTCGGTGCGCTGGTGCGTGAGCGACTCCAGGTCATCCAGGGTGGCTTGCAGGTCCGGCAGGGTCAGCGCCGGCCCCGACACCAGCACCCCGCCCTGCCCATTGGCCGATTTCAGCTCGGCCGGGTTGACCCCCGCCAGGCCCGAGACGCGCTCACCAAGCGACTCAAGCTGCATCATCTTGACCTGAATCTCCCCGAGCTTGCGCGCCATCAGGTCCAGGTTCTCGCGCACATAGCGCTCGCGCTGGTCAAACTCGTCCTTGACCACCAGCCTGACCAGGCTGCCGATGACGGGCCAGCCCTCGCGCGCGCCTTTCAAAAAGACCCAGTGGTACAGCCCCGCTGCCAGCAGCATGACCACAAAAGCCGACAACACCAGCAGCGCCACCAAACGGCGGCCGCTGAGGTAGAGGGTGCCTGATTTGGCCAACCAGGCATCCGTGATAATCATCTGCATCTGCCATCACCCCCAAAATATGAACCGACGCCAGCCCTCAGTCACCTTGCTGCAAGCCAGCCAGAACAATGCCAGCCTGGCAAAACTGATGGAACTGAACAGCGCCTCCAAGGCGCGCTTTGACGCCATTACCGCTCTGATTCCTGAAACACTCCGGCCCGCCGTGACCGCCGGCCCTCTCAGTGAGGGCGTCTGGTGCCTGTTGCTCAACAACACCACCACCGCAGCCAAACTGCGCCAGTTGCTTCCCGCATTTGAGGCCCATCTGCGCGTGCGCAACCTGGAGGTCAAAAGCATCCGGCTCAAAGTCAGCGGTGTCACTGGCTCGGGCCGCTACTGACCATCGACCCATTTTTTGGCGCCTCCGTGCATTTTGCCACGGCCCCATTTCCTCAGGGTCAACCCTCGGCACAGGTCGGTTGCTAAACATCTGGCGTAGTCGCCTTGGCCGACGCAGGCCTGTCCAGGATTCCCTCTCCGTTTCGGGCCCCAGACGCAAGGCTCAGAAACCCAGCCACGGGCCGCCCGGGATCACCGCGATGCGGCTCTGTCACACCCGGAGCACCTCGCGCCGCATCGACCACAGCACGGCCAGCACCTCGTTGCGCGTGGCTTCTTCGATGCCATTCTTCTGCAGCGCGTCCATCGCATCGTCGATGACGGTCATGAACTCCTGCTCGTTGATGTTCATGCCCTTGTGTGTGGCCACCATGTCCTTGCCGGTGTATTCCTCGGGTCCACCGGTGCCGGCGCAGAAAAACTCGACCGCGCGGCGCTCCACACGTGCCAAGTCTTCGCTGTTCATGTAGCGGGCATTCACCAGCGGGTTGGCCAAGTGGTTCTTCATGAGGTCAGCGGTGATGCGGGTGATGCCCTCGCGGCGACCCAGGCGCTCGTACAGGGTGGTGGTAGCTTGGTTCATATCGACTTTCTCCTTGGGGTAGGCAGATCCACCATTGGACCTGCGGGGTTGCAGGCTATGCCGCCCGCGTTCTTGAATCGTTCCCGGCTGAATGGCGGCTCAGCGCGGCGGCGTAGAGGAGGTGCACGATCTCCCCGACTTCGGGCATGCCGATGCCTTGCTCGCGCAAGGCATCGGTCATGTCGCCAACCACGGCCTGCAGCTCTGCCGGGCTGAAGCGCATGCCGGCGTCTGGCAGCGCCGGGCCTCCTGCCTCGGTGCTGCATGGCCCGCCGACCCTGGCGCTGAAGACGCTTACGCCCAGGGCCTTGAGTTGCGGCAGGTCCTTTCCGCAAAACAGCGGGGCCAAGGCCGGGTTGGCAGCGTGGCGGTCGACCGCGTCGTCGACGACCGCGGCCACAGCGACGGCGCCGCCCAGCCGGTCGTACAGGCAGGAATTCACTGAGCAGAGGTCCGCATGTGGGCGGCCCACGAGGCAAGCTCGATGGCACCTGGATCGGGCATCCAGGAGGCGTATTCAATTGCTGCGGCGTCAGGCCGGCTCACGGCGTGCACGGGGATCGTCGCAACGCCAGCGCCGAACAATTCGCGACCCAACATGGCCAGCGTGCCGATGACCTCGTGTTCGAGTTCGAGCAAGGTCTGCGCTGTCAGAGGTTGCGGCAGGGTGAGCAAGGCCGGCACGGTGCCCGACGCGGGAAGGGTGAATTTCAGACAGGTCATGGGGGCTCCTAGTAGTTCACGCCGGCGGATATTCACTCGGCGTGGCCGCAGATTGCCTGGCCGGCGTTCCTGAATCGTTCCTGGTGCCAGCGGGGCTTGTGGAAGTCAACTCGCTGTATTACTCTCGTCGGCATGGACATCACCCCCCCCAACGTGCCTCCCGGGGCCTTTACCCGCCTCGACGCCGTCCTGCTCGGCCGCTTTGCCGTGGCCATCGACGGTGTTGAACTCGCGGGCGACCGCTGGCCCAGCCTGCGCGCCGCGCAGCTGGTGCAACTGCTGTGCCTGCAACCGCGCCAGCGTTTGACGCGCGACGAAGTGATCGATGCGCTGTGGCCGCAACTCGAGCCCGAGGCGGGCGCGGCCAACCTGCGAAAGGCCGCTCACCACGCGCGCCAGGCACTGGGGCGTCACGACGGCATCGTGCTGCAGGCCGGCGAGGTGCTGCTGTGGCCCGAGCGCCCGGTGGTGGTGGATGCGCTGCGCTTCGAGCAGCGTGCCGATGCCGCCCTGGCGCAGCGCGACCCCGCCGACTGTGCCGACACGGCCGCCACCTACACGGGCGACCTGCTGCCCGGTGCCCGCTTCGAACCCTGGGCCGAAGCCAGTCGTGAACGTCTGCGTGAGCGCCAGCTGCAGTTGTTGCGCGCCAGCGGCCAGTGGGAGCGGCTGGCGCAGGTCGACCCTGAAGACGAGGCGGCGCACCGCGCGCTGATGCAGCGCGAACTGGCTGCCGGCAACCGGGCCGCCGCCTTGCGCTGGTATGCCCACCTGCGCGAGGCGCTGCAGCAGGGCCTGGGCATGTCTCCGGACGCGCAGACGCAGGCGCTGTACGAGCGCTGCATCGCCGGACTGCAGGCGACCGGGCCGGCCTTCGTCGGCCGCGCCCAGGCCAGTGCCCAGGCCGCCGCCTGGCTGGCCATGGCGGCCATCGAGCGGCCCGGTGGGATCGTGTTGCGGGGGCCGCCCGGTATTGGCAAGAGCGCGCTTGGCCGCGAGGTCGCCGCGCAGGCTCAGAACCGCGGCTGGGCGGTGTGTCGCGTCGAGGCCTCGCAAACCGGCCGCACCTATGCGGTGATGTGTGACATCACCGAACGGCTGATCGCCCTGGACCGCAGTGTGCTCGACCGCATCGGCGCGCAGGCGCGCGCGGTGCTGGCCCTGCTCAACCCGCATGCGGCACCGGCCGACACCCTGCCCGGACCGCTCGGCAGGCACCAGGTCGTGGGCGCCATCCGACGCTTGCTGCTGGCCGCCGCTCCGGGCAAGGAAGTCCTGCTGCAGGTCGACGACGCGCACCTCGCCGACGATGCCGATGTCGACGTCATCACGCAGCTGGCGGCCACCGGCGCCGGCTTGTGTGTGCTGCTCGCGGCTCGCCCGCCAGCAACAGGCACGGCGCTGGCGCGCGCCCTGGGCCGGCTGCAACGCTCAGGCGTGCTTCAGGTGCTCGATCTGGAGCCTCTGCCCGACGACGAGTGCCGCAGGTTGGTGGCGCGCGCTGCTCCCCTCGGCGTGCCGGACGACGTGGTGGCGCGCATCGTGCGCGCTGCCGACGGCAACCCTTTTGCGGCCATCGAGCTGGCGCGCTGTGCCGGGGCCGGCGCCGATGCGCGCCTGCCGGGCGGCGTCGCCGAGGCCCTCACCGAGCGGCTGTGCGACGTGCCCGACAGCGCACTGAGCCTGCTCAAGTGGCTGGCCCTGTGCAGCGACGAATTCGATGTCGCCACCCTGGAGGCGCTGGCTGCCGAGGCGCAGGCCCCCAGCCTGGCGTCGCTGGACGCCGCCCTGGCCGCCGG
>JAIPCZ010000046.1 GCA_021737975.1 Polaromonas sp. | reverse complement strand
TCCAACAACGCAGCACTGCAAACCTTCGCGGCGGTGGCGCCGCTCCAACAACGCAGCACTGCAAACCTTCGCGGCGGGGGCGCCGCTCCAACAACGCAGCGCTTCCACGATCGATCAGGCCGCCAGCTTCCAGTTCTTGGGCAGCCCGGCCAGCGGGGTCATGCCATAGACTGGCTCACCCGGCAAACCGGCCATCAGCGGGGCGCGTGCCGCGATCAGCTTTTCGATGTCGACCCCGGTGCGAATGCCCATGGCCTCGAACATGAAGACCAGGTCTTCGGTGACCACATTGCCGGAGGCGCCCGGCGCATACGGGCAGCCGCCCAGGCCGCCCAGCGAGGCGTCGAAGGTGCGCACCCCCACGTCATAGGCCGCCAGGCAATTGGCCAGGCCCAGGCCGCGTGTGTTGTGCATGTGGGCGGCGCCGGTCTTGTCACCGATGGCGGCGCGCACCTTGTTGAAGAGGCGGCGCACCTGGGCCGGGTTGGCCATGCCGGTGGTATCTGACAAACCGGCCTCGTCGACGCCGGCCGCCACGACCTGCTCCGCCATCCAGACCACGTCGTCGTCGGTCACCTCGCCCTGGAGCGTGCAGCCAAAAGCGGTCGACAAACCGGCCTCGATCTTCACGCCCGGCGCGATCTCGTTGCGCAGGCGCACGATGGCGCGCACTTCCTCAACCATGTCCTTGCGGCTCTTGCGCACATTGGCCAGCGAATGGGCCTCGCTGGCCGAGCACGGAACGGTGAGCTTGTGCACGCCCGACCGCAAGGCGGCCTCGGCACCGCGCAAGTTGGGCACCAGCGCCATCACGGTCACACCGGGGTGTTGCAAGGTGTGTCGAACGACATCGGCCGCATCGGCCATTTGCGGCAGCAGTTTGGCGGGCACAAACGAGCAGACCTCGATCTCGCGCAGGCCGGCCGCCACCAGCGCGTCGATCCATGTGAACTTGTCCGCCGTGGGCATGGTCGCCTTGACCGACTGCAGCCCGTCGCGGGGACCAACTTCGGAAATCAGGACATCTGGGGCATTGGAGGCGGATGACATCGTTTTCTTTCCCATCATGGTTTGGTCAAACTGCCACCACGGCACGCAGCGCCTCGGGCGTGGTGCTGGGGTAGCCAAAAAATTCCAGGTAGGCAGGAATTTGCTCAAACAGCATGTCCGAGCCAATCTGGATGCGGCAGCCGCGTGTTTGCGCGGCCTTCAAAAAGGCCGTCATGTCGGTCTTCATGACCACTTCACCGACAAAGGTGGAGGGGTCGACCCGCGCCATGTCGACCGGCAAGGGGTCGCCATCGTTCATGCCCATCGGTGTGGCATTGACCAGCAGCTCGCACGCCGCGGGACCATTGCTGCCGGTGCGCACCGTCATGCCCGGATAGTGCTGCATCAGGCGCCCGGCCAGGCCGGCTTCGGCGTCCCTGTTCACATCGAACAAGTCCATCTCCCGCACGCCCGCGGCCGCCAGCGACGCGGCAATGGCGCAGCCCACACCACCGGCGCCCACCACCAGGCTGCGGCGGCCCCTAGGGTCGAAGCCCTTGCGTTTGAGCCCGCGCACAAAACCCTCGCCGTCGAACATGTCACCCTGCAGGCGGCCATCGGGCAGGCGCCGCACCGCGTTGCAGGCGCCGGCAATGGCTGCCGTCGGCAGGACCTCGTCGAGCAAGCCCACGGTGCTGACCTTGTGCGGCATGGTGATGAGGGCACCGCGGAGGTTGGTCAGCGTGAAAATGGTGCGCAAAAAACCGGGGAAGTCTGCCGCCCGGCAGCCCATGGGCACAACAACGGCGTTGATGCCCATCGACTCGAACCACGGGTTGTAGATTGTTGGCGCCTTGAACGCGAACGTCGGAAATCCGATGTGCGCGATGAGTTCGGTGTTGCCGTCGATTTTCATATTTACCTTCGCATTTTGGCCAATTCGGCCTGCACTTGCGTCGCAGTCTCCTGGCCCACGTTGACACTGAACTGGACAATCACCGGTTGCATCCCGCCTTGGCCACACGGGTCAAAATGCCGCTTTTCACGACCGCCATTTCGAGCGCGACAACGCTTCTGACACCCCATTGCCAAACACCCTCAGCAACCGGCAACAAGAACCGAGCCATTTTTTGAACCGCAGCGGTCTTCATAAAATCCGGATATCTTAATGTACTAAACAGTTAGTTTTTGTAAAATTGGAGTTTACTCCAGATTGCAAGGAAAACACCTGGGGAGGCGCCTGGCCGGGGGTGCTCAGGCGAGCAGGAAGCGCAGCACCATCTCGATCACGTTGTTGCGCCGGGTGCTGATGGCGTCGGCAGCGGTCTGCTCTGGCTTGAAGATCAGGCCGAAGGTGTGCCTGTTGGAAACATTGAAAAACGTCAGCGCGGAAATGGAGGCGTGAATATCGACCGGATCGAGACCGGCGCGAAACACCCCGGACGCCACGCCGCGGCTGTACAACTCCCGAATCGCCGCAATGGCCGGCACATTGAGCCCCTGAATACTTTTGCTTTGCGAGAGATAAGCGCCGCGCTGCATGTTTTCGGACATCACCAGGCGAATGAAGTTCTCGTTGCTGTGGTGATGATCGAAAGTGAAACCGACCAGCTTTTCCAGCGCCTCCACCGGCGGCAAGTCGGCCAGATGCAAGCCTGACTCAATGGTGCGCATGCGCCGGTACATGTCCTCCAGCACGGCACGGTAGAGACCCTCCTTGCTGCTGAAGTAGTAGTAGATCATGCGCTTGCTGGTCTTGGTGGCCGCCGCAATTTCGTCGATGCGCGCGCCGTCCAGCCCCTTCTCGGCGAACTCGACCGTGGCCACCTCCAGTATGCCGGCCATGGTGCGCTCGGGGTCGTTGGTGCGGGTGGGCGCCCGCACCGGGACTTTGGATTTGACGGTTTTGTTTTTTTGCGCCTTTTTCAAGGGCAAATGTACAGCTTGGTTCATCCGCAAAGTATAGGACAGCGCTCCGCTTGATCCGGGCACAGCGCAAACGCTTGCACTGTGCTCAGTGGCGCCGCCCAAACTGCTGGCGGCGCCGCAAGGCCATCAGATGCGCTCAAAAATGACCGCAATACCCTGGCCGCCACCGATACACATGGTGGCCAGCGCGTACTTGCCGCCGGTGCGCTGCAGCTCATACACCGCCTTGGTGGCGATGAAGGCACCCGAGCAGCCCACCGGGTGGCCCAAAGCGATGGCACCGCCATTGGGGTTGGTCTTGGCCGGGTCGAGGCCGAGGCCCTTGTTGACGGCAATCGCCTGCGCGGCAAAGGCCTCGTTGGCTTCGATGACATCGATCTGGTCGAGCGTCAGGCCGGCTTTTTTGAGCGCCAGCTTGGTCGCCGGGATAGGGCCCTCCCCCATGATCTCGTTGGGCACGCCGGCAATGGCGTAGGACACGATGCGGGCGATGGGCTTCTGGCCCGCCCTGGCGGCCACGTCGGCGGCGGCCAGCACAAAGAAGGCGGCGCCGTCATTGATGCCCGAGGCATTGCCCGCGGTGACCGTGCCGTCCTTCTTGAAGGCCGGCTTCATCTTGGCCAGCGATTCCATGGTGGTGTTGGCCTTGCCGTGCTCGTCGGTGTCAAAAACGACCTCACCCTTGCGCGTTTGCTGCACGATGGGGACGATTTGCGACTTGAAGCGGCCCTCGGCGATGGCCACCGCCGCGCGGCGCTGTGACTCGCAGGCAAAGGCGTCCTGTTCTTCGCGCGTGATGTTCCACTTGGTCGCCAGGTTTTCCGCGGTGATACCCATGTGGCCGACACCAAACGGGTCGGTCAGCACCGCCACCATCATGTCGATCGCCTTGGTGTCGCCCATACGGGCGCCTGAGCGCAGCGCGGGCATCATGTAGCTGCCGCGCGACATGACCTCCACACCCCCGCCAATGCCGTAGTCGAAGTCACCGAGCATGATGTTTTGCGCCGCCGTCACGATGCCCTGCAGGCCCGACGAACACAAACGGCTGACCTGCATGGCGATCGAGTCCATCGGCAAGCCGGCCTGAATGGATGCCACGCGCGACACATAGGCGTAACGCGAATCGGTCGGAATGCAGTTGCCCACCACGGCGTTGCCGATCAGCTTGGGGTCGACGCCCGAGCGGACCACCGCCTCCTTCATCACGATGCCCGCCAGTTCAGAAGGCTCCATATTGGCGAGCGAACCGCCAAATGCGCCAATGGCGGAACGGGCTGCACTTAAAACAACAACTTCTTTGCTCATCAAGAAACTCCTTGGTTATAAAACGAATCATCCTCGGGATTGGCTGCGCCAACAATTGTGAAATATAAGGCACGTAACCTTCTTGATCCTGACCGGTCGCCAATGTCAGCCCCACCCGCCTCACGGGAACAGGAATTCATCCTCTCTGCGGCATTCCGGCGGCTCGCCGTAACCCGCAGAGCGCACCGTCTGCTCCTGTGAAATCTCCACCTGGAACCATTGACAGAAGTGATTCTCGTAACGATAGCTCCAAACCACGCCCCGCGAACGCCCGAGTCCTTGCGTCTCGCTGGGTCGACCCAGCCGCTCACGCACCTCGTCCTGGGTCATGCCGGGCGCGATGTGATGGAAGTTGGGCTCGGTCAGCACCTGCTCGGCGCGGGTGGCCCGCCCGGCGGCGTCGAGGTAGACAAACCAGGTGTGATGCCCCATCGGACCTTTGGAAAACTCCAGCCGCTTGCCGGTGGCGGTCTGGCGCTCCCGGTCCGGCGGCCCCATCCGCGCCAGCAAGGCCTCTCGGTCGACGCCCTTCAGATCGGCAGGCGGCGCGTAACTGCTGCAGGCGGTCAACACCAACAGAAGCATCGGGCTCACATGGGCAATGCGCATAAGGGCAACTCCTGAATTTCCAAAATGAGAGACACGCTGACCGCATTTTGACGCGAAATCCGGCATGCCATCCGTCGGCCTTTCGCGGCCCGCGGCCTATTCCCGGGTGCGATACTGCGCCCCATGCAATTGAAATACCTGTCCGTGCGGCCTTTGCTGTTGAAGCGCGCGCTTGAGCCGGGCACCCTGAACGGCGCGCGCCCCTAGGCCCATGCAGCAGCACATTGCTTTGCAACTGGGCGCCGCCATCCAGACGCCGCGCCTGTCCTTGGAGGTCATGGGCGAGCGCCACGCCGACTTCTTCTTCGGGCCTTTGCACGAAGACCCGCTGTACCAATGGATTTCCACGGAAAAGCCCGCCAGTCTCCAGGGACTGCGGGCGCACTGGCGCAAGATCGAGAGTCGGCTGTCCCCCGACGGGCAAATGGCCTGGGCCACCTGGGCGGTGCGCCGTGCCGCCGATGGCGTGTACCTGGGCCGGGTTGATGCCGAGATCAACGACGCGCTGGAGGCGGTCAACCTGGGCTACTACATTTTTCACGCGTATTGGGGCCAGGGCTACGCCACCGAGGCAGTGACGGCCGCGACCCGGCACCTGATCGCCCAGGGCGTGCAGCGCCTGGTGGCCACGGTGACGGTGGGCAACACGGCCTCGGGGCGGGTGTTGCGCAAGGCCGGTTATGAATTCACCAGGGTGCTGCCGGGCAACGACACACTTCGGGGCGTCCTGGTGGACGACGAGGAATACGTCAGGTCGGTCCGGTCAGCGCCAAAGCCCTGACGCGCGGCCACCCATGAAAGCAGCCACTTCCCGGCCCACATCGCGAGGCATCACCTTATGACCGACACAAAACTCTCCTGTGGTTTATTGGTTCTGAACGAAGCCGATGAGCTGCTTATCGGGCATTCCACCGGAAACTTTATCTGGGACCTGCCAAAAGGGCTCATCGATGACGGCGAAGACCCACTGAGCTGCGCCCTGCGCGAGGCTCGCGAAGAGTTTGGCCTGGAATTCCCGCCGCAGCGCCTGACCGACCTCGGGCGGCACCGGTACTATTCGGGCAAAGACCTGCACCTGTTCGCAGTGCGAACCAACAGCGCGGAAACGCGACTTGACGACCTGCACTGCACAAGTCTTTTTGAGCATCCGGTCACCGGGAAAACACTGCTCGAGATCGACGGTTTTGCCTGGGCAGACCCCCCGCAACTGGGCCGTCGCCTGGGCAAAAGCATGAAGCGGCTGCTGCTCGACTCGGGGCTGCTTGCCACGGCCAGGCGCTGCTGCTGACCGGGTCCCCGGGTCCTGCTGAGCGCCCGTGTGCGCTGCTCAAGCATCATTTGCCAGAAGCTTGCTGCCGTAGCCGGCATCTTCCAACGCCGCGGCGATGTCTTCGGGAGAAATCATGTTGGTATGGCTCACCCAGGCTTGACGTTTGACGAGGTCGACCTCTGCCTGGTTGACACAAGGCAGGTCCTGCAGTTCGAACATCACGGCGTCCGCGTCGTCCTGCGTCAGGAGTTGCGCAATTTCAAAAATGGATTCCGGCATCGTGGGCCTCTCAGGTGTGGCATGGCGCAATGCTAAGGCACTGTTGGCACGCTTGGCTGACGCGGCTCAACCGATCCATGATCCCTTTTGGATCACCACACGATACCCGTCCGGGTCTGCAAATGAGCGGCCACTCACCTGCCAATAGGGATTGAAGGCTGTGACCTCTTCAAACCCGGCTCTCAATAGCGCAGTGCAGGTGCGGAGCCAATCGTCCCCGGCGGGCACATAGAACACGAGGAGGTCTTCGGGTGTCGGCGTTGGGGCGATGGGGTGGCGACGGCAGTATGTGAACTCGACATGCCAATTTTCGTGGGGCCTGCCAAGGATGATGCCGTCGAAACCCGCATGGTCTTCAAAGCGCCCTGCCTCGACAAAACCCAGGGCCTCGATGTACATCGAGGCCGACCGCTCAAGGGCGCTTACCGGGCGGGCAATACGAAGCATGAGGACTTATGGCGCGCGGACCAGCACGTAGCCGCGGTTCTCCACCGTGTCGAAAGTGCGCATGCCTTTCACCAGTGTGGCCGCGGGCATCCAGACCCAGCCCGCTGCAGCCGGGTTGACATCCAGCACAAGGAACGAGTCTGACACGGCGTCGTAGGCACCGAGCGGCGATATGTGACCACCGCCCTTCTGGCCCACTGCCTCACGCCTGTAATTCACGATCACGTAGTCGCCGCCGCGCGCGAGGTTGTCTGTCAGGTCTGCGCGGATGGCCTGCTCGGAACGCGCATCGTCGACGACGACGACTGTTGTGGCGAGGGCGTTTGCGCGCAGCATGGCGTCAAACTGGCGCAACTGGTAGCCGAAGTCCTTGACTTGCTTGCCGCCAATGGTCATCGGCTCGCCGAGCACCTGCGCACGCGACTTGGGACCTCGATCGATCACGCTGTCCTGGGTAAACCGGGGAACGATCGGATCGGCACCGGCTGACATGAACTGCACATCATCCTTGCGCAGCCGTGTGTGGTCGCGCGGCAAGTCGGCACTGCGACTGCGCAGGGTGTTGAGCACGATCGCCGCCGAGGTAGGTCCGCAAAAGGCGCCGTTGTACTGTGCTTCAAACTGGTTGGCCAGCACCGCAAAATCGATCTTCGCATCAGATCGGCCAAGACGTGCCATGCCTTCGTCGGTCGCAAACGGCACGAGCGCAGGAAACACATTCGCCGTTGCGCTCGTCGTCGCCGGGCGCGTTGCCGGGCCATGCGTGGCACAGGCCGACAAGAGTATTGCGGTGGCGAACAACGCGGCGGATACGAGGCTTCTGATGGGCGACATGAGAACTCCATGGGTTTCGACGGACGGCCCATTGTGGCACCTGCGCCGGTGCTGGGCTTGCGGGGTTTGCCCTCAGGCGAGGTTGGCTGACATGCCATTAAACGAACTGCGCCAGGCACATGGACTTTCTCAAAAAATGCTGGCAGACGTGTTGCAAGTTCAGCAGCCCGCCGTGGCGTGACCCGCAAGGATCCAGTTTCAGGGGCGGGGATTTTTCCAATCGAGCGGCTCCTGCACACCCATACCCGACAAAGCATTCGCGAAATTGCCTGCCCGGCACCAGACATTGAGATCAGTAGTTCGATCGGCTGTCATGCCGTGATCAATTTAGTTTTCCAGCTGCTGTAACAGGTACAAGCGCTGGTAGACCCCTTGAGGAATCGCCATCAAGGTCTCATGGCTGCCCTGCTCGTGAATGCGCCCGTGGTTGAGCACCACGATGCAGTTGGCGGCGCGGATGGTCGACAAGCGGTGGGCAATGGCAATCACCGTGACCTGTCCGTGCAACTCCGACAGAGCCAGTTGCACGATTTGTTCGGTCTCGGAGTCGATGTGGGCGGTGGCCTCATCCAGAAACAAAATACGCGGCTTGCCCGCCAACGCCCGCGCTATGGCAATTAACTGCTTTTGCCCCACCGACAGGCGCGCCCCGCCTTCACCCAGCAAGGTGTCGTATCCCTGCTCGAGCCGCATGATGAAATCGTGGCAATGCGCCGCCCGCGCTGCCGTTTGCAGTTCCTTGTCATCCATGGTGCGCCCCATGGCAATGTTCTCGCGCACACTGGCGGCCAGCAGAAACGGGTCCTGTGGCACCAAGCCCACGTCGGCACGGAAATGCGCGTCGCTGAAGTGAGCCAGGGGCACGCCATCCACGGTAATGTCACCCGATTGCGGCTGGTAAAAGCGCAGCAGAAGGCTGAGCAAGGTGGATTTGCCACTGCCCGTGTGCCCGACCAGAGCGTAAAAAGTACCGGCGGGAATTTCCAGGCACAGGTCGTGCAGGACCACCGTTTCGTCGTTGTAACCAAACCGGACCCGCTCGAGGCGCACCGCACCTTGGGAAATCCGCTCGGGGCCGGCCACGGCGAGCGGGCGATGTTCCTGCAGCAGCGTGTCCACCCGTGCCGCTGCCACAATGGCCTGCTGCAGTTGCCCGAATTGCAAGGTAATCTGGATCAGTGGGTCCACCACACGGCCAAGGTAGCTGACAAAGGCATACAGCACGCCGATCTGCAGCCCGCTCAGTCCACCTTGGCCAAAGCGGTAAATCACGGCGACGAGCAGCAACACATTGATGAAGTCCAGCATCGGGCGCAGCAGCCAGGCATTGACACGCATCTCGGCCATGCGCGCGCCCAGATGCTGCTGGTTGGTGGCATCAAACTTCTGGCGAAAACGCGTTTGTGCATTGCTGGCCTGCAGCACCGGCATGCCGGCGATCGACTCCGACATCTGGGCGTTGATGTCGCTGCGTTTCTGCCGTGCCCGAGTCACAGCGGGTGCGCTCCAGCGCTGGTAGAACCAGACGATCACCACCACCGCGGGCACCAGGGTGAGCACGATCAGCATCAAGCGCCAGTCCAGCCACGCCATGGCGACAAACGCGCCCAGCACGACGATGCTGCTGTCGAGCATCACAAAAAGCACCTGCACATAGAGGTTCTTCACCTGCTCGGTGTCATTGGTGACACGGCTCACGAGCTGCCCGGTGATGGCCTTGTCAAAAAAACCGATGGGCAGGCGCAGCACGTGGCCGTAGACCTCTTCGCGCAAGCGCCGCACCGAGCGCATGGCGACACCGGCCAGGCGCGTCAACTGGGTGTAGCGGATGACGCTGGCCACCGCGCCCGAAAACAGGATGCCGCCCAGCAGCATGCCCACTTCCAGCAGGTCAAAACGACGTGGCAGCAAGGTGTGGTCAATGAAATACTTGCCCAGCAAAGGCCCCGCTGCCTCGAGCAGCGCCGCCACAATCAGCCAGGCGCAGCCCTTCCAGACATGGTGGTGCTCCGAGTGGGCAGCGCGCAGCAGCAGGGCAATGGCGCGCCGCGTGTTGCGCGGCTGGGGCGTGGTGTCAGTCTGCATCGAGACTCGCTTGCAGTTGTTGGTAGCGCCATTGGTCCGCGTACCAGCCGCCGAGCCCAAGCAGGCTGGCATGCGTACCCTGCTCAGCAATGCGCCCGTCCTTGAGCACCACAATGTGCTGGGCATCCATCACGGCGCTCAGCCGGTGGCTGACGATGACGGTGGTCTTGCCCGGGCTGGCTTTGCGAAGCTCCTGCAGGTGCTGCAGGATGCTGGTCTCGGTCTGCGTATCCACAGCGGACAGTGCATCGTCGAGCAGCAACAGGGGCGCATCCGCCAGCAGCGCACGGGCAATCGCCACGCGCTGGCGTTGCCCGCCTGAAAGCGACACGCCCTTCTCGCCGACCGGTGTGTCATAGCCCTGCGGCATACGTGCAATGTCTTCGTCGATGCAGGCCAGCCGGGCTGCGTTTTCTATGTCGGCGCGCGCGGCATTGGCCTTGGCCAGCCCGATGTTTTCGGCAATCGACGCCGAAAAGAGAAAAGGCTCCTGCGGCACCCAGCTGAGGGACTGGTGCAAGGTGTCCAATGGGTAGTCGGCCAGCGCATGCGCGCCCCATTTGATCTCGCCTTCGCTGGCGGCATATTGGCGCAAGATCAGGCGCACCAGGGTGGATTTTCCGGAGCCCGTGGCGCCTACCACGCCCAGCGTATGGCCGGCCATCACACGCACATCGATACCCGACAAGGCCAGCGCCTGATGGCCAGGGTATGAAAATGAAACCCCTTTGAAAAGTATCGCACCTGCCGGCATCTGGGTCTGTGTTCCATGGTCATCGATGGACAGAGGCGTATCGAGCGCGGGCTGCAAGCGCCCCCAGGCAGCACGGCCGCGCTCCAGCAATGACAGCACCCAGCCGGCGGCAAACATAGGCCAGATCAACTGGCCCAGGTACATGCTGAACGCCGTCAGGGCACCGATGGTCAATGCACCCTGCCAGACCAGCGCGCCCCCTAAGCCCAGCGTGAGAACCGTGGCACTGACCAGAGCAATTCCCACCGCCGGTTCAAACGCCGCCTCCCAACGCTGCGCCCGCAGGCTGGCACTTGCCGCGTTTTCGGCCAACTCGGAAAAGCGTGCGGCACTGCGCGTCTCCAGGCCCAGGGCGCGCAAGGTGCGCACACCTGTGAGCGTCTCCTGCACATGGTCATTAATCTTGCCAAAGCATTCGAGCGAGTCTTTCGACGCCTGGTGAATGTGCGAGGAGATGCGCCAGAACGCAAACGCCATAAAGGGAAACGGTAGCAAAGCCACCAAGGCCAGACGCCAGTCAATGCCCAGCGTCATCATGGCCACCACCATGATCAGGGTCAGCGTGCCGTCAAACCCGGCCAGCATGGCTTCGCCCGAGGCCATTTCGACAGCGTCGATGTCGTTGGTGGCCAGGGCCATCAGGTCACCCGTGCCGCGTTGGTGAAAGAAATGCGGCCCTTGCAAACACAGGCGCCCATAGAGGCGTGTGCGCAGCTCGGCCCCGAGACGATAGCTGGCCGCAAACAACTGCAGCCGCCAAGCGACCCGCAGAAAATAGATCAGCACGCCAGCGAGCACCAGCCAGCCCAACTGCCTCACCAGCTCAGCGTCTTCCAGCCGCCCGGCGGCCATGGCGTCCACGATATGGCCCACATGGCGTGGAATGAAGACGGTGAGCGCACTCACCGACGCCAACATCAGCGCCGCAAGCAAATAGGGGCGCCAGTTCTGGCGCACGTAGCGCGCGATCAGGCTGGTTAGGGTCATGCGGGAGCGCCATCATGGCGCAAAAGACGGTTGGAAGAGGCGAATTCTAGGGTCGAATACCCGTGATGCAGTCAGCGAGTGGATCGAGGATGCCAAAACGCGGGCAGGAAGACTCCTTCTTCCCCAGTCGCTTCCATGACACACCACACATCGGAACCCGCCAAACCGTCCGAACAGGGAACCCATGCGATGCGACGAACCAAGGCTTCTTTGATCTGCCGGCGCACAAAAAACTTGCGTGCCGTGCAGCTGCTTTTTGGTCACACCGAATCGGCGAGCACCGTGCGCTGCCTGGGCATCGAAGTCGATGACGCTTTGGAAATGGCGGAGCAGGCCGAGATTTGATTGGCCAGCAGCTTCAGGCCGCAACCGAGTGCGCAGACAGGCGTGACCCGCGAGGATCCAGTCTCAGGGGCGGGGAATTTTCCAATCGGGCGGCTCCTGGAGACCCGTTGCGGGTGCCGCTGTTTGTGATTGGCCCCCTCCAAACCGGTCGTTCGTGAATACAGCCTGGCTGATAAAAAAGCATCTCGTCGAAGTGAACGACTATGACCACGAACGGTCATCTTCACCCTCCCAAACCCCCAAATTCTTTGCAGCACTCTTGCCGGAATTGTTTTCGAACCAATGCTTCTTGTCAAAATTGGCAGGGCGCAAACTGCTATGGCTTACTGTGTATCTTTCGGAGGCCGTCCATCGCGTTCTTTGTCTCAGGTTAGTTTGAACAGCGACACCAGGTCCTTCACATCGCCCCTGGGACGGTCGAGGTTGAGATGGTCCTTGATGTGCTTAAGGTGTTCGGCCATGA
This sequence comes from Polaromonas sp., assembly GCA_021737975.1. Lineage (GTDB taxonomy): Bacteria > Pseudomonadota > Gammaproteobacteria > Burkholderiales > Burkholderiaceae_C > Rhodoferax. The sequence goes on along the minus strand of JAIPCZ010000046.1, from coordinate 5,650 downwards.
GCTTTTTGGCCAATTTTCCGTCCGCCGAGCGCAGCGCATGAATGATCCCCGCATGCTCATCATCGCGGCAGTTGGTGATGCCGCTATCACCAAACATGCCAATGATGAGGGATGAGCGCGTGACCAAGTCCTTCACCATCCTGAGCATGACCGCATTGCCGGCAACCGTGGCAAGACTGTTGTGAAACTGACCGGACAGCCGAATCGCTTCCCGCCGGTTGCCCGCATTGCGTGCAGCCGACTCTTTTATCAGGTGTTGCTCGAGGTCCTTGACGTCTGCGGCTTTTGCGCGCTGGGCGGCAAGATCCGCCATGGGTGGCTCCAGAATCAATCGCGCTTCAAATATTTCAAGTGCCTGTTTTGCAGTGGGACAGGCAACAAAAGCACCCCGGTTAGGTTGTAACTCAATGACTTCACGGCTGGCCAGAACCAGCAGACTGCGCCGGATGCGCATGCGACCAACCCCAAAGGCTTCGCACAGGGCGGCCTCCGAGAGCTTTGTTCCCGGGGCTAGGCGTTGGTCAATGACCGCCTCGTAAATACTCTCAACGATTGATTGCTCTTCGTCTTCTTCGGTTGCCAGTGTTGACTTTTTAGGCATGGTCTTTGCTTTTCGTTGTGTGCAATTCTTTTGTTAACAAAATGATGAACAACATGCGCGACATTGGTGCACTAATGTGCGTTAGCTGTTCAAAATTGTGCACAAAGCGAATTGTCAAGGCTGCGATCAGGTCTCACTTTACCAAAGATCGTTTTTAAAAAATTGCTATGTTTTGAGGGTTTATATTGTTGACATACTTGTTAACAATATGCATGATGGCTGCACCAACTCACGGGTCTGGTCATTGAGAGTTGGATCCACAAAGCGTAGTTCATAGGAGTAATTGAGATGATTAAGCGGAATTTCTTGAAGACAACAGCCATGGCCGCTCTGGTCAGTTTGGCGTGTGGTGGTGCGGCGTTTGCGGCCAATCCTGTTTTGAAAATTGGATTTGTGGGCGTGACTTCTGGTCCGGCTGCATCTTGGGGTATTTCGAATCAGCGGTCCATGGAAGCACGAGCCGCCTGGATTAATGAGACGGGCGGCGTCAAGATCGGTGGCAAGACTTACGATGTCAACATTGTTGCATTTGACGATCAGAAGGATCCCAAGCGCGCTATCGCCGGCATGGAAAAGATGGCCCAAGAGGGAATTCACTATGTGGTTGGCCCTAATGTAGATGACGGCGCTGCGGCGGTTCGTCCCGTGGCGGAGCAAAAGGGCATCATGTATTTCCCCTATGCATTCCCCAAAGAATTGTACAAAAAACCAGCCTCGAACGCGGTGCTGGGGATGGTTGCGAACTACCAATCAGGCCCGGCAATTTACAAGTACATGATGAAAGAAAAGGGCGTCAAGTCGGTGGCATTCGTGGCTGCCAACGAGTCTGATCCCTTGAGCCAGCGCGACGGCGGTGTTGCCGCAGCAAAAACCCTGGGGCTGAAAGTTGTTTCCAGCAACGTGACATTCCAAGTTGACACCACCGACTTCACACCAGTGCTCCTGCCCGTGATCAAAAGCAAGCCTGATTTGCTGGTGCTGTCGGGTGTTTCCCCCGCCAATGCGCCCCAGTTGATTCGCTCGGCGCGTGAAATGGGCTACAAAGGCCTGATCTCTACCGAGACCGCCCAGGATGCCAATGTGCTGAAAGAGGGCGCGGGTGCTCTGGCCAATGGCTTTGTGTCGGTGGGCGGCGCGTCCACGCCACAGTTGGCATCGGACACCATGCGTGAATTCGTCAAGCGCTACACCAAAATGTTTGGCGAGTACAACGACGAGTCCAACACCAAGGTCTACGCACTGGAATATATTCTGGAAACGCTCAAGGCCAACCCCAAAGCCATGACCGAGGTCAAAGAGTTCCAAAAGACCATGGACACGTTTGAAGCGCCCAACCCCTACATGGTTGGCAACGCCAAGCTGAAGTATGTCGGCATGACTTCGTTTGGCCAGAAGCGCCAGGTTTCCGTGCCCCTGGTGGTCAATGTCTACAAGGACGGCAAGTTCGAAACCCTGTTTGTCGCTCAGGTTGACTGAGCAATCCAAGCAGCCAGCCGAATGGCGCACAGGTGTGCGCCATTCGGCAGATTTACCAAGGTAACTCATGGAACAAATCCTCGCAAACGGCCTGTACCTGGGCGTGCAATACGCATTGATCGCCCTGGGCCTGACGCTCATTTTTTCGCTCATGAACGTGCTCAATTTTGCACACGGCCAAATGTATGTCTTGGGCGGCTTTGTGACCTACACGGCGGTGACCCAGTTTGAGTTGCCCTTTGTGGTGGGTTTGATTCTTTCCGCCGTGATTCTGGCAGCGGTCGGAGCACTGGTTGAAAAGTTTCTGTTCAGGCCGGTGATTCAGAAGTCGCGCAGGGAAGAAAGCACGATGCTTCTGGCCGCTGGCATTGCCTTCTTTCTGGACGCCGTGATCCTGCTGGTCTTTGGCGAAAAGCAGCGTGGCGTGCCAAAAATTGTGGATGGCGTCTTCAATTGGGACTTCATCATCATCATGCCGTACGACCGCATTCTCATCGGCGCGCTGGCCCTGCTGATCATCGTTAGTTTCATCCTGCTCATGCAGCACACCAAAACGGGTCGCGCCATGCGCGCCCTGGCGCAGGACAAAGTTGCCGCCACGTTGATGGGTGTAGATGTGAAGTTGTATTCCATGATCGGTTTTGCGCTGGGGGCCATGCTCGCGGGCGTGGTGGGCGGTTTGCTGGTGACCATTACCGGTGTCAACCTGGGCATGGGTGGCCCAACGTCTATCAAGGCCTTCATGATGATCATGATTGGCGGGGCGGGTGTCATCTCCGGCGCCATTGCCGGAGGCTTCATTCTGGGAATGATGGAGAGTGTCGGCCTGGCTGTGCTGGCCGACTACGGTGACATCACCTACCTGGTGATCTTTGCGTCACTGATGTTGTTTCTTGCCATCCGGCCCCAGGGCCTGATGGGCAAACCATGGGGTTGATAACATGAACAAAAAAAATCTATTTTCAGTCGCTGCATTCTTGCTGGTGGTGTTCGTCCTGGTTCCGTCGGCCATTGCCGCGGCGGGCCGTTTGGACCTGTACTACACACTCACCTCGGTGGCGCTGCTGTCGGTTGCATCCTCGGGGGTGTGGCTCACTTTCTACATAGGCCGCATCAATATTGGCCAGGGTGCCTACGCGCTGATCGGTGGCTATGTGTCGGCGCTGCTCGTCACCGTGGCCGGTTTGAACTTCTGGCTCACCTTGCCCTTGGCGGGCTTGTTTTGCGCCGTGCTCGCGGTGCTGATTGGCTTGCCCATTCTTCGCTTGCGCGGCGTCTACTTCGCCATGGTCACTTTGGTGCTGACCGAAGTGGCCCGCCTGACCGCGCTGGCCTTGCCGGTGACCCGCGGTGCCAAAGGTATCACCTCCATTCCGCTGCCGGGTGAGTTGAGTGTGTTTGGGCTGGTGCTGGTGCCCGACTTTGGCACCCTTGCAAACCCCAAACTCGCGTTCTACTTCATGGCGGTGACGCTGATGTGCGTGACCTCCGCCGTGGTGTGGCGGATTGTCAATTCCCGATTGGGCTACCTGTGCCGTTCCCTGCAGCAGAACGAAGAGTTGGCATCATCGATTGGCGTGAACACGGCCTATCTGCGGGTTCTGGCCTACTCCATTTCCTCATTCTTCGGCGGTATCGCGGGTGCGGTTTTTGTGTCCATCTCCCAGTCTATTTATCCATCCTCCTTTCAGGTGGCGGACAGCGTGAACTTCATGCTCAATTGCTTTCTGGGTGGCCTGGGCTATGTTTTTGGACCCATGCTGGGCACCTTGCTGATTTACTTTGGCTGGGACTTGCTGTTCAGCACCGGCAAATACCAGTTGTTGATCTATTCAAGCTTGCTCATCGCCCTGATGCTGGTGTTGCCCAACGGCGTTTTGAGCATCTTTGACAAAAAGAAGGTGCAAGCATGACCGCCATCATCGAAGTCAAAGGACTGACCAAGCGCTTTGGCGGCCTGACGGCCGTCAACGACGTCAGCTTCTCTGTGAACGAGGGAGAAATCCTGTCGGTGATCGGCCCCAACGGGGCAGGCAAATCAACATTGTTCAAGTTGATATCGTCTTTCTTGCACACCAGCGGCGGCGAGGTGCGATTGCGCGGTGAGCGAATCGAGAATTTGGCGCCGCATACCGTCGCACGAAAAGGCGTGGTCCGCACCTTCCAGGAAACCACCATTTTTCGCTCCATGACGGTGCGTGAAAACATCATTGTGGCCCATCACCTCCGGTCCAAAGCGTCCTTGCTGGGGTTCTTTCTGGGGTCGTCGTTGGCCAAGTCCGACGAGGCCAGTTTTGCGGTGTCGGCGGATGCCATCGTTGACTTTCTTGGAATGAACGACATCAGTGGCGAGTTGGCGTCCAACCTGCCGCAAGGGCATTTGCGCGCCTTGGGTATGGCGATTGGCCTGGCAACCAATCCCACGGTCTTGCTGCTCGATGAGCCCTTTGCGGGCATGAACCATGATGAAACCATGCGCATGGTCACGCAGGTGCGTCGCCTGCGGGATGAAAAAAAGATCACGGTGCTTTTGGTGGAGCACGACATGCCCGCCGTGATGAAGATTTCCGACCGGATTGTGGTGATCAATTTCGGTGAAAAGATCGCCGAGGGCACGCCCAAAGAAATACAGAAAAACGAAAAAGTCATCGAAGCCTACCTTGGCTCCGAAGACGCTGCCATCGGGATGTAACCATGACCACCATGCTGAGCTTTGAAAATGTCGAGCTGTACTACGACCACGTCTACGCGCTCAAAGGCGTTTCCATCCACCTGAAGGAAGGCGAAACGGTTGCCCTGATCGGCGCCAACGGTGCTGGCAAGTCTTCCATCCTGCGGGCCATTACAGGCCTGGCCGCGCCGCACTCCGGCAAGATTTTCTACATGGGCGAACGGCTGGACGGAACGCCTGCCGCAGAGATCGTCAAAAAGGGCATTGCGATGGTGCCCGAGGGGCGCCGGGTCTTTCCTTTCATGTCGGTCAAAGACAACCTCCTGATGGGTGCGTTCACGCGCCACGACAAGGCGGACATTGCCCGGACCCTGGACAGTGTGCTCACCCGCTTTCCCCGATTGAAAGAGCGCTACAGCCAGCAGGCTGGAACCCTCTCCGGTGGGGAGCAACAAATGATGGTCATCGGGCGTGCCCTGATGGCAAAGCCGAAGCTGCTTTTGCTCGATGAGCCGAGCCTTGGCATTGCGCCGAAGTTGGTGCAGGACATTGCCCGCTCGATCGTGGCGATTTCCCGCGATGAAAAAGTCACGGTCTTGCTGGTGGAGCAGAACAGCCGCATGGCGCTGTCGATCTCCCAGCGCGCCTATGCCATGTCCACTGGCTCGGTGGTTTTGGAGGGCGACTCCAAGGCGCTCATGGGCGATGACCGCATCAAAGCCGCCTATCTTGGCGAGGAGATTTGAAGCTCTATGCGAATCCTGGTGATCAACCCCAATACAACGGTAGGCATGACTGCCAAAATTGGTGCCGCTGCCAAGCGCACCGCCGCACCCGGCACCGAGATCATTGCCGCCCAGTCACGGTTCGGCCCTGCATCTATCGAGGGGTATTACGACGAA
>JAIPCZ010000009.1 GCA_021737975.1 Polaromonas sp. | reverse complement strand
TGGGTAATTACTCGCTGGCCATCATTGCGGTGTCGGGCCTGTTTGTCGGTTTTGTCTTTGGCCTGCAGGGTTACTACACCTTGCAGCGCTACGGCTCCTCTGAAGCCCTGGGTCTGCTGGTGGCGCTGAGCCTGGTGCGTGAGCTCGGGCCGGTCGTAACGGCCCTGCTGTTTGCCGGCCGGGCCGGCACCTCGCTCACCGCCGAGATCGGCCTCATGAAGGCGGGCGAGCAAATCAGTGTCATGGAAATGATGGCGGTTGACCCGGTGCAGCGTATCCTGGCACCACGCTTCTGGGCGGGTGTCATTGCCATGCCGCTGCTGGCCGCGGTGTTCAGTGCCATGGGCATCATTGGCGGCTGGGTCGTGGGGGTGCTCATGATCGGGGTTGACGCTGGCTCGTTCTGGAGCCAGATCCAGGGTGGTGTGGATGTCTGGAAAGACGTCGGCAATGGCGTGATCAAGAGCATTGTTTTCGGCTTTACCGTGACCTTTATCGCGCTGCTGCAGGGTTTTGAGGCACAGGCCACACCCGAAGGCGTGGCCAGCGCAACAACACGCACCGTGGTGGTGGCTTCGCTTGCGGTGCTCGGTCTGGACTTCATCCTGACCGCATTGATGTTCACGATTTAAAGAGAAGGCCTTGCGGAAAAAACCGACGCTCCGCGAGGCGAACCAGCTCTGTCCCCAACTGATTAAAAGGAAGTTTTATGCAACGTTCAAAAAATGATGTCTGGGTGGGCCTTTTTGTGCTGATCGGTGCCGTGGCCATATTGTTTCTGGCGCTCCAGTCGGCCAACCTGCTCAGTTTGAGTTTCCAGAAAACCTATCAGGTCAAGGCCAAATTTGACAATGTGGGTGGTGTCAAGCCCAAGGCGGCAGTGCGCAGTGCCGGAGTTGTTGTCGGTCGGGTGGATAACATTGTCTTTGACGACAAATCCTTCCAGGCGGTGGTCACGCTGGCCCTGGAAAGCCGCTATGTGTTTCCCAAGGACAGCTCACTCAAAATCCTCACCAGTGGCTTGCTCGGAGAGCAGTATTTGGGCATTGAGGCCGGCGCCGAGGAAAAGACGCTGGTGGCGGGGGACACCATCTCCAGCACCCAGTCGGCCGTGGTGCTGGAAAATCTTATCAGCCAGTTCTTGTTCAGTAAGGCTGCCGATCCGGCGGCCGGAAATGTCAGCCAGGGAAAATAATGATATCTTTTTGCAAGCAACCAAGCGGCACGATGGTCCGCAGTTTATGGGCCGGTTTTGCTCTGGCCGTGGTCATGCTGAGTGGCTGCGCCACCGGCCCCAGCGCCAGCCCGCGCGATCCGCTGGAGCCCTTTAATCGGGGCATGTACCAGCTCAATGACGTGGTGGACCGCGCCGTGGTCAAACCAGTGGCCACGGTTTACCGCGATGTGCTGCCATCGCCGGTGCGTACCGGGGTGACCAATTTCTTTGCCAACCTGCAGGACGCCTGGTCCTTTGTCAACAATACCCTGCAACTCAAGGGCGAAGCGGCAGGCAACAGCCTGGTGCGTTTTGGTGTGAACACCTTCCTGGGTCTGGGCGGCATACTCGACATTGCCTCCGAAATGCAAATCGAGCGTCACTCTGAAGACTTTGGCCAAACGCTGGGCCATTGGGGTGTGGGTGCCGGCCCCTATGTGATTCTGCCTTTGCTTGGCCCCTCAACCCTGCGCGACATGCTTGCCTCACCGGTGGATGCTTACGGCAATTTTGTTGCGGGGATCGATGATGAGCCACTGCGCAATACACTGTCCGCCGTGAATTTGTTGAACCGGCGGTCCCGTCTGTTGGAGGCATCCAAAATTTTGGACCAGGTCGCGCTTGATCCCTACACCTTCACCCGCGATGCTTTTTTGCAGCGCCGTCAAAATGCGGTGTATGACGGCTATCCGCCCGACGACGCAGAGCCGGCTGAACCAACACAAGAAATTCAAGTCAAATAATAAATGGGAAATAGATCATGAACAGACGTTTTTTGAACCAGGCGCTGCTGGCGCTGGCAGCAAGCTTGTCTCTGCTCCTGTCCGCGCCGGTGCATGCGGTCGACGAAGCTCCTGACGCGCTGATTGATCGTCTGACCAAGGAGGCGCTTGACACCATCCAGGCCGACAAGGCGGTGCAGGCCGGTGATGTGTCGCGCATCATTGAACTGGTCGACGAGAAAGTCATGCCGCACCTGAACTTTCAGCGCATGACCTCGTCTGCGGTGGGTCCCTCCTGGCGCCAGGCGACACCCGAGCAGCGCAAGCGACTTGAGGCTGAATTCAAAATTTTGCTGGTGCGCACCTACGCCGGAGCCATGAGCCAGGCCAAGAATCTGAGCTTCAGTGTCAAGCCCCTGCGCGCTGCACCCGACGACAAGGAAGTCATTGTGCGCACCCTGATCACCGGCCGTGGCGACCCGGTGCAACTGGATTACAGGCTTGAAAAAACACCGGGTGTGGGCGCCGGCTGGAAGGTGTTTAACCTCAATGTGCTGGGCGTCTGGCTTGTGGAGACCTACCGCAGCCAGTTTGCGCAGGAAATCAACGCCAAGGGCCTGGATGGCCTGATCACCACGCTGGTTGAGCGCAACAAGTCCAATGCGGCTGCCAGCGCCAAGCCGGCCAAGGGTTGACATGCTGGTGTTGCCTGAGGTGATCACGCAGGCCAACGCTGTGGCTTGTCTGGCTGCCTTGTCAAAGGATTTGCCTGGCCAGGCCGCAGCCGAGGTGCTGGTTGATGCTGCACGCTTGAGCCGGTTTGACTCGTCGGCTTTGGCCCTGCTTCTGGAGGTGCGACGCAATGTGCTCAAAATGGGAAAAATATTTGTGCTCAAGGACGCCCCGCAACGCCTGCAAGACTTGGCTGCCTTGTACGGCATCGCTGAACTCTTGCCGTCAAAGGCTTGAGGCCCCGGTAAAATAGCGGCCCCATGCCCGCCATCTCATTCCAGTCCGTCTCCAAAAGCTTCCCTTCCCCACGCGGTCCCCAAGCCGGGACCTTTCTCGCACTTGACAATGTGAGTCTGGCGGTTGACGAGGGGGAGTTTTTTGGTTTGCTCGGCCCCAACGGTGCGGGGAAGACCACGCTGATCACCATTCTGGCTGGACTTGCCAAAGCCAGCTGCGGGCGCGTCAGCGTGATGGGCCATGACGTGCAAACCGATTTTGCGGCTGCCCGCCGCGCCTTGGGGGTGGTGCCGCAAGAACTGGTGTTTGACCCTTTTTTCAATGTGCGTGAGGCGCTGTTGTTCCAGTCGGGGTATTTTGGCGTCAAAAACAACGCCGCCTGGGTCGATGAGCTCCTTGATAACCTGGGCCTCACCGACAAAGCCAACGTCAACATGCGGGCGCTCTCGGGTGGCATGAAACGCCGGGTGCTGGTGGCGCTGGCGCTGGTGCACAAGCCGCCCGTGATCGTGCTTGATGAACCCACCGCCGGTGTCGACGTGGAGTTGCGCCAGACGCTGTGGCACTTTATTGCCAAGCTGAACAAAGAGGGGCACACGGTTCTGTTGACCACCCATTACCTGGAGGAGGCGGAAGCCCTGTGCGGTCGAATTGCCATGTTGAAAACGGGCAGGGTGGTGGCCCTTGACAGCACCAGCGCCCTGCTCAGTGCGGCCTCCGGCAATGTGTTGCGCTGCACCGTTGATGGCGACCTGCCGCCCGATTTGGCCGGCCTGGCGCGTGTCACCGGGCGCGTGGTGCAATTGCCCGCCAAAGATGCGGGTGCCGTGGAGCAGTACCTGACCCAAATCCGCCAGGCCGGCCTGCAAGTGCAAGACATCGAGATTCGCCGCCCCGACCTCGAAGACGTATTCCTGAAAGTGATGCAACAACATGCCGGCCTCGACGATCGGAGCCCCCGATGACCGGCTGGCAAATGCTGCTTTACAAGGAGGTTTTGCGTTTCTGGCGCGTGGCGGCGCAGACCATCACCGGCCCGATCTTGACCGCCCTGCTGTATTTGCTGGTCTTTGGCCAAGCGCTCGAGGCCCATGTCAAGGTTTACGACAACGTGAGCTACACCGCCTTTCTGGTGCCGGGGCTGGCCATGATGAGCCTGCTGCAAAACGCCTTTGCCAACAGTGCGTCGTCGTTGGTGGCCAGCAAAGTCATGGGGAATCTGGTGTTTTTGTTGCTTACGCCGCTGTCGGCCTGGCATTGGTTCGTGGCCTATGTCGGCGCTGCGGTGGTGCGTGGGCTGGTGGTGTGCCTGGGCGTGCTGGGGGTGTCTCTGATTTTTACCCTGCCGCCTTTGGCGCAGCCGGTGTGGGCGCTGCTGTTTGCCTTGCTGGGTTCCGCGTTGATGGGCGCCTTGGGTGTGGTGGCCGGTTTATGGTCGGAAAAGTTTGAGCAGATGGCTGCGTTCCAAAACTTTGCGGTCATGCCCATGACTTTTTTGAGCGGTGTTTTTTACTCCATCCATTCACTGCCGCCATTCTGGCAAACCGTGAGCCATTTCAACCCGTTTTTCTACATGATCGACGGCTTTCGCTATGGCTTTTTTGGTGTCAGCGATGTCTCGCCCTGGTTTAGCCTGGGCGTGGTGGCAGCTGCGACAGCGGGCGTGGGTGCGTGGGCCCTGCTGCTGCTGCGCATGGGTTACAAAATCCGTTCCTGATGAACCGCGCCAGGTCAATAATTTGAAGAATTCAAGAAAGTAAAAAAATGACTGCTGACCAAATCAAACAACTCATTGCCAAGGGCCTGGCGTGTGACTACCTCACGCTTGAAGGCGACGGCCGCCACTGGTATGCTGTCGTGGTCTCACCGGAGTTTGACGGCAAACGCGCCATCTCACGCCATCAGCGTGTCTATGCCTGCCTGGGTGACAAGATGAAAACCGACGAAATTCACGCCTTGTCGATCAAAGCCTTCACCCCTGCCGAATGGGCAGCACAAGCGGCCTGACCCATGGACAAGTTACTCATTCGCGGTGGCCGGTCCTTGCACGGCACAGTCATGATTTCCGGGGCCAAAAATGCAGCCCTGCCCGAGCTCTGCGCGGCCTTGCTGACGGCCGAGCCGGTCACGTTGCGCAATGTGCCGCGCCTGCAGGACGTGGCCACCATGCTCAAGCTGATTCGCAACATGGGCGTCAGCACCCAGCAGACTGACGATGGCAGTGTGGTGCTCAACGCCGGCACCCTGAACAAGCCGGAGGCCCCTTACGAGCTGGTCAAGACCATGCGTGCCTCGGTGCTGGCGCTGGGGCCGCTGCTGGCGCGCTTTGGCCATGCCCGCGTGTCGCTCCCCGGCGGCTGCGCCATCGGCTCGCGACCGGTTGACCAGCACATCAAGGGTCTGACGGCCATGGGTGCAGAAATTGCCGTCGAACATGGTTACATGGTCGCCAAACTGCTGGCAGGGCGGACGCGACTCAGGGGGGCACGCATTGCGACCGACATGGTGACCGTCACCGGCACCGAGAATTTCATGATGGCAGCCAGCCTGGCGGAGGGAGAAACCATTCTGGAAAACGCGGCGCAGGAGCCCGAGATTCCCGACCTGGCCGAAATGCTGATCCAGATGGGTGCCCGCATCGAGGGCCATGGCACCAGTCGCATCCGTATTCAAGGAGTCGAGGCCCTGCACGGTTGCATGCATCAGGTGGTGGCCGATCGCATCGAAGCCGGAACCTTCCTGTGTGCCGTGGCCGCCGCTGGCGGTGACGTGGTGGCACAGCACGGCCGCATCGAGCACCTTGAAGCGGTGGTTGAAAAGCTGCGTGACGCGGGTGTCACGGTGACTCAGGTGCCCGATGGCATTCGGGTTCAGTCAAGCGGCGCCCGGCAACTCAAGGCGCAAAACTTTCGTACCACCGAATACCCCGGTTTTCCGACCGACATGCAGGCGCAATTCATGGCCCTCAACACCGTGGCGCAAGGCACGGCCAAAGTGACCGAAACCATTTTCGAAAACCGCTTCATGCACGTCAACGAGCTGGTGCGTCTGGGTGCCAACATCCAGATCGACGGCAAGGTCGCCATGGTGGAAGGCGTGCGCGCCTTGTCCGGGGCGACCGTGATGGCGACCGACCTGCGCGCCTCGGCCAGCCTGGTGATCGCCGGTCTGGTGGCGGAGGGGGAGACCCTGGTCGACCGAATTTATCACCTTGACCGTGGTTATGACCAGATGGAAGCCAAGCTGCGCGGCCTGGGGGCCGACATCGAAAGAGTCAAAGCATGATCACGCTGGCCCTGTCCAAAGGACGTATTTTTGACGAGACCCTGCCCTTGCTGAAAGCCGCAGGGATCGAGGTTCTGGAAGACCCCGAAACATCGCGCAAGCTGATCCTCGCCACCAACCAGCCCGATGTGCGGGTGCTGGTGGTGCGCGCCACCGACGTGCCCACCTATGTGCAGTATGGCGGCGCTGATCTTGGCATCACCGGCAGGGACACCTTGCTGGAGCACGGCAGCCAGGGCCTCTACCAGCCGCTCGACCTGCAAATCGCCAAGTGCCGCATCAGCGTGGCGGTGCGCTCGGATTTTGATTACCCGAGCGCTGTCAAAAAAGGCTCGCGCCTGACGGTGGCCACCAAATACGTGGCGATCTCAAGGGACTTTTTTGCGGCCAAGGGCGTGCACGTGGATTTGATCAAGCTCTATGGAAGCATGGAGTTGGCACCCTTGGTGGGTATGGCCGATGCCATCGTCGATCTGGTCTCGACCGGCAACACACTCAAGGCCAACCATCTGATCGAGGTCGAGCACATCATGGACATCAGTTCTCGCCTGGTGGTGAACCAGGCTGCGCTCAAGCTCAAGCAGGCCCCCATTCGTCGCATCATTGATGCGTTCGCGTCCGCCCTCGGCAAATAGATCCGGAATGAACGCCATGTCACCTCTCGCCACGCCCGCCCGGCTGTCAACCGCCAGTGGCAGCTTCGAGGCTGAATTCAAGGCGCGCCTGCATTGGTCGGCCGAGACCGATGCAGGGATCGAGCAGCGGGTGGCCGATATCCTGCGCGACGTGCAACAGCGCGGTGATGCCGCCGTGCTGGACTACACCGCGCGTTTTGACGGCCTGCAAGCCACAGCGATGGCCGAACTGGAGCTGACCCAGGCCGAACTCAAGGTCGCCTTTGATGCCTTGCCGGCAGTCCAGCGTGACGCCTTGCAAGCCGCTGCGGCCCGAGTGCGCAGTTACCACGAAGCCCAGCGCAAGGCCAGCGGCGAGAGTTGGAGCTACCGCGACGAAGACGGCACGCTGCTGGGCCAAAAAGTCACGCCGCTGGACCGCGTCGGCATCTATGTGCCCGGCGGCAAGGCCGCTTACCCGAGCAGCGTGCTGATGAACGCGATTCCGGCGCACGTGGCGGGTGTGGCCGAGATCATCATGGTCGTGCCCACGCCCAAAGGCGAGAAAAACACGCTGGTGTTGGCCGCGGCCTATGTGGCCGGTGTCACGCGCGCCTTCACGGTGGGCGGCGCCCAGGCGGTCGCCGCGCTGGCCTATGGCACCGAGACCATCCCCAAGGTCGACAAAATTACCGGGCCGGGCAACGCCTACGTGGCCGCTGCCAAGCGCCGCGTTTTTGGCACGGTGGGCATCGACATGATCGCCGGCCCCAGCGAGATCCTGGTGCTGGCAGACGGCAGCACACCACCTGACTGGGTGGCCATGGACTTGTTCAGCCAGGCCGAGCACGACGAACTCGCGCAAAGCATTTTGTTGTGCCCCGACGCGGCCTACATCGAACAGGTGCAGGCTAGCATCAAGCGCTTGCTGCCCGAGATGCCACGGCGCGAGATCATCGCCAGGTCGCTCACCGACCGCGGCGCTTTGATTTTGACCCGAAGCATGAAAGAAGCCTGCGAGATCAGCAACCGGATTGCGCCGGAACACCTGGAGGTGTCCAGCCGCGACCCGCACCGCTGGGAGCCGCTGCTGAAACATGCCGGTGCCATTTTTCTGGGCGCCTACACCAGCGAGTCGCTGGGCGACTACTGCGCCGGCCCCAACCATGTGCTGCCCACCAGCGGCACCGCGCGCTTTTCATCGCCACTGGGCGTCTATGACTTCCAGAAGCGCAGCAGCCTGATCGAAGTCAGCGAGGCCGGTGCCCAGATTCTGGGCCAGATTGCCTCGGTACTGGCGCACGGCGAAGGCCTGCAGGCCCATGCGCGGGCGGCGGAGATGCGACTTCGCTGAGGCGCGGCAGGGCCGGCTTCGGTTGCGAAATTGGCGCAAGCTGGTTTAAATGCCCAGCACGGTCCGTTCGCAAAATCCGGATGCTGGATGGCGATCAGATCCCCGGTGCAGGTCAAGCCCGAAAATGGAGGTGTGCAATGTGTTGTAGGTCCTGGCACCCGCATTGCGCCACTATCTTGAAGTTTCAGGAAGGCCCATCACCCGAGGCGGTCAGGGTTCCAATTGTTGCGTATTTCGCGGCCAGAGCCACATAGAGCGCTGACCTTGACCAAGGCTGGGCAGCAGCCCGGCAGCAAGGCAGACAGTCGGCATCATTGATGGTTCAACCGGTACGGAAAACGGGGGCAAGATAACCCCCAAACAACAAAAAAGGGCACCCGCGGGTGCCCTTCGACAAGGGTGTCAGGCCTTAGGCTTGCTCGGTCTGTTCAAAAGGAAGCTTCTGGTCGCGCAGGTCGCGCTTGGTTTCCACCAGCACCAGCGGCTGGTCGTCCAGCACGGGCAGGGGAGCACGTTCACGTGGCACATGCACCGGCTTTGGCGTTGCTGCAATCGCCGACTGCACCATGGCGACTTTGCTGGCGTCCGATTGCACCCATTGCAGACCGGATGATTCGGCCACTTGTGCCAATTCTTCCAGCGGCAAGGCGAAGGGCTGTACGGCGGGCATGACCTTGGCTGGTGCGGATGGCGCGGCGACCACGGGCGCAGCCACTGCCACTGCCACTGCAGTCTGGGCGACCGTAGCAGCCGGTGCCACCGGCGCAACCGTTACCGGTGCGGCGACCACCTTCGCAGGTGCCACTTCCGATGCCACGATGGCGGGCACAGTCACAGGCTCAGGCGTCACTTCAAGCGCAACAGGCGCTGGCGCTGGTGTTGACGACGCTGCCACCACCGCTTCGGGCTCGCTGCTGGCCGCAGGCACACTGAAGTACGACTTGCGCACCGGTTCCTGTTCAGCGCTTGCTTCAGCCGCTTGCGGCTCCTGGCTGGGCTGATCGGACGACTCGCCGCGTTCAGCGCGCTCGGCGCGGGGCTTGCGGTCGCGGCCATAACGGTCACGCGAGCGTTTTTCCCTGGGTGCGCCGTTTTCATCCCGCACGGTGTTGTCTGGGCTGCCCTGATCCGGCATCGTTGCTGCGACGTCAGCACCTTCAACCGCAGCATTGACTGCCGTCTCGCCGGCGCGAAGTTCTTCTTCGGCGCGAGGGACGCGCTCGGCACGTGGCGGACGATCGCCCCGCTCAGCGTTGCGGCCACCGCGCTCGGTGCGTGGCGGACGATCGCCGCGCTCGGCGTTGCGGCCACCGCGCTCGGGGCGCTGCTCGCCACGACCTGCGTTGTCAGCAGAGGCGCCCACTTCGGCGTTGGCATTGCCAGCGTCAAAAGAGCTCTGCACTTCAGTCCGGTCCTTGCCAGCACCACTGCGGTCAGGGCGGCCGGAGCGGTTGCCACCCCGGTTGTCGTTGCGGCCCTCGCCGCGTCCACCACGACCTTGTCCTTCGCTGCGCGGACCGCGTCCTTCGGGGCGGCCTTCCGGGCGACGGGCGCCGTCGCGGCCAGGACGACCCTCACGCGGCGCGCGTGTCTCGTCTTTGGTCGCGGCTGCGGCCGCCGGTGCGGCAGGGCCGGCCTCAGGCGCTGCACCAAACAGGTTCTTGATCCAACTGAAAAAGCCCTTCTCAGCTGCCACGGGCGCCGCTGCAGGTTTGGCTGGGCGCGCCACCGGGGCAGCTTTCACCGGCTCGGGTTTGGGAATGGACACAGGCGCCGGTGCGTCAGGCAACACACCCTTGATCACCGGCGTTTGCCGGTTGGTGGGCTCCTGCGAGCGCCGCGTGACGGCGGTCCCTTCTTCGACTTCGTCGGCCATCTTGTAGCTGGCTTCGATGTTGTCCAGACGCGGATCGTCGTGCTTCAGGCGCTCCAGGCGGTAGTTGGGTGTTTCCAGCGATTTGTTGGGCACCATCAGCACGTTGATCCGCTGCTTGAGCTCGATCTTGGCAATCTCGGTGCGCTTTTCGTTGAGCAGGAAGGATGCCACCTCAACAGGCACCTGGCACAGCACGGAAGCCGTGTTGTCCTTCAGGGATTCTTCCTGGATGATGCGCAGAATCTGTAGCGCGCTCGATTCAGTGTCACGGATGTGTCCTGAGCCGCCGCAGCGTGGGCAGGGGATGGAGGCGCCTTCGGACAGCGCCGGCCGCAGCCGCTGGCGGCTCATTTCCATCAGGCCGAATTTGCTGATGGTGCCGAATTGCACACGGGCGCGGTCCTGGCGCAGCGCGTCGCGCAGGCGGTTTTCCACTTCGCGGCGGTTGCGGCTTTCTTCCATGTCAATGAAGTCGATCACGATCAGGCCACCGAGGTCGCGCAGTCGGGCCTGACGGGCCACTTCGTCAGCGGCCTCCAGATTGGTGCGGGTAGCGGTTTCCTCGATGTCGCCGCCCTTGATGGCGCGGGCCGAGTTGACGTCGACCGACACCAGTGCTTCGGTGTGGTCGATCACGATGGCGCCGCCGCTGGGCAGCGTGACCGTGCGGGCGTAGGCCGACTCGATCTGGTGCTCGATCTGGAAACGGCTGAACAGCGGTGCGTCGTCGCGGTAGCGCTTGACGCGTGCGGCGTGCTCGGGCATCACATGCGCCATGAACTGCTGGGCTTGCTCGTACACGTCGTCGGTGTCGATCAGGATGTCGCCAATGTCGTGGTTGAAGTAGTCGCGGATGGCGCGAATCACGAGGCTGGATTCTTGGTAAATCAGGAAAGCGCCCTTGCCGCCCTTGGCAGCGCCGTCAATGGCCGACCACAATTTGAGCAGGTAATTCAGGTCCCATTGCAGTTCGGGCGCCGCGCGGCCAATGCCGGCGGTGCGGGCAATGATGCTCATGCCGTTGGGGTATTCGAGCTGGTCCAGTGCTTCCTTGAGCTCGGCGCGGTCCTCGCCTTCAATGCGGCGCGAGACACCGCCACCGCGCGGGTTGTTGGGCATCAGCACCACATAACGACCGGCCAGCGAGACAAAGGTGGTGAGCGCCGCACCCTTGTTGCCGCGCTCTTCCTTTTCCACTTGAACCAGCAGCTCCTGGCCTTCCCGGATGGCGTCCTGGATGCGCGCCTGGCTGACCGCGACACCTTGCTGGAAATACTGCTTTGAGATTTCCTTGAACGGCAAAAAGCCGTGACGCTCCTCGCCGTAGTCCACAAAGCAGGCTTCCAGCGAGGGCTCCACACGTGTCACCACGGCTTTGTAGATGTTTCCCTTGCGCTGTTCGCGCCCTTCAATTTCGATTTCGTAGTCGAGTAATTTTTGTCCATCGACAATGGCGAGGCGGCGTTCTTCTGCCTGCGTCGCGTTGATCAGCATCCGTTTCATGGGTGGCGTTCCTTCAATTCAAATAGCAACAAACTGCTCATGACGAGCATTGATACACGAACTGACGCTTTGAAACGAGGCGGAAATAGCCGGAGAACCCAAACTCAAGTGCTGAGTCTGGATGTGGGCGCGTGGAGGGGAGCGATCGGGATGGGTGTTGGTTTTGCTATTGATATAATAGCTGTTTGCGTCCGTTTGGCGGGCGCCGATGCCTGATAAATGCCTATGAGTCGCGCGGTTTCGCGCTGCAGGCAGTTACACATCAGGTTGATCAACACAAACATTTCGCTTCATTCCATTCACAGCACGGGTCTGTGAATTTTGGGTATTCCATATCAGGGTTTCAATGCGTCGTTTTGACCCTTCACCCACTCTGCCACGGCTGACAATGGGTCAGCCATTTGCGGACAAGGTGATGGGCGGTATCGACTTTTCTGGCGGGGCAAGAGGCGCGTGAACTAAACTTCACCGATATAAAGAATGAATGATTCGTTAAATCAACCACTTACAGCACACCACCAGTGAAAGTCATTATAGAGGGCAAACCCGACGCGCATGCGCCCCAAGTTAAAACCGTTTGTATCGACGAGGAAAGTGCCGGCCAGCGCGTCGACAATTTTCTGATGCGTCACCTCAAAGGGGTGCCCAAAACCCATATTTACCGCATGATCCGCAGTGGCGAGGTACGCGTCAACAAGGGAAGGGTGGGAGCCGACACACGGCTGGTCGAGGGTGATCTGGTGCGTGTGCCGCCGGTGCGCATTTCCGAGCGCGTGGCGGAAAAGGCGCAGGCCATGGCCCGGGGCGCCATGCGTGCGGTGCCGGCGCGTGACTTTGCCGTGCTGCTGGAAGACGAGCACCTGCTGGTCATCAACAAGCCCGCCGGGGTGGCTGTGCATGGTGGCTCGGGCGTGAGTTTTGGCGTCATCGAGCAGTTGCGCATGGCCCGCCCGCAGGCGAAATTCCTCGAATTGGTGCATCGGCTGGACCGTGAAACGAGCGGCATTTTGCTGGTGGCAAAAAAGCGCAGTGCGCTGAAAAACCTGCAAGACCAGTTTCGCGAGCGCCAGACCGGCAAGACTTACCTGGCCATGGTGCGCGGAGACTGGCCAGCCCGGCTCAAGGTGCTCGACAAGCCCCTGCACAAGTATTTGCTCGACAGCAAGGACAACCAGGCCGGTGAGCGCCGCGTCAAGGTGGTGGCGCGTGATGACGCCGATGGCATGCCTTCCGTGACCTTGGTCAAGGTGCGCGAGCAAAGCCCGCAGGGGACGCTGCTGGAGGTGACCATCAAAACGGGCCGCACCCATCAAATTCGGGTTCATCTGGCCAGCGAGGGCCATCCCATTTTGGGCGATGACAAGTATGGCGACTTCGAACTGAACAAGGCGCTGGCCAGCGCGGGCGCCGGGCCCGGCCTCAGACGCATGTTTTTGCACGCCTGGCGTTTGCAGTTTAATCACCCCGCCACGGGCGAGCGCCAGGAAATTCTGGCAGAGTTGCCGATCGAGTTGACTCAATTTCTTTCAAAACCGGCGCCCTTGCGCCCTTCACCATGACTTTTCGACGTTTTGACCTGATTGCCTTTGACTGGGATGGCACCCTGTTTGACTCCACCGCCATCATTGCCCGATGTATCCAGGCCGCCGTGCTGGACGTGGGTGGCCAAAAACCCAGTGACGAGGCGGCCTCGTATGTGATTGGCATGGGATTGATGCAGGCGCTGGCCCACGCGGCACCGGATGTGCCCAAAGAGCGTTACCCCTTGCTGGGGGATCGCTACCGGCACCACTATTTTGCGATCCAGCATGAAATCAGCCTGTTTGAAGGGGTCTTGCCGATGCTGGCGGCGCTTAAGGCGCGCGGCCACCTGCTGGCGGTGGCCACCGGAAAAAGCCGCCGCGGACTCGATGAAGCACTGGCGACCTCCACGCTGGCGGGGACCTTCGATGCCTCACGCACGGCGGATCAGACCGCTGGCAAGCCGGACCCCTTGATGTTGCATGAGCTGATGACCGAGTTTGACGT
This sequence comes from Polaromonas sp., assembly GCA_021737975.1. Taxonomy (GTDB): domain Bacteria; phylum Pseudomonadota; class Gammaproteobacteria; order Burkholderiales; family Burkholderiaceae_C; genus Rhodoferax. The sequence continues at coordinate 77,058 of JAIPCZ010000009.1, read as the reverse complement.
GCCACCCGAGCGCACCCTGATGATTGGCGACACCACACACGATCTGCAGATGGCGCTCAATGCCGGCTGCGCCAGTGTCGGCGTTAGCTACGGCGCGCATGAGCCGGAGGCGTTTGTCGCACTCAAGCCGCTCGTGGTGGCGCACGATGTGGCGCAACTGCGTGACTGGTTGCGCACCCATGCCTGAGTCCAGGGCATGACCGAGGCTGTTTTGCTGTGCCATTCGCACGAGCTGGTGGACAGCAGTCTGGCGGTGCCATTCGAGGTGCGCTACTTTGGCAGAAGCCAGGCGGCTTTTGCGGTGCGTTACCAGGGCCGGGTTCATGCCTACCTGAATCGTTGCAGCCACGTGCCGATGGAGATGGACTACCAGCCCAACCAGTTTTTCGACATGTCCGGGCATTGGTTGATGTGCGCCACCCACGGTGCCACCTACGCGCCGCAGACCGGTCAATGCCGACTGGGGCCCTGCCGCGGGGGCTTGATCAAAATTGAGCTAAGCGAGGCCAATGGCATGGTGCACTGGCATACTTCCGATAAATTTCAACTGCCCACTTAATATGAACGAACCTGTCACAGACTCCCTCGAGCCTTCGTCTGGTGCGCGCGACGCGGCCCAGAGTCAGCCCCCGGAGGACGCCATGAAAGCCAGCGCGGCGACAAGTATGGGTTCGCCCAAGGCTCTGGCAGATGCCCCGAGCTGGGAGCGCGCCACGCTTGAAAAGCTGGTCTTTGCTAGCTTGCGTGAGCAGCGACTGGCCCGCCGCTGGCGTACCTTCGTGCGCTTGGCCTGGTTGCTGTTCTTTGTGACGCTGGGCTGGCTTGCCTTCAGTGAAGGCGTTGGCACGCAAAATGTGTCCGCACCACACACGGCCATGATTGAAATCAAGGGTGAAATTGCCTCGGGCGCCGAGGCGAGTGCGGATCTGATCGTCGGCTCCTTGCGCAATGCGTTTGAAGACACAGGCGCTCAGGCGGTGGTATTGCTGATTAATTCGCCCGGCGGCAGCCCGGTGCAGGCGGGCATCATCAACGACGAGATCAAACGGCTCAAGGCCCTGCACAACAAGCCGGTGTATGCCGTCGTGGAGGAGTCGGCGGCTTCGGCTGCCTACTACATTGCAGTCTCGGCCGACAAGATTTTTGTCGACAAAGCCAGCATCGTTGGCAGCATTGGTGTCCTCATGGACGGCTTTGGCTTCACCGGCTTGATGGACAAGCTCGGTGTAGAGCGCCGGCTCATGACCGCCGGTGCCAACAAAGGCTTTCTTGATCCCTTCAGCCCGCAAACCGAGACCCAGCGCGCGTTCGCCCAGGCCATGCTTGATCAGATTCACCAGCAATTCATTGCAGTTGTGAGGGAAGGGCGTGGCCAGCGCCTGAAAGAATCCCCCGAGACCTTCAGCGGTCTATTCTGGAGCGGACAGCAAGCCATCGAGATCGGCTTGGCTGACCAGTTGGGCAGTCTGGACTTTGTCGCGCGGGAAGTGGTCAAAGCCGAAGAAATCATCGACTACACACGCCGGGACAACGTGGCGGAGCGGCTGGTCAAGCGATTTGGCGTGGCCATGGGCTCCGGGGTGATGTCTGCGTTGAGCGCCACTGGCACCCTGCATTGAGTCGGGAATAACTGGTGGCTTGAGCAGTCAAGGGGAGCTTGGGCTCCAACTCAGCGGCCAATGGCAAACACCGCTGGTGTTGCGTTGTTGAGCACCACCGGCTTGTTTTTCCAATTCTTGATGCTGTCGCTGGAAATGCTGGCGGTCGACAGGGTGAGGCCGCTGCTGACGGCCAGCCGTGTGTTGTGCTGCAGCGCTTGCAGCAGGGCCCCAAACATGGCAAGGTTGCGGTAGGGCGTTTCAATAAACAGCTGGGTTTGGCCGGTTCTGAGCGCCAGTGCCTCCAGTTCGCGAAGGCGTTGCATGCGCTCCTGCGGATCCTGCGGCAAGTAGCCCACAAACGCAAAATTTTGTCCATTGAGTCCGCTGGCCGCCAGCGCCAGCAACAGCGAGACCGGCCCCACCAAAGGCACCACCCTGATGCCCAGATCATGGGCGGCCCTGACCACCGAAGAGCCGGGGTCGGCCACAGCGGGCATGCCGGCCTCGCTGACCAGACCCATGTCGTGTCCCTCAAGCGCCGGCTGCAGCAGCGCGCGGGCATCGAAGTTGCCGTTGTGGTCCCCCTTTTTGTGCACTTCTCGCGGCAATTCCACCAGCGATAACGCCTGAATGGGCTGACACAGCGGCGTGATCTCGTTCACGCGCTTGAGGTAGGCGCGTGCTGATTTGGCGTTTTCGCAAACCCAGTGCGCCAGACCGGCAGCCACCGTGATGGTACCGATGGGCAGCGTGTCGCGCAGATCAGCACTTTGTGCGCAGCCAAAGTCCAGCGGCGCGGGGACCAGGTAGAGCAGGCCTTTCATAACACGGTGTAGCCTGCGGCTTCCAGCAAGTGACAGGTGCGAATCAGCGGCAAGCCAACCAGGGCGGTCGGGTCGTCGCTGTCAATGCGCGCCAGCAGGGCAATGCCAAGCCCTTCGCTTTTGGCGCTGCCCGCGCAGTCATAAGGCTGCTCCGCGAGCAGGTAGCGCTCGATCTGTGCGTCGCTCAAGTTTCTGAATTGGACTTTGACCTGCGCGAGCTCGGTTTGCGCGAACCCGGTGGCCTGGCAAACAACCGCGACAGCGGTATGAAACACGACAGTTTGTCCGCGCATGCGCTGTAATTGCGCCACGGCACGCGCATGGGTTTCTGGTTTGCCCAAAGCCTGGCCGTTGAGGTCTGCAACCTGGTCGGAGCCGATGACCAGACACTCGGGATGCTGCGCAGCGACCACTTGCGCCTTGGCCCGCGCCAAGCGGCGGGCCAGTTGCTCGGGGCCCTCATCGGGCAGCGCGGCCTCGTCCACGTGCGGGGCGATCACGGCAAACGACAGCCTCAATCGCTTGAGCAACTGGCTGCGGTATACGGAGGTGGAGGCCAGGATGATCTGGCGTTGCGTGGATTCGGTCATCCCCCGATTCTCTTACACTGCGGACATGACGACCAACCTACGCCCGCCCAAACTCGATGTCAAACACGCCGGACAATCATCTCAACAACTCGCTGGACAGGACACGCTGTCCAATTACGAGCGCCTGATGGAGGAAACGCAGGGGGTTGGAGGACAAAACGTGGTGAATTGGACGTTGCGGGGCGCGTTGCAGCCTGATGCCAAAGGGCTGCCACAGGCGTGGTTGTTTTTAAGTGTCGACACCGTCCTGCCCCTGACTTGCCAGCGTTGCCTGGGGCCGGTGGATGTGCCGGTGCAGATTGAGCGGGCCTTCCGATTTGTCGAGACCGAGGCGCAGGCCGAGCAGGAAGACGATGAATCACCCGAAGACGTGCTGGTTCTGAGTCGGGATTTCGATCTGGCGGCGCTGATCGAGGACGAGGTGCTGATGGATTTGCCGGTGGTGCCGCGCCACGACAGCTGTCCCATGCCGGTCAAGCTGGCGGTTGCGGATGCTGACTTTGAAGAGGCCTCGCCCAAGCTAAGCCCCTTTGCCGTGCTGGCCGGACTGAAAGGACCCGGCAAACACTGAGGGTATGAAATCTGCTGCCTTGGGTTATACTCTCTAGCTTTTGCGCATGACGACGTGCGCTTTTTAACAATCCCCATCGGCTGCCACATTGGCAGCTTGCAGCCTTAAGGAGCCAATTATGGCCGTCCAACAAAACAAAAAGTCCCCTTCCAAGCGCGGCATGCACCGTTCGCACAATGCGCTGGTCGTGCCCGGTATCGCCGTCGAAGCCACCACTGGCGAAACCCACTTGCGTCACCACATCAGCCCCAACGGCTTCTACCGTGGTCGTCAGGTGATCAAGAGCAAGACTGAAGCCTGATTCTTTCAGACACCCAAGGCCCGGGGCTACCAAACGTGTAGCCCCGGGCCTTTGCTTTTTTGAGTCTGATGCCTGTTGGACGAGTCATTGATGTTTCTTGGGCGACCTGTTATTCATGATCACTATTGCTGTTGACTGCATGGGGGGCGACCATGGTCCCGGGGTCACCCTGCCTGCGTGCTCCCGTTTTTTGGATCAGCACCCGGATGTGCAATTGATCCTGGTCGGACTTCCGCAGAGCATGGCGGGCTTTTCCCACGCGCGGGCCACCGTGGTGCTCGCCAGCGAAGTGGTCACCATGGATGATTCTCTGGAAGTCGCGCTGCGGCGCAAAAAGGACTCCTCGATGCGCGTGGCCATCATGCAGGTCAAGGACGGCGCAGCCCAGGCCGCCGTCTCTGCCGGCAATACCGGCGCCTTGATGGCGATTTCACGATATCTCCTGAAAACCCTGGATGGCATTGACCGCCCCGCCATTGCCGGGCAAATTCCCAATGCCAAAGGGGCCGCCACCACCGTGCTTGACATGGGGGCCAATGTGGACTGCACGGCAGAGCACTTGCTGCAGTTTGCCGTCATGGGGTCGGCGCTGGTGTCGGTGCTCAGTGGCGAGGACAATCCAAGCGTTGGCCTGCTCAATATCGGCGAGGAAGCCATCAAGGGCAATGAAGTCATCAAGAAGGCTGGTGAGTTGCTGCGCGCCGCCGGCATGGCGGGCGACTTGAACTTCTATGGCAATGTCGAAGGTAATGACATTTTCAAAGGGACAGCCGACATCGTGGTGTGCGACGGCTTTGTTGGCAATGTCGCGCTCAAGGCCAGCGAAGGCCTGGCCGGCATGATCGTGGACTTTCTTAAACGAGAGTTTTCGCGCAATATCTTCACAAAATTGGCAGCGCTGACCGCTTACCCCGTGATTTCCGCGCTCAAGAAACGCATGGACCACCGGCGCTACAACGGCGGTGCCCTCCTGGGATTGCGCGGTCTGGTTTTCAAGAGCCATGGTTCGGCTGACCAGATGGCTTTCGGTTATGCCCTGACGCGGGCGTATGATGCAGCGCGCAATAATCTGTTAGATCGTGTTCGGGTTCGGATTGCCCATGCCGCTCCGCTGCTGGCGGCTGATGACGTGCCAATTTGATCGCAGGCGACCTTCTTCGTTCGATTCATGAAAACTTATTCTCGTATTACCGGCACTGGCAGTTATTTGCCGCCGCGGCGACTCACCAATGCTGACTTGGTGGCTGAACTTGCTACCCAGGGCGTTGAGTCCAGCGACGACTGGATCGTCGAGCGCACCGGCATCCGCGCCCGGCATTTCGCTGACGCGGATGTGGCCAGCAGCGACCTGGCCTTGCAGGCGGCACGCCTGGCGCTGGAGGCTGCCGGCGTGCAAGCCAAGGACATTGACCTGATCATTGTGGCCACGTCGACGCCCGACATGGTGTTCCCCTCGACAGCCTGCATTTTGCAGGGCAAGCTCGGCGTCAGGGGTGGCGCGGCTTTTGATGTGCAGGCGGTTTGCAGCGGCTTCATCTATGCCCTGACCATCGCCGATTCCCTGATCAAGTCGGGTACCGCGACCAGGGCGCTGGTGATCGGTTCCGAGGTTTTTTCGCGCATTCTCGACTTCAAGGACCGCACCACCTGCGTGCTGTTCGGTGACGGCGCGGGCGCGGTCGTGCTCGAAGCGTCCGCGGAACCCGGCATTTTGGCCACCGACATTCACGCCGATGGCAGCCATGCCAAAATCCTTTGTGTGCCTGGCCATGTCTGCGGCGGCAGTATTCTGGGTGACCCGATGCTGCGCATGGACGGCCAGGCCGTCTTCAAACTCGCGGTCGGGGTGCTTGATGAAACGGCGCGTGCTGTTCTGGCCAAAGCGGGCAAGACGGATGCTGATGTTGACTGGCTGATTCCGCACCAGGCCAACATTCGCATCATGCAGAGCACAGCGCGCAAGCTTAAATTGCCCATGGAGAAAGTGGTGGTCACTGTCGACCAGCACGGCAACACCTCGGCTGCCTCGATTCCGCTGGCGCTGGATAGCGCAGTGCGCAGTGGCCAGGCCAAACCTGGTCAAACCTTGCTGCTTGAAGGGGTCGGGGGCGGTTTTACTTGGGGTGCTGTGCTGCTGAAACTGTAGGCGACCCCGCTTGCCTGTTTCGGGATAAAGTCGTTTTCCTCATTTCCATCTGACCAAAATGAAACCATTTGCATTTGTATTTCCTGGCCAGGGCTCGCAATCGGTCGGCATGCTCGACGGTTGGGGTGATCACCCGCAAGTGCGGGGCGCCCTGCAAGAGGCCTCCGATGCCCTGAGCGAAGACATCGGCCTGCTCATCAAGGACGGCCCCAAGGAAGCGCTGGCACTGACCACCAACACCCAGCCCGTCATGCTGGTGGCCGGTGTGGCTGCCTACCGTGTCTGGATGGCTGAAGTGGGTATTGCGCCGCAAGCCCTGGCAGGTCACTCGCTTGGCGAATATTCGGCGCTGGTCGCCGCCGGCGTCCTGACGCTGGCGCAAGCAGCCCCGCTGGTGCGTTTTCGGGCCCAGGCCATGCAGGACGCCGTGCCCGTGGGCGTGGGCGCCATGGCCGCCATCTTGGGCATGGAAGCAGCCAGGGTCAGCGCCGGCTGTGCCGAAGTCACGGCCTCTTTTGGCACCGGTTCCGCCGAGATCGTCGAAGCCGTCAATTTTAATGATCCGGGTCAGACCGTGATTGCGGGATCCAAGGCTGCGGTCGAGCAAGCCTGTGTGGCACTGAAAGCCCAGGGCGCCAAGCGCGCCTTGCCATTGCCGGTGTCGGCCCCGTTTCACTCCAGCCTGATGAAACCGGCGGCGCTCAAGCTCAAGGAAAAACTGCAGGCCACGGTTTTTGCGCAGCCTCAAATTGCGGTGGTCAACAACATCGACGTTGCGGTGGAGCAGGACGCTGACCGCATCCGTGATGCGCTGTTTCGGCAGGCCTTTGGCCCGGTGCGCTGGGTCGAGTGTGTGCAGGCGTTGGGCGCGCGCGGTTTGCCCAACCTGGTTGAGTGCGGCCCCGGCAAGGTGCTGGCGGGCATGACCAAGCGCATCAATGCCGAGATGCAGGGTTTGCCCCTGCTGGATCTTGCCAGCCTGGCCGAAGTCAAGACATTTATTCTGGATGCCCAATTAACATGAGCGAAGTCAAATTTGAAGGCCAACTGGCCCTCGTCACGGGCGCCTCGCGCGGCATTGGTGCGGCGATTGCGCTCATCCTGGCCGAGCGTGGTCTCAAGGTGATCGGCACCGCGACCAGCGCTGACGGCGCGGCCAAAGTCTCGCAGTCGCTGTCGGCCTTTGCCGGCTCGGGAGGGCGGGTTCTCGATGTCAACGATCCGGCGGGGGTGGATGCGCTGATCGACGGCATCGTCAAAGAGCACGGTGGGCTGCAGATTCTGGTGAACAACGCCGGCATCACGCGTGACAACCTGGCCATGCGCATGAAGGACGACGAGTGGGATGCCGTGCTCGACACCAACCTCAAGGCGGTCTTTCGCATGAGCCGCGCAGTGATGCGAACCATGATGAAGCAGCGTTATGGCCGCATCATCAACATCACCTCGGTGGTGGGCGCTTCCGGCAATCCGGGGCAGGCCAACTATGCGGCCGCCAAGGCCGGTGTCGCCGGCATGACGCGCGCCCTGGCGCGTGAACTGGGGTCGCGCAATATCACGGTCAACTGCATTGCCCCCGGTTTCATTGAAACCGACATGACCGCCAATTTGACCGACGAGCAGCAAAAGGCCTTGCTGGGCCAGATTCCCCTGGGCCATCTCGGCAAGCCGGCTGACATCGCGCACGCGGTGGCTTATCTGGCATCGCCGCAGGCGGCCTATGTGACGGGACAAGAATTACACGTCAATGGTGGTATGTTCATGGCCTGAGGGTCAGGCGCCATTGATGTCACAATAAAGCCGCGTTATCCGTACGGTGGCCGGGTTCAGGAGTCCTTTCCAAGCCCGGCTAAAATCACGGATCTTTTCACAACCCTTTGAGGGAACCCATGAGCGATATTGAAGCACGCGTTAAAAAAATCATTGCCGAACAACTCGGTGTTGAAGAATCCCAAGTTACCAACGAAAAAGCCTTCGTGGCCGATCTGGGCGCAGATTCCCTGGATACCGTTGAACTGGTGATGGCACTTGAAGACGAGTTTGGCATTGAAATCCCGGACGAAGATGCTGAAAAAATCACCACGGTGCAAAACGCCGTCGATTACGCCACAAACCACAAAAAGGCTTAATCCTGAAGGCTGACGCCCTGCGAGGGTGTCGCCAGGGTCAGCATCACAAGCCGGTCATTGACATGGGCCTGGATGCTGGCGGTACCCAATCTTCATCCCACCCCGTCCTGGGGTGGGGTTTATTCGGACGAACCTCTGACTGCTTATGAATATGCCTCGTCGTCGCGTTGTCGTTACCGGTTTGGGTTGTGTCAGTCCCGTTGGCAACACGGTGGACACGACTTGGGCCAATTTGCTGGCGGGTCAGTCCGGTGTGGGCTTGATCACCCACTTCGACGCATCCACGTTCAACTGCAAAATCGCAGCAGAGGTCAAGGGATTCGACATCGAGTCCTACATGAGCGCCAAAGAGGCGCGCACCATGGACACCTTCATTCACTACGGCATTGCGGCCGCGGCACAGGCTGTGGCCGACGCCGGTTTGCCCACTGGCGACGGTTTGAGTGAGGAACTCGCCACGCGTATTGCCTGCGTGATCGGCTCCGGCATTGGCGGCCTGCCCATGATCGAAAGTGTGCACACCGAATTTGTGCAACGCGGCGCGCGGCGTATTTCGCCCTTTTTTGTGCCGTCCACCATTGTCAACATGATTGCCGGCCATGTGTCGATCCGTTTTGGCTTCAAGGGGCCGAATCTGGCCATCGTGACCGCCTGCACCACCGGCCTGCATTGCATCGGCCAGGCCGGGCGCATGATTGAGTACGGGGATGCCGACGTCGTGGTGGCCGGCGGTTCCGAGGCCACGGTGTCGGCGCTGGGTGTCGGTGGCTTTGCCGCCATGCGCGCTTTAAGCACCCGCAATGACGACCCCGCAACCGCATCGCGGCCCTGGGACAAAGACCGCGACGGTTTTGTGCTGGGCGAAGGTGCCGGCGTCATGGTGCTCGAGGAATACGAGCATGCCAAGGCACGCGGTGCCAAGATTTATGCCGAGCTGGCCGGTTTTGGAATGAGCGCCGATGCGGGCCACATGACTGCGCCCAACATGGACGGCCCGCGCCGTGCCATTGTGAGCGCCCTGAACAACGCCGGTCTCAATGCCGACCAGGTGGACTACGTCAATGCCCACGGCACCTCGACGCCGCTGGGTGACGTCAATGAGTCCAACGCCATCAAGGCGGCTCTGGGCAGCCATGCCAGGAACGTGGTGGTGAACTCCACCAAGTCCATGACGGGCCACTTGCTGGGCGGTGCCGGCGGGCTCGAATCCGTGGTCACGGTGCTGGCCTTGCACCACCAAAAGAGTCCCCCCACGATCAATATCTTCAATCAGGATCCTGAATGTGATCTGGACTATTGCGCCAATACCGCGCGTGACATGAAGATTGACGTGGCCGTCAAAAATAACTTTGGCTTTGGCGGCACCAACGGATCCCTGGTCTTTAAACGGGCCCCCTGACGTTTCAGCCACAGCGCCCACGCCAATGTACAACGCCCCAGCCGTGAGTTTTCCGGTGGGGCGTTCGCGTTTTCAGATGGCTGTGACCCTGGCGGTGGCGTTGGCGGGTGCCGTGGCGCAAGGCGCCTGGTGGCTGGCGTCGGTCGCGCACGGGAAGGCCCACTTACTGGGTTTGTTGCTTTGGCTGGTTTTTTGTGGCTGGGCGGTGTGGCGTGGCCTGCGCGCGCCTCAAGCGCAGCTGGCTTGGGACGGCCAGGAATGGCGCTTGCACGCGGGTGGCTTGAGTCCGATTGTGACGCCGCAGGTGATTCTGGATGCGCAGCACAGCCTGCTGCTCTGCTTGCGCCCTGTGACAGGTTTGGCAGTGTGGGTCTGGCCGGCGCAGCACGCACAGCCCGAGCGCTGGCTGGCCTTGCGTCGCGCCCTTTTCAATCCCGCGTCGCACCCCGCCCGGTCCCGTTTGGCTGCGTCGCCGGAGGTCTGAATGCCTGCAGATCAGAAACCGGACTCAGAGGTGACGCCGCAATCCGGCGACAGCGATGCCATGCTCGTGGAACGGGCGGTTGCCGGCGACCAGCGCGCTTTTGAACTGCTGGTCATCAAGTACCAGCGACGTATCGAGCGCCTGATTGGACGCATGGTGCGCGACGTCAACCTGGTCGAAGACATTGCCCAGGAAACTTTCATTCGCGCGTACCGGGCGCTGCACCAATTTCGTGGCGACGCGCAGTTTTACACCTGGCTTTACCGCATTGCTGTCAATACCGCCAAGCGGTTCTTGCTCAAGCTCAAAAACGACCCGGCTGTATTTCAGAGCGCTTTGCAATCCTATGACGAGGACGATGAAACTTTTCAGCGCAGAAGTGAACCAAGCACTGATGAAACACCCGAGTCGGTGTTGGCGGCCAAGGAAATTGGCCAGGCGGTGAACGCGGCACTCGAGGCTTTGCCTGACGATTTGAAGCAGGCATTGACGTTGCGTGAGATCGATGGTTTGAGTTATGAGGAAATTGCCGAGGTCATGAATTGCCCTTTGGGCACCGTGCGCTCGCGTATTTTCCGGGCGCGCGAGGCGGTTTCCAGCAAGGTGAAACCCATGCTGGAAAGGCAGACGGGCAAGCGGTGGTAAGGACAAGTTTTTGGACACTGGCAGGACATCACGACAGAGGCATGGACAAGCATGACAGACAGCTTGATTGAAAACAGTGAGTTGGTTTCGGCCTTGGTCGACGGTCAATTACGCGACACCGAATTTGCACGGGCTATGGCGCTGCTGGAGAGCAGCAGCGCGGCCCGTCAGCGTTGGCACAGCTACCATGTGGTGGGTGATGCCATGCGCACTGGGCAAGCCGACGTGGGCTCCCATGAATCCGAGTTTGTGTCGCGGCTGCGCGCGAGGATGCAACAGGAGCCGGCGCCTTTGTTCCTGCAGGATGCGCCAGATGCAAAAGTCCAGGCCACTCCCTCGACCAGCGCCAATGACCGCTTGTGGCGCCTGGTGGTTGGCTTGGCATCCGTCGCCATGGTGGTGGTCGCATGGCAGGGCTTCCAGGCATTGGGGCCGCAGGATTCCCAACTGGCCGCTGTGCCTCGCGCTGATCAATCGACCCTGTCCCTGGCCCAGTCCAGGGCACCGGTCAGCAGCCCGGGGGCCTCGCCGGTCATGATTCGTGATCCGCAAATTGATGCGCTGCTTGCTGCGCACCGCCAGTTCGGTGGCACTTCGGCACTGCAGACGCCAACCGGCTTCCTGCGCAACGCCACCTTTGAAGAGGGCGCGCGTTGAGTCGGCACGCTGTTTTTTTTCTGAGCCTCGTGTTCAGCGCCAGCCTGGCCTGGGCGCAGGGCGAGCCCAACCAGCCTCCCGCCAGAATCCTGGTGGTCAAGGCGGAAGATGCGCCGATCAGCCGCTGGCTGATGCGCTTGCACGATGCCGCCAGGCAAAGAACCTATGTTGGCACCTTTGTTGTCACTGCGGGCGACACCCTGTCGTCATCGCGGATTTGGCATGTGTGCGACGGCCAGCAGCAATTGGAGCGGATCGATGCCCTGACCGGGGCGGCGCGCACCACGTTTCGTCGCAACGATCAGGTGGTTACCTTCCTGCCGGAGCGCAAGGTGGTGATTTCTGAAACACGCGAGTCGTTCGGCCTTTTCCCCAATTTGCTGAACCGGGCCGATTCGTCGATTGCCCGGTATTATGGGCTGAAGGTGCTTGGCCAGGAACGTGTCGCAGGAGTGGTGGCGGACGGGGTGCAACTGGTGCCGGTGGATGCTTTGCGCTATGGCTACAAGGTCTGGACACACCGTGAAACCGGCGTGGTGGTCAAGGTGCAGACGCTCGACGCGGCGCAGGGCGTGCTGGAGCAGGCCGCATTTTCCCAGTTGCAATTGGGCGAACCGGTCAGCATGGCCGGTTTGGCTGCGCTGATGGGCAACACCGAGGGCTTCAGGGTCTACAAGCCTGAACTGCAAAAGACCACGGCGGCGCAGGAGGGCTGGTTGCTCAAGGGCAAGGTGGCTGGCTTTAAATCCATGGCATGCCACAAGCGTGTGAGCGCCAGTCAGGCCGACCCCGCCGCCAACACCTTGCAGTGGGTTTTTTCGGATGGCCTGGCGTCAGTGTCGCTGTTCATTGAAGCTTTTGAGGCAGAGCGACATCACAAAATAGTGTCCCATGAGCCGTTTGCCATGGGGGCCACCCGCATGCTGACCCTGCGCATGGGCGACTGGTGGATCACCGCGGTGGGCGAGGTGCCCGCGCAGACCCTGGCAACTTTCGTCCAGGGTCTTGAAAGAACAAAGTAAGTCCCCATTTCCATGTGTGTTTTATCAAAAAGGCTGAAGATGACTCAACTGAATTTAAAAGGCGTGTTCGCATGCATTTTGAGTACCGCGGTGGTGGCCACGGCCTCAACCGCGATGTTGCCACTGACCCCGGTTTTTGCCCAGGTGCGCGCGCTGCCTGACTTCACCGATCTGGTTGAGCAGGTGGGGCCTTCCGTGGTCAATATACGCACCCTCGAGAAGGTCAGCCCGCGGCAAAACCAGCCGGGCCAGATGGACCCTGACATGCTCGATTTTTTCCGACGCTTTGGATTGCCGATTCCCAACATGCCCAATGGCCCGCGGCAAGCTCCGCCGCCCGGACATGGGCAGAATCCCAACCAGGAGGAGCAGCCGCGTGGCGTGGGTTCAGGCTTCATCCTGACCGCCGATGGCATGATCATGACTAACGCCCATGTGGTCGATGGGGCCGACGAAGTCATCGTGACCCTGACTGACAAACGTGAATTCAAGGCAAAGATCATCGGCGCCGACAAGCGAAGCGACGTCGCGGTGGTGAAGATTGAGGCCACCGGCTTGCCGGCGGTCAAGGTGGGTGATGTGAGTCGCCTCAAGGTCGGCGAGTGGGTGATGGCGATTGGCTCGCCGTTTGGCCTCGAAAACTCGGTGACGGCAGGCATTGTGAGCGCCAAGCAGCGCGACACCGGCGACTATTTGCCCTTCATCCAAACCGACGTGGCGATCAACCCGGGTAACTCGGGCGGCCCGCTGATCAACATGCGTGGCGAGGTGGTGGGCATCAACAGCCAGATCTATTCACGCTCAGGCGGTTCCATGGGCATTTCTTTCTCCATTCCGATGGATGAAGCGGTGCGTGTGAGTGAGCAATTACGCGCCAGCGGTCGTGTGACGCGGGGTCGCATCGGGGTGCAGATTGAACAGGTGACCAAGGAGGAGGCCGAGTCCAGAGGTCTGGGTGCACCTTACGGCGCCCTGGTCCGTGGCGTCGAAGCCGGCGGCCCGGCCGACAAGGCGGGGGTCGAAGCCGGCGACATCATCATCAGGTTCGATGGCAAAAAAGTTGAGAAATCCAGTGACCTGCCGCGCATGGTGGGCGGCACCAAGCCAGGGGCCAAGAGCACGCTGTCAGTCTTTCGACGCGGCGCCAGCAAGGACTTGACGGTGACTGTTGCCGAGATCGAGCCTGAAAAAACAGCGGCGAAGTCCTCTGAGAAGGCGCCCAAACCCTCCGAATCCAAAATGGCTCAGTCGATGGGCCTGGATTTGAGCGAATTGACCGATGCCGCCAAGAAGGAATTGAAGATCAAGGGTGGTGTGCAGGTCAACGCCGCCAGCGGTTTGGCTGCGCGCGCGGGCTTGCGCGAGGGAGACGTGATTTTGGCGGTGGCCAATGTCGCGGTAAGCAATGTGGCCGGCTTTGAAAAAGTGGTCGCTGAGCTGGACAAGTCCAAGCCAGTCAATATTCTTTTCCGTCGCGGCGAGTGGGCGCAGTACACGGTGATCCGGTTCAATCCCTGACCCGCAAGGGATTAAATGGGTGGTGCCTGACTTAATTACAATCAGGCACTTTACTTTGGTGTAGCCAATTCCCTGGTTCAGGGCGCGTCTCTCTGGAACGCGCCCTTTTTTCTGTTGTTCACTTACTCATTTAAATCGGTTTCCCTGGATGCATCACATCAGAAATTTCTCCATCATTGCCCATATTGACCACGGCAAGTCCACGCTGGCCGACCGCCTGATCCAGCGCTGTGGTGGCTTGCAGGAGCGTGAAATGGAAGCGCAGGTGCTGGACTCGATGGATATCGAGAAAGAGCGCGGCATCACCATCAAGGCGCAAACGGCGGCGCTGCACTACAAGGCGCTCGATGGCCAGGTCTACAACCTCAACCTGATCGACACACCCGGGCACGTCGACTTTTCCTACGAGGTCAGCCGCTCCCTCTCGGCATGCGAAGGGGCCCTGCTGGTGGTCGATGCCAGCCAGGGCGTCGAGGCACAAACTGTGGCCAATTGTTATACCGCGCTCGATCTGGGCGTGGAAGTGGTTCCGGTGTTGAACAAGATGGATCTGCCCAATGCCGACCCTGACAACGCCCGCTCTGAAATTGAGGACGTGATTGGCATCGACGCCTCTGCGGCAATAGCCTGCTCGGCCAAGAGCGGCATGGGCATCGACGACATCCTGGAAGCCGTGGTGGCCCGCATTCCGCCGCCCAAAGGCAACCCCAACGGCCCGTTGCGCGCCATGATCATCGACAGCTGGTTTGACTCCTATGTCGGCGTGGTCATGCTGGTGCGGGTGGTTGATGGTCGCCTGGCAAAGGGGGAGCGCATCAAGCTGATGGCCACCGAAACCACCTACAACGCCGACAGCCTGGGGGTCTTCACCCCGGCCAACGAACCACGCCAGGCGCTCGAGGCCGGCGAGGTGGGCTACATCATTGCCGGCATCCGCGAGTTGCAGGCTGCCAAGGTTGGCGACACGATCACGCTGATCCGGCCGGGCAGCGGAGGCGCAGCAGCCACCGCCACCAAGCCCTTGCCTGGATTCAAGGAAATCCAGCCGCAGGTGTTTGCCGGCCTGTACCCGACCGAAGCCAACCAGTACGAAGGTCTGCGCGACAGTCTCGAAAAGCTCAAGCTCAACGATGCCTCGCTGCACTACGAGCCCGAGGTCTCGCAGGCCCTGGGTTTTGGCTTCCGGTGCGGATTTTTGGGCCTGCTGCACATGGAAATTGTGCAGGAACGCCTCGAGCGCGAGTTTGACCAGGACCTGATCACCACCGCCCCGAGCGTGGTCTACCAGGTGGTGTCGGTCGACGGCGAGGTCAAGATGGTGGAGAACCCGTCCAAAATGCCCGACCAGGGCCGTCTGGACGAGATCCGTGAGCCCATCGTCACCGTGCACCTTTACATGCCGCAGGAGTATGTCGGACCGGTCATGACCTTGTGCAACCAGAAGCGCGGCGTGCAGCTCAACATGGCCTACAAGGGTCGTCAGGTCGTGCTGACTTATGACATGCCGCTGGGCGAAATCGTGATGGATTTCTTTGACAAACTCAAAAGTGTCTCGCGTGGTTATGCCTCGATGGACTACGAGTTCAAGGAATACCGCCCCGCCGACGTCGTCAAGGTCGACATCTTGCTCAATGGCGAGAAGGTCGATGCGCTGTCGATCATCGTGCACCGCTCGCAGTCGCAGTACCGCGGCCGCGCGGTGGTGGCAAAAATGCGCGAAGTGATCTCGCGCCAGATGTACGACGTGGCGATCCAGGCCGCCATTGGCGCCAACATCATCGCGCGCGAAACCATCAAGGCGCTGCGCAAGAACGTGATCGCCAAATGTTATGGCGGCGACATTTCACGCAAGCGCAAGCTGCTGGAAAAACAAAAAGAAGGCAAGAAACGCATGAAGCAAATTGGTTCGGTCGAAGTCCCACAAGAAGCCTTCCTGGCCATTTTGAAGGTGGACGCATGATGCAGATCATCACGGCCGTGATTCTGGCCGCCTTTGCGGGCTATGTGGGGGCCTGGTATTTCGGGGCGCTCGAAGGCAACTTTGCCCTGCTGCTGTTCCTGGCCACGGTGGTCACC
This sequence comes from Polaromonas sp., assembly GCA_021737975.1. Lineage (GTDB taxonomy): Bacteria > Pseudomonadota > Gammaproteobacteria > Burkholderiales > Burkholderiaceae_C > Rhodoferax. The sequence continues at coordinate 61,095 of JAIPCZ010000009.1, read as the reverse complement.
GGCATCTATTGGTTGGCTGAGCGGTTTTACTTTTTGCCGGACCGCCAGAAAGCGGCTGCCGACCTGGAGGCGCAGACCATTGCACGCCGCGCGGAACTCAGCAAAATGGGCATCAACAAGGTCGACGGTGACGTGGCCGAGGCCAAACACCGCATCCTGGCGCAGCCCTGGTGGCTGGACTGGACGGCCGGGCTGTTCCCGGTGATCATCGGTGTCTTCATCCTGCGCTCGTTCCTGTTCGAGCCCTTCAAGATTCCGTCAGGCTCGATGGTCCCTACGCTGTGGATCGGGGACCTGATTTTGGTCAACAAGTTCCATTACGGGCTGCGCCTGCCTGTGCTCAACACCAAGATCACCGAGGGCACTCCGCCGCAGCGCGGCGATGTCATGGTGTTTCGCTACCCGCCCAAACCCAGCCTGGACTACATCAAGCGCGTGGTCGGCGTGCCTGGCGACGAAGTGGCCTACCTCAACAAGCGCCTGAGCATCAATGGCAAGCCGCTGCCCACCAACGCGCTGCCCGAGTTTTTTGACGAGGACACCATGCGCTACTTCCCGCAGTTTCAGGAAACTCTGGGTGAGCAGCCGCACCGCCTGCTCAACGACCCGGCGCGGCCGGCCTTTATTCCCGGTGCCGATGAATTTGAATTCAAAAACAATTGCCGCTACAGTGTTGAAGGCGTGGTGTGCAAGGTGCCCGAGGGACATTACTTCATGATGGGCGACAACCGCGACAATTCACTTGATTCGCGCTACTGGGGTTTCGTGCCAGACAAAAACATCGTGGGCAAGGCATTTTTTGTCTGGATGAATTTTGGCAACCTCAAGCGCATCGGCTCTTTCAATTGACCAGGAGACTGACATGACATCTTCTTCCAAATCCGGCCAGCGTGGCATCACCATGATGGGTGTTCTTTTTATCTGCGTGCTGCTGGCCGGCGCTGGGGTGCTGACCGCCCAGGTGGTGCCCACCGTGATGGAATTCCAGACCATTCAGAAGGCCGTGAACAAAGCCAAAGACGGCAATACCGTGCCCGAAGTGCGCGCCATCTTCGACAAGACCGCGAGCGTCGAGGACATCAAGTCAATCAAAGGCAAAGACCTCGAGGTCACCAAGGAAAACGACAAGGTGGTGGTCAGGTTTTCCTATGAGCGCGAGATCCACCTGACGGGCCCGGCTTTCCTGACGCTCAAGTACAGCGGTCAATCGAATTGACAACACAGGTGCTGATTTGATTGCAGGCTTGGCCACGCTGCAACAGCGTCTGCAACATGAGTTTGCTGATGCCGGCCTGTTGAAGCGGGCGCTCACCCACCGCAGTTTTTCATCCGACCACAACGAGCGCCTGGAGTTTTTGGGCGACTCGGTGCTCGGCGTGGTGGTCGCCGACATGTTGTACCGGCGCCTGCAGAATCTGCCCGAGGGTGATTTATCCAGAGTGCGGGCCCATCTGGTCAAGCAGGACACGCTGCACCAGCTGGCGGTTTCGCTGGGTTTGCCGGATGTGATTTTGCTGGGCGAGGGCGAGATGCGCTCGGGCGGCCAGAAGCGGCCTTCCATACTGGCCGACACGCTGGAGGCCGTCATTGGCGCCGTCTACCTGGATGCCGGTTTTGCCGCCGCGCAAGCGCTGGTGCAGCGGCTCTACCAGGCGGTGCAAATCAACCCCGAGATGGAGGCCATTGGCAAGGACCCCAAAACCGAGCTGCAGGAGTGGCTGCAGGGGCGCCGCATGAAACTGCCGAGCTACCGGGTGGTGGCCACCCTGGGTGTGGCGCACAAGCAAAGCTTTGATGTGGAATGCGAAATTCCCGAACTCAACCGCGCCGAGCGCGGTATTGGCGGCTCGCGTCGGGCCGCAGAGCAAGCGGCAGCGACCGCGATGCTGCAAATTTTGAAAGCAACGGTGAACTCATGACTACCCCCAAAAAAACAGCTTCCCATGCCGACGTCCCGGCGGTGGAGGTGCAGGAAAACCTGGAAGACTTGTTGGCGGGCATGCGCCGTGACATGCGCCCTGCCGGTGCCACCGAGGCACCGGTCGCGGGCCAGCGCTGCGGCCTGATTGCCATCGTGGGCAAGCCCAATGTGGGCAAATCCACCCTGCTCAACGCCCTGGTGGGGCAAAAAATCAGCATCACCTCGCGCAAGGCGCAAACCACGCGGCACCGCATCACCGGCATGCACACCCAGGGTGCGACCCAGTTTGTGTTTGTCGACACCCCCGGTTTTCAAACCCTGCATGGCAATGCGCTCAACAAGTCGCTCAACAAGACTGTGGTGGGCGCGGTGGCCGATGTGGACCTGATCCTGTTTGTGGTGGAAGCCGGCAGCTTCACCCCGGCCGACGCCCGCGTGCTGGCGCTGCTGGACAAGAAGATCCCCACCTTGCTGATTGCCAACAAGCTCGACAACGTGCACCGCCGCGGCGACATAGCGCCTTGGCTGCAGACCATGCAGGAAAAACACGCCTTTGCCGAGTTTGTGCCGATGTCGGCCAAGAGCGCCAAGGATGTCGAGCGCCTGCTGGGCATTTGCGAAAAATTCCTGCCTGAGCAGGCCTGGTGGTACGCAGCCGATGAATTGACCGACCGCAGCGAACGCTTCATGGCCGCCGAAATGGTGCGCGAAAAGCTGTTCCGCCTGACCGGCGACGAGTTGCCCTACACGTCGACCGTCATCATCGACAAGTTTGAAGAAGAGCCGCCGCAGAAAAAAGGCCAGAAACGCCTGCTGCGCATCGCCGCCACCATCGTGGTCGAGCGCGACGGCCACAAGGCCATGGTGATTGGCGACAAGGGTGAGCGTATCAAGCGCATCGGCATGGAGACCCGTGTCGAGCTGGAAAAGCTGTTCGACTGCAAGGTCTTCATCGAGATGTGGGTCAAGGTGCGCTCGGGTTGGGCCGATGACGAAGCGCGCGTGCGCTCATTTGGCTACGAGTGAGTCAAGGGCCCATGGGGCGCCAGCGCCAGGCCGGGCATCGGTTCAATAGTTCGATCTCGGGTTATATTCCAAAGTATTCCAACCTGCCGATCTAACTCCACCGCTAACCAATGCGCCCCGCCCAGCTTACTTTGGTTCTTGAACGCGAATTTCTCAGCACGGCCGAGGGGCACCACACCCCGGTGATGCTGTGGGGGCCGCCCGGTGTGGGCAAATCACAGATCGTCGCCCAGGTGGGTCAGTGCCACCAGGCTCCGGTGATCGACATCCGCCTGTCGCAGATGGAGCCTTCTGACCTGCGCGGCATCCCGTTTCGGGTCGGCGACGTGGTGCAATGGGCGGTGCCTGCCCTGTTGCCTGATGCGCAGCGCCACGGCCCGCGCGGCGTGCTGTTTCTTGACGAGATCACCTCGGCGCCGCCTGCGGTGTCGGCCGCCGCCTACCAATTGATTTTGGATCGTCGCCTGGGCGAATACCGCGTTCCCGACGGCTGGGTCATCTTTGCGGCGGGCAACCGCCAGGGTGACCGCGGCGTGACCTACGCCATGCCGGCACCGCTGGCAAACCGCTTTTCGCACTTTGAAGTCACGGTCAACCTCGACGACTGGGCTTCCTGGGCCTACGACAATGGCATCGACGAGCGGCTGATTGGGTTCTTGCGCTTCAAGCCCGAACTGCTGTTTGCTTTTGATGCGGCACGCACCCTGGCCGGAGAAATGGCGTTTCCGAGCCCGCGCTCGTGGGAATTCGCCCACCGTGCCCTGCAAAAATTTGGCGACAGCCCGCAGCTGCTGGTCGGGGCATTGACCGCCTGTGTCGGCCAGGCGGCGGGGGTGGAGTGTGGCGCCTTCATCAACAGCCTGGACCGCTTGCCCGACCTCGATGCCATCACCGAGGGGCGCGATGCGGATGTGCCTACAGAAATCGACCTGCAATACGCCGTGGCCGCCGCGCTGGCCGGGCGCGCCCTGCGGGTCAAGGGCAAGCCTGAAGCGCGTCAGGTGTGGGGTCATATCCTTGACTACGCCCGGCGCCTGCCGCTCAAGGAAATGGGGGTCATGCTGGTGTCTGACATGCACCGCGGCATCGGCTCCGCCCTGTTTGCCGTGCCGCAATTTTCCGGTTGGGCCAATGCCGTTGCAGACGTCATCCTCTACGAGTAATCACGGCCTGGGCCATGTCGCCGGTGTGCCAGCCCAAGCCGAGCGCCCGCTGACTGGGGCGATGCGTCATGCGGCGGCGGCCAAGCTGGCTGCCGCGCGCACCCGGCTCATTCTTGACAAACCTTTTCTTGGCGCGCTGGTCTTGCGCTTGCCCCTGGTTGAGGCAGGCGCCTGGTGCCGCAGCACCGGCACCGATGCCCGCAAGCTGTACTACAACCCCCGGTGGATTGATGGGCTGAGCACGGCGCAAGCGCAGTTTGCCCTGGCCCACGAGGCGCTGCATTGCGCGCTGGGCCATTTCGCCCGGCGCGGTAGCCGGGTGCAGCGCAAGTGGGCCCTGGCCTGTGACTTTGCCATCAACCCGCTGCTGATCGATGAGGGTCTTCAGCCGCCGCTGGGCGCGCAAGTGCTCGACCTTTACCGTGGCATGGCGGCCGAAGAGATTTACCCCTGCCTGGACGACGACCTCGACAACGACACCCTGGACGAGCATGTGTGGGACGATGATGAAGGCGGTCAGGGTGGCATTGGCGACAGCGATGCCCAGGGCCAGGGTGGCGGTGCCGACACCTCGCCCAAAGAGGGCAGCAAGGGTGCCGGCGCCGCGCAGGACACTGACCCCGACGCAGGCGGTGCCCAACCTGAAATGGTGGGTGCGGCTGATGCGCCAGGTGACACTCCAACACAAGACAGCCCGCCGCCGCCCTTGACCGCCGGGCAAAAAGAAACCCTGCAACAGCAATGGCAACGCCACCTGGCAGCCGCAGCCCAGCGCGCCCGGGAAGCCGGCAAACTCTCGGGCCTTCTGGCGCGGTTCACTGATGAGGCGCTGGCGCCCCAGGTGTCATGGCGTGCCGCACTGGCGCATTATTTATCGCAAGCCGCGCGCGACGATTACACCTGGCTGCGTCCGTCCCGGCGCACCGGTGAAACGGGTGGGGGAGCCATTTTTCCCAGCTTGCGCAGCCACGCCGGCGACATTTTTGTGGCCCTGGACACCTCGGGCTCCATCGACGATGCCGACCTCGCCCAATTTGTGGGCGAACTCAATGCCATCAAGGGCACGCTGCCCGTGCGCATGACCCTGTTCGCCTGCGATGCGGCGCTGGCGCAAGACGCACCCTGGGTCACAGAGCCCTGGGAAGCGTTTCACCTGCCGCGCGAGTTCGAAGGGGGCGGGGGCACTGCCTTTGCGCCGGTGTTTGACTGGATCGAACGCGCGGGGGCGCATCCTGATGCCCTGGTCTATTTCACCGATGCGCAGGGCGAGCTGCCCAAAGTGCCACCCAACTACCCGGTGTTGTGGCTGGTCAAAGGCGGGGCCACCGTGCCCTGGGGCCTGCGCATACAGTTGAATTGATTTCATTTTTAGATCATTGCGCCATGTCAACCGAACTCTCCCCCGAAGATGACTTGCGCCTGAACGTGTTGCTGGCCGGCGAGGTGCGCGCGGTGCGCATCGACGAAGGCGCCATGACATTGCATGCGCTGACACCCCAGGGCGAGGCCCGCGTGGTGCTGCACCGCAATTGCCGCCCCGACCTGTACGTGCAGCGGGTGCGTGAGTTGCTTGGCGGCCACGCCATGGGCTCGCCTGGCGGCTACCCGGTGCATTTGATGCGCTGGACCAGCATGGGCCAGTCCAGCGCCAAGAATTTGCAGGCCTTGCTGCTGCTGGGTGAGCCCGAGGCGGTGAGGGCCGTGGCGCAGGCCCCCACCTTGACGCATGAGCTGGCAGAGCGGGTCTGGTGGGCTCTGCCCGGCATGGATGTGGCGCGTTACCTGCTCAATCATGCCTTGGTGCGAGGCGGCGCCATGGGCCGGGTTCTGGCCGATTTTCTGATCGAGCACCTGCCGTTTGAAGAAGACCCGATCCAGGCAATGAACTCGGTGCGTGCTGTGGTCGGTGCCGGCTTGCTCGACCCCGTGAGAGATGCGCAGTTGTGGGCCAAGGCAAAGCACCGGCCGCACTATTTTTTAGGCTTTCTGGAGCATCGGCCGGATGACTTGCCTGCGGAGCCCGAGCGACTTGTTCCCGGCGATCTGGCGCAGCGCGCAGCCGCTGGTGATCCGTGGGGCCAGCTCACCGTGCGCTGTTACGATGCCTGCGGCCAGAGCTTTCTGCGGGCCTCTGCGCTGGTGCTTGACAAGCCGCCGGCACCCGAGGCGGTCTATCTCATGCTCGACATTCTGGGCCGTTATTTTTCCGGGGCAGCCGGGTGCGCCATTGAGGTAGACTGGCCGGAACATTTCCAGCGTGAGGCGCAGGCGATGGCGTCGCTTGGGCGGCTGAGCCATGCCGATGCCAGGCCCATCCTGAACAAAACCACCGCAGTCGGGCCGTTGATGCGCCGGCATCTGGAGCCGTTGCTCAAGCCGGTATTGGCCAACATTCGAATTCTCAGGGGGCAGACATGACAGCCGGCGTGACCATTGACCCCGATGTGCCTCACATGATGAAGGCGTGTTTTGCCATTGCGCATGTCATGCGCGGCGCGCGCAAACGATTCCCCGAGAACTGTGTCGAAGTGCTCGCCGATGAGCCTGCAGCCCGCGCCAAGGCCAGGCCCGAACTCAACCAGCATGCGGTGGAGGTGATGGGACCGTCCCGCTCTTCTGAAGGCTTACGACTCTATTACCTCGTGCGCTGGCTGGATTGACCCGCGCGCAAGGACTGAACACCACTGATGGCCACCAAGCGTATATCTGACGAGCCAGCCTATGTGCTGCACCGCTACGACTGGAGCGAGACCAGCCTGATCCTGGAGGTTTTTACGCGTCATCACGGCCGCATGGCGCTGGTGGCCAAGGGCGTGAAACGGCCCAGTTCCAGTTTTCGACCGATCTTGTTACCGCTGCAACCACTGCACCTGGCTTTCGGCGGGGAGTCCGAGATCAAGACCCTGAAAGCCGCCGAATGGCAGGGGGGCCATGTCATGCCCACCGGTGACGCGCTGATGTCGGGCTATTACCTCAATGAGCTGCTGCTGCTGCTGCTGGCGCGTGAAGATCCGCATCCGGTGCTGTTTGATGTTTACGCCGGTGTGGTGCAGATCATTGCCAGTGCGCACGGCGAAGTCCTTGAAGTGGCCTTGCGGGCTTTCGAGCTCTTGCTGCTGCGTGAAATTGGCCTGCTGCCCTTGCTCGATGCCCAGACCATGACGCTGCTGGCGCTGCACCCCGAGGCGCGTTACAGCCTGGTGCCCGAAGGCGGCTTGCGCCAGGCCAGCGAGACCGACCGCAGCAGCCTGAGCGGTGCCCAGTGGACGGCGCTGCAGCAGGCCCTGGGCGAGCGCCTGCCCTTGACCACCGTGCTGCGCGCGTGCGCCGAGGTGGCTGGCGCGCTCAAGCCCCAATTGCGCGCCCTGCTCAATTACCATTGCGGGGTGCCCAGTCTTCGCACCCGGCAAATGATGATCGATCTGCAAAGCTTATGAAAACTACCTCCTTGTCCGTCAACCTCAACAAGGTCGCGCTGGTGCGCAATACCCGGCACCTGGGGATTCCGAGTGTCACGCGCGCCGCCACGCTGTGCCTGCGCGCGGGTGCCAACGGCATCACCGTGCACCCGCGCCCGGATGAGCGCCACATTCGCGCCAGTGATGTGCCCGAGCTGGCAAAGTTGCTAAACGACTGGCCGGACCGCGAGTTCAACATCGAAGGCAACCCTTTGCACAACCTGATGGACGTGGTGGGGTCGCTGGTGGCGCAGCAGCTGCCGGTGCACCAGGTCACCTTTGTGCCCGACACCGAGGGCCAGTTCACCAGCGACCATGGCTGGCTTTTCCCGGACGATGCGCTGTTGCTGAAACCGCTGATCGACCAGGCACATGCCTGGGGCCTGCGCGTGAGCCTGTTCATGGATGCCGACCCGAGCGCCATGGCGGCGGCCAAGGCCGTGGGCGCCGACCGTGTCGAGCTTTACACCGAGCCCTATGCCGCCGCCTGGGGCACGCCCGGTCAGGCGGCGCAACTGGCGCGTTTCGCGCAAGCCGCGCAGGCGGCGCTGGATGTGGGCCTGGAAGTGAATGCCGGCCACGACCTGAACCGCGACAACCTCGCCGCCTTCATCGCCCGGGTGCCGGGCGTGAGCGAGGTCTCCATTGGTCACGCGCTCATTGCCGATGCGCTGGAACTGGGCTACAGCGCCACCGTCAAGGACTACCTGCGCTGCATTCGTGACGCCGCATGATCTACGGCATTGGCACCGACATCTGCGACGTGCGACGCATCCAGGCCAGCCTGGCGCGCCATGGGGAGCGTTTTGCCCAAAAAATCCTCAGCGAGGCCGAACTGGCCACCTGGCGCGCGCGGAGCCAGCGCTGGCCCGAGCGCGGCGTGCGTTACCTGGCCACCCGTTTCAGCGCCAAAGAAGCCTTCAGCAAGGCGATTGGCCTGGGCATGCGGATGCCCATGACCTGGCGCCTGTGCGAGGTGGGCAAGCTTCCAAGCGGCCAGCCGCACATCGTGTTGCACGGCGAACTTAAAACCTGGTTTGAGGCCAGGGGCTTGAGCGCCCACATCAGCGTGACCGACGAGACCGACTACGCGGCGAGCTTTTGCGTGGTGGAAGTCAAAAGCGACAATGCGCCGTCATCTTTTTCACTAGGTACATCATGACCCTGCACTCCCCCCTGATCATTGACATTGCCGGTTTGACCCTGAGCAAACAAGACAAGCAACGCTTGAAGCACCCGCTGGTGGGTGGCATGATTTTGTTTGCCCGCAACTGGCAAAGCCGTGACCAGCTCGCGGCCCTGTGCCACAGCATCAAGAAGGTGCGCAAGGATTTGCTGATTTGTGTCGACCACGAAGGCGGTCGCGTTCAGCGTTTCAAGACTGACGGCTTCACCCATTTGCCGCCGATGCGCGCCCTGGGCGAGCTCTGGCGGCAAGACGGCAAGGCGGGCGAGGGCAGTGGTGCCATGTGCGCCACCCGCGCCGCCACGGCCTGCGGTTATGTGCTTGGCGCCGAGCTGCGCGCTTGCGGCGTTGATTTGAGCTTTACCCCGGTGCTGGACCTGGATTACGGAGAGAGCAGCGTGATCGGCGACCGCGCCTTTGCCCGCGACCCGCGCGTGGTGAGCCTGCTGGCCAAGAGCATGATGCACGGCCTGCTGCAAAGCGGCATGGCCAACTGCGGCAAACATTTCCCGGGCCACGGCTTTGTCAGGGCGGACTCACACACCGACATTCCGGTGGACAAGCGCGGCCTGAAGGCCATTCTGGCCGACGATTCCCAGCCCTATGCCTGGCTCGGCACGGCGCTCACTAGCGTCATGCCGGCCCATGTGATCTACCCCAAGGTCGACACGCGTCCGGCCTGTTTTTCTGGCAAGTGGCTGGGTGACATCCTGCGCGGCCAGCTCGGTTTCACCGGGGCTGTGTTCAGTGACGACCTGTCCATGGCCGGTGCCCGCGTCATTGACGGCCAGCCGGTCAGCCCGACCCAGGCAGCCGTGGCGGCCCTGAATGCCGGCTGCGACCTGGTGCTGTTGTGCAACCAGTCACTGGGCGAGGGTGCCGAGCTCGATGCCCTGATCAACGGCCTGACCGAAGCACAGCTCAAGGGCCAATGGCAGCCGCTTGAGACCGGCGAAGAGCGCCGATTGGCCATGTTGCCCGGCAGCCGTGCCATGGCATGGGACGATTTGATGGTGCAGCCAGCCTACATGCAGGCGCTGGACCTGCTGCCTTAAGGCGTCAGGGAGAACGGTGCAGCCGGGGCGCAGACAACTCGGTGATCATGTCGTTGGTGGCCGCGTCCACATTGGGATGCGGCTTGAGCAGATTGGCCGCCACAAGCAGCTTGCGCAGGTCCTGCAGGTCTTTCACGGTGGGGGCCACCTTGATTTGGGCAATGGCGGCCGAGCTGTTGCCCCCCTTGATCAAGGCGACTATTTTGGGTGCCCAAACGCTGGGACGTGACATGTGCGATTTCCTTTGAATGGGGTGGGTGACTATTTTGGCTGATCTGCAGGGCGTTGTGCGGGACAATCTCAACGCATGAAGAACAAACCCCTCAGCAGTGGCCTGGTGTACAGCACCGACAGCGGCCGCATGTGCCCGCAATGCCGCCAGCCGCAAGCGCAGTGCAGCTGCCGAGCGGCCGCGGCCCGGCCGGCGGGCGATGGCATCGTGCGCGTGTCGCGCCAGACCAAGGGACGTGCCGGCAAGGGCGTGACGCTGGTCAAGGGCCTGGACCTGGAAGACGCGGCCCTGGTCGCCCTGGGCAAGCAGCTCAAAACCGCCTGCGGCTCGGGCGGCACGGTGAAAGACCGCGTGATCGAGGTGCAGGGCGACCATGTCGAGCGGGTCATGGAGATGCTCAAGGCGCAGGGCCACAGCGTCAAGCGCGCTGGGGGCTGAAATGAACCCGGACGACCTGCTCCTGCTCGTGACAAGGGAAATGCCCTTCGGAAAGCACAAGGGCCGCCTGATCGCTGATTTGCCGGGCGACTACCTGCGCTGGTTTGTGCGTGAGGGCGTGCCCAAGGGTGAGATCGGCCGCCTGATTGCGCTGATGCACGAGATTGATCACAACGGGCTGTCGGACTTGCTCAAGCCCTTGCGCCATCCTTAAGAATCACCCGAGACGTCCCACAGCCGGGCGCCTGAGGTTTCCAGATGCGTCAAGTACACCCGCACCTCGAATTCGAGCTGGTGGTAGCCGGGCTCCATGTGTTTGCAGAGTTGGTAAAAAGCCTTGTCGTGGGCTTTTTCCTTCAGGTGCGCCAGCTCGTGCACGGCGATCATCTTCAGGAATTCGTCAGGCACGGTTTTGAACAGCGTGGCAATGCGGATCTCGCGCTTGGCCTTGAGCTTGTTGCCCTGCACGCGTGACACGCTGGTGTGGGTGCCCAGGGCGTTTTTGACCACATGCAGCTTGCTGTCAAAAAGCACTTTGTTCAAGGGCTCGGCACCGCGCAGGTAATCTGTCTTAAGCGCCTGCACATAATCAAACAGCGCGCGGTCGGTGCGCACCGTGTGCGCCAGCGGGTATTTCTGCAGCAACCAGTCGGCCACCTTGCCCTCCTGCAACAGGTGCGCCACCTGCGCGAGTGTGGCGGCGGGGTAGCCTTGCAGGTATTTCAAACCAGCGCCGTGTCCTGGGTCAGCACCTCGCCGCGCAGCGTGAAGGTGCGGGTGTCCGTGATGGTCACATCGACCATCTGGCCGACCAGGCGTGGCTGGCCGACAAAATTCACCACCCGGTTGCACTCGGTGCGGCCCATCAGCTCGGTGGCATCGCGCTTGGAGGCGCCTTCCACCAGGATGCGCTGGACCGTGCCCATGCGGCTCTCGGAAATGCGCTTGATGCTGTCGTTGATGACGCCTTGCAACTGCTGCAGGCGGCGCAGCTTGACCTCGTGCGGCGTGTCGTCAGCCAGGTTGGCGGCCGGTGTGCCGGGGCGCGGGCTGAAAATGAAACTGAAACTGTTGTCAAAACCGACGTCGTCGATGAGCTTCATCATCTTGCCAAAGTCGTTCTCGGTTTCGCCCGGAAAACCCACGATGAAGTCGCTGCTCAGCGCCATGTCGGGGCGGATGGCGCGCAGCTTGCGCACCGTGCTCTTGTATTCCATGGCCGTGTAGCCTCGTTTCATGGCCATCAAAATGCGGTCGCTGCCGTGCTGCACCGGCAGGTGCAGGTGGCTGACCAGCTTGGGCAGCTTGTCGTAAGCCGCGATCAGTGACGGTGTGAACTCGTTGGGGTGGCTCGTCACATAACGAATGCGCTCGATGCCCGGAATGTCCGACACGTACTCAAGCAGCGTGGCAAAGTCGGCCACCTCTCCCGTGTCACCCGCAGCGCCTGCGTTGCTGATCATCTTTGCGCGCCAGGCGTTGACGTTTTGCCCCAGCAGGGTGATTTCCTTCACACCCTGGTCGGCCAGGCCCGCCACTTCCACCAGCACGTCCTCGAAAGGGCGGCTCACCTCTTCGCCGCGGGTGTAGGGCACCACGCAGTAGCTGCAGTACTTGGAGCAGCCTTCCATGATGCTCACAAAGGCGCTGGCACCTTCAACACGCGCGGGCGGCAGGTGGTCGAACTTTTCGATCTCGGGAAAGCTGATGTCGACCTGCGAGCGGTTCTGCTTGGCGCGCTCATCGAGCATTTGCGGCAAGCGGTGCAGGGTTTGCGGGCCAAAAACCACGTCCACATAGGGCGCACGGGCAATGATGGCCTCGCCTTCCTGGCTCGCCACACAACCGCCGACACCGATCAGGGCGCCCCGCTTTTTGAGGTGTTTGACGCGGCCCAGGTCCGAGAACACCTTTTCCTGCGCTTTTTCGCGCACCGAGCAGGTGTTGAACAGAATCAGATCGGCCTCTTCCACGTTGTCGGTCTGGGTGTAGCCCTGGGCCGCGCCGAGCACGTCGCTCATCTTGTCCGAGTCGTACTCGTTCATCTGGCAGCCGTAGGTTTTGATGAATACTTTTTTGCTCATGATAAAGATGGTGTTGTGTGTTGGAGGCCCGCCTCGGGCCGATGGCTTTCTGGGTTCAATCGCGGCGAGGGCGCCGCTCCCACTGGGCACAGGTCCTACCGGGGGCCGCTCCCACAGGAGGCAAAGCCCCGGCCTCTCACTGGCTCTGCTGGTATTTCGGCAACTGGTCGAACGGGGTCTTACCGTCGTCGGTCTTTGGTTTGTCGGCATCCGAACCGAAGACAAAGTTGGTCACCGGCTCCATGCCGGCACGTTTTTCCTGAGCTTCGGCCGGGTTCAGCAGCCATACTTCGTGGATCTGGCCCTGCGGGTCGCGCAGGTAGTTGGACAGCACGGCTTGGCCAATCAGGCTGCCTGACATCACGATCATGTTGTTGCTGTTCTTGATGCGGGCGCCGGGCGACAGGCGCTCGGCCCGGCCGTTGATCAGGATGTTGGGCGGCTGGGTGACTTGCAGCGTGCCGCGCTTGGCCGCCGCCGGAAATTGCCGCACGAGGCCTTGCGCCGCCACGCGCTCGGGGGCCAGCGTGACAAAATACACCAGCAAGGCAAGCAGACTCAGGGAGAGGCCCTTGAGGGCAGGAAGGCAGCGGTTCATGGTGTTCATCCAGAGGCTGTTGAAGAAGGAGCGATTTTAAAGCAAAGGGGGTTTGGCTGATGCCGCCAGCGCGCGCAGCTTGTCCTTCTTGCTCGGGCGCAGGCCCTTGACGCCGCCGTTGCCGGGGGCTTCGGGGGCGCTGGAGGCGGGCGGAGCGACCTCAAGCGCCTCGAAGCCCGGGATGCTTTCCATCGCAAGCTCAAGCTGCTGGCGCTTGGCAATCAGGCGCCAGTGCGCCAGTGTGGCCGCGCTGACAAAGGTCACAGCCAAGCCCGGTTCGCCCGCGCGGCCGGTGCGGCCCACGCGGTGGGTGTAGTCGTTGGCCGAGCGCGGCAAGTCAAAGTTCACCACCACTGGCAAGCCGGCAATATCCAGGCCGCGCGCCGCCACATCGGTGGCCACTACCACGCTCAGGCGCTCGGCCTTGAAGTCGGTCAGCACCTGGGTGCGCTTGCCCTGGCTCAGCTCGCCGTGAAAGGGCTCGGCTGTCAAGCCGGCCTTGCGCAGCTTGTCGGCCACAATCTCGGAAGCAAATTTGGTCGCCACGAAGACCAGTACCCGCGACCAGGCGCTCTGCTGGATCAGGTGGCGCAGCAACTGGGTGCGCCTGGGCATGTCCACGGCAATGGCGCGTTGCACGATATCGGTGGGCGGCGCCGCGTCAGGTCGCACATCCACGCGCACCGGCTCATGCAGCAGGGTGTTGGCCAGCGCCTGCACGACAGGCGCGAAAGTGGCCGAGAAGAACAGGCTTTGGCGCTTGGCTGGCAGCAGGGCCAGCAACTGGTTCAGCTCTTCGGCAAAGCCCAGGTCGAGCAGGCGGTCGGCTTCGTCGAGCACCAGCAGACGCACCCCAGAGAGCTTGACGGCGTTGTGGGCCACCAGGTCGAGCAGCCGCCCCGGGGTCGCCACCAGCACCTCGGTGCCGCCCCGCAAGCCCATCATTTGCGGGTTGATCGAGACACCGCCAAACACCACGCTGACTCTGGGCTGTTGCGGCAGGTGCTGCGCGAGCGCTCGGATCGTGCCACCCACCTGAGTGGCCAGTTCACGTGTTGGCACAAGCACCAGCGCCTGGGCTTGCCGGCCTGGCGACCCTGACAAACCTTGCAGCAAGGGCAGCGCAAAGGCCAGCGTCTTGCCCGAGCCGGTGCGGGCGCAGCCCAGCAGGTCGCGGCCTTGCAGCGCCGGCCCGATGGCCCCCTGCTGAATGGGTGTGGGCGTGTCAAAACCGAGGCCATGAACGGCTTCGAGTAGCGGGCTGGACAAGCCAAGTGTGGAAAAAGACATGTTGGTGGTGTGAGGTGAGGTCGGGAGCGGCAAGAATGCGTGGCGATGTGGTGGGGCAGTTTACGTGTTTCGCACCAGGAGGCGCTGGCCGGCGGTGGCCATGGGGCTGGACGCATAATCACCCCCACTCATGGCAGCCTGTCGCAGGTTGTCCACAACAGATCCAAAGGACAGCATGAAAAAAACATTCCAACTCAACATTGAAGGCAAAAACCGCGATCGCGTGCTGGAGGCCACCAAACACGAAATTCGCCAGTACATCAAGCGCGAGCGCCGCAAAACCCTGGCTGATGGCGTTGATTTCTGGGACTTTGACTGCCGCTTTGGCACCCACCCGGACAACGCTCAGGACGTGCATTTTGCCACCCTGACCGCCTTGATCGATGCTGTGGCCAAAGAGGGCGGTGACGCGTTTTACCTGGAACTGTTGGCCAAACCGGGCCACCGCGGCGCACGCGCCGAAGCGGGGCCGGCCGACGATGAACTGGTGTAAATAAAAAACCCGCACAGGCTGTTGGCCGATGCGGGTTTCGGGTAACTTGGTGGTGATAGGTGGATTTGAACCACCGACATCAGCATTATGAATGCTGCGCTCTAACCAACTGAGCTATATCACCGACAGGGCGAAATTATAGCGGTTTGTGGGCCGATTTTTAGCGGCCAGATGTTTCATTGATGGGTAAAAACAGCCTTGCGTTTGTTGACAAACGCGTCCATGCCCTCTTTTTGGTCAGACGTGGCAAACAAGGCGTGGAACAGCCGGCGCTCGAACATGATGCCGTCATTGAGGGTGCCTTCAAAGGATCGGTTGACCGATTCCTTGACGGCCATGACCGCCACCTGTGAAAACTCGCTGATCATGAGGGCGGCGCCCAGCGCTTCTTCCATGAGCTTGTCCAGCGGCACCACACGGCTGACCAGTCCTGAGCGTTCGGCCTCGTTGGCGTCCATCATGCGCCCGGTCAGCGCCAGGTCCATGGCCTTGGACTTGCCCACCGCGCGCGGCAAGCGCTGGGTGCCACCCGCACCGGGAATCACACCCAGCTTGATCTCGGGTTGGCCAAAGCGGGCGTTGTCGGCGGCAATGATGAAGTCGCACATCATGGCCAACTCGCAGCCGCCGCCGAGTGCAAAACCGCTGACTGCCGCAATCACGGGCTTGCGCACGGCACGAATTTTTTCCCAGTTGCGGGTGATGAAATCGTTTTTGTAGACGTCGGCAAAGGTGTAGCTGGCCATGCCGCCAATGTCCGCGCCGGCGGCAAAGGCTTTTTCACTGCCGGTGATGATCATGCAGTGGATGCTGGCGTCCGCATCGAAGGCGTGCAGCGCTGTGCCCAGCTCGGTCATGAGCTGGTCGTTGAGGGCGTTGAGCTGCTTGGGGCGGTTCAGGGTGATGATGCCAACCTTGCCGGCTTCGGTTCGCACCGTGATCAGTTCGTAAGTCATGGGGTCTCCTGCAGAGTAAAAAAATCGGGAATCAGGCGGGACTCTTGCCATCGAGCCAGGCGTTGGCAGGGGCGGCGTCGGCCACAGAGAGTTTGACACTGCGCACCGCGCCGGACCAGTTCAGGGACAACGTCAGCAGGCGCTGGTCGCGCGCAATCAGTGCCCGGCAGCTCGTGTCGCCGCCGAGGTAAGCGGGCAGATCGTCGAGTTTGTTGATACGCCAGCGCTGGGTGGTTTTGCCCTGGCCGGTGGCCACGCCCAGCCACTCGTCACCGGCGGCAAAACCCGCCTGTTCGGCGGCGCTGCCCCGCAGCACACTCTTGATGCGGATGCCCTGCTGCTCATTGACTTTCAGGCCCAATTGGTCCGGAAGTGGGGCAATATCTTCTGTGTAGTGAATGCCGTGCAGCCTCAGCAGCTTCTTGACTGGCAGGTCGGCCGTGCCATGCACCCACTGCTGCAGTTCAGCGGCATAGGACCGGCCCGACAGGTCCACCAGCACCGCCAGCAGGTCGTCCTGCGTCATGGGGCCGCCCTGGCAGCGGAGCCACAGCGCGCGCATCACCGCGTCCAGGCTGGTCTTGCCAGCGTGGCGCAGGCTCAAGTCCAGGCACAGGGCCACCAGCGCGCCCTTGGTGTAATAACTCACCGTGGCATTGACCGAGTTTTCATCCTGCCGGTAATACTTGACCCAGGCGTCAAAGCTGGACTGGGCCACACTTTGCAGTTGGCGCCCCGGTGTTTGCAGCACCTGATGGATGGTCTTGCCAAGAAGCTTGAGGTACTGCGCGTTGTCGATCAGCCTGGCCCGGCGCAGCAGCAGGTCATCAAAATAGCTGGTGAAACCTTCAAAAAACCACAGCAGTTCAGTGTAGTTTTCCTGGGCGTAGTCGTAGCG
Organism: Polaromonas sp.; assembly: GCA_021737975.1. GTDB lineage: Bacteria > Pseudomonadota > Gammaproteobacteria > Burkholderiales > Burkholderiaceae_C > Rhodoferax. The sequence continues at coordinate 44,297 of JAIPCZ010000009.1, read as the reverse complement.
GGAAAATTCTGCGGGGCGCAGCCGTTTGACGTTCCAGGTGTGAAAGTACTCGTGGCTGATGAGGCCGAGCAGGGTGGTGTAAGCGTCCGAAGGCGCCCCCGCCTTGGCTTGCCCCAGGCGCGGCAAATCAGCGCGTTTGCAGATCAGCGCGGTCGAGTGGCGGTGCTCGAGCCCGCCGTAGCCGTCATGCACCGCGTTGAGCATGAACAGGTAGTGACGCTGCGGCGCCTGTTGCGGCTGGCGGCCATGCCAGAACCTGATTTCTGCCTCGCAAATGGCCTGGGTGTCGGCCAGCAGGCGAGCGCCATCAAAGCTGGCGGACGCCCCCGAGACGATGAAGCGGTGCGGGATGCCGGCGGCGACAAACTCGGCTGACCAAAAGGCGCCAAGCTCAACCGGGTTGTCAATCAGGTCCTCGTAGCTGGCTGCCAGGTAGTCGCCAAAGCCGCGTTTTGAGATGTGTTGCGCGCTCAAAGCAGTGGCGGCCTGCCAGTCCTTGGGCAGGCCATCTTCGGCCAGGGTCAACTGGTGCGGCGCGTCTTCCTGGCCATGCACACGCAGGCACAGGCTGGTGCCATTGAAAAAACCGCGCTGACTGTCCAGCCAGGCGGTGCGCACCGAACTGTCGAAGGCGTAGACCTGGTACTTCAGCACCAGCGCCTTGCCGGCTTTGGTGTGAATCTGCCAGCTGCATTTGTCGCGCTGGTTGACTGCCACGGACTTGGCGCCCTGGCGCGCTTGCAGGCCCTGCAGGTGCCTGGAGAACTCGCGCACCAGGTAACTGCCCGGAATCCAGACCGGCAGGCTCACCACCTGATCGGCGGCGGGCTGGTCAATGGTGAGTCTCACTTCGAACAAATGCGCATGCAGGTCGAGCGCGCGCACCACGTAGCTCACCTGGGCTGGGGGGGAAGAGGGGATCAGTGAGCGCATCAGTTCAGGCGCTTTTCAACCTGATCGGCACCCACGGCGCCGGGCACGCGGCTGCCATCGGCAAAAACCAGCGTGGGTGTGCCGGTGATCTTGAATTTGCGGCCCAACTCCACGTTGCGGGCGATGGCCGCGTTGTCGCAACTGGCGACTGCTGGCGTGACATCACGAACCATCCAGTCCTGCCAGGCTTTCGCCTTGTCCTTGGCGCACCAGATGTTCTTGGACTTTTCACCCGAGTCAGGGCCCAGGATCGGGTAGAGGAACATGTAAACCGTGACGTTGTTGATCTTTTGCAGGTCTCTTTCAAAACGCTTGCAATAGCCGCAGTTGGGGTCTTCAAATACCGCCAGCTTGCGCTTGCCATTGCCGCGCACGATGGTGAAGGCATCCTTGAAAGGCAGGGCATCAAAGGCGATGGCCGAGAGTTTTTCGATGCGTTCCTCGGTCAGGTTGCGCTTTTGGCGGGTGTCGATCAGATTACCTTGCACCAGGTAATTGGCTTCGGCATCGGTGTAGTAAATCTCGTTGCCATTGACACGAATCTCGTACAGCCCGCTGACGGGTGATTTGATGATTTCGTCAATTTGCTGCAGTTGCGGGATGCGATCGGCCAGGTTTTTTCGAATAGTGGCTTCCTGCGACCAGGCCGTGCCGGCCAGCAGCAAGGCGCAAGCGAACAGGGGAGAGAAGAGTCGTTTCATGTGCGTCCAGTGATGAATCAAGCGGGTCAGACCAGTCTGAGTGAAATAAGTTCTTTGATTTGAGTGTCAGGCGTCTCAAATGCCCATGGCCCGGCGCGCGGCCCAGTGTTTGGAAAAGCCCAGACGCTCAAAGCCCGACAAGCCCCAGTTGCGCAACTTTTGCCAGCCATTGCCGGGCTTGTCAAACAGCTGCTGCAAGGCCGTCATGGCGGCGTCGGTCGCGGTGACTTCGGTTTTGCGGGCGCGCTCGTACTGGCGCAGCAGTTTGGCGTCACTGACCGGACGCCAGTAAGCGCGGTTGTGCAAGATTTGGGTGAGCTCCGCCACATCCGCCAGCCCAAGGTTCAAACCCTGGCCCGCCAGCGGATGCACCGTGTGTGCCGCATCGCCCGCCAGCGCCCAGGCCTGGCCGTTGGTCACGCCCATCCAGCGGCTGGCCTGTGCCGACTGCAGCGGCCAGGCTTTGCGCGGGCTGATCAAGCTGAGTTTGCCCAAAATGCCTTCGCTCATCTGTTCAAGCTGCTCGCAAAATGCCTCTTCGCTGTCGTCCAGCATCTCGTTCGTGCGGCCGTCGCGCACCGACCAGACCATGGCCACGGTAGTGGCCTGCGCGCCGTCAATCGGCAAAAAAGCCAGAATCTCACCCTGGGTAAACCATTGGCGTGCGACTTGGCCGTGCGGCTTTTCGCACTCAAGCCGCGCGGCCAGAGCGTGCTGCGGGTAACGCGTGCCGACAAATTCAACACCAAACTCTTCCCGCGTTCGGCTGGCCTTGCCTTCGCACACCACCGTCAGGGTGGCCGGGCGCGGGGAATCGAGCACCTCGATATGCGGCTGAAAACGCACCGCCTCGCGCAACTGGGCCTCCAGCGTTGGCACGTCCACAATCCAGGTCAGGGCCGGCACGACCAGTTCGTTCGCCGAAAAATTGACAGTGCCACCGTCGTCGCCCTTGACCTGCATATCCAGCACCGGGGTGGCGTGCAGGGCGTCGGGCCAGCAGCGCACCGATTCGAGCAATGCCTTGGACTTGGCGTTGAGCGCATAAGCCCGCACATCGGGCTCGCCCTGGGCAGCGGCCTGGGGGGCGACCAGGCCAATACGCAGGCGGTCGCGCGCCAGCAACAACGCAAGGACATGCCCCACTATGCCGCCACCACGAATGCAAATATCAAAATGATGTGTCATGGACGGGATTGTAGGAGGGCGCACCCGGCACGTCGCTTACCGGATAAAAAGCCGCATCGCATACACTCAACAGCTTGTTTTTATCGGCGGTCAATGCCGTGACAAGGAGTGTTTTTTGGATTTAGCGGATCTGTTTCAAAAGTATTGGCCCATCCTGGCCTTGTGTGTTTGGTTCGGCTACAAGTGGTGGAATTCGAAAAGAGTCCTTGCCCTGTTGCCCGAGCTCAAGAAGAACGGCGCCACCTTTGTTGACGTGAGATCGGCTGGCGAATTTGCCCATGCGAACGCCCCCGGCACCATCAATATTCCGCTGCAGCAGTTGGGAAGCCGTCTTGACGAGATCCCCAAATCCGCCCCGGTGGTTCTTTGCTGCGCCAGCGGATCACGCAGTGGCATGGCAAAGCTGTTGCTTAAAAAGAATGGCTATGCCAAGGTCTACAACATCGGAGCCTGGAGCAAGTTTTTGGCCTGATCACCCGTGGCCCCTTGCGCTGGCTCTCGTCGTCGGACAGTAAAATTTTGTTGATTCTCAAGGATATTTCATGAAATGTGGCATCGTGGGCTTGCCCAACGTCGGTAAATCGACCCTGTTCAACGCGCTGACCAAAGCCGGCATCGCGGCGGAGAACTACCCCTTCTGCACCATCGAGCCCAATGTGGGTATTGTCGAGGTGCCTGACGCTCGCCTGGATGCGCTGTCGGCCATCGTGAACCCGCAAAAGGTGCAGCGCGCCATCGTCGAGTTTGTCGACATTGCCGGTCTGGTGGCCGGCGCCAGCACCGGTGAGGGTTTGGGTAACAAATTCTTGGCGCACATCCGCGAAACCGACGCCATCATCAACGTGGTGCGCTGCTTTGAAGACGACAACGTGATCCACGTGTCCGGCAAGGTTGATCCGATTGACGACATAGAAGTGATCCAGACCGAGCTGTGTCTGGCAGACCTGGCGGCCGTGGAAAAAGCCCTGCACCGTGTCACCAAGCTGGCGCGCTCAGGCGACAAGGAATCCATCAAGCTGGTGACGATTCTGGAAAAGTGCCAGGCCGCCCTGAACGAGGCCAAGCCGGTGCGCACGCTCGATTTCACCAAGGAAGAGTTGCCGCTGTTGAAACAGTTCTTCCTGATCACGGCCAAACCCGCCATGTTTGTCGCCAACGTGGCCGAGGACGGCTTCGTCAACAACCCCTTGCTGGACCGCCTGACGGCCTATGCCAGCGCCCAGAACTCCCCGGTGGTGGCCATCTGTGCCAAGCTGGAGGCCGAAATGGCCGACATGAGCGACGAAGACCGTCAGATGTTCCTGGAAGAAATGGGGCTGCATGAGCCGGGCTTGAACCGCCTGATCCGCGCGGCCTACGATCTGCTCGGCTTGCAGACCTACTTCACCGCCGGGGTCAAGGAAGTGCGCGCCTGGACCATCCACAAGGGTGACACCGGGCCGCAGGCGGCCGGCGTGATTCACACCGATTTCGAGAAGGGTTACATCCGCGCCCAGACCATTGCCTATGACGACTACATCGCCTACAAGGGGGAGCAGGGCGCCAAGGATGCCGGCAAGATGCGCGCCGAAGGCAAGGACTATGTGGTGAAGGACGGCGACGTCATGAACTTCCTGTTCAGTTCCTAATTCCTTGCCGTCTAGCCGCCAAAAGCCCCCATCAGCGCGGCCGTCATGGTGATGTAGCGCGCGCATTTGCCTATGGCCATGTAGCCCAGGCAAGGCCAGAAGGGCAGTTTCAGCCAACCTGCCACCGCACACAGGGGATCACCCACCACGGGCAGCCAGGCCAGCAGGCAGGCCCTGGGGCCGAGCCGCTCCAGCCAGGCCAGCGCCCGCAGGTGGTGTTTTGAGTGCTGGTATTTGTCCACCACCTTGTGTGACGCCAGCCCCATCCACCAGGTGACAGCACCGCCCAGTGTGTTGCCGACGGTGGCCACCGCAATCGCCGGCCAGAACAGTGACGGATTGAGTTCCACCAGCCCGTACACCGCGGGCTCCGAGCCCATGGGCAGCAGGGTGGCCGACACGAACGACACCGCAAACACGCTGCTGAGCCCATATTTCGGCAGCGCCAGCAAGGTGAGAAGGTGATCGATCCAGAGTTCCATGAGTGACGCAGTATAGATTTTGAAGGGTGCTTGCCCGCATCGGCGTTGATTTCATTTGCTGAAATTTTGGGCAGCTAGAATCTGCCATTCCCCAAGCACTTTGTTACCTGTTTCCTACTGGCAACTTCCCTTGCCTTGAGCACGCTCGCATGAACATCGGCCCCTACGTTTTGCCCAACGCCTGTTTTGTCGCCCCCATGGCCGGGGTGACGGACCGGCCGTTTCGCCAGTTGTGCAAGCGGCTCGGCGCGGGCTACGCGGTGAGCGAGATGGTGACCAGCCGGCCCGATTTGATGCGTTCGCTCAAGACCTCGCAGCGCGCCAACCACGATGGTGAGCCCGGCCCCATCGCCGTGCAGATTGCCGGCACCGATGCGCCCATGATGGCCGATGCGGCGCGCTACAACATCGACCGGGGCGCCCAAATCATCGATATCAACATGGGTTGTCCGGCCAAAAAAGTGTGCAACAAGTGGGCCGGTTCGGCCCTGATGCAGGACGAGGCATTGGCTATCAGCATTGTGTCGGCGGTGGTGCAGGCCTGCGCGCCGCTGGGTGTGCCGGTGACCCTCAAGATGCGCACCGGTTGGTGCAACACGGCCAAAAACGCGGTTCGATTGGCCCGGGCGGCCGAGTCGGCCGGTGTACAAATGGTCACGGTGCATGGCCGCACCCGCGAGCAGGGCTATCGGGGCCATGCCGAGTACGACACCATTGCGGCGGTGAAGGCCGCGCTGCGTATTCCGGTGGTGGCCAATGGCGACATCGACAGCCCCGGCAAAGCGCGCGCCGTGCTGGCGGCCACCGGAGCCGACGCCGTGATGATCGGCCGTGCGGCTCAGGGACGCCCCTGGATTTTTCGGGAAATCGTGCATTTTTTGGCCACCGGCGAGCAATTGGCGCCGCCATTGGTGGCCGAGGTCAGGCAACTGCTGCTGGCCCATCTGGAAGACCATTACAGCCTGTACGGCGAATTCATTGGCGTGCTCAGCGCGCGCAAGCACATTGGCTGGTATGTGCGGGAACTACCCGGTGGCGGGGCCTTTCGGGCCCGCATGAACACGCTGCCGGATTGCCAGGCGCAGTGGGTCGCGGTGGCGGAATTCTTTGACGAACTCAACGCGCGCATGGATCGTCTGCCCCGAGCAATCGTCCAGACGCATCATCTTGGCCGCGACCTTGATAAAAAAATGGAGACCCTTCAATGAAACCACTGCATATTGCAGATTGTGTGCGCAGCAATTTAGAGTGTTACCTGACTGACTTGGGTCATAGCGAGCCCAATGGCATGTACGACATGCTGCTGGCCGTGGTGGAAAAACCCTTGCTCGAAGTGGTGATGCAACGCGCCGACAACAACCAGTCCAAAGCGGCCCAGTACCTCGGACTGAACCGCAATACCCTGCGCAAGAAACTGCTTGAGCACAAGCTCATTGATTAGGCGAAGAGCGTCATCGCGGCTTGGCCACCGTCACTGCGGGGCCGCGGGCGGTGGCAGTCCAAGCATTTGGAAGCCATCGATTGCCACGTCGCGTTCGCAATGACGAATTTATGAACCACTTTTTAATCAACCCACTTTTATTCTCATGAACGCTTTGATTTCTGTCTCCGACAAAACCGGCATTGTTGACTTTGCCCGCGCGCTGCACACGCTCGGCATCAAGCTCCTGTCCACCGGCGGCACCGCCAAATTGCTGGCTGACCAGGGCCTGCCCGTGACCGAGGTGGCCGAAGTCACAGGCTTTCCCGAGATGCTCGACGGCCGAGTCAAAACCCTGCACCCCAAGGTCCATGGCGGCCTGCTGGCCCGGCGCGACGTGCCCGAGCACATGGCCGCCCTCAAGGCCTACGCCATCGATACCATCGACCTGCTGGTGGTTAACCTGTACCCGTTCGAGGCCACCGTGGCCAAGGCCGGCTGCACGCTCGAAGATGCCATCGAAAACATCGACATCGGCGGCCCGGCCATGGTGCGAAGCGCCGCCAAAAACTGGAAAGACGTGGCGGTGCTGACCGACGCCAGCCAATATGCCCATGTGCTGGCTGAGCTGCAGGCCAGCGGCGTGGTGACACAAGCCACCAAATTCGCCCTGTCGGTGGCGGCGTTCAACCGCATCAGCCAGTACGACGGCGCCATCAGCAATTATTTGTCGTCGGTCGCGTTCGAAGAAGGCGCCAGCACCCCGGCGCGCAGCCTGTTTCCAGGGCAAAGCAACGCCAACTTCGTCAAACTCCAGGACCTGCGCTACGGCGAAAATCCGCACCAGAGCGCCGCCTTTTACCGCGACCTCCACCCGGCCCCGGGCTCGCTGGTGAGCGCCGTGCAGTTGCAGGGCAAGGAACTCAGCTACAACAACATTGCCGATGCCGACGCCGCCTGGGAATGTGTCAAGAGCTTCGACACGCCGGCCTGTGTCATCGTCAAACACGCCAACCCCTGCGGCGTGGCCGTGGGTGCTGATGCGCTGGAAGCCTACAGCAAGGCCTTCCAGACCGACCCGACGTCAGCCTTTGGCGGCATCATCGCCCTCAACTGCCCGCTTGACGAACGTGCCGCGCTGCAAATGTCCACGCAGTTCATCGAGGTGCTGATGGCGCCCAGTTTCACACCCGAGGCGCTGGCTGTGTTCAAGACCAAGGTCAATGTGCGCATCCTGCAAATTGCCCTGCCGCCCGGTGGAGCGAGCGACTGGGACAACGGCCGCAACGCCATGGATATCAAGCGCGTGGGTTCCGGCCTGCTCATGCAGACGGCGGACAACCACATTCTCACCCTGGCCGACCTGAAAGTCGTGACCAAGTTGCAACCCACGCCAGAGCAATTGCAGGACCTGCTGTTCGCCTGGAACATTGCCAAGTTTGTCAAGAGCAACGCCATCGTGTTCTGCAAGGGCGGCATGACCCTGGGTGTGGGTGCCGGCCAGATGAGCCGGCTCGATTCGGCGCGTATTGCCAGCATCAAGGCCGAGCACGCCGGCCTGAGCCTGAAGGGTAGCGCGGTCGCCAGCGATGCCTTTTTTCCGTTCCGCGATGGCCTCGATGTGGTGGTCGATGCCGGTGCCACCTGCGTGATTCAGCCGGGCGGCTCGATGCGTGACCAGGAGGTGATCGCCGCCGCCGATGAGCGCGGCATCGCCATGGTTTACTCGGGCGTGCGGCATTTCAGGCACTGAACTGGTCCGAAGACGCTTGTTTGGGAGGCGTTGAGTTTTGGCCGATGTTGGTGATGGCACAGATTGGGGCATGGGCTCCCGCCTCATACTGTCAAACGCCCAGAAATCGGCGGGGACCCGTGCCCCGATCTCTGCGGGCGACCTGTGCGGTGAATGAAGCAAGTCTTGATGCTTGCACCGGACAGGTTGATTGCACCAGCGCCAACCGTCCTTTGAACTGTTTGCTGCGTTCCTGCATCGTCAGCAATTGCGCCATGAGGTCCTGCACCTGAGGCTGCAAAGGCCACAGGATTTTGATTAACGCGCACTTTTGAGTCTGGCTGGGCCGTTGCCTTGTCTCGGGTAAATCGGCATCCAGGCCCTTTCGGCATGGTGCCGAGCTGCGCGGCGGCGCGTACCCTAGAATGCCCATTCACCACACAAGGGAGGCACCCATGCCCCAGCGCGGAACACCGGCCACCGTCGTCACTGACTACCTCGAAACCCGCCGCCACGAGCTGCGCAAGATGCGCATGCTGATGATCGATGGCAACCTCACCACCAACCTGCGCAGTGTTGAGGGCGGCGTCAGCGCACGGGCCTACTGCGGCGGCTACTGGGGCTTTTCGGCCATGCCCGGCACGGGTGGGCCGGAGCAAGTGGTCCAGGTCGTGCAGCAGGCCCGCGGCAACGCCCAGGCGATGGCTCGCTTTGGCGTGCGCTCGACGCTGGCTTTGCCAGGCGACAGCTACGTGGGTGAGCACCGCTTCGAGGGCAAGGCCGAGCTGAGCTCCGCCGAGTGCAACGAGCGCCTGCAGGCCCTCCACAGCTTTTGCAAACAGCGCTACCCCGATGTGCGCAGCACCCGGTTTCTGCTGGCCGACGAGCACCACAGCAAATGGCTGACCACCAGCCGCGGCGGCAACTCGCTGTCCAGCATCCAGCGCGCGCTGTGTTATGTCACGCTGATGGGCAATGCCGACGATGGGAGTCCGATTGAATTGACGCACACCATTTCCTGGAAGGGCAGCGCGTCCGACGGCGACTTGGCGCCTGAGCAACTCGCCCCGCAAATCGACCAGTTGCACCGGCACCTGCAGGCCAAGCGCCATGCAGTACCGGCACGTGGCGGCATGCAGACTGTGGTGCTGGCACCCGCATTGGCCGGTATGCTGGCGCACGAGGCCATGGGCCACCCTTGTGAAGGCGACATCGTGCTGGGCGGCGCGGTCACTGCCGGCCTTGTCGGCCAGCGCGTGGCCGGCGAGCTGGTCAGCATGGTTGACATTGCCCACACCTGGCAGGGCCGGGAGGCGCTGATGCCGGTCTATGTTGATGACGAGGGCTCACCCGCGCGCGACGCCGTGCTGATCGACAAAGGCATTTTGAGCGGCTTCATGCACAGCCGCGAGACGGCCGAGCGCCTGGGCCAGGCACCGACCGGCAGCGCGCGCGCCTACGCACCGGGCGACGAGCCGCTGGTGCGCATGCGCAACACGGTCATCCTGCCGGGCACGTCCAAGCTGGACGCCATGATTGCCGGTGTTGACGACGGCTACCTGCTGGTCAAGACCGGCAACGGCCAGGCCGACAGCACGACGGAATTCATGTTCGGCGTAACGCTGGCCTATGAAATCAAGAGCGGCAAGCTCGGCGCGGCCATACGTGACACCACGGTGTCCGGCTCGGCCATCAAGGTGCTGCAAAGTGTGGACGCCGTGTCCGACGACATGCACTGGGAGGCCGGCGGCTACTGCGGCAAGAAGCAGCCGATGGTTGTGTCAATGGGCGGTCCGGCGTTGCGGGCGCGGGCACATCTGGGTGGCCAGTGAAGCCCGTCCAAGGAAAGGCAAACCATGAACTTGCAACACATCGCCGAACAGGCCCTGGCCGCCCTGAACCAGCAGGGCGCCGACGCCTCCCAGGCCACCGTCAGCCGCCTCGCGCTGACCGAGCTCAACATTACCCGCAATGAGCCCAGCCTGCTGCGCAGCACGCAAAACCACAAGCTCGGTCTGGTCGGCATTTGGGACGGCCGCAAGGCCAGCACCGAACTGTCCGACCTGTCGGCCGAAAGCCTGGCCGCCGCCGCCCGCACGCTGCGCGCTGATGCCGCGGCCGCACCGCAAGACAGCGCCCATGCCGTGTCCGGCGGACAGCGCACGGCCATCACCCGTGGCCCGCTGGAGGCCGATCTGAACGCACTGACCGACGCGGCCCGTGACATCCTGGATTTCCGGGCCAAGGCCACACCGACCATGAACATCGACGAGGGCGCCGCCCTGCATAACCGGGCCGAGACGCTGATGCTGACCAGCGGCGGCAGCCACCTGCAAAGCACCTTGGGCTGGTACGGGGTCAGCGTGTTTGGCACGGCGCGTGGCCCCGGCCCCGACGGTCACGTGCGCACCAGTTCCTTCAACTACACCGGTGGCGAGACCGAAGACCTGCGCGGCGTCCCGGCCAGCGAGCGCTTTGGCATAGCTGACATGATGCGCGATCTGACCCGCTCGGTCTTCACGCAGGGGGTGGTGGAGTGTTTTGGCGGCAAATTTGTCGGCGACGTGGTGTTGACGCCCATGGCCGTGGCCACGCTGCTGGGCTGGCTGCAGGGGCAGGTGAGCGATATGGCGCTGATCTCCGGCAGCTCCATGTACCGGGAACGCGTGGGCGAGCTTGTTGCTTCACCATCGCTAAGCCTGACCAGCCGTTTTGACGCTCCTGGCGTTGCTGCCCTGTCGGGCGACGCCTTTGTGACGCCACCGCTGCAGTTGCTGCAGGCGGGGCGCCTGCAAGCGCTTACCCCCAGTCTGTACGGCAGCCGCAAGACCGGTCTGGCCCATGTGCCCACCGCCAGCGGTGGCTGGGAACTGGCGGCCGGCGCCACGCCGCTGGCCGACCTCGTGCGGGGCGTGCCGCGCGGCGCAGTGGTGGGGCGCCTGTCCATGGGCAACCCGGCAGCCAACGGCGACTTCTCGGGCATCATCAAGAACAGCTTTGCGATTGACGCCGGTGTGATGGGTGCGGCACTGTCCGAGACCATGATCAACGGCAATGTCGCACAGATGCTGCGCGACGTGGTGGCCGTCAGCGCCGAGCGCATCGACACCGGCAACTGGTGCATGCCCTGGGTGCGGGTGTCCGGGCTGCACTTCTCCTGAGAAAAAAGACGGCCTGTCGCCCGGTCAAAAGATGCGCAAGCAGCGACGAAATCCGCCGCTTGGTGCAAGCCTTCGATTTGCTGGCAATATCAAGGTCGGGTATGCGGGCGTCAGAGGACCTGTCCAATGAACTCTGTTTGCCTTTGGCCGCCGGCGCTCTTATGGCATTGCCCGTGTGTGGCGATGTTCCTTCAGGTCGCCTGCGGGACCCTTCAAGACCCTGGCAAGAAACTGTTACTTTGGAAACAGCTTGAAGACTTCACGTGCGGACGCCACCGTGGCCGCAATGTCGGCATCGGTGTGTGCGGCGCTGACAAAGCCGGCTTCGTACAGCGCCGGCGCAATATAGACACCGCGGTCGAGCAGGCCGTGGAACAGCTGGTTGAATTTGGCACCATCGGTTTTCATGACCTGGCTGTAGGTGCTGGGCAGGGTGTCGAGCAAATAAAAGCCCATCATGCCGCCCTCTGAGTCGCCGCAAAACGCCACGCCTTCGGCCTTTGCCGCGTCGCTCAGGCCGCTGATCAAGGCACGGGTTTTTCGGCCCAGTTCATCATAAAAGCCGGGCTTGGTGATCTCGGCCAGTGTCGCCAGCCCGCAGGCCGTGGCCACCGGGTTGCCGCTCAAGGTGCCAGCCTGGTAGACCGAACCCAGCGGCGCCAGGTGTTCCATGACCGCGCGCTTGGCGCCAAAGGCGGCCAGCGGCATGCCGCCGCCAATCACCTTGCCCATCACGGTCATGTCGGGCTCGAAGCCGGGGATTTCCTTGGCGTAAACGCTTTGCGCGCCACCCAGGGCCACGCGAAAACCCGTCATCACCTCGTCAAACACCAGCAGCGCGCCGTGCTGGGTGCAGAGTTCGCGGCAGCGTTTCACAAACGGCACGCTGGCGCGCACGAAGTTCATGTTGCCGCAGATCGGCTCCATCATCAGGCAGGCGATCTCGCTGCCCTGCTCAGCGAACGCGGCTTCAAGCTGTTCGATGTTGTTGTATTCCAGCACCAGTGTGTGCTGCACCACCTCGGGCGGCACGCCAGCGCTGGTCGGGTTGCCAAAGGTGGCCAGGCCCGAACCGGCCTTCACCAGCAAGGCATCGGCGTGGCCGTGGTAACAGCCCTCGAACTTGATGAGCTTGCTGCGGCCGGTGGCACCGCGCGCCAGCCGGATGGTGCTCATGCCGGCTTCGGTGCCGGAACTCACCAGGCGCACCATGTCCATGCTCGGCATGAGTTTCAGTATGGCCTCGGCCAGTTCGACCTCGCGCTCGGTCGGGGCGCCAAAGGAGAAACCTTCGAGCAGCGCCTTTTGCACCGCTTCCACGACGGCCGGGTGGCCGTGCCCCAGAATCATCGGGCCCCAGGAGCCGATGTAGTCGGTGTAGCGCTGACCGTTGGCGTCCCACATGTACGCGCCCTGGGCACGGCTGATGAAGCGCGGCGTGCCGCCGACGGCGCGAAAAGCACGCACCGGCGAGTTGACGCCACCGGGGATCACTTGGGAGGCGCGGGCAAACAAACTGGCATTGCGATCAGTGGAATGGGTCATGGCTTGGATAGGGCAGAATAAGGCGATGGGTACCGGGCTTGTTTGTTGGAATCAAGCTTGGGTGCGGATGATGAGACATTCTATTGGAAGGCTTTGGACGCTGTGACGCAATCGACAACCTGGATGTGCCTGATATGTGGCTGGATTTATGACGAACAAACGGGCGATCCCGACCAGGGTGTCCCGCCGGGGACTGCTTGGCGCGATGTGCCAATCAATTGGACCTGCCCCGAATGCGGCGCCCGCAAGGAAGATTTTGAGATGGTTCAAATTTGAAGTGGCTGCGGACCTGATTTCTTGACGACCGCATAACGCCGCAAGGTTTTGGCCCGTGCCTCGTCGTGCGCCACGATGGGGTGAGGGTAGTCCCGGCCCAGCACCGCGCCGGCCATCTGCAACTCGAGGGGTTTGGCCGCCCAGGGTGCGTGGATGGCCTTGTCCGACAGGCCGGCCAGTTGCGGCAGGTAGCGGCGGATGAATTTGCCCTGCGGGTCAAACCTCTCACTTTGGCTGACCGGGTTGAAGATACGAAAGTAGGGCTGGGCGTCACAGCCGCTGGACGCCACCCATTGCCAGCCGCCATTGTTGGCCGACAGGTCGAAGTCGTTGAGTTTCTCGGCGAAATAGCGCTCGCCCCAGCGCCAGTCGATGCCCAGATCTTTCACCAGGAAACTGCCTGCCACCATGCGCAGGCGGTTGTGCATGTAGCCGGTCTGGTTGATCTGCGCCATGGCAGCGTCGACCAGCGGGTAGCCGGTGCGCCCCTCGCACCAGGCCGCGAACAGGGCGTCGGCGTGGGGGCCCTGTTCCCATTGAATGGCGTCGTATTCGGCTTTGAAGGCCTGCCGTGCCACCTGCGGGAAGTTGACCAGGATGGCAAAGTAGAAATCGCGCCACACCAGTTCGCTCAGCCACACCGCGGCACCGGCACTGCCCGCGGCCTGGCGCTGCAAGGCCAGGCGCACCAGTTGGCGGATCGACACGGTGCCAAAACGCAGGTGCACACCGAGGTAACTCGGGCCCTTGACCGCCGGGAAATCGCGCGTGGCGTGGTAGTCGTCCATGCGCTCGAAAAAAGCCTCGAGCAAGGCCTGGCCACCGCCTTCGCCGGTGGGGATTTTCAGGCTGGCCAGGTTGGTGGGCTCGAAACCGAGGTCGCCCAGGCCGGGCACGGCTTGTTGCAGGCCGGGCGGGCGCTCAAGCAGGCGCTGCGCCAGTGGCGCGCTGTTATGTGGCGCCAGGTCTTCGGGCGCCACGCGCTTGAGCCAGTTGTTTTTATAGGGCGTGAACACCCCGTACGGTGTGCCGGACTGGGTGAGGATTTCCCGGCCCTCGAAGATGACCTGATCCTTGCAGGTGAAAAACGCGCAACCGGCTTGCGCCAGCGTCTCGCGCACGGCCTCGTCCCGCGCCAGCGCCTGCGGCTCGTAATCGCGCGCAGCAAAGACCGCCTTCACCTGGAGTGCGGCCGCCAGGCGCGGGATTTCGTCGCTGGCCAGCGCGTGGCGCACGATCAGGCCCGCGGCGGCCTTGCCGCTGAGCTGGCGCAGTGCCGCGTCCAGTTCCACCAGGGATTCACGGATAAATTCCACGCGCCGGTCAGCACGCGGCAATTGCGCCAGAATGGCCTGGTCGAAGACAAAGACGCAGTGCACACGCGCGCATTGGCTCAGCGCCAGATGCAGAGCGGCGTTGTCCATCAGGCGCAAATCGCGCCGAAACCACATCAGGCCGATTTCAAAGTTTGGGCTCATGTTCATCGCTAAAATTGTTCCATGTCATCTGATTCTGCCCCCATCAACCTGACGAATCATTTTTTGATCGCCATGCCCGGTCTGCAGGATCCGCTCTTTGGGCAAAGTGTCGTTTATCTGTGTGAGCACAGTCCCCGTGGGGCCATGGGGCTGGTCATCAACAAACCCTGCGACATCGACCTCAAGGGGCTGTTTGACAAGGTGGAACTGCCCTTGAGTCGGGCCGACCTGCAGACTGCCCCGGTCTATTTTGGGGGGCCGGTCCAGACCGAGCGCGGCTTTGTGCTGCACGAGGCCACCTTCGGCGACGACGACCAGCCCGAGCACCCGGTTTATGCGAGCACCATGGTGATCCCCGGCGGCCTCGAGATGACCACCTCCCGCGATGTGCTCGAGGCCATCTCGACCGGCAGCGGGCCGCGCAAGGTCCTCATTTCCCTGGGTTATTCTGCCTGGGGCGAGGGCCAGCTGGAGTCCGAACTGGGCGACAACAGCTGGCTCACCGTGGAGGCCGACGCGCGTCTGATTTTCGACACCCCGGTGCCCGAGCGTTATGCGCAGGCACTCAAGTTGCTGGGCCTGGAGCCCTGGATGCTGGCACCTGATGCCGGGCACGCATGAGCACCTTGACCGACCACTCGAGCATTGACCCGCAGCCGGTGGTGCCGGACCATTTGCAGACGTTCATGGCGCTCGATTTCGGCCTCAAGCGCACCGGCTTTGCGGTGGGCAACCGCCTTTTGCGCACGGCCCAGCCCCAAGGCACGATCAGCGCCGAGGGCAGGGCGCGTTTTGAGAAAGTGGCGCAGCAACTCAAGACCTGGCAGCCAGACGCGCTGGTGGTGGGTGTGCCGTTTCATCCGGACGGCGCGGCCCATGAAAATACCGTGCGGGCGCGCCGCTTTGCGCGCCAGTTGCATGGCCGCTTCGGGCTGCCCGTGTTCGAAGTGGATGAGCGCTACACCACCACCGAGGCCCATTCCATGGGCGCGATTGATGCCGATGCGGCAGCCGCCTGCATCATTCTGGAACAGTTTTTAAGGAGTCTTCCATGAGCAAACTGGCACTCGATGCCGAGGCGCTGTACGCCGACCTGGCGCACAACTTGCGCCCGCTGCTGCAGCCCGGCACACAGCTGCTGGGCATTGCCTCGGGAGGCGTCTGGCTGGCCGAGCGCCTGCAGCGGGACCTAGGCCTGGTTCAGCCGTTTGGCGTGATTTCTTCGGCCATGCACCGTGACGACCTGGCACGCCGCGGCATGACCAGCAGCGCCCAGACCCAGATTCCCTTTGACGTCAATGGGGCCCATGTGCTCTTGCTCGACGATGTGCTGTTCACCGGGCGCACCATCCGCGCCGTGCTCAACGAACTGTTCGACTTCGGCCGCCCGGCCAGCGTCAAGCTGGCGGTGCTGGTGGACCGCGGTGGCCGCGAACTGCCAATTCAGGCCGACCTGTGCAGCGCGCGCATCAGCCTGCCCGCCAGCCAGTCGCTGGCGCTGCTGCGCCACGAGGACGGCCGCTTCAGTTTTAACGTGAAAGAAATCTAGCCATGCTGTACCAGCGCAACCCGCAGCTCAATAAAAACGGCGAGCTGATCCACCTGCTCTCGACCGAGGGCTTGCCCAAGAGCATCCTGACCCAGGTGCTCGATACCGCCGCCAACTTTGTCTCGGTGGGCAATCGCGAGGTCAAAAAGCTGCCCTTGCTGCGGGGAAAAAGCGTCTTCAACCTGTTTTTCGAGAATTCCACGCGCACGCGCACCACCTTCGAGATTGCCGCCAAGCGCCTGAGCGCCGACGGGATCAACCTCGACATCGCCAAGTCGTCAGCCGACAAGGGCGAGTCGCTGCTCGACACCATTGCCAACCTGAGCGCCATGGCTGCCGACATTTTTGTCGTGCGCCACAGCGAGTCGGGCGCGCCCTACCTGATCGCCCAGCATGTGGCGCCGCATGTGCATGTGGTCAACGCCGGTGACGGCCGCCATGCCCACCCCACCCAGGGCCTGCTCGACATGTACACCATTCGCCACTACAAGGGCGACTTTGCCAACCTGACCGTGGCCATTGTGGGTGATGTGCTGCACTCGCGCGTGGCGCGCTCCGACATCCATGCCCTCACCACGCTGGGCTGTGCCGAGGTGCGTGTGGTCGGCCCCAAGACCCTGGTCCCCTCCGACATGGCGCAAATGGGTGTGCGCGTTTGCCACACCCTGGAAGAAGGCATCAAGGACGCCGACGTGGTCATCATGCTGCGCCTGCAAAACGAGCGCATGAGCGGCGCGCTGTTGCCGTCGAGCCAGGAGTTTTTCAAGAGTTTTGGCCTGACCCCGACCAAGCTGCAACGGGCCAAGCCTGACGCCATCGTGATGCACCCGGGCCCGATCAACCGCGGCGTCGAAATCGACTCGGCCGTGGTGGATGGCCGCCAGAGCGTGATCCTGCCGCAGGTGACCTTTGGCATCGCGGTGCGCATGGCGGTGATGAGCATCGTGGCCGGGAACGAAGCCTGAACCCTTTGAGAGACAAACAGATGAACAAGCAAACACGTGTGCTGATTCAGGGTGGCCGGGTCATCGACCCCGCCAGTGGTCTGGACGCGCAAGCCGACGTCGCCCTGGCCAACGGGGCCGTCCTCGCGATTCAAGAGATCCCTGCTGATTTTCAGCCGGAGGTCACGATCCAGGCCGCTGGCTGCCTGGTCTTGCCGGGTCTGGTGGACCTGGCGGTGCGCCTGCGCGAGCCGGGCAACGAGCACGCCCGCATGCTTGAGTCCGAGATGGCGGCGGCCATGGCCGGTGGTGTCACCAGCCTGGTTTGCCAGCCCGACACCGACCCGGTGCTCGATGAGCCCGGCCTGGTCGAAATGCTGCGCTTTCGCGCTGAAAAGCTGCAACAGGCGCGGGTCTACCCTTTGGGCGCGCTGACGCGCAACCTCAAGGGAGAAATTCTGACCGAGATGGTGATGCTGACCGATGCCGGTTGCGTCGCCTTCAGCCAGGCCGAGGTGATGCTTGGCAACAGCCAGGTGCTGCAGCGCGCTTTCCAGTACGCGACCACCTTTGGCTACGCAGTGTGGCTGCGCCCGCAAGACTACTTTCTGGGTCAGGGCGTGGCGGCCAGCGGCCCGCTGGCCACGCGCATGGGATTAAGCGGCGTGCCGGTGATGGCCGAAACGATTGCCCTGCACACCATTTTCGAGCTCATGCGGGCCACCGGGGCGCGGGTGCACCTGTGCCGCATCAGCAGCGCGGCCGGGGTGGCGCTGGTGCGCCAGGCCAAGGCCGACGGCCTGAAAGTGAGCTGTGATGTCAGCATCAACTCCCTTCATTTGACCGACGCCGACATCGGCTATTTCGACAGCCGCGCCCGGCTGAACCCGCCCTTGCGCCAGCAGCGCGATCGCGACGCCCTGCGCGCCGGTTTGCTCGATGGCAGCATCGACGCGCTGGTGTCGGACCATACCCCGGTGGACGAAGATGCCAAGGCCTTGCCGTTTGCTGAAAGCGAGCCCGGTGCCACCGGGCTGGAACTGCTGCTGAGCCTGGCCTTCAAGTGGCATCAGGACAGCGCTGTGCCCCTGATGCGGGCGCTGCAAGTGGTCACCGAAGGCCCGGCCCAGGTGCTGGGCGCGGCGCTGGGCCCCCGGCTCGGGCGCACCGGCCGCCTGCAGGTGGGTGGTTTGGCGGACGTCTGTGTGTTCGACCCGCAGGCCGCCTGGACGGTGCAAGCCGACACCCTGGTGAGCCAGGGCAAACACACGCCGTTCTCGGGCTACGAGTTGCCCGGGCGCGTGCGCTGCACGCTGGTGGGCGGGCGCGTGGCGTACCAGGCGGGGTGAGTTGACTGTGGCCTGGTGCCGTCGTGGCGCGCGGACCCGAACAGGTGGCAGGTAAAGGGGCTCCAAAACGGCTTGTCATCGCGACAAATTCGCCCTATCGCTCGGGCAAGCCGGAAAATTGGATTTTCTCTTTCAGCCGGGTTGAAGTTTTTTTTCCATTTGAATTCGGCGCCACTTTGCAGGCGGCACGCCATATTCGCGGCTGAAGGCGCGGCTGAAGGCAGTGTCGGTTTGGTAGCCCACTTCCTCGGCGATCCGGATCAGCGGCAAGTGGCTGCCCGATAAGAGATTGGCCGCCAGAAGCATGCGCCATTGCGTCAAATACTGCATCGGCGCGATGCCGACAATCAGCTGGAATTTTTCGGCGAGAACCGACCGGGAAGACCCGGCAACACTGGCCAGTTCCTCCAGGGTCCAGGCTTGCGCGGGGTTCTTGTGCATTGCGCCCAAGGCCGCCCCAACGATGCGGTCCCCCACACCCGCCAGCCAGCCGGTGGTTCCCGGGGTTTGTTCGTTCATGTAAATGCGCAGAACCTCGATAAAAAGAACTTCGGACAACTTGGCCAGAACGCCCATCCCTCCGGGGCGTGGCGACCTGGCCTCGCTCAGCGCATACCGCAAGGAGGCCTCAAGCCAGGCGCCAGCATTGGAACCACGAACATTGACCTTGACGACAGACGGCAGACCCGCCAAAAGCATGCGGGCAAGGCGCGCATCGCAAGCCAGGTACCCGCACACCAGACGGGTCACTGCGCCGCCGCCGCCATAGGCCAGCTGGCGTGGGCGTTTTGAAAACACGACGTCCAATTTCGCGCCTGTGGCGGCTGCTACGCCAGGTGCCGAGGCCATGCGATGCGCATCGCCCTGCGGAAAGATCACCGCGTCCCCCGCGATGAGGTGCAGGGGAGGCTGCCCCGCCATCTCGACGTGGCATTCGCCTTCGGTGATCATGTGAAAGATCACCACGCGTTCAGCCCCAGGCTCCAGCATAGGCGCAGCATAGTCGGCATGGGGGGACTGGTAGCACCAGGGTGCCGTGAATCGCCCGTTGATAAAGATGGCCCCGATCAGGCGCACCACCCTCAGAGTTTCTGACAGCGCGTCCATCGTCACGATGCTACGTTGACATGCAAGGCAAACGGTGTTGCTGTGATGAGGGCGCTCGGGACAGGTGAATGGCCGAGGCAGTCCTCAATCAGGGACTTCAAAGCGCTGGGTGTTGCGCCGTTCGCAGCGACGGTGACACGCAATTCGACGTCGAAGGGTCCGGCATATACCGGCTCGCCACCGGGTTCCGACATCCCCAGAAGGCCTCTGGTGTCGGAGCGGCTGCCGACATGGACTTCAAGGGCGGTGAGCTCAATACCTTCCACTGCGGCGGCCAGCGTGATCGAGGTTGCAGCGCATGAGGCAACACCTGCACGAAACAGCCAGCCCGGTGTGACCTGGTCACCGGTTCCGCCGAGTTCCACGGGCATGTCGGTTGCGACTTCCATGCCGTCGTTGTGCCGGACCAGTATTCTGGCGCCAGATTGCCATCGGGCTTTGGCGGGCGCATCGTCATGAAGTCCAACTTCGGGGCGTCTTTGAAACACGGCCTTCACGCGCTGCGCCGCTGCCCCGATATGTTGAAGTGCCATTTTCAAATCTCCATGTTGATTCTGATGGGTGACATTTTGGGCGTTTTTGGCCGTTCCCGGTAGTGCCTTCAATGGCCGCGACGGCCCTCAGGATGATCAAGCAGCGAATCCGGACGCTGAGACAACTGTCCAGTGCCCTCGTCGCCAAATTCGGACGCCAGGGCAATCCATCGCGACGCCCGGGCAGGACGAGCCGCGCATTGCTGAAGCACAGTGCGGATGACACAACACAGGAGATATCGCATGGAAACTTTAATTGATTTTGATGCCGTCAAGCGCAAACAACAGTCCGCTTGGGCCAGCGGCGATTACGCCGTGATCGGAACGACTTTGCAGATCGTGGGCGAATCGCTGGCTGAGGCCTGCGACGTCGGCTGGGACGAGCGTGTGCTCGATGTGGCGGCTGGCAACGGCAATGCCAGCCTGGCCGCGGCGCGGCGGGGCTGCAAAGTCACTTCGACCGACTACGTGGGCGCGCTCTTGGCGCGCGGCGCCGAGCGCGCCCGGGCCGACCGCCTGGAGATGAGCTTCGAGACTGCGGATGCGGAGGCACTCCCGTTCGCCAACGCCAGTTTTGACGCGGTGTTATCCACCTTCGGCGTCATGTTCACGCCTGATCAGGCCAAGGCAGCAGCCGAGATGGCGCGCGTGTGCCGGTCGGGCGGACGCATCGGCTTGGCGAACTGGACACCGGACGGATTCATCGGGCAGGTGTTCAAGACTTTGGGGCGCCATCTGCCGCCGCCGGCCGGTGTGCAGCCACCTTCGCGCTGGGGGGTGGTGTCGCACCTGGAGTCCCTTTTCGGAGAATCCGCCGCATCCATCCGGGCGACGCCCCTGATGTTCAACTTTCGCTACCGCTCGGCCGGGCATTTCATCGAGGTGTTCCGCACCTGGTACGGGCCGATCCACAAGGCGTTTGCCGCGCTCCCCGCCGAAGGCGCGGCCGCGCTGGAACAGGATTTGACGGAACTGCTCAATCGAATGAATCGTGCGGGCGATGGCACCTTGGTCGTTCCCAGTGAGTACCTTGAAATTGTGGTCACGCGGCGCTAGTCATGAAAACCCTCGTTCAGGAGGCCCAGGAACTGCTGCGCAGGCAGTACAAACAAACACCGGCCCTGGCCATGGTCACCGACCACGCGCGTACCTGCGGCACCGATCCCGCGGATCCTTTCCACTCGCTGGTGGAACCCATGGACGGATGTGGCGTTTGTGTGCCCGTGGGTGTGCACCGGGCCGTGGGCGGTCTGCATGACGCACCGACGCCCGGCGACATGTTGTGCGCCGCGCTGGCAGCGTGCCAGGACTCCGCAATCAGAATGGTGGCCAATCGACTGGCCATCGAAATCATCGCCCTGGAGGTTCGTGTCACGGCACAAGTGGACGTGCGGGGGGCCTTGGGCATGGAGGCGGATGTGCCGGTTGGCTTTCAGTCCATGACGTGTGATATCGATCTGAAAGTCGAGGAGGGCACCCCCGCCAAATTGCTCGACGTCCTGTCTTCGGCGGCCCAAAGGTGCTGCGTGGTGCAGCAAACCTTGCACCAACCGCCGCCGGTGAGAACCCGGTTTAATGGCTTGTCGCTCGATCCCGTCGATACCGGGAAGACCCCGGGTTGACGCGTCTGCGCCATCGTCAGCGCGCACTTTCCCTATGTGCGAACTTTGCTGGCGATAAAACGTGCAATGACTTCATTGACTTGTTGCGGATGGGTGATGGGGCCCATGTGTCCAAGACCGTCGAACGCCACCACCTCGACGAGCGGCAATACACCCGTCAGGAGCCGCGCCACTTCTTGGGCCGATGGCGGGGAATTCTTGCCAAGCATGTAGAGCACGGGTATCTGCAGCGTCCCAAACGCCTCCAGCGGCGCGGCATCGGTGAGCAGCGCGTGCGCCCAGCGCCGGACGTTGATGACCGAGGACGCAATGGGCGGCTTTCGGGCTTCCGGCGTGTTGTCCCAACTCGATGGGCCCATCCAGTAGTCGATGAAGTGTTTGGCGGCGTCGTTCGGCTTGTGTTGATCCAGAGACATACCGGCGGCGTGCACTGCCTGCCGAATTCCGTCCGCTGCATTCGGAGGGGGCGATTGCGCGTCGATCAGTGAGAACAAGGTGGGTTCATACAAAGCCATTGCCCGCACACGCCCCGGATGGGCCAATGCCGCAATGAGCGCAACTGCCGCACCGTAGGAATGGCCAACGAGGCTAAAACGGTCTCCGGCCGCGGCAAGAACCGGCTCGATGAATTCCACTTCATCTTTCAGGGCAATGACCCGATCAGAAGTCCAATCGGCGCTCTTGCCGGCTCCATAGGAATCCGGGGAAAACAGGTGATATTTTGGCGAAAGAACTTCCATCAACCCACGCCATTGGTTTGAATTGCTGGCGTTCGAATGCAGGCAAACGACGCCAGGTCCAACGCCCGATTCACGGAAATGAGGGACAGGCAGTGCCATTGGGATCTTTCACGTCATGCGCCATGGGGGAACCGGATAATCGTAGTTTTGCTGGCCAGAACACGAAAAGGCATCCATGGCGGCGTGGAGGCCATTTTTATGGGCCTTGATGAATGCAGGTTCGGGATCTGAAATTTCAGGATCTCCCGAGGACCAGCCCGGATTTGTCGGCGTGCCACTGAACCGGCTGCACCAGGTCGGCTGGGCGCGCGGTGTGTTCGCACGGCATGCTGCACATGCGGCCCTCATGTTGCGGGCAGTCGCGGTTGAAGGTCACCACATGGTCGACCTGGGCCCGAATGCCGATCCACTCGCCCAGAGAATGGTCGTGGTGGCTGGGCACCAGCGCCATCACGGTCTCGCCAGTGGCCAGGCGCAGCGTGTACAGGAATTCGGCGCCGCGAAACGCCTTGCGCATGATTTGCGCCTTGACCGGCGCATCGTCGTCGTGCACGATGTCGTCGGCGCGCAGCAGCACATCGCAGGCTCCGCCCGAGTAGGCGCAGGGCAAGGGGCATTCGCTCATGTCAGTGAGGTTGCCCAGCGGCGTTTGCACCACCACCTGGCCCGCCACATCCCGGATCACGGCCGGCGTAAAAACGCCATGGCCGATGAACTCGGCGACGAAGCGTGACGCGGGCCGGTGGTAGAGCGTGTAGGCGCTGTCCCATTGGTGCAACTCGCCCTGGTGCATGACACCAATGGTGTCGCCCACGGCGAACGCCTCCAACTGGTCATGGGTGACAAACAGCGCTGTCGCGTTGGCCGCTTTCAGGATGCCGCGCACCTCGTAAGCCAGTCGTTCCCGCAAGTCCACGTCGAGGTTGGAAAAGGGTTCGTCCAGTAGCAACAGGCGCGGCCTGGGGGCCAGCGCCCGCGCCAGCGCGACACGCTGTTGCTGTCCGCCCGACAATTCATGGGGGAAACGATCTTCCTGCCCCTCCAGCCCCACCAACGCGAGCACCTCGGCCACGCGGGCCGCGCGCTCGCCACGCGGCAGGTGGTCAATGCCGAACGCGACGTTGCGGCCAATGCTCAGGTGCGGGAACAGCGCGTAGTCCTGAAACACCATGCCCACCTGGCGCGACTCCGGTGGCAGCGACCGGCCCGCCTGGCTCACCACCTCGCCACCCAGGCGAATGACACCGGCGCTGGCACTTTCCAGACCTGCCACGGCCCGCAGCAGCGTCGTCTTGCCGCAGCCGGACGGGCCGATCAACACACCAATGTCACCGGCGTGCAGGCCGAAGGAAACATCATGCACTGCCGCTTTCATTTGACCGGCATAGGTGACGCTGAGTTGGGAGACTTCGAGGAACATGAAAATCATTGTAGATGCCAACAATTCTCTTGGCGCTCTGCCTCGGTTTTTGCGTTGGTTGCGGGGGCCAAACAGATCCCGCAACCAGGCAAGCTTGCGCGCTTTACTGGATAACGACCACTGAACTGTCGGTTGTTGTCGGTGTTGTCAGGCCTGTTCCCGGCGTGTGGATGCCGCGCGGTGTGCCGGCTGCGGCCCCCGTGCCTGCAAGCCTGTCGGCGCTCATGGTTTGCAGGCGGGCGCGGATTTGTGCTTCGGACTGCTCTTGGGTGCGTGCCTGGGTTTGTGTGCGCGTTCCCGCCCCTGCACCTGCACCTGCGACCGCACCGCCAGCTTGCCCGTTCATGGGGCCTTTGGCGTAGGCTGTTGTGCCCAAAGCGAGGGCGATGGCGAGTGCGGCCAATGTGAATTTGGATGATGTCATGATGAGACTCCTTAAGGATTGATAAAGCAAAGAACGACCACGGCCTGCGCCGCCCCGACCACCAGGCCCACCTGCTCGCCAGACACTCTACTGAGC
Source organism: Polaromonas sp. (assembly GCA_021737975.1). Classification (GTDB taxonomy): domain Bacteria; phylum Pseudomonadota; class Gammaproteobacteria; order Burkholderiales; family Burkholderiaceae_C; genus Rhodoferax. The sequence continues at coordinate 19,969 of JAIPCZ010000009.1, read as the reverse complement.
AGCCAGGAGAGAACGAAAGCTTGTGTGTTCATGGTGTTTGTTTATCGGGTAGGTGTATGGTGCAGCGCGCCTGTTGCGCAAGGATGTCGGCAGCGCATCGTTGTGTATCAGTTGGTTGCCGCGCGTGTCAGCCGGGTTTCTGAGCAGCGCACGCGACATCGTCCGCCGGAGACTGGTTCAAAAGCATGGCGGGTGCCTACAATTCGCGCTTGCTCCGCCAACCCGCTTACCCACACATGCGATTGCTCAGACTGCGTCAGTTGTTGTTTCTGTTGTTGACCGCGGTCTTCATGCTGCCGGTGCTGGCAGTCATGGCTTCCTGGCTGTCGATGGGAGAGACCGACGGTGCCGCCTGGCAGATCTTGCGCGAGATGTCACAAACCGTGTTGCCTGATTATTTGGGTACCACCCTGCTTCTGAGCGCGCTGGTGGGCGTGGGCGTGGTGGTGGTGGGGTTGTCCAGCGCCGCCGCGGTGACCCTGTTTGACTTTGGCGGCCGGCGTTTTTTTGAGTGGGCGCTGTTGCTGCCGCTGGCCATGCCGGCCTATGTGGTGGCCTATGCCTACACCGATTTTTTGCAGTTCAGCGGGCCGTTTCAAACCATGGTGCGCGAACTCACGGGCTGGCAGGGCAGGGTGTTCCCCGAGGTGCGCAATCTGGGCGGTGCCGCCTGGGTTTTTGTTTTTTCGCTCTACCCCTATGTTTACTTGCTGGCGCGCACCGCCCTGAGCGAGCGTGCCGCTCATTTGATGGAGGCTGCCCGCCTGCTGGGCGCGCCGATGCGCCGGCGCGTGTTCGAGATTGCCTTGCCACTGGCGCGACCGGCGGTGGCGGCTGGTACCGCGCTGGCCTTGATGGAAACGCTGGCCGACTTTGGCGTGTCAAGCTATTTTGGCATCCAGACCTTTACCGCCGGTATTTACAAGGCCTGGCTGTCGATGGACAACCGTCTGGCCGCCGCCCAACTGGCCACGATGCTGCTGGCCCTGGTTGCCTTGCTCTTGTTCCTTGAGCGCCGCTCCCGGAAAAAACTCCGTTTTGCTGCCAGCCGTGGCGATCGGGCCGGCTCCATGGACGCCCGGCCGCTCAGACTGACGGGCAGGCCGCTGCTGCTGGCCTGGCTGCTCTGCGGTGTGCCCGTGCTGGCAGGTTTTGTGCTGCCGGTGTTGTTCATGCTGCGCCCGCTGATCGCCGATTGGTCGGTGTTGTCCTGGGGTTCGTTTTTGGGCTGGTCCCTGAACAGTGTGCGTTTGGGGCTGATCAGCGCGGCGCTGGCAGTGGCGCTGGCTTTGGCGCTGGCCTTCAGCGCGCGGCGCCGCCCCGATGCGCCCACGCGCTGGGCGGTGCAACTGGCAGGCCTGGGTTATGCGGTGCCTGGCGCCGTGATCGTGGTCGGCCTGTTGTTGCCGGTGGGCTGGCTCCAGGCCCGGTGGCCCGAGACGGGTGCTGGTTACCTCATGACCGCCACGGCATTTGGCCTGGTATGGGCCTACCTGGTGCGCTTTTGTGCGGTGGCGCTGCAATCAATCCAAAGCGGTTATGCCCGGATCCCGGTCAGTTTTGACGACTCCGCGCGTATGTTGGGCAGTGGTGAATGGGGGTTGTTGAAACGCGTGCACTGGCCGCTGCTGAGGCGCTCCACAGCGGTGGCCTTGCTGCTGGTGTTTGTCGATGTGATGAAGGAATTGCCCGCCACGCTGGTGCTGCGGCCCTTTAACAGCGACACTCTGGCAGTCGTGGCCTACCAGTTGGCGCGCGACGAGCGTCTCGGTGAGGCGGCGCTGCCGTCGCTGGCGCTGGTGCTGGTGGGTCTGATTCCGGTGATCATGCTCAGCCGCACGCTCAGGTCAAGTTCAGGGTAAACGTAGAATGGCGTTTGTAAGTTTAATGAAAGCCGCGCATCCAATGTTTGATAGAGTACGAGGCTGCCTTACAGTAGCGCCATGAAAGATAAGGACACAGCGTCATGCCACTTCAGCCGATTTCTTCTGATAAGCCCAAAATAGTTAAAACCGACCAGACCTATGAGTCGGCCGCCGACCTGTTTCGTGTCATGTCGGCGCCCATGCGGCTCAAGATCATCAATTGCCTGTGTGATGGCGAAAAGAATGTTAGCTATATCTTGACCCAGGTCGACACCACCCAGCCCAATATGTCGCAGCACCTGAATACCCTTTACCAGGCCGGCATCCTGGGCAAGCGCAGGGAAGGCGTGCAAATTTTTTACCGCATCATCGATCAGCGCATCGTGTCGATCTGCGAAGCAGTGTGTCACGAAATCGACCGCAAGAGCACAGGCACGCCGGCCTGACCGGTTCAGCGATCGCATAGCCCATATGGGCTACCTGGCCCCACCCTTTGCGGTAATAGACGCTTTGGGCCAGCGCATCAAAAATCTCCCAGTCGCAACGCCATCTCTTTTGCAAGGGATGGGTGGTGTCACTAAACGATTATTCTGCAGCAAGCCATTCACTCACGGAGACATCCCATGGAATTTAACAAAGAATTTGACGCGTCCGGCCTTTCTTGCCCGCTTCCCATTGTCCGCACGAAAAAAGCGCTGGCAGACATGAGTTCGGGCCAGGTATTGAAAGTGATCGCCACCGACCCCGGTTCGGTCTGCGACATGGCGGCTTTTGCCGAGCAAACCGGCAATGATTTGCTGGAGCAGGGGAGCGAAAACAGCAAATTTGTGTTTTTCCTCAAGAAAGCCTGATCCTCCGGGATCTCCTCAACCTCAATCGGAGCGCACAAATGGCAGCTAAAAAAATGGCCCTGATCGCCACCAAGGGTACCCTGGACATGGCTTACCCCCCGTTTATTCTGGCCTCCACCGCCGCCGCGCTGGGATGGGATGTGCAGATATTTTTCACCTTCTATGGCTTGCAGTTGCTGCGCAAAAATCTCGATGGCATCAAGATCAGCCCGCTCGCCAACCCGGCCATGCCGATGCCTGTGCCGATGCCGGTGATGATGCAAATGCTGCCCGGCATGGAATCCATGGCGACCATGATGATGAAAAATAAGATGAAGTCCAAGGGTGTGGCGTCACTGCAGGAACTGCGAGACATTTGCCTTGAGTCTGATGTCAAGTTTGTCGCCTGCCAGATGACCGTGGACCTGTTCGAGTTCGAGACCAGCGAATTCATCAAGGATGTTGAATATGGCGGTGCCGCCACGTTCATGAAGTTCGCCGGTGAATCCGACGTTTGCCTGTTCATTTAAGCCATGATCAAACGACTGCTTCTGGGCGCTGCCCTGTTGTGTGCGGCCCAACTGAGTTGGGCCCTGTCGCCCTATACCCACGCCGGCAAGCTGCCGGCGGGCGACTTGCCGGCCCAGTTGGCCCAAGTCGAGAAAAGACTTCAGGCAGAGGGCTTTACCGTCCTCGGGCAGCACACACCCAAGGGCGTCGCCGGGCGCGCCAGTCTGGTGGTCTCAGACCCTGCCATGCTGGCGGCCATTCGCGCCACGGGCCCGAGCAGCGGCATCGTCGCGGCAGGCATCCGTGTTGGCATTGGCAGTGACGGCAGCGTGTCTTACATGAACCCGGATTACTGGTACCGGGCTTACCTGCGCGGCAAGTTCTCGGGAGCGCAAGAGGCCGTTAATTCGGTGCAGAAACGACTGGTCAGGGCCTTGGGCGAAGGCACTGGTTTTGGTGGCGATGTGCCGCAGGCCGAGTTGACCGACTACCGTTACATGTTTGGCATGGAACGTTTTGACTCAGCCAACAGCGAGCTTGCCAGCTACGCCAGTTTCGACGAGGCGCTCAAGGCAGTGCAGGGAAACCTGGCCAAGGGCCTGGGCGACACCCGGCAGGTCTATGAGGTGGTCATGTCCGACAAGAAAATGGCGGTATTTGGCGTGGCCATGAACAGCGGCGGCGACGGCGAGGGCTGGTGGGTGAACAAGATTGGTGCTGACCATCCGGCCGGCTTGCCCTACGAGTTGTTCATTGTCGACAACAAGGTGTACTCCCTCTATGCACGCTACCGCATTGCGCTGGCCTGGCCGGCTTTGGGCATGGGTCAATTCATGACCATCATCAATGCGCCTGAGGCCATTCGCAGCACCATGGTCCGACTGGCCACGGCCAGTGCCCCGGGTCAATAATTCAAATCCTTTCCAGGAGCCGTAAATGAGCGAGCCAAGCGATTTGAGCAGCATGGTGGTTTTGGGCGGCTTCGCCCTGGCCTTTATTTTTGGGGCCGTGGCCAACAAGACCAATTTCTGCACCATGGGCGCGATCTCGGACGTGGTCAACATGGCGCACTGGGGCCGCATGCGCATGTGGCTGCTGGCGATGGCCGTTGCAATGCTCGGCACCAATCTGTTGTACCAGTCTGGGTTGATTGACCTGTCGAAGTCGATTTATGTCCGCCCCAGCCTGCCCTGGCTGTCGCTGGTGCTGGGCGGTGTGATCTTCGGCGTTGGCATGACCATTGCGGCCGGCTGCGTCAATAAGAACCTGGTGCGCCTGGGCGCGGGCAGCCTGCGCTCGCTGGTGGTGCTGGTGTTCGTGGCGATCTCGGCCTACATGACGCTCAAGGGCCTGTTCGGTCAGTGGCGCGCGAGCTACCTCGACCCGGTCACGCTGGACCTGGCGCAGTGGGGTCTGGCAGGGCAAACTTTACCGCAAATTCTGGCCAAACTCACCGGCCTGGCTGCCAAACCTGCCTTGCTCGCCAGCGTGGCTATGCTGAGCCTGGGGCTGGCCGCTTTTGCCCTGAAAGACAAGCGCTTTCGCGGCAATGTCGTTCAATGGCTGGGGGCCGTGGTGCTGGGCCTGCTGATTGTTTCCGGCTGGTACCTCACCGGCCACCTGGGTCATGGCGAAAGCCCCGAGACCATGGAAATGGTCTACTTTGCCACCAATACCCGCACGCTGGAGTCCTTCAGTTTTGTGGCACCCACGGCCTTCAGCCTGGAGCTGCTGATGCTCTGGACCGACCAGTCCCTGCATGTGAGCTTTGGCATTGCCAGCGCGCTCGGTGTGGTGCTGGGCTCCCTGGCTTACGCCTTGGCCAGCCGCCAGTTTCGCTGGGAGGGCTTTGCCTCGATGGAAGACTTGCGCACCCAGTTGCTGGGCGCCGTGCTGATGGGCTTTGGCGGCGTCACCGCCCTGGGTTGCACCGTGGGCCAGGGGCTCACAGGCATCTCGACCCTGGCGCTGGGCTCCTTCATCGTGCTGGCCGGCATCATTGGGGGTGCCGCTGCCACCATGCACTACCAGAACTGGCGCGCTTGAAACCGATGCCTTTTGTTGTTGACGTCACCGAAGCTGATTTTGAGGCCGCGGTGGTGTTGCGTTCCCACCAACTGCCGGTGGTCCTCGATATTGGCGCCGACTGGTGCAGCCCGTGCCGCGTGCTGACCCCTTTGCTGGAGCGTCTGGCACAGGAGTACGCCGGCCGTTTTGTGCTCGCCAAAGTCGATGCCGATGAAAACATGCGCATCGCCGGGCGCCACCAGGCCAAGGGGTTTCCGACCGTGATCGGCTACAGCCATGGCCAGGTCACCGACCGTTTTCACGGCATGCAGACCGAGGGCTTCTTGCGCCGTTTCCTGGACCAGCTGCTGGCGCACCATGCCAAATCACCCCAATCGGAGAACACACAATGAATCTGCCAGAACGCGACGGCGACGGTTACCTGACCGACATGGGTGACTGGACTGAGGAAATCGGCCGTGCCATGGCCGAGGCCGACGGTTACGAGCTCGACGATGTCAAGTGGTCACACATCCTCAAGGCCCGCGCGTATTACGAAGAGTTCGGCAGCGTGCCGCCTATTCGTAAATTTGCCAAATATATCGACGAAGACCAGAACAGCGTCTTCAAACTGTGGATGACCGGACCGATGAAGCCGATCACCAAGTACGGCGGTTTGCCCAAGCCTACGGGTTGCGTTTAGGGGCTAAAAATTCCAATTCGGATTTTTTAGCTGTAACCGCGCAGCGACTGGCTTTGGCGGCTTCCTCATACTGGAGTACCAGAAATCGTCAGCCCCCAAAGCCAGCCACTGCGCTAGTGGCAGTGTTGACGCTGGTGCATAGAGCTGTATTTGCCTTCAAAACCTCTGCATATCACGAGGTCGCGTGGCAACCGGTAGGGGTGGTCACCGATTTCTGGTACCCCAGTATGAGGTGGCCGCCCCTACCGGTTGCCGCGCGCAGCACATCACCAAGGTTTGAACGCGGCAACACCAACTAACTGACAGTGCAATCTTTAACGACCCTCGGGTTTGCTCCCAACAGGCGCGCGCCGCCGAATCTGCCAACCGGCGATGTGCTCCACAATGGTTTGCCAGGGCAGGTCGAGCAGGCTGTCGAACCGGCTGTGCGCCAGCTGCACCATGGCGTGAACATCGGTGCTGGGCGCTGCCAATGCTGCTTGTAATCCGTTCAGTCCACCACAGCTCAGCTTCATCGCGGCCTGATGCGGGATCTCGGTGGCCGGGCGCGGTAGGCGCAGCACAAAGGTGGCGCGCTCGTAAAACAGGTCTTTTAGAGTACTGCAGTTGATGTGCGCCACCGGCAGGGTGCAGGCCACCACCTCGCGCTCGGCCAGGGCATGGCGCTGCTCCAGGCTGCAACTGGCGCAGCCGGAAAGGAGTGCCTTTGAAAAGACGCAGGGGCTGGGGTTGAGGCGCTCGCGTGATGCGTGAAAAGCTGCTTCATCCACCATGTTTCAGCACTTCAGTCGTCGCCCTTTGGGCCTGCCGTGCGCACCTGGCACAGCAGGTCTTCGGCCTGCAATGGGGTGTCGGCAAAAATCACCTTGATTTTGTCCGTTGCGGGCAGGTCAGGCTGCAGGCGCAGCGACTTGGCAAGGCTGGAGGCCTCGGCAAAGGTGTCATGCGCGCTGAGTTGGTCCAGCTGGGTAAAGGGTTTGACGCGGTAAATGTAATAAGGCATGGCAAGGGCAGGTGAGTGACTGACAGGCGGCGTCAGACGTAATGCTTGGAGGCGCGGCGACGGCCGGGCAGGGCCTTTTGAATGATGACGCCGTGGATGGATGACAAGTCAGGAATGGCCGCATCGGGAAAGGCCGGGTTCAGCGGGTGCAGCAACCAACCGGTCTCTGTGCGCAGCAGTTGCCGGAAGGTCCATTCCTGCGCATGCATGGCCAGCACATAGGAGCCATCTTTGGCTAGGCCTTCGGGTTCGATCAGGATGATTTCGCCCTCCAGAAATTCGGGCGCCATGCTGAAGCCCTGCACCATCAGCGCAAAAGACTCGCCGCCAGCACATTCCGGCAAAGTGGCGTCAAAGGCGGATTGGGTCGCTTCAACATAGGTCTTACTGACATCGGAGGCTTCGGTTTGCATGGGTTTTTGGGGTTGTGAGGAGGGTCAAAGCACCAGGATGGCGATCTGGGATTCAGCCACGCTGGAGGTGCGCAATTCGTCATGCAGGGCGCGGACAAATTCGATGGGGCCGGCCAGATAAAAGTCGCAGTCAATATCAAACAAGTCGGCGCGCATGGCCTGGGCAATCTGCCAGGCTCCCAGTGCAGCGTCGGGGTGGGTCTCCAATTCATACTCAAACTGGTCCAGCGCTTCCGACCAGGCACGGCACTGGTTGCTGTAGAAGTGGCCGTCCGGGCGGGTTGCCAGCCAGAACAGCGACAGCGAGGGTGCGGCGTCGAGCGACAAGGCGTGTTCGATAAGGCTCTTGATCGGGCCAAAACCGGCGTCGCAAGCGGCAAACACCAGCGGGCGGTGGCCTTCGGCCAGGACAAATTCGCCGCTCGGGCCAAGCACGGTGACGGTGGCACCGGGTTTGATGTCACCGGCAAACAGGCGCTGGGCAAAACCGTCGATCGCGTTGCGCGTGATAAAGAACAGCAGATTGCGTTCATCACAAGGGCAACTGGCCAGCGGGTAGCTGGTCGAGGCGTCCTCATGCCCGGCCAGTGTCCAGCCCAGTTGCACCGACTGGCCTGCCAGAAAGCGCAAGCGGTGGGTGCGCGGGGTTTGCAGGTGCAGCAACACGGTGTCTGGCGCCAGCTTGGTGATGGCACGCACCTGGGTGGCAATCATTTGCTCGGGAATGTCACGCGGGTTGCAGGCTTCAAGCAACTCCAGCGTCAGTTCGCTGCTGGCGGCGGTGTGGCAGCACATCAGGGTATAGCCCTGGGCTTTTTCAGCCTCGGACAGCGCGTAGTCAAAGTGCTGGGTTTTGGCCACGTCGCCCGAAATCACGCGCACCTTGCACATGCCGCAACTGCCGTTGCCACAGCCGTAATTGAGTTTGAGCCCCGCGTGCAGGCCCGCCTGCAACAGGTTGGCGCGCCCCTCCACCGGGAATTGGTGGCCGCTGGGGCGCACCGTGACCTGGGCCGTCATGATTTTGAGCATATCGTCCATCACCTCCAGCATGTCCACCGGTTCGGTGGCTAGCGCCTGGGCCAGCCCCTGCGTGATCTGTTGTTCCAACGCCAGCCAACTGGCGGCAGCGGGCTGCTCGCTCAGCTGTTGACGAATTTCCTTTTGCAGGCTCACCACGAGTTCGTGGTAACGCTGGAGGTGTTTGCGCACATCGGCCAGCTCCTGGCTTTGCGCGAAAAGACGCTGTGCCAGCACCTCCTGGGTCGGCAGCAGGCGCTCGCGCACGCGCTTGCCAAAGGCTTCATCACGGATTTGCGACACCCGTTCCAGCAGGCCCGACTCTTCCAGTTGGGCATTCGGGTACAACTGCAGCAACACGTCGGTCGAGACCCAGCCGTCGTTCAGCACCAGGCTGCCGTCGCGTACCTTTTGTTGCAGCACGCCGCGTGCCACGCCCAGCAACTGGGCGGCACGCCAAACACTGACCTGATGGCTCATGGGGTGATGACTCCTGTGGTGGGCCGGGCGATCCGGTCCAGATAACGCGCCCGGTACAGCAGGCGGGGCGCCTGGGGGTCGTCATCGAAGCCAGCGCGGTCATGCAACACGTTGTTGCACACCAGGCCCATGCCGGCTTCCAGGCGCAAACGAAAAATATGGGGGCTGTCGCTGGCCAGAAAATCAGCCAGAAACGCCACCGCGTCTTGAGTGGCGGCATCGTCCTTCCAGACAATGCTGCGCGTGCGTGCGGTGTAGCGCATGTGCAATTGGCCGCTCAGCGCATCGACCATGAACACCGGCCCGGCTTGTTCGGGGCGCGCCATGCCGTCGTCGTCGAGCCGCGCGGGAATGGTCATGGCTTCAGGCGCCATCAGGGCGCGGACCCAGTCGGGGTTGGCCTCCCGCAGGGCGATATAGGCCATCTCGTGGTTCATCAGTGCCGTGTCCCCGCCTTGGCGCGCCGGGCGCACGCAATGCAGCACCATGGCCCGGATTGGGCGGGTCTCGGGATGGTAATAACCGTCGGTATGCCACTTGATCGGGCGGTTGGTGTAGGGGATGAACGCGGTACGCTCACCCGTGGGTGCCGCCACGGCAATCGGCGAAATACCGTCTTCGTCGGCAAGCCAGTTGCCATCGAGCTGGTACAGGCCGAGTTGGCGCGCCAACTGGATCGGAATGGCTTTGTCCTCGGAAACCACCGGGCTGCGGTAAATGGCCATGTTGGCCACAGCGCAGCGCTGCAAAAGAGCCTCGCGCTCAGGCTCGGTCAAGGCCTGGGGGTCGGCCACGTCGACGATCAGTTCACCCGCTTGGCGCGGCTGACTGGCCAATTTGGCGTCGCGCCAAGCCTGGTAGGCGCTGGTTTGTGAAAGGTCAAACGGGTCGGTCATGACGCGCTACTTCAATCACCCGAAACGCCGGCGCGCGATGCACGCCTGGGCCTGGGTTCGGTCGACAAGACGCCGTCCATGCCGCGCTGGATCATGTCCAGCGCATCGGGCACTTCGCTCGCCATGATCTGGTCCACCACCCAGCGCTGGTCTTTCTGGGGCATCAGCGCCTCGATGCGGTGCCCGAGATAGCGCACAAAGGCAAAATCGGGCCCCTTGGCATCAAAGCCGAAGTCCGCGTAGTGTTCGGACAGCTCGTTGAACAGGTCAATGAACTGCTCATAGTGACTGGCTTGCCCTGCGGCTGGCACACCCATCAGGCGGTCTTCGTTGTCCTGCAGGATTTCCGCCACGCGCTGCACCAGGGCGTTCATGAACTCGGCCCGCTCGGCATCTTCCATGCGGGCGTGGGCCATGCGGTCGATCACCTGGGTCAGAAACACCAGCACCTCGTGGGTGAAAGCAAAATACTGCGGCCCGATCTCGATATCGAACCGCGCCGTGCGCATTTGATTGAGCGTGTTCTGTGCCACGCGCCAAGTGATGAAGGCCATGGCGCTGGCGTTCTGCTGCGGTGTCTTGGCGCCGCTGTCGCGAAACCACTGGCTCTTGATTCTCAGCTTGGCCATACATTGCCTCGAAGTTGCAGAGGCTGCAAAATGGACAAGCGCAGAGCCATATCAGTAGCCGCCCTTGCCCAGCGGCTGCGGCAAGGCCGCCACCTTGGGGCCCTGCTTGGCAGGGCCAATCGGGAACAAGTCGTAGAGGTACTTGCTGTCCACACCGGGGTGAACTTCACCAAAACTCTTGAGCATGTTGCGAAAATTGGGGGTGTGGCCATGTTCGCGGTACTGCTCGCGCAGATAGTTGATGACTTCCCAGTGGGCATCGGTCAAGGTGATGCCTTCAGCGTCGGCGATCACCCGAACTGCGTCATCTTCATACACTGGCTCCAATAGAAAACCCTGTTCGTCGGTTTCATACTCGGTGCCATTGATGGTGTAAGCCATTGAACTTCTCCTTGGTTTCGTTGATAAATTCTTAAACTGCAGCGGCAGACTTGTGGGGTATGAAAATTCCACAGCCCAACAGCCGGTGCGGGCCGATGCCGTGCTGCTGCAGGTGCAGCGACGGCTCGGGCGCCAGGCCGTGCAGCATCAGGCTGAAGGTGGTGACCGTGCCGCGGGCCAGCGCCAGTTGCTGGCGTTTGCCGCAGACACGCTCACCGCCCACACCCAGCCCCGACAAGGCCTGTGTGACACCGGCCATGAAGGCCGCTTCATCGGCATCGGCGGCCGCCACATGGTAGGCATAGAGCGTGGTGTGGGGCACCAGTTCGCGCACATGCGGCACGCCCAGGTGCAGGGCCTGGCCCGCCACCTGCAGGTCAATCGCCCTGCCGTTGATCAGTTCGGTTGCGCGCTGGCGCGACAAGCGCAGCAGCAGTTTGGCTCGCCCCGACAGCATGGCCTGCGCCTCCAGACCGGGCACCAGTTTGATGGCCTGCACGCCCGCCAGAGGCTCGGCGTCAAGCCAGGGCCAGGCGCGGCACAGCGCGTCCTTGAGCGCCTGGGCATGGTCACGCGGCAAAAAGCGCCCGCTGATCGGAAAAATCAGGTCGACCGTGGGGCAGGGCTCAAGGGCAAGGGCGCTCATTCAGACGGCTCCGCCGGGATCTGGTTGTCGGGCTGCTCGGCAGCCCAGCGCAGCAGGGCCTCGCCCCAGAGCCGGGCTGACTGCGGATCGATGTCAAACACGGTGAAGCGGCTCTTTTCGCGGATGCGGGTGCGCAGCTGTCGCATGTTGGCGCCTTCATAGTCCACTTGTTGCAGCTCGATGACCTGCAAACCCACGGGAATATTGAATTTAACCAGCGTTGTCAGGGTGGGCATGGTGTGAATCGTTGGACGAAAAAATGAAAAAAGCAAGTTTAGAGCGCGTGCGAGCAGAGCTAACGGGCTGGGAATTGCCCTGCATCACACATGCCGCTATTGGGCGCAAAGTCGGGCCCCGTCGTCTATTACCGGGACGGGTGGGGGCATATAACCCATATGGGTAGCCCCAAATACCCAACGAGGGGGATAGCAGACACCCCGGCCTGGCCCGTACTATTTGCCCCACGGTTGAGGTCGCGGCGCATTTGGCAGCCAGGACATCAACACACCCGGTTCGACGAATCAGCGCAAGATGTGCGCGCCCACGACAGGAGACACTCAATGAGCATTAAGCAACACGACACCCCCATGCTTGACCAGCTTGAAAGCGGTCCATGGCCCAGCTTTGTCACCGGTCTGAAGCGACTGGCCAAAGACAGCGATTACATGACCGACCTGGTCGGTCAGTTGGAGCACTCGTACAAAACCCGCAAGGGCTACTGGAAGGGTGGCACGGTCGGTGTGTTCGGCTATGGCGGCGGCGTGATTCCACGCTTTTCTGAAGTGGCCGAAATGTTCCCGGCTTCCAAGGAATTTCACACCCTGCGCGTGCAACCGCCGGCCGGCATGCACTACACCACCGATGTGCTGCGCAAGATGTGCGACATCTGGGAGCGTCATGGCTCGGGCCTGATTGCCTTCCACGGCCAGTCGGGCGACATCATGTTCCAGGGCGCCAGCACGGCCAATGTGCAGGGCGCTTTTGACGAAATCAACGAACTCGGCTTCGACCTCGGCGGTGCCGGTCCGGCCGTGCGCACCAGCATGTCCTGCGTCGGTGCCGCGCGCTGCGAGCAGTCCTGCTTTGACGAGGCACGCGCACATCGCCAGGTGCTCAACACCTTCCTGGACGACATGCACCGCCCGGCCCTGCCTTACAAGTTCAAGTTCAAATTCTCGGGTTGCCCCAACGACTGCATGAACTCGATCCAGCGCGCCGACATGGCCGTCATCGGCACCTGGCGCGACAACATCCGCACCGACGAAGCCCTGGCGCGCAAGTGGTTCGAAAAACACGGCATGACCGAATTGGTCAATGACGTGGTCAGCCGCTGCCCGACCAAGGCCATCATGCTCAAGGAAGTCAAGGATGTGGCGACTGGCGACAAGATCTCCAGCGTCAAGGTCAGCGACAGCCATTGCCTGGAGATCGACAACGGCAACTGCGTGCGCTGCATGCACTGCATCAACGTCATGACCGGCGCGCTGGCGACCGGCGTCGACAAGGGCGTCACGGTTCTGATGGGTGGCAAGCGCACCCTCAAGATCGGCGACCTGATGGGCACCGTGGTCATGCCTTTCATGCCCATGAAGACCGATGAAGACTACCAGGCGTTGGTCGAGCTGGGTCAGAAAACGATCGACTTTTTTGCCGAAAACGCGCTCGAGCATGAGCGCACCGGCGAGATGATCGAGCGTATTGGCCTGATCAACTTCCTGGAGGGCATTGAGGTCGAGATCGACCCCAACATGGTCTCCACGCCACGCACCAATCCCTATGTCCGAACCGACGGCTGGGACGATGAAGTGGCCAAGATCAAGGCCCGCAAAGCCGCCTGAAGCCGGCATGTCCCCAACTGATTAAGAAAGATCACCATGGCAACTATGCGTACCCCCATCGAGAGCGGCGTTCCGGACAACAAGCAGTTTTTGCATCCGTTGATGGCCAAGAACTATGGCAACTGGAAGTACCACGACCGGCCGCGTCCGGGCGTGCTGCATCACGTCGCCCACAGCGGCGACCAGATCTGGACCGTGCGTGCCGGCACCCAGCGCCAGATGGACCTCTTCACCATCCGCAAGCTGTGCGACATTGCCGACGAATATGCCGACGGCCATGTGCGCTTCACCATCCGCTCCAACATTGAGTACATGGTGACCGACCCGGCGCGCGTCGAGCCGCTGGTCGACGCACTGACCAACAACGGTTTCCCGGTGGGTGGCACCGGCAACTCGGTGTCGGCCATTGCCCACACCCAGGGCTGGCTGCACTGCGACATTCCGGGCACTGACGCCTCGGGCGCCGTCAAGGCCCTGATGGATGACCTGCACGCCGAGTTCATCAAGGAAGACATGCCCAACCGCGTGCACCTGTCCACCTCCTGCTGCGAGATCAACTGCGGCGGCCAGGCCGACATTGCCATCGTGGTGCAGCACACCAAGCCGCCCAAGATCAACCACGACCTGGTGGCCAACATGTGCGAGCGCCCCACGGTGGTGGCGCGATGCCCGGTGGCAGCCATCCGCCCCGCCATGGTCAACGGCCGGCCTTCGCTGGAAATTGACGAGTCCAAATGCATGTGCTGCGGCGCCTGCTACCCGCCCTGCCCCCCGATGCAGATCAACGACCCCGAGCACAGCAAGCTGGCGATCTGGGTGGGCGGCAAGAACTCCAACGCCCGCGGCAAGCCCACCTTCATGAAGATGGTGGCCTCGGGCCTGCCCAACAACCCGCCGCGCTGGCCCGAAGTCTCGGCCATGGTCAAGAAGATCCTCTACACCTACAAGGAAGACGCACGGTCGTGGGAGCGGGTGTCGGACTGGATCGAGCGCATCGGCTGGCCCGCATTCTTTGAAAAATGCGACCTGCCGTTCACCAAGTACCTGATCGACGACTGGCGCGGTTCCCGCTCGAGCCTGAACGCTTCGACTCATATCCGTTTCTAAAACTTTGCGGGTCAGATCAAGATTTGCGCAGCAAATTTGCTCTGACCCCAACTGACTAGGTAAAAACATGAAATTCGGCATCCTCGTCAACGAAGGTCCCTACACGCACCAGGCGTCTGACAGCGCCTACCAGTTTGCCGTGGCCGCCCTGGCCAAGGGTCACACCATTCAGCGCGTGTTTTTCTACCACGACGGCGTCAACAACGCGACCCGGCTCACCGAGCCGCCGCAGGACGACCGCCACATCGTGAACCGCTGGTCGGCGCTGGCGACTGAGCACAAGGTGGACCTGGTGGTGTGTGTGGCCGCAGCCCTGCGCCGCGGCATCAAGGACGAGGTGCTGGCCCCCGGATTCCGTATTTCGGGCCTGGGTCAGCTGGTGGACAGTGGCATCAAGGCGGACCGCCTGGTCACGTTTGGCGATTAACCCGTTAAAGAGCAAAACTCCATGAGTGAACAACAAAGCACTGCACCGAGCGGCCCCAAAGTGAAGAAATTCATGTTTGTCAACCGCAAGGCCCCCTACGGCACCATCTACGCCCTCGAAAGCCTGGAGGTGGTGCTGATCACCGCCACCTTCGACCAGGACGTAAGCCTGGTGTTCATGGACGATGGCGTTTATGAGCTGGCCAAGGGGCAGCAGACCAAGGGCATCGGCATCAAGAATTTTTCGCCCAGCTACCGCGCACTGGAGGGCTACGACATCGAGAAGCTTTACGTCGACCAGGCCTCGCTGGACCAGCGCGGCCTCACCGAAGCCGACCTGCTGGTGCCCGTCGAGGTGCTCAACGACCAGCAAATGGGTGAACTGATGGCGCAGCAGGACGTGGTCCTGAGCTTTTAAGAATAGGAACCAGTCATGTTGCACATCGTTAATAAATCACCCTTTGCCACCAACGCGCTCGAGAGCTGCCTGCGCATGGCGCAAGCCGGCCACGCCGTACTGCTCATTGAAGATGCTGTTTACGCCGCCACGCAAGGCAGCGCCACCGCCGAGCGTATGCGCCAGGCCGGCGCCAAACTCAGCCTGTTTGTGCTGCAGCCCGACCTTGATGCCCGCGGCATGACGGCCAGGCTGCTGGACGGCATTACCCCGGTGGACTACGCCGGTTTCGTCGACCTGGTCGAGAAATACCCCACCTCGCAGTCGTGGCTGTGAGCCCGATTCTCACCCTGATATTTATTTTTAACTGGAGAACCCCATGAGCTTTGAAATCAACGGCCAAACCTACGAAACCGACGAAGAGGGCTACTTGCTGAACCTGGCCGAATGGACCCCCGAGGCCGCTGTCCACCTGGCCGAGGAAGAAAAAGTGCCGCTCACAGAGAACCACTGGGAAGTCATCAATTTCCTGCGCGAGTACTACAACGAGTACCAGATTGCCCCTGCCGTGCGTGTGTTGACCAAGGCCATCGGCAAGAAGTTCGGCGAAGAAAAAGGCAACAGCAAGTACCTGTACGACTTGTTTCCCTATGGCCCGGCCAAGCAGGCCTGCAAGATTGCCGGTTTGCCCAAGCCCACCGGTTGCATCTGATTCTTGATTTGACGCCAACGAACTTGCAGGTTTGCCCATGTCCCTCCTGACCATCATTTATGCGCTGCTGTTTTATGTTGCTACCGCGGTGCTGGTGCTGGGTGTGGGCAGCAAGATTCGTAGTTATGCCAAAACCCCGGCACCGCTGAAAATTCCCACCACGCCCGCGCCCACCACGGCTGCCGGGGTGCGCTGGCGCATGACGCGTGAGGTGGTGTTGTTCGAGAGCCTGTTCAAGGCCAGCAAATGGACCTGGATTTTTGGCTGGCTGTTTCATGTGACGCTGTTGCTGGTCACCCTGCGCCATTTGCGCTATTTTCAGGACCCGGTGTGGCTGCCCGTGGTACTGGTGCAACCCTTTGGCACCTATGCCGGTTTTGTCATGGTGCTGGCCCTGGGCGGCCTGTGGGCACGGCGCTGGCTGGTGGACCGGGTGCGTTACATCTCCACACCGTCCGACCACCTGATGCTGGTGCTGCTGCTGGCCATCGGCCTGAGCGGCCTGGCCATGCGTTTTGTCGCGCACACCGACATTGTGGCGCTCAAGGCCTTTGTGCTGGGCCTGATGCGTTTCAACTGGCAGCCGCTGCCGGCCGACCCGGTGCTGCTGGTGCACCTGGCGCTGGTGGCCCTCCTCATGATCATTTTCCCGATCAGCAAACTGCTGCATGCGCCCGGCCTGTTTTTCAGCCCGACCCGCAACCAGGCTGACAACGCCCGCGAAGTTCGCCATATTTCGGCCTGGGCAGCCGCGCTGGACAAAAAAGCCTGAGCACCCACACCATGGCAACTGCTAAGTTCGACACCCCCAAGCTCAAGAGCTACCCCGTGATTCCCCTGGTGCAAGTCGGGGCGATGTCGCACATCAAGTCGTTCCCGGCCTCCGGCCCGATCCAGAAGGCGCTGGGTTTTCCGGAGGAACTGGCCGATGACTGGCAGGACAAAGCCATCGCCAAAATGGGCGAGATGCTGGGCAAGTACCGCTCGCTGCAGGTCTACATGGACGCCTGTGTGCATTGCGGCGCCTGCTCCGACAAATGCCATTATTTCCTCGGCTCGGGCGACCCCAAAAACATGCCGGTGGCACGCCAGGACCTGATGCGCAAGGTCTACCGCCGCTACTTCACTTTTGCCGGCAAACACTTCCCCAAACTGGTGGGCGCGGTCGACCTGACCCGCGAGGTGCTCGACGAGTGGTACAGCTATTTCAACCAATGCTCCGAGTGCCGCCGCTGCTCGGTGTTTTGCCCCTACGGCATCGACACCGCCGAAGTCACCATGGCCGCGCGCGAGATCATGGACTCGATCGGACTCGGTCAGAAGTATTCCAACGAGATCATCGGCAAGGTGCACCGCATCGGCAACAACCTCGGCCTGCCGGGCCCGGCGCTGATCAACACCCTCGAAGGCCTGGAGGAAGACACCAAGGACGAAACCGGCCTTGACATCAAGTTCCCGATCGACGTCAAGGGCGCCGAGGTGCTGTTGATCACCCCGTCGGCCGACTTTTTCTCCGAGCCGCATGTGGAGAGCCTGATCGGTTACGCCAAGGTGTTTCATGCCGCCGGCATCAGCTGGACGCTGAGTTCTCACGCCTCCGAGGCAGGCAACTTTGGCATGTTCATTGGCAATTACGAGCAGATGCGCAACATCTCGATGCGCGTCAAGGAAGCCGCGCTGGAGCTTGGTGTGAAACGTATTGTGGTGGGCGAGTGCGGCCATGCCTGGCGAGTCGCCTACAGTTTCTGGAACACCTTGATCGGCCCCTTCGATTACCTGGACCAGCGCTACCCGGTGCCGCAGCACATTTGCGAACTCACCGATGACCTGATCCAGCGTGGCGCCCTTCAGTTCGACAAAGAGGCAAACGACAACCGCATCATCACCTTCCACGACTCGTGCAATGTGGCGCGGGGTTCGCGCATGGGCAGCATGGCGGGCGGCCAGTTTGTCATTCCGCGGCGCATCATCACCTCGGTGGCCAACCATTTTCACGACATGGCGCCCGAGACCATCCATGAAAGCACCTTTTGCTGCGGTGGTGGCGGCGGTCTGCTGACCGACGACCTGATGGAACTCCGGGTCAAGGGCGCCTTGCCCCGCATGGAAGCCCTGAAATACGTGGTGGATGAACACCAGGTCAATTTCATGGCCACCATTTGCGCCATTTGCAAGGCCCAATTTACCAAGGTGCTGCCGTATTACGGCTTCAACATGAGCATGGTGGGCGGTGTTCACCAGTTGGTCAGCAAGGCGATCCGCCTGGGCGACAAATAGCTCTGCCTTCCTATTTTCAAGCATAAAACCAGGAGACTCCGACATGTCTGCGACCCCCGAAACCATTGCTGCCAAACCCCTGAACTTCCGCCGTTACAAAGACGGCGACACCAAGGTCAAGACCTGGCAGGCCAAGATTTTTGACGCCGGTCATTCGCACAAATGCCCGACCTACATTCAGAGCACGCCACCCTGCCAGGGCAGCTGCCCGGCCGGTGAAGACATTCGCGGCTACCTCAACATCGTGCGCGGCATCGAGAAACCGCCTGCCGGCATGGTCTGGCAGGAGTACGCGTTTCGCCGCCTGACCGAGGCCAACCCTTTTCCGTCTGTCATGGGTCGGGTGTGCCCGGCGCCCTGCGAGTCTGGCTGCAACCGCAACCAGCTCGAGGACTTTGTCGGCATCAACTCGGTCGAGCATTTCCTGGGCGACTACGCCATCAAGAACAAGCTGGCCTACAACAAGCCGGCGCAACTGACCGGCAAGACTGTCGCCGTGATTGGTGGCGGCCCGGCCGGCATGTCGACCGCTTACCAACTGGCGCTCAAAGGCCACTCGGTCACCATTTTTGACGAGCGCGCCGAACTCGGCGGCATGATGCGTTACGGCATTCCGGGTTTCCGCACACCGCGTGATGTGCTCGATGCCGAGATCCAGCGCATTCTTGACCTGGGCGTGAATGTGCGCATGAACTGCCGCATCGGCACCGACATCACCATGGCGCAGATTCGCGAACAGTTCCAGGCTGTATTCCTGGGCCTTGGGGCGCAGGCCGGCCGGGCTCTGCCGGTGGAGGGTGCCGACGCGCCCAACTGCGTCACCGCCACCTCATTCCTGAAGGCCTTCAACGACGGCCGCCTGCGCCATGTGGGCAAGCGCGTGGTCGTGATTGGCGGTGGTGACACCTCGATCGACGTCGCCACGGTGGCGCGCCGCCTGGGTCACATCGACAAGGTGCATGAGTCGGACCGTCCCGAGCACGCCATTACCGGCCATGTGGCCCACGACGTGGCCGCCGCGTCGGTACGCCAGGGCGCCGAGGTCACGCTGACCACCATTTTCGACATCGAAAAAATGCAAGCCTCCAAACACGAGGTCGATCACGCCTTGTCGGAGGGCATCACCATCCGCGGCGGTATGGCGCCTGTGGCCGTGATCCGTGGCGAAGACGGCCGCGCTGTCGCTCTGCGCATCATGCGCTGCGAGGCCAAGATGGTTGGTGGCCGGCTTGACATCAAGAACATCGAAGGCACCGAGGAAGACATCCCTGCCGATCTGATCGTGTCTGCCATCGGGCAGGCGGTCGACTTCACCGGTCTCGAAGAATTCAACAATGGCAAGGGCGCCATCAATTCCGACAAAAATTATCAGGTGGCGGGCCAGCCTGGCTTCTTTGTTGGCGGCGACGTGGTGCGCCCGCATTTGCTGACCACCGCCATTGGCCACGGCGCCATTGCGGCCGACGGCATTGACCGCTTCCTGCAAAACGAGGCCCCTGAAAAGCGCCCCAAGATCGACGTGCACACGTTTGATTTGACGCGCAAGCTGATCGAAAAGGGCCTGACCCTGACCGAAGTCCATGAACCCACCCGGGGCACGGACAAGAGCACCGCGGCCATCCACAACTTTGACAACCGCTCGGACCGTTATGTGATCTCGCACAAGGAGCTGTTCCTCGGGCACTTCGGCTTTGCGCCGCGCAACAAGCGGGGCATCGTGTCGCTCACCGCCGAAGAAGCGCTGGACAACTTCGAGGAGCGCCTGCAACCCCTGCTGGAAGCGCAGGCCGTGAATGAAGCCAAGCGCTGCATGAGTTGCGGCCAGTGTT
>JAIPCZ010000045.1 GCA_021737975.1 Polaromonas sp. | reverse complement strand
CGCAGCACGAGTTGGTCATTTGCACGGGTGCGGGCATGCTCAAGGTCGCGCTGGCGGACGGCGGCAGCGTCACCACCGCAGCCTTGTCCGTCTGCGAGGTCACCCTGTTTTGCCCGCTGTGCCTGGTGGGCAGTGCGCCGCCCCCTTTCTCGCTGGGCACATTGGCGCCGCCTCAGCCTCTGGGCCGAGTGCTGCAAAGTGTCCCCGCGGCCATCATCGCCGCGCTGACCGCCGCGCCACCGCCTGCGCGCGCACCGCCAAAAGTCTGATCGTCCTGTCTGACAGATCACGCTGCAGGTTGTCAGCAGGGTGCTTGCAGTGGTGTTTGTAGGGTCGACTTCGGTCGACCACGGCAGGTGCAAGCGCTATCTCTTGCGCCAAACACGTGCCAACCGTTGCTATTTCTTGCGCAATGACTTGCGCTATCTCTTTTCTGGAACGATTCGGTCGTTCTGACTTCTTAATGCATAAGGAAACCCCATGAAAATCAAATCACTGATGACCGCTGTCGCAGTCGCCGCGACCACTTTTGGCGCGCTGGCTGCCGACCAGGCCGTTGACGTAAAAAACGCCTGGGCGCGCGCCACCGTCAAGGGCCAGATGGCCACCGGCGCGTTCATGACACTCACTGCCAAGCAAGGTGCCACCCTGGTTGGCGTGGCCTCCCCAGTGGCCGGTGTCGCCCAAGTGCACGAGATGAAGATGGATGCAGGCGTGATGAAAATGGCCGAGGTCAAGGGCGGCCTGGTCCTGCCCGCTGGCAAGGCTGTGGAGCTCAAGCCTGGTGGCTACCACCTGATGCTGATGGACTTGAAAGCGCCGCTGGCCAAGGACAGCAACGTGCCCGTCACGCTGATCTTCAAGGACGCCAAGGGTGTTGAGAGCAAGCTGGAACTGAAGTTGCCCGTGGCCGCCACGGCGCCAGGCGGCATGGGAAAACCAGCGGTCATGGACCATTCGATGCACGGCAATATGCCAGCAAAATAGGCGCCACTGAACGGCGCGAGATTGCGCTTCTGGACCGGGTGCTGGCGCAGGCGAGCGATGTGTCCGTGCATCCGCTGCTGTTGGCGCGTGTCGCCGTAGCTGGCGGGCATGCGCAGAAACTTCAGTTTGGCCTGGATGTCGGGCATGGAAGAACCGTCTTGCAAGCAATACCCTGCAACTATGCGCTGCTGCAGGTGAAAGTGGTTGCGAATCCTCAAGGGCGACCTATCCAGTCACGGCGGTGCCCCCGCCCGCGGCGCGCCAAGCGTTTGAATCGGGGGATTTTTAGCGATGGCGCAAGGATGTGACCCGGGCTTTGCGTTAAGCTGTTGCCTGTTCCCCGACAACAACCCTTCAGGAGAAAAGCATGAGTGATTCAGAAAACAGCGGCTTCGGCAAATTCGTCCCTGGTTTTGACTTTTTGCAGAACCTGGCCAAGGGGGCCTCGCAGGCGGTGCCGCAAATGCCCAATTTGTCCAACTGGATTGCGCCGTCTCTCAATGAGGAGGAACTCGATAAACGGATCGCCGAACTCAAGGCAGTGCATTTCTGGCTCGATCAGAACTCCAAGGCACTGGGTGCCACGGTGCAGGCGCTCGAAGTGCAAAAACTCACCCTGGCCACCCTCAAGGGCATGAACTTCAACATCGGTGATGTCGCCAACGCGTTCAAGCTCAAGGCGGCCGATACGGTGGTGTCAAGTGTGCAAAAGGTGACCGAAAAAGCCGAGTCCACCGCCAAGGCGGTGGCCGACGTTGCCGGACAGGCGGAAGAAGCAGCCAAAAAAATCGGCGAGGCGGTCAAGCCAGCGGCGTCGGCAGCGGCTGCGGGCCTGGTCGACCCGATGCAGTTGTGGACAGCGCTCACCCAGCAGTTTCAGCACATTGCCGCCGGTGCCATGAAGGAAGCCAGTAAGGCGACGGCCATGGACCTGGGCAAGAACCTGGCCAAGGGCGCTGCCAAGGAAACGGTCAAGGCGGCAAGGAGCGCCACAACCGCAGCCGCCACCAAAAAGGCGCCTGCGAAAAAAGTCGCCGGGAAGGCGGTCCGGAAAGTGGCCAGCAAAACCAGCGCAAGGCGCCGTTAAGGCAGCGACGATGGATTCCAGGCCGGCGCCATGAAGCTGTTTCCCTACGCACACGCGACCCATCCGCAATGGGGCATGGCGGCCGGGCTGGTGCTGGCGCAACTGCGCGCCCAGATGGCACTGCACGGGTACGCCAGCAGCCCGACACTGGCCCTGCTGTACATCACCGACCACTATGCCGCCGATGCCCGGGACATACTGGAATACCTCGGTGCCGAGTTGCCCGAGATCACCGACTGGTCAGGCACGGTGGGTGTGGGCATTGCGTCAAACAACGTCGAGTATTTTGACGAGCCCGCGCTGGCCGTCATGCTGTGCGAGTTGTCCAGCGACCAGTACAGGGTGTTCTCGGGCGTGGCGCCGCTGGGGCTGGCTTTTGATGCGCACACCGCGCTGGTCCATGCGGACGGTCACACCCCGGACCTGGCAGAACTGATCGAGGAATTGGCGCAACGCACCGACTCCGGTTACGTCTTTGGCGGCCTGGCTTCGAGCCGTGGCGCGGCGGTGCAGTTCGCCGTTTCGGGCAATGGCAATGTCAAGGGACAGGGCGCGGCCAGCGGTGTTTTCAGCGGTGGCCTGAGCGGGGTGGCCTTCGGTCCCGAGGTGGCGCTGGTGTCGCGCGTCACCCAGGGCTGCCTGCCCATCAGCCGGGCGCACCAGGTCACGAGCGCCGAGCGTAATCTGGTGCTGCGGCTGGACGATGAGCCCGCGCTGGACGTGATGCTGCGCGAGTTGAACGTGTCCCTGGACGAGCCGCGCGAGGCGCTGCAAGCCGTGCGCGCCACGCTGGTGGGCCTGACCGCGCCCGCGTCGCTGGCTGACGCCTCGCAGACCGTGACCCGCACCGGCAACTTTGGCTCCGATGTGCTGGTGCGCCACATCATCGGCCTGGACCCCGCGCGTGCTGGCGTGGCGGTGGCCGATATCGTGACGGAAGGCATGGAACTGGCGTTTTGTCAGCGCAACGTGCAGGCGGCACGCGCCGACCTGATGCGCATTTGCGCCGAGATTCGTGAAGAACTGGAACCGCAGGAGCAGGCGCTGGAAACCGCCAGTGCGCTGGCGCAATCCGAAGCAGAAGCAGCCCCGCACCCGGCGCGCGCCATTGCCGGCGCCATTTATGTCAGCTGCTCGGGCCGCGGGGGTGCCCATTTTGGCGGCGAAAGCGCCGAACTGCAAATCATCCGCCGCGCCCTGGGCGATGTGCCACTGGTCGGTTTTTTTGCCGGTGGCGAGATCGCCCGTCATCACCTCTATGGCTACACCGGCGTGCTGACGGTTTTTACCGGCACATAAGCGTTAAACCCCGCGCGCCCGGTCCGCCTTGAATTGCGTCCGGAACGCGCCAAAGCTGCCCGCGTCGAGCGCGGCGCGCACCTCGCGCATCAGGTTCAGGTAGTAATGCAGGTTGTGGATGCTGGCCAGCATCGGTCCCAGCATTTCGCCACAACGGTCGAGGTGGTGCAGGTAGGCCCGGCTAAAGCCGCCGCTGATCGTGCCGTTGGGTCGGGTGGCGCCTTTGCAGGTGTAACAAGTGCAGCTACTGTCGAGCGGGCCGTGGTCTGCCTTGTGGCGCGCGTTGCGCATTTTCAGGTCGCCAAAACGCGTGAAAAGCGTGCCATTGCGCGCGTTGCGGGTCGGCATGACGCAGTCGAACATGTCCACACCCGCAGCCACGCCCTCGACCAGGTCCTCGGGTGTGCCCACACCCATCAGGTAGCGCGGCTTGTGCCAGGGCAGCCGGTGCGGCGTGTGCGCCATGATGCGCAGCATCTCGTCCTTGGGTTCGCCCACACTCACGCCCCCGACCGCGTAGCCGGGGAAGTCCATCGCCACCAGCTGTTCCAGCGACTCTTGCCTCAGCCCCTCGAACATGCCGCCCTGCACAATGCCGAACAATGCGTTGGGGTTTTCCAGCCGGGCGAACTCATCCTGGCTGCGTTTGGCCCAGCGCAGGCTCATTTCCATCGAGGTCCGGGCCTCCTGCTCGGTGGTGATCTGGCCCTTGGTCTTGGGTTCGACCGACAGGTAGGGCGTGCATTCGTCGAGTTGCATGGCGATGTCGGAGTTCAGCGTGGTCTGGATCTGCATCGACACTTCGGGTGACATGAAGAGCTTGTCGCCGTTGACGGGAGAAGAGAAATGAACGCCTTCCTCGGTGATCTTGCGCATCGCGCCCAGACTCCAGACCTGGAAGCCGCCCGAGTCGGTCAGGATCGGTTTCTGCCAGCGCTCGAAGTCGTGCAGGCCGCCAAAACTTTGCATCACGTCGAGCCCCGGGCGCATCCACAGGTGAAAGGTGTTGCCCAGGATGATTTGCGCGCCCATGTCTTCCAGGCTGCTCGGCATCACGCCCTTGACGGTTCCGTAGGTTCCCACCGGCATGAAAATCGGGGTCTGCACCATGCCGTGGTTCAGCACCAGCGTGCCGCGGCGGGCGTGGCTGCCCGCATAGCCGGTCTCAATCACCGGCGGGTCGGTGCGCAGCAGGTCGAACTGAACCACGGGCTGGGCGGGATGCGGGTGTGAATGCGGGTGCGCAGGGTCGTGGGGGTGATCGTGTGTCATGGCGATGGAAAGGAGCTTGTCGCGTATTGTCTTTGATCTGCAAAGCATCGGACCCGGCATGCTCCGTGCGCTTGAAAAATGAGAATTCGCAACGAGGGGGGCATGGGTCCGTCCTAGGATAGTTCACGCAGATCAACCCTCAGGAGCATCACCATGAAACATGTCAGCAAAAAAGCCTCACTCATCGCCGTGTCACTGGCGCTGTGCAGCGGTGCCGTCTTGGCTCAGCAGCAGAAAAACGACCCTGGCAAGCTTGAGTACGATACCAACTGCGCCATCTGCCATGGCCCGGCAGGCAAGGGCGATGGCTCACTTAGTGACCTGCTGCGGACTAAAGCGAGCGACCTGACCCAACTGGCCAAGAAAAATCAGGGTATTTTGCCGGTCAACCGGATGTACGAGGTGATCGAGGGTAAGGGCGTGCCCAGCCACGGCAGTCGTGAAATGCCGATCTGGGGCCGCACCTACCTGGTTGAAGATGCCCAGCGGCTCATTGAGGCGCGCGGCAATTACGACTCGGAGGCTCTGGTGCGGGGCCGCATCCTGATGCTGATCGAGTACATCAACCGGCTGCAGGCGCGCTGAGACTGCGCGCCAGCAGCATGGCATCGCCGTAGCTGAAAAAACGATAGTTTTCGCGAATGGCGTGGGCATATAGCGCCATGATCCGCTCATAGCCGGCAAAGGCGCTCACCAGCATCATCAGGCTCGACTTGGGAAGGTGGAAGTTGGTGACCAGCGCGTCGACCAGCTTGAATTCAAAGCCGGGTGTGATGAAGATGCGGGTGTCGCCGCTTGTCTGTCCACTCAAGGCCCAGGATTCCAGCGTGCGCACCGTGGTGGTACCGACGGCCACGACACGGCCGCCGCGCGTGCGGCAGTCGGCAATGGCCTGCCGGGTCGCCGCCGGCACCTCGTACCACTCGCTGTGCATCTGGTGCTCAGAGAGGTTTTCTGTCTTGACCGGCTGGAACGTGCCCGCACCCACATGCAGCGTGACGTGGGCGCGCTGCACCCCCATGCTGTCGAGCTTGGAGAGCAGGGGTTCATCAAAATGCAGCGCCGCTGTGGGTGCGGCGACCGCACCCAGGTTCTTGGCAAAAACGGTCTGGTAGCGCTGGGCATCCTCAGCCGAGTCGGCATGGGTGATATAGGGCGGCAGCGGCACGTGGCCGTGTCGCGCCATCAGGGTGTGGGGGTCGTCACCGGCGTCGTTGGACAGCACAAAGCGAAAAAGCGCGCCATCGGCATCGGGCCAGCGACCCAGCAGCGTGGCGCTGAGGTGGTCCGGGTGGCCGGGCGCGCTGCGCAGCGAAACCGTCTCGCCAATGGCAGGCTTCTTGCTGACACGCAGGTGCGCCGCCACCTGGTTGCCGCCCAGCACCCGCTCAATCAGCAACTCGAGTTTGCCGCCGGTGGCTTTTTCGCCGAACAGGCGCGCGTTCATGACCCGTGTGTCGTTGAACACCAGCAGGTCGCCGTGCCGCAGCAGCGTGGGCAGCTCCCTGAAAATGCGGTCAACGGCTTCGCCGGCACTTGCGTCGAGCAGGCGCGACCCACTGCGTTCTGGCGCCGGATGCTGGGCAATCAGCGCTGGCGGCAAAACGAAGTCGAAGTCGCTCAGGCCATAAGTGCGCGCTGTGCGGGTGCTTTGGGGCATCGTGCTCACACCGGCCAGACCACGCCGTGGTCGTTCAGAATGGCGTCCATCGGCAGATCGTGCGCTTCGGGGTCAAAGTCGGGCAAAAAGTCGGTGCCAAAGCCCAGGCCCACGGTGAACGGGCGCGGCTTGAGCGTGGCCAGTGTGCGGTCATAAAATCCGCCGCCATAACCCAGGCGGTAGCCGCCGGGCGCATAGCCGACACAGGCGACAAACAGCAGCGTGGGGGTGATGACCTCGGTGTCCTTGGGCTTGGGGATGCCGTAGGCGTCCTCTTCCATCGGGCAACCGGGGTACCAGGCGTGGAAAGCCATGGTCTTGTGAACTTTGTCCACCACCGGCAGTCCAATTTTGCGCAGTTGTTGTTGTTCGATGAGTTCACCGTCTTCTTTCCATCGGTGCAGCGCCGGCAAGGGGTCGAACTCGCCCTTGATCGGCCAATAGGCGCCAATCACGGTGTCGGGGCGCCCCACGAGCCAGATGCGCAGCACCTGCTGCAGCATGGCAATACGCTCCAAGCGGTCCGGCAGCCGGAGGCGTTGCTCGATCAGTCGCTTGCGTAAAGCTTTTTTTTCAAACGCCTTTTGTTCGTCAGAATTATTCATAATCAGTCTATGCAGTTCACAACCATTTTGACATTGATTGGCTTGCTGGGTTCGCTCGCCGGCCTGCCTGCGCAAGCCCAAGCGCAGGGCGCCGGCACAAGCGCGTCCGATGCGGTGATTCTGGACATGCGCGAAGCCTTCAGCAAGGGTCAAAACAAGCGTCTGACCGAGCTGTTGCCGCGCGCCCAGAGCCATGCGCTGGCCCCCTGGGCCGCTTACTGGGAACTTAGCGCCCGTCTGGAAACGGCCACGCCCGAAGAAATCAGTCGTTTTTTGACCCGCTTTGCCGGGACTTACCAGGAAGACCGTTTGCGCAACGACTGGTTGCTGTTGCTCGGGCAGAGGCAGGAATGGGGTACTTTCATGGCCGAGTACCCCAGTTTCCGCATGAACGATGACCGTTCGGTCCAGTGTTATGCGTTGCTGACCGATTTCAAGTCAAGCGAGCGCGATGTGGCGCAACAGGTGGAGGCCCTGTGGCTGGCCCAGCGCGATGCCGATGACGGCTGTGCGGCCGCCGCACAACAGCAACTCACTGCCAGAAAGCTGCAGCCGCATACGGCCTGGTTGCGTGCGCGCCTTGGCATGGAAAATGGCAAGCAGCGCGTCGCCGTGCAGGCTGTTGCTCTGCTTGAGGCCGAATGGGCCAACACGGTCAGTGCCATTTACGGCAATCCCGAGCAGTACCTTGAAGGCAAACTGCTGGCGCTGCGTCTGCGCACCAAAGAACTGGTGACATTGGCCCTGATCCGCCTCGCCGTCAAAGATCCCGATGCGGCAGCCCTTGAAGTGGACAAACTGCGCTGGAAAACCCAGCTTAGCCAGGAAGAGCGCAGTTGGGTTTGGGGCGTGATTGGCAAGAGCGCCGCCATGCGGCTGTCTGACAAGTCGTTGGCCTATTTCATGCAAGGGCAGGACAAGCTGATGCAGGCCGACCACCTGGCCTGGAAAGTGCGGGCTGCGCTGCGTGCGGGTCAATGGGAGCAAGTGGCCGCGGCCACGGATGCCATGAACGAGAGCCAACGTCAGGATGCGACCTGGGTCTACTGGCGGGCGCGGGCCATGCTCGCACTGCCCGGCACCGATGCGGCACAGCAACAGGCGCGCCAGTGGCTGCAAAGCGTGGCCGGCGTGCGCGGGTTTTACGAGTTGCTGGCACAGGAGGAGTTGGGGCTGGCCATCACGCCCCCGCCCCTGCCCGAACCCCTGGCCGAGGCTGAAAAAGCCGCTGCCAGCGGGAACGCCGGCTTGCAGCGCGCGCTGGCGGCCATTGCCATCGGGCTGCGCTCCGAAGGTGTGCGGGAATGGAACTACAGCACCAATCTGCACACGCGTGGCGGCATGAGCGACCGCGAACTGCTGGCCGCAGCCGACCTGGCTTGCCGGCACGAAGTCTGGGATCGCTGTATCAACACCAGCGAGCGCACCAAAGGCGTGATCGATGTTTCGCAGCGCTTTCCCATGCCTCATAAACAGGCTGTGCTGGAGCGCAGCCGCGCCATCGGGCTGGATCCCGCGTATGTCTATGGCCTGATCCGGCAGGAGAGCCGGTTTGTTGTGGATGCCCGTTCCGGTGTGGGCGCCTCCGGCCTGATGCAGGTGATGCCGGCCACGGCGAGCTGGACCGCCAAAAAAATCGGCCTGACCAGCTTCAAGCCGCACCAGATCACCGAGCGCGACACCAACATTGCCATTGGCACCGGTTACCTCAAGCTCGTGCTCGATGACTTCGCCGGCTCGATGCCAATGGCCGCCGCAGCCTACAACGCCGGTCCCGGCCGGCCGCGCGCCTGGCGCGGTCAACCGGGCGCGCCGGTGATGGAAGCAGCCATCTGGGCCGAGAATGTGCCTTTCAGCGAAACCCGCGATTACGTCAAGAAAGTGCTGGCCAACACCACCATCTATGCTGCCATGATCAGCGGCCAAACCCAGTCACTCAAGACCCGCCTGGGCCGGGTGGGGCCGAGGGAGGGTATGCTGACGGAAAACCGTGACCTGCCCTGAACCTCATGATGAAACTCTACATTGGCAACAAGAACTACTCCTCCTGGTCGATGCGCCCGTGGGTGCTGCTGACGCAGGCCGGCGTCCCGTTTGAAGAAGTGATGGTGCGCTTTGACGCCTTCACGCCCGATTCACAATTCAAGGCCACGCTGCGCTCGCTGTCACCGACTGGCAAGGTACCGTTGCTGGTGGACGGCGACCTGCTGGTTTGGGATACCCTGGCCATTGCCGAGTACCTGGCCGAGCAGTTTCCGGAAAAGGCGCTGTGGCCCCGCGACAAGGCCGCCCGGGCAAGGGCGCGCAGCCTGTGCGCCGAGATGCACAGTGGTTTCACCGGCCTGCGCTCGTTTTGCCCGATGAACATCGAGGCCAGCCTGCCCGAGGCTGGCGCGCTGGTCTGGCGCGATCAGCCCGCGGTGCGCGCCGACGTGGCCCGTCTGATCACCATGTGGCGGCAGTGCCTGGACGAGCACGGCGGCCCCATGCTGTTTGGCGATTTCAGCGTGGCGGATGCCTTTTTTTCCCCGGTCTGCATGCGCTTGCAGACCTATGCCTTGCCCCTGCCTGCCGACGTTGCCGCCTACGTCCGGCGTGTTTGCGAACTGCCGGGGGTCGAGGCATGGATCGATGGCGCGCTGGCAGAGCAGGATTTTCTTGACTTTGAAGAGCCTTACCGTTTGTCGCGCTGAGGTGCCGGGCCCCGACATGCAGATCTACATGGTTGGCGGTGCGGTGCGTGATGCGCTTTTGGGCCTGCCCGTGCAAGACCGTGACTGGGTGGTGGTGGGCGGCACGCCGGAACACATGGTGGCTCAGGGGTTCTTGCCGGTCGGCAAGGACTTCCCGGTGTTCCTGCACCCTCGGACCCATGAAGAATATGCGCTGGCGCGTACCGAGCGCAAGACGGCCCCGGGCTACCATGGTTTTTCCATCCATGCGGCGCCTGACGTGACCCTGGAACAAGATCTGGCGCGGCGCGACCTCACCATCAATGCCATGGCCGTGGCGGCCGCTCGCCTCGGACCTGGCGGCGTATTTGACAGCCAGGATCTGGTCGACCCTTATGGCGGAGCTCGGGATTTGGCCAGCAAGGTGTTTCGTCACGTGGGTCCGGCCTTTCGCGAAGATCCCGTGCGCCTGCTGCGCCTGGCGCGTCTGGCAGCCCGTTTTTCCGATTTCACGCTGGCGCCCGGGACACTGGCACTGATGCGCGAGATGGTGGCAAGTGGTGAGGTCGACCATCTGGTGCCCGAGCGTGTTTGGCAGGAACTGGCCAAAGGGCTGATGGAGGCCGTGCCCTCGCGCATGTTTGAGGTGTTGCGCGACTGTGGCGCGCTGGCCAGATTGCTGCCCGAGGTGGACCGCTTGTGGGGTGTGGCGCAGCGCGCCGACTACCATCCCGAGGTCGACACCGGTGTTCACGTGATGATGGTGATGGACATGTGCGCGCGCCTGCAGACTCCGCTGCCGGTGCGACTGGCCTGCCTGTGCCATGATCTGGGCAAGGGCAATACCCCGATTGACATCCTGCCGCGCCATTTGGGGCACGAGCAGCGCAGCGTCGGCTTGCTGCAAAGTCTCTGTTTGCGCCTGCGCGTGCCCACCGACTGCCGGGAACTGGCTGAGGTGGTGGCGCGTGAGCACAGCAATATTCACCGCGCAACCGGGCTTGACGCGGCCGCCCTGGTGCGGTTGCTGGAACGCTGCGACGCGCTGCGCAAACCGGGGCGCTTCGCCCAGATTCTGCTGGCCTGCGAATGTGACGCGCGCGGGCGCCTGGGTTATTCCGACGCGGCGTATCCGCAGCGCACGCGTTTGCAGGCGGTGCTGGAGGCCGCCCAGGGGATCGACACCCGTGAAATCGCGTCCCGTGCCATGGCTGGCGGCGCCAAAGGCAAGCAAATCGCCGAAGTCATGCAGGCTGCCCGGGTGGCTGCGGTGCGCGCCGCCTTGGCGTCGATGTGCCAGCAGGCATGAACTCCTCGGGTATGCTCGCCACATGTCAAGTTTGCTGATCATTGAAGACGACGAATTGCTGCGCGATGGCTTGTCTGCGCAGTTCACCCAGGCGGGCCACACCGTCATGGCCGCGGCTGATGGCGAGGCCGCTCAGGCCCTGCTGGAGACGCACCGCTTTGACGGGGTGGTGCTGGACCTTGGCTTGCCCAAAATCAGTGGCATGGAATTGCTGCGCTGGGTGCGCAAGCGCCTGCCCGCCTTGCCGGTGCTGATTCTGACGGCGCGCGAAGGTGTCGATGACCGGGTGCAGGGGCTCAACGCCGGGGCGGACGATTACCTCACCAAACCCTTCAACATGGCGGAGCTCCAGGCGCGCCTGGGGGCCCTGCTGCGGCGTGCCCGCCTGCCTGCATTTGGCGGGTCTTTGGAACTGGCCGGCAGCCAGACCGCCCGGCCACTGCGGGTCGATGCCACGCTGCCGCAAGCCTGGCTGGGCGAGGAGGCGCTGGAACTCACGCAGCGCGAGTGGGCCTTGTTGTCCTTGCTCGTCACGCACGCCGGACGCGTGGTAAGCCGTGAGGATGTGCTGGAAACCTGGCAGAGCGAGCCTGGAGAGCCCGGTGCCTTGGCCTCCAATGCGCTGGAAGTCTATATTCATCGTCTGCGGCGCAAGTTGGTGGACTCCGGTTTGAACATTCGCAATGTCCGCGGCCTGGGCTACATGCTGGAAACGGGTGTCGCATAAACCTGCATGAGCCAATGACCATGCCCACCCCAACGCAGCCTTATGGGCAGGGCTTGTCGCTCAAGCGCCAGTTGTTGCTGTGGTTGTTGCTTCCCCAACTGGTGCTGTTTCTGGTCGGCGGAGCCCTGGCCTACCGGATTGCGCTGAACTACGCCGAGAAAGCCATTGACCAGTCGCTGACCCAGTCGGTGCGCTCGCTGGCGCGCCAGGTCAAACCCATTGGTTCGGGCTTGCTTATCGACTTTCCCCGCGCCGCGCAAGACATCATCGAGCAGGACCCCAAGGACCGGGTGAGCTACATGGTTTCGAGTCCGCCCGGCAGTTTTCTGCTGGGCAACGGCAAGTTGCCGGGTCCGGCACAGGACCTGCAGTTGCCAACCCAGGAGGCGCTGTTGTACAACGCGCAGGTGGACGGCAAGCCGATGCGTGTGGCGCTGCTGGAACTGGACTATGGCGATTCGGTGTCACCGCAGCGCATGCGGGTCCAGGTGGCGAAAAGTCTCGCGGTGCAACAACGCCTGACGACCGAGCTGATTGCCGACATGCTGGCGCCGCTGCTGCTGCTGGGCATCGTGCTCAGTGTGCTGGTCTATGGGGGCATATCACGCGGTCTGCAGCCCCTGACCCGGCTGCAGGCGCAATTGGGTGACCGGCGCGACCAGGCGCTGTTTGATGTGTCTCCGATCGAGATGACCCAGGCGCCGCAAGAGGTGTATGCGCTGGCCGGTGCGGTGAACCACCTGCTGACCGCGGTCCGGCGCAGCCTCGGTCAGGAAAAGCGCTTCTTGAATGATGCCGCGCACCAATTGCGCACGCCTTTGGCGGGCTTGATCAGCCAGACCGAGCTGGCGCTCGCTGAAAACGATCCGCAGGCCTTGCGCGCGCGCTTGTCCAAGGTGCTGTCGGGCGCCCAGCGCAGTGCCCACCTGGTGAACCAGTTGTTGTCGCTGGCGAGAAATGAGGTCGAAGTCAAGCTGCAGCCGCTGGATGTGGCCAGTCTCGCGCGCGAGGTGGCGCGTGAGTGGACACCGCGCGCGCTCAAGGCCGGGATAGACTTGGGTTATGAGGGGGCCGACCACCTGATGGTGGCGGGCGAGGCTTTCCTGCTGCGTGAAGCGCTGAATAATCTGATTGACAACGCGCTGCGGTATGCCGGCACTGGCAGCGAGGTGACTTTGAGTGTTCAGGTGCAGGGCAGGCAGGTGGTGCTCGAAGTCGCCGACAACGGCCCGGGCCTGTCAGAGCAGGACTTCCCGCATGTGTTTGAACGTTTTTGGCGCGCCAGCGATGTGCCCGGGGGGTGCGGGCTGGGGCTGGCCATCGTGGCTGAAATCGCCCAGCGCCATGGTGGCCGGGCGCAGGTTCTGGCGGCGCGGCCGCAGGGCCTGCGGGTGCAGTTGTGCTTGCCCATGGACCAGGCAGATAAGGTGGTTTCGTGACCCTTGGGGACATTTTTTTATGGTAAAAAGTCATGGTGAATGCAAATTCTGAAACAAAGACCGGGCAGGGGACACATGACTTCTGGCAGACCTTGTTGGCCAGCGTCAGTCAGGGTGTTTGTGTGTTTGATGGCAATGGGTGCGTGAGCCATTTCAATCCCTGTTTGCCGGAGTTGCTTGATGTGCCGCCAGAGTTCCTGGCCAGCGGACCTTCTTTGCGCGAAATTTATGATTTTCAGATGCAGCGCGGTGATTTTGCCGGCGCACCTCATCCGCTCGATCCCCTGTCCCCGGACGACGCTGCCGGCAATGACCCGGACCTGCCCACCGAGCATTACCTGCGCTTGAAGCACTTGGGGCGAACCCTGCAGGTGCAGACCAAGCGCCTGCCCGATGTCGGTCTGGTCCAGAATGTGACCGATGTCAGCGACTATGTGCAGGCGGAGGCCGGCCGCAAGCGCGCCAACCAGTTGCTCTTTGCCACCCAGGCCCTGGCTGAGCTGGGCGGCTGGGAGGTCGATTTGCAGCAGGAGCAGATGACCTGGACCGACGGTGTGTACCGCATTTTTGAGACCACCCCGCAAGCCTTTACACCCTCGCCCGCGACGATCAGGCCGCTCTACACCGAAGAATCGCTGGCCACCGAAGAGGCGTCTTACCAGTCTTCAGGCCAGCCCACGTCGACCCATGAGTTCGAAATTGAAATGCTGACCCTGAAGGGGCGGCGCATCTGGCTGCATTCACGCGGCACCACGAGCTGGTTGAACGGCCGTCCGGTCAAGCGCACGGCCATCGTGCAGGACATCACCCGGCGCAAACAGACCGAGATGGCCTTGCGCGACAGCGAGGCGCGCTGGAAATTGGCGCTTGAGAGTGTTGGCGACGGGGTCTGGGACCTGCAGGTGCAGAGCGGTGAGCAGTACCTGTCGCCGAATCTGCTGCGCATGTACGGTTATGACGATGGTGAGATCAAGCCCCACATCGCTGAACTCGACGCGCTGGTTCACCCCGAGGACGTGGGGCGTTTGCAGCATGACCGGAGGGCCCACCTTGAGGGCGTCACGCTCACCTACAGCAATGAGCACCGCTTGCTGTGCAAGGACGGCAATTGGAAATGGGTGCACAGCCGCGGCATGGTGATCAGCCGCGACGCCCAGGGCCAGGCGCTGCGCATGTTGGGAACCCACGCAGACATCACCGAGCGCAAAACGGCCGATGCGCTGGTTTGGCAACAGGCGCACTTTGACGCGCTCACCGGCTTGCCCAATCGGCGCTTGATGCGCGAACGACTGATCCAGGAAATCAAGAAATGTCGACGTAACGAGCACAAACTGGCCCTGTTGTTCATTGACCTCGATCATTTCAAAGAGGTCAACGACACGCTGGGGCATGACCGCGGTGATGAACTGCTGGTCGAGGCGGCGCAACGCATTCAGCGTTGCCTGCGCGAAACCGACACGGTGGCCCGCATGGGTGGCGACGAGTTCACCGTGATCATTACCAGCTTGACCGATGAGTCCAATCTGCAGAGCATCCTGCCCAAGCTGCTGAACACGCTCAGCGCGTCATTCCAACTGGGTCTGGACCAGGTTTTTGTGTCCGCCAGCATGGGTGTCACGGTGTACCCGACCGACACGCAGGAGGTGGAAGACCTGCTGAAAAATGCCGATCAGGCGCTCTATGTGGCCAAGGCGGCGGGGCGCAACCGGTTCAGCTTCTTCACTCCGGCGTTGCAGGAGGCGGCCATGCAGCGCGCCCAGCTGACCCACGACCTGCGCGCGGCCCTGCCGGCGCAGGAGTTCCGCATGGTCTACCAGCCCATCGTGACTTTGGCCACCGGCAAGATCCACAAGGCCGAGGCACTGATCCGCTGGCAGCATCCCAGGCGCGGTCTGATCAGCCCGGCTGAATTCATTCCAGTGGCAGAAAGCAGTGGTCTGATTGTGGAGCTCGGGGAATGGATATTTGCCCAGGCGGCGGCCCAGGTGAAGGACTGGCGCGAGCAGTTGCACCCGGAGTTTCAGATCAGCGTCAATAAATCTCCCTTGCAGTTTGAGAACCCGAACCCCAACCATGTCCCCTGGATCGATCAATTGCGCGCCCTCGGACTCCCTGGTGAAAGCGTGGTGGTTGAAATCACAGAGGGCCTGCTGCTGTCCACCAGCAACGGGGTTGTGGACCAATTGCTCAAGTTGCGCGACGAGGGCATCAACGTCTCGCTCGATGACTTTGGCACCGGTTATTCCTCGCTGTCGTACCTGCAAAAGTTCGACATTGATTTCATCAAGATCGACCAGTCCTTTGTGCGCCACCTGAAGCCGGGGACCACCGATCTGGTGCTGTGCCAGGCCATCATTGCCATGGCCCACGCGTTGGGCATGAAGGTGATCGCCGAGGGTGTGGAGACCGAGGAACAGCGTGATCTGCTGAAAGCCGCAGGCTGCGACTATGCGCAAGGGTATTTTTACTCCCGGCCGGTGAATCCCGCAGAATTCGAAGCCATGGTGCAAAAATCGGACGCGGCGCTACACCAGGCCCTGTGACGGGCCCTTGCGCGTCGGGGCTCAGGCCAGGCGCAAGCCGCTTTGCGCGTCGAACCAGTTGTTGTGGTTGCCGCTCACCGTCATGCCCACGTTGTCGCCCACCTTCACTTGTGTGCTCGGTGGCGTGCGCACCGTGATCAGGCCAACGCCGGTCTTGATCACCACATAGGTATCGGCCCCTGTGGGCTCCACCAGCGTGACCTGGCCGCGCCAGGTCGCGTCATCACTCAGGTGAATGTGCTCGGGGCGTTGGCCCAGCGTCAGCTTGCCGGTGGCGGGGCAGGGCAGGGCCAGGCTTCCGCCTTCAAAAGAGAACACGGCGCTCTCGCCAGTTCCGCTGGCCTCGCCGGAGATGAAATTCATGGTGGGTGAGCCGATGAAACCTGCCACATAGGTGTTGGCCGGACGGCGGTAAATGTCGTCAGGCGAACCAATTTGCTGCAGGATGCCATCCTTCATGACCGCAATACGGCTGCCCAGCGTCATGGCCTCGATCTGGTCGTGTGTCACGTAGACGCTGGTGATGCCGCTGACTTGGTGCAGGCGCTTGATCTCGGCGCGCATTTCCACGCGCAACTTGGCGTCAAGATTGGAGAGCGGCTCGTCGAACAGGAAGAGTTGCGGGTCACGCGCCAGGGCACGGCCCATCGCCACGCGCTGGCGCTGGCCGCCCGAGAGCTGCGCCGGCCGGCGGTCCAGCAGGTGCTCGATCTGCAGCATGGAGGCCACTTCCTGAATGCGTTTTTTACGCACATCCGGCGGCACCTTGCGCATTTCCAGGGCAAACCCAATGTTGTCGGCCACGCTCATCGTGGGGTAGAGCGCATAGCTTTGGAACACCATGGCAATGTCGCGCTGCGCCGGCGCCACGCCGATCACGTTCTTGCCGGCGATCTTCAGTTCGCCCTCGGTCGGGTCTTCGAGCCCGGCAATGATGTTGAGCAGGGTGGACTTGCCACAGCCCGAGGGCCCGACGAGGATCAGAAACTCGCCCGGGGCGACATCGATCTCGATTTTCTTCAAGACCTCGACGGCCTTGTCGCCCTTGCCATAAACCTTGCGGATGCCCGCGATGTGGAGTGAAGCTGCCATGATGTTTTATCCTTTGACCGCACCGGCGGTCAGACCTTTGACGAAATATTGCCCGGCCAGCACGTAGACCAGCATGGTCGGCAGGCCTGCGATGATGGCTGCTGCCATGTCCACGTTGTAGCTTTTCACGCTGCTGGTGGTGTTGGCCATGTTGTTCAAGCCCACCGTGATGGGTTTGCTGTCGGCACCGCTGAAGGCCACGCCGAACAGGAAGTCGTTCCAGATGTTGGTGAACTGCCAGATGAGCGTGACCATCAGGATCGGGGTCGACATCGGGATCACGATGCGGTAGAAGATGCGCCAGAAGCCGGCCCCGTCCATGCGCGCGGCGTTGACGAGCTCGCGCGGGATCGCGGTGTAGTAGTTTCTGAAAAACAGCGTGGTGCCCGCCATGCCCGCCAGGCAATGCACCAGCACCAGTCCGGTGATGGAACTCGACAGGCCCAGGAAGCCCAGGACCTGGCTCATCGGCAGCAGCACCACCTGGAACGGCATGAAGACGCCAAACAGGATGAAGCCGAACAACAAGTCCGAGCCCTTGAACTTCCACATGCTCAGCACATAGCCGTTCAAGGCGCCCCAGGCAGTCGAGATCAGCACCGCCGGCACGGCCATGCTCACCGAGTTCCAGAAATAGGGCTTCAGGCCGCGGCAGTCGACGCCGGTGCAGGCGGTCGACCAGGCCAACTGCCAGGAGTCGAAATTCAGCGAGGTCGGCAGGCTCAGCAGGTTGCCGGCGCGCAACTGGTCGGCGTCCTTGAGCGAAGTCACCAGCATCACATAAAGCGGTGCAAGAAAGAAGAAGGCAGACACCAGCAGCACGGCGTACACCGCAAAACGGGAGAGGTTTTTAGCGTTCATGATCGGCCCCGGGTTCAACGCTCGTGCGGCTTGGACCGCAGTTCGCTGTAAAGATAAGGCACCACCAGCGCGGCCACCATGGCCAGCATCATGGTGGCGCTGGCGGCGCCCAGGCCGATCTGGCCGCGGGTAAAGCTCATGGTGAACATGAAGGTGGCGGGCACGTCCGAGGCATAACCAG
This sequence comes from Polaromonas sp., assembly GCA_021737975.1. Classification (GTDB taxonomy): domain Bacteria; phylum Pseudomonadota; class Gammaproteobacteria; order Burkholderiales; family Burkholderiaceae_C; genus Rhodoferax. The sequence goes on along the minus strand of JAIPCZ010000045.1, from coordinate 2,154 downwards.
GCCCACCTGAGGTGAGGGCCATCACGAGGTCGAAGGCCTTGATCGACAGGTGTGACAGCACCAGAATCGTGGAGAAAACCACCGGGCGCAGCACCGGCAAGATAATGCGCCAGTAAATGCGCGGCAGCGAGGCGCCGTCAATCTGCGCGGCCTTGATGATGCTGTCGTCAATGCCGCGCAATCCGGCCAGAAACAGTGCCATGGCAAAGCCCGCGGACTGCCATATGCCGGCAATCACCACACAATAGATGGCGGTGTCGCTTTGTACCAGCCAGTCAAAACTGAAGCTGGTCCAGCCCATGTCCTGCATCAGTTTTTCCAGTCCCAGGCTGGGGTTCAGAATCCATTTCCAGGCCGTGCCGGTCACGATGAAGGACAGCGCCATGGGGTAGAGGTAAACGGTGCGAATCACGCCTTCAAAGCGGATTTTCTGGTCCAGAAAGATGGCCAGCAGCATGCCAAGCAGCATCGAGCCGCCGACATACAAGACGCTGAAGATGCCCAGGTTACGCAGCGCCACGTACCAGCGGTCCATCTCCCATAGTTGGGCGTACTGCTGCAGACCGACGAACTCGTCGTAGTTGGGCAGCATGCGTGAATTGGTCACGGACAAGACGCCGTTCCAGATCATGAAGCCGTAGATGAAGGCGAACCCGAGCACAAAGCCCGGCGCGATCACCAGCTTCGGCAACACGTTTTCAAAAGATTTCATGGCTGATTCGCCTTGCGGTTGGTAAAAATTGGGGCCCCATTCAGGGAGCACGGGCGCTGTTATCGGATCAGGTGGGCCGGGTAATTCACTTCGTTCGTGTCCCCCGACCGAAAGCCTGTGGCCTTCGGTCTCCTCCTTGACCTCACTACGCGAAATACCCGGACCGCCTGATCCTGGGCGGGTTTTGCATATCCACCAGCAAAATCAGCTTGCCAGCAGCAGGGTTGGGGTAGGTGTCAAAGCGAAGTCAAAGAGGAGCCCGCAGGGCGGGGGACATGAGCGGCGGTACGTACCCCAGCCCTGCTGCGGGTACGCGTGACAGACGCCTGCATCAGTCCCCGTGGTAACCCCGTTTTACTTGGTCGCAGCCGCTTTGGCGATGCTCTTCACACCGTCGGCCACACTCATCTTGTCGTTGTTCCAGAACTGGCTGACCGCGTCCTTGATCGCGCCCTCGGCCGCAGGCTTGACGGCCATGCCGTGCGCGACGGAGGGCAGCAGGCCACCCGATTTCGCGGTTTCCACAAAGTCCTTGGTCGAGAGCTTGGCGCAGTCGTCGAACTTGGCCATGCTCATGTTCAGACGCACCGGGATCGAGCCCTTGTTGAGGTTGAACACTTCCTGGAACTCGGTGCCCATGATGGCGGCAGCCAGATCGCTCTGTGCCTTTTGGGCGGCAGCATCTTTCAGCTTGAACATGGCAAAAGAGTCCACGTTGAAGGTGTAGGCGTTGGCGGTGCCGGGTGCGGCGGCACAGATGTAGTCCTTGCCCGGTACCTTGCCAGCGGCAGTGAACTCGCCCTTGGCCCAGTCACCCATGAATTGGAAGGCAGCCTTTTCCTGAATCACCATGGCCGTGGCCAGATTCCAGTCGCGCCCCGGGGCGGCTGGGTCGGTGTAACCCTTGACCTTGCGGAAGGTTTCCAGTGCCTTGGTCATGGTCGCGCTGGTTAATGCCTTCTGGTCCAGCTTGACCAGGGCGTCGCTGTAGAACTTGGCACCGCCGACACCCAGCACGACCGACTCAAAGGTGGTGAAGTCCTGCCAGTTCTGGCCGCCATGCGCCACCGGGATCAGGCCGGCTTTTTTGACTTTTTCAGCGGCAACAAAAAACTCGTCCCATGTCTTTGGTGTGCCGGTCACGCCGGCTTTCTTCAGCACGGCGGCGTTGGCCCACATCCAGTTGACCCGGTGCACATTGACGGGTGCAGCCACGTAGTTACCTTTGTATTTCATGACATCGGCCACCACCTTGGGCAGCAACTCGTCCCATTTTTCAGCTTTGGCCGTTGCATCGAGGTTGGCCAGGACACCTTCGGAAGCCCATTCCTGGATTCCGGGGCCCTTGATTTGTGCTGCAGCCGGCGGATTGCCAGCGACCACGCGGCTTTTTAGGACGGTCATGGCGTTGTCGCCACCGCCGCCTGCCACGGCAAAGTCTT
>JAIPCZ010000044.1 GCA_021737975.1 Polaromonas sp. | reverse complement strand
CACATCCGACTGCTGGAGCCGATTGGGTATATTCCACCGGCCGAGGCTGAGGCAAACTACTATCGGCAACTCGCCAAGAAGACCGAAAGCACGGTCTAACTTAAACCAACTGGCCTCCACGAAACCCGGGGCGATTCAGTTCCTCGTTTCCTCGCCGCTTCAAGACGCGAACGCAGAAAACCGTAATCAAGGAAAAATAAATCCAAACTGTGCTTGACTTCGTGAGGAGTCCCTGTAAACACACTAGAAACTGCGTAAGCAGAAGGAGTGTTGCAAATGAAGCAAAGACCACGGATCTATTACACCCAGACCCAGAAAGCTTTGATGTGGGAGCGCTGGAAGAAAGGTGAATCCCTTCAACAGATAGCCCAGTTGTTTGATCGGAATCACGGATCTGTACGCGGGATACTTGCTGAGACCGGTGGCATACGCCCGCCAGAGCGTTGTCGCTCAAGACTGGCGTTGACATTCGCTGAACGGGAAGAAATATCACGCGCTGTCGTGGCGGGTCAGTCAATCCGTTCAATCGCAATACTTCTCGGGCGAGCACCATCAACCATCAGCCGCGAGATCAACCGCAATGGTGGTGCCGGGTGCTACCGGGCAACACATGCAGACCAGGCTGCCTGGGATCGGGCACTTCGCCCCAAGACTTGTAAACTGGTGGCGAACAGAAAGCTGGCGAACCTCGTGGCTGGTAAGCTTCAATGCCAGTGGTCGCCACAGCAAATTGCTGGATGGCTCAAGCATGCTTATGCGGACGACGAGAATTCTCAGGTGTCACACGAAACAGTCTATCGAAGTCTCTTCATTCAGGCCCGTGGCGCCCTGAAGAAAGAGCTGCTGCAACACTTGAGGCGCACCCGAGCGATGCGTCGTTCGCGTCATCACACCCAGAAAACAGAAAATCACGGCAAGATCGTTGGCGCGGTATCCATCAGCGAAAGGCCGGCTGCGGTTGAAGATCGGGCAGTACCGGGGCACTGGGAGGGAGACTTGCTGTTTGGGTGCATCAACACCCAGATTGCGACCCTCGTTGAGCGTCATACACGCTACGTGATGCTGGTAAAGGTTGCCGGCAAAGACACTGAAACGGTGGTCAACGCGTTGATCAAAAATGCACGCAAGATGCCTCAGGAACTCTACAAGTCGTTGACTTGGGATCGGGGTCATGAGATGGCTGACCACAAGCGCTTCACATTGGCCACAGACATCAGTGTTTACTTCTGCGACCCCCACAGTCCTTGGCAGCGCGGGAGCAATGAAAACACGAACGGGCTGTTGAGGCAGTATTTCCCCAAGGGGATCGATATCTCCAACTACACACAGGCACAACTAAATGCAGTGGCGAGAAAACTCAACGAACGTCCAAGGAAAACTTTAGACTACGAAACGCCTGCTGAACGATTCAGCCAACTCGTTGCATCGACCGGTTGAATCCAAGGCACCAAGCGGGTGCCTATATCCGTCGGGTATCAGGCATGACGTTATGTGTCAACTGGCATCCAGGCCACAGTAGTCCCCCAGCGCATCAAATTGTGCTTGATCAGGCGCCGGGTGTTGCCGCAGGAAATTGTCGACATCCACGGCCACTGGAATACTTGATTGCGCCCCGCTGGCGGTGCAGGCCAGGGCGGCGGCGGCGCTCGCCACGCGCAGGGCCCGGGCGAGTGTTTCACCGCGCCCAAGATGCGCCACCAGCGTGCCACAAAAGGTGTCGCCCGCTGCCGTTGTGTCAACGGCTGAGATGTTGAAGGCGGGTTGCAGCAAAAAGTCCTCGTGCTGGCGCGCGATGCAGCCCCGCTGGCCCAGGGTGACCACCACCGTGGGCACCGCGATCTGCCGCAGCATGGCCACCACCGTCCCGCCTTCTGCAAGCACAGAGCGCAATTCCCCTTCGTTGACCACCAGAATATCGACCGCCTGCAGCAACTCGGGCGGCAAGGCCTGCGCCGGCGCCGCATTGAGCACCACCTGCACGCCGCAGGCGTGCGCCCTTTGCGCGTAGGCCGTCACGGTGGCGATGGGTATTTCAAGCTGCATCAGCAGGTGGCTGGTGCCTTGCAGCTCGGGCAGGTGCTGGCTTTGCAAGTGCAGGTTGGCCCCCGGCGCGACCGTGATGGCGTTCTCCGCGTTGTCGGCCACGCAGATAAAGGCGCAACCGGTGGTCTGGTCTGGGCAGCGCACCGTGTGCAGCCGGACCCGGGCGTTTTCCAGCGAGGCGAGCAGGGGCAGGGCATGGGCGTCGTCCCCCAGGGCCAGCAGCATCGCGGTGGGTGCGCCGCCGGCGCGGGCGCAAGCCCCCGCCTGGTTGGCGCCCTTGCCGCCGGGGTAGGTGGTGAACGTTTGCCCCAGCACGGTCTCACCGGGCGCGGGAATGTGCGCCGCGCGCACCACAAAGTCCAGGTTGGCCGAGCCGGCGACCAGAATCATGCGGCCTCCTTCGTGAGTTTCATCACATCACCGCGCCAATCTGCCAGGGCACGAATTCGTTTTGCCCATAACCGTGAAGCTCGCTTTTGGACAATTGCCCTGAGGCGGTGGCCAGCATCCGCTCAAAAATGCGCCGCCCCATCTCGGGCACCGTGCTGTCGCCGTCAACGATGCTGCCGCAGTTGATGTCGATGTCGTCGACTTGCCGGGTCCAGAGCGCCGTGTTGGTGGCCAGTTTCAGCGAGGGCGTGGGGCTGCAGCCATAGGCCGACCCGCGCCCGGTGGTAAAACAGATCAGGTTGGCGCCGCCCGCCACCTGTCCGGTGGCGCTGACCGGGTCGTAGCCCGGGGTGTCCATAAAAACCAGGCCACGGGCGGTGACGGGCTCGGCATACTGGTAAACCGCCTGCAGCGTGGTGGTGCCGCCCTTGGCGACCGCCCCCAGCGACTTTTCCAGAATGGTCGTCAAACCCCCGGCCTTGTTGCCGTGCGACGGGTTGTTGTTCATCTCGCCGCCGTTGATGTGTGTGTAGTGCTCCCACCACTTGATGCGCTCGATCAGTCGCTCGCCCACCTCGCGGGTCACGGCGCGGCGTGTCAGCAGATGCTCGGCACCATAGATTTCGGGGGTTTCGCTCAAGATGGCGGTGCCGCCATGCGCCACCAGCAGGTCAACGGCCGCGCCCAGCGCCGGGTTGGCGCTGATGCCCGAGTAGCCGTCCGAGCCGCCGCATTGAAGGCCGACCGTCAGGTGGCTGGCGCTGCACGGGACACGCTGCACGGCATTTGCCTGCGGCAGCATGGCTTCAAGTCGGGCGATTCCTTTGGCAATGGCGGCGGATGTGCCGCCCTCATCCTGAATGTTGAAGGTGCGCAGCGTGTCACCTTCGCGCAGGTGGCTGTTGGCCAGCCAGCCGGTGATCTGGTTGGATTCGCAGCCCAGTCCCACCACCAGCACGGCGGCAAAGTTGGCATGGGTGGCATACCCGGCCAGCGTGCGCTGCAGCACTTGCAGCCCCAGGCCCTCGCTGTCCATGGCGCAGCCGGTTCCGTGGGTCAGCGCCGTGACACCGTCGATGTTCGGGAACGGGGCCAGCGCGCCCGGGTTGGTGCGGCGCGAAAAGTGGTCGGCAATGGCGCGCGCCACCGTGGCCGAGCAGTTCACGCTGGTCAGCACGCCAAGATAATTGCGGGTGGCAACACGGCCGTCGGCACGCACGATGCCCATGAAACTGGCTTCAAGCTGCGGTGCCGCAGGTTTGACGTCGGTGCCAAAAGCGTAATCACGCGCGAAATCGCCCTTGTTGTCGCCCAGGTTCAGGTTGTGGGTGTGCACATGTTCACCGGCGGCAATGGCCTGGCTGGCATACCCGATGATCTGGTTGTAGCGCCGCACCGGGGCACCGGCGACCAGGGCGTGCCGTGCCATTTTATGGCCCGCGGGAATGAGCCCTTTGACCGTGATGTCACCCACTTGGGTGCCGCCCACCAACTGCCGGCGCGCGATCAGCACGTCATCGTCTGGGTGGAGTTGAATGCAGGGCGTCATCTCAGCAGACCGCGTTGGGCCAGGTTGCGCATCAGATGGGAGCAGCCAAAGGTCCACGGCGCGCAGGCGTCGGTGCGCTTCATGCGGTTGACCAGGGCGCCGAGCTGCGGGGCGGAAATGCGCACGATGTCGCCCGCCTTGTGGGTGAAGCCGCCGCCAGCGTGGTCGCGGTCCTTGACCGGGGCGAACAGCGTGCCCAGAAACAGCATGGCGCCATCGGGGTACTGGTGGTGCGGGCCCATCATCTGGCGCACCAGGTCTTCGGGGTCGCGGCTGATCTGGGCCATGGAAGAAAAGCCCTCCAGTGTGAAACCATCTTCACCGGTCACGCTGAGCGTCAAAGTGGCTGCGCGCAGGTCGTCAAGGGTAAAGGTGGTATCAAACAGGCGCAGGAAAGGACCGATGGCAGCCGAGGCATTGTTGTCCTTGGCCTTGCCCAGCAGCAGGGCCGAGCGGCCCTCGATGTCGCGCAGGTTGACGTCGTTGCCCAGCGACGCACCCACGATCTCGCCCCTTGAATTGACCGCCAACACCACCTCGGGCTCGGGGTTGTTCCAGTTGGAAGCCGGGTGCAGGCCCGCATCAAAACCACTGCCCACGGCGGCCATGGGCGGCGCCTTGGTGAAAATTTCGGCGTCCGGGCCAATGCCGACTTCCAGATACTGGCTCCACACCCCCTGGTCGATCAAGACCTGCTTCAAGGCCATGGCCTGGGCTGAGCCCGGCTTCAGCCTGGAGAGATCGTCGCCCACCAGTGCCGTGATCTCGGTGCGAATGGCCACGGCTGCTGCCGGGTTGCCACGGGCCTTTTCCTCAATGACGCGCTCCAGCATCGAGATGGCGAAGGTCACGCCCGCCGCCTTGATGGCCTGCAAATCGATTGGCGCCAGCAGCCAGGGTCGTACCGGGTCGCGGTCGTCGGGCGGGGTGTTGGCCAGCAACGCATTGAGGCTGCCGACGCGTTCGCCGCTGGCCTGCCGCAAGGCCGTCGCCGGCGCAGCCTCCTCACACAGGTCGCGCACCGTCGGGAAACACGCCGTGATGTCGACCACGTCTTCGCCGCGCAGGGCCACCACGGAGGGCCCTGCCAGTTCCGGGCGCCAGATGCGGGCGACCAGTGCCCCGGTGGTGCCGTCCACGGGAAGGCTGTTGCGGCAGTCAAGTTGCATGGGTGTCCTCCTGAAGCGGGTTCGGTTCTATCGTCAACGTGTCACATAACCCATGCTTTGCGGCAGCCACAGCACAATTTGCGGGAACACGGTGACGGCGAGCAGAAAGAGCACCAGGATGACCAGGAACGGCCAGCCTTCTTTCATCATCTCGCCAATCGGGATGCCGGTCAGCGCCTTGGTGACAAACAGCAGCATGCCAAACGGCGGCGTGATCAGCCCGATCATCATGTTCAGCACCACCAGCACGCCAAAGTGCACCAGGTCGATGCCGAGCAGCCTGGCCGCGGGCAACAGCATGGGCACAAACACCAGCAGCAGGACCGACACGTCCAGAAAACAACCCAGCACCAGAAACAGCAGGTTGACCATCAACAGGAAATTGAGCTGCGAGAACTGCATGCCATCCACCCAAAGCGCCATGGCCTGGGGCACGCCCTCGGCCGTGAAGGCGTAGTTGAGCATGAAGGAGCCGGCCAGGATCAGGGTGATCACGGCGCTGCCGCGGGTCGATTCCATCACCACGCCCCAGAAGCTGCGCCAGGTCAGGCTGCGGTACACGACACCCGCCAGAATCAGGGCGTGCAGGGCGGCCACGGCGGCGGCCTCGGTGGGCGTGAAGGCGCCCGAGTAAATGCCGCCCAGCAGCACGATGGGCAAGGACAGCGGCAAGGCGCCGCGAAACAAAATGGCGGGCCAGTCGCGCAGTGCAATTGGGGCCTCGCGCGGCATGTTTCGCCGGGTCGCGATGACGTGCACCACCACCATCATCAGCACCGCCATCAGCAAGCCCGGCACCAGCCCGCCCAGAAACAGCGCCCCCACCGAGGCACCCGACACCAGGGCATAAATGATCATCGGGATCGAGGGCGGAATGATCGGGCCGATGGTGGCGCTGGCCACCACCACCGCGCCGGCAAAACCGCGCGGATATTCGGGCTTGTTGAGCATTTGCCGGATCGTCACCAGCCCCGGCCCGGCGGCGTCGGCAATGGCGCTGCCGCTCATGCCCGAGAACACCACGCTGACCAGGATGTCGACCTGCGCCAGGCCGCCGCGCATGCGCCCGACCAGGATGCGGCAAAAGTCAAAAATGCGTTCGCTCACGGTGCCGGCATTCATGATGTTGGCGGCAAACACAAACAGCGGCACGGCCAGCAGCACATAGCTGTTGTACATGCCGTTGCTGACCTGCTCGGCCAGCAGGCCGAGGTCCTGGCCCTTGACCAGCAGGTAACCAATGCCCGATGCCAGCATGGAGAATCCGATGGGCATGCGCAGCAGCATGCCGGCGACCAGCACGCCAACGAGAACGGAGAGGGCAGTCATGTCAAATGTGCAGTTCTTTGTCGAGGCCGTGGCCCCTGAAGGTGTGCCAGATGGACCAGGCGCTGCGCACCACCAGGGCCACCAGCAGCAGGATAAAGGGCAGGTACACCCACATCAGGGGAATCTCCAGCACAGGCGAGCCCTCACGCGCCATGAATTTCACATAGTCCCAGTTGGCCGGCAGCGCCACCAGCGCCAGCCCGCCGATCAGCAGGTGGCCCAGGATACGCATGAGCTGGCGCCCGCGCAGACCCACGCTGTTCCACAGCAGGTCAAACACCACATGCTCGCGCTCGGGCACCACCACGGCGGCCGCCCACAGGATGACCCAGATGTACAGGATCACCGCCGCCTCATCGGTCCAGGGCAGCGGCTTGTTGAAGCCAAAGCGCGCGGTGATCTGGACAATGAAGACGACAAACAGCGCCAGGAAGAGGCCGCCGCCAACGGCGTTGGCAGCGTGTTTGAGCCAGCGGGTCATGCGTTTTGTCTGCTGTTACTTGGTGGCGTTGATGCGCTCAACGATGCCCTTGGGCCAGACCTTGGCGTAGTCCGAGTTCTGGTAGGTGGTTTGCACCGCCTTGCGGAACGCGTCCAGATCGGGCGTGGTCACTTGCAGGCCTTCCTTCTTGAAGAACTCCACCAGTTGCGCTTCTTCCTTGACGCGGTTTTCGTTGTTGTAGGCCGCCGCGGCCTGTGCCGCCGCCGTGACCTTTTGTTTCTGCGCCGCATTCAGAGCATTGAAGCTTTTGTTCGAGATGGCAATGAAGATGCCGTCCACCAGGTGGCTGGTCAGCACGATCTGTTTGGTCACCTCATAAAACTTGGCGGCGCGCACCGAGGGCAGAGGGTTGTCCTGGCCGTCGATGGTGCCGGTCTTGAGGCCGAGGTAGACCTCGCCAAAGGCCAGGGGTGTGGCGGTGGCGCCCAATGCTTCTCCCAGGAAAAGCCATTCTTTCGAGCCTGGCATGCGCAGCTTCACGCCTTTGAGGTCGGCGGGCGTCTTGACATTTTTGACTTCACGCAGGTTCAACTGGCGGGTGCCCAGGTAGACCGTGGCCAGCGGGGTCACCTCCATTTTCTCAGACACGGTCTTGAACAGCTCGGCACCGATGGGGCCGTTGAAAATATTCTGTTGTTGCACCGGGTCACGCACCATGTAGCCGGCGGTGAACACTGAAAACTCGGGCACCAGCTTGGCAATGTCAAAGGCCGAAATGCTCGACAGCTCCAGGTTGCCGCGCGCCATGGCAGCGGGTTCGGTGCCCTGCTTGAACAGCGAGGCGTTGAGGTTGATCTGCACGTCGAATTCGCCGGGCGCACTCTTTTCAAGCGCATCCTTGAACACGGTCCACATCTTGGCATGCCAGTCGTCGGCCACCGCGGGGGTGGAGATGCGCAGCACCGTTTTGGTCTGCGCCACGCTGGGCAATGCGACCGTGCTCAGGGCGGCTGCTGCTCCCAGCAGGGTGCGGCGGCTAAAGGTGGATGGGGTGGTCATGGTGGGGTCTCCTGTGGTTGTTAAATGGTTTCAAGTTGTGCACCAATGGCACGGTAGCCTTCGCGCACCGCTTGCGCCTCGGAAGGATCCAGTGGGCAAAGCGGTGTGCGCATGTTAAGCCACATGGCATCACCGTTTTGCTCGGCCAGCATCTGTTTGTAGACACCGACAAAAGGCATGTTGGGCCGAATGCCCAGCAAGGCGAGCAGCGAGAGAATCAATTGGCTGTCCACAGGGCTCACTTTGTGCGGGTTCCCGATGACGCGCGCCATCAGGCGCGGCGCCACGTTGGCCAGTCCGTTGACCGATCCCGAGCCCCCGGCGCGCATCACTTCGGCCACATGCTGCTCGCTGCCCGTCAGGATGGACAGCGCGGGAAAGGCCTTGGCCAGCGCCAGCGCATGGCCCAGGTCGCCGCCGCTGTCCTTGACACCCATGACCTGCCCGGGGTGGCGGCGCACCAGCTCACCAATGGCCTCGTGCGAAAAGCCGAAAGTGCTCATGGCCGGGAAATGGTAAAGCAGCAGTTTGAGCTGGTCGTCACCGATGCCGCGCACCACCTGCGAGACCGATTCGATGACGCCCGCCTCACGCGGCTGGTTGAAGTAAAAAGGTGGCATGAACATCTGGCGGTGCACTCCCAGGCGGGCCGCATGGCGACCCAGCTCGATGGCGTCGTCCAAAGCCAGCGCGGTGGTGGTGACGATGATCTGGCTGGCCAAAATGCCGCCGCCGATCATGGATTCCAGCAAGGCCTTGCGTTCGGCCACGGTAAAGGCCGGGCCCTCACCGGTGGTGCCGAACAGGGTCACGCCGTCGCAACCCGCGGCGAGCATGTTTTTGGCATGGGCCAGGGCGCGCGGTGTGTCGAGGGCGCCGTCCGGTGCGACAGGCAGCAACAGGGCGGGCCAGAGGCCGTGGATGTCAGGGTTCACGTGGTGTTCCTTTTGGTTGAGAGGGAGGTAATTGGGCGTTCCATTCGCCGCGCACCTGTTCCAGCGGCGCCGTCATGACACGGTTTTGGGCGCTGCTGATGTGCTCGTCAAGCAGACGGGTGGCCTCAACCGCGTCGCGGCGCAGCAGGGCCGCGATGAAGCGCAGGTGCTCCTGCATGGCGGGGATCAGGCGTGCCGGGGTGATGACACTGTGCTCCAGCTTGATGAGGCGCACGCGCAGGCTGTTGACTCGGTAAATTTCGGACAGGATGTCATTGCCCAGGGCGTCGACCAGGCGGTCGTGCAGGCCCCAGTCGACCGACTGGGCGTCGTCGAGCAGGTTGACGTCTGCGGCCAGGGGTTGACTCAGCGCGCTGGCGCGGCTCAGGATGGCCTGGTGGTTGGCCTCGATGGCCTGCAGTTCACTGTCGCTGGCGATATGCACAAAATGCTGCACCGCCTCGCGCTCGATCAGGCTGCGCACCTGAAACGCGTTGCGAATCAGCTTGAGGTCAACGTGCGCAATCTGCAGGCCGCGCTGCGGCACGGTCTTGATCAGGCCGCCGGCCTCGAGCCGAGGGATCATTTCGCGCACGGCCGCCAGCGGCATGTCGAGCAGGGTCATCAGCTCGCGCTGGGACACAAACTGGCCGCTGCGAATTTTTCCGCTCAGGATCTGCTGGGTGAATCCCTGGTAGGCCCGCGCGCGCTGGTTGATCACCTGGTCGTCCTTCACCGTGATGCGCCTCGATGGCGTTTTGGCGGCCGCGGTTCGAACAGCGGGACTCATGCGGCAATCACGCCTTTTTTGAGAAGAATGTTGCCGTAAGTGCGCAACTCACCGGTGGCCACCACGGCAAAGGCCTGTGCCGCACGCTGGTAAAAAGCCTGCCGCTCGATCGCGGCCGAGGCATTGTGACCCTGCTGCTGCAACAAGGCGTCGAACTCCGCCACAGTGGCGGGGCGGGTCAGGCTGTCACCCACGATCTGCATGGTCAGCGCGGGTTGCTCGACAAAGCTGTCCAGCGGCATGACCGACAGCACCGCCTGGAGCGCCGCAGGCGCCGACACGCCGGGCAAGCGAATCAGGCGCTTGCCCAGCGTCGCGGCGGGAAAGTTGGCGTCCGCCAGCACGATCTCGTCACCATGCCCCATGGACGCCAGGGCATGAAGCAGGTCGGGCGACAGCAGGGGAGAAATTCCAATCAGCATGAAGCAGGTGGGACACGTGCGGTCCATGTTGTTATACGGCTAACATGTTAGCATGATGGAAAAGATCTTGATCCTATCGTATACCCGCATACCCAGTTCGGCTGCGGGCCTGCAACATAGCGAGGTGTTTACCCAGACCCAGATCAGCAACGGCAACATGAAAATCGACACCCACCAGCATTTCTGGCACTTCGAACCCCAGGATTTCCCCTGGATTACGGAAGACATGCCCATCCTGCGCCGCCATCAAGGCCCGGCTGACAGCCGGCTGGGCATGGACGCCAGCGGCGTCCTGGGGGTGCTCGCCGTGCAGGCACGGTGTTGCACCGGGGAAACAGATTTTCTGCTCGACCTGGCTGCAAGCCACCCACACATTCTGGGCGTGGTCGGCTGGACAGACCTGAGCAGCGCCACGCTCGAGACGGATCTGGCGCGCTGGCAAGGCCGTGACAAACTCAGGGGCTTTCGCCATCTGTTGCAGGACGAGCCTGATCTGGCCGCGGTGCTCGGCAACCCTGCCTTCAACCGGGGAATCGCCTGCCTGCAGCGCCGGAAACTGGTGTACGACGTGCTGGTTTTTGGCCACCAGTTGCCGGTGGTGATCGATTTTTGTGCCCGCCATGACCAGCATGCGCTGGTGCTGGACCATGTCGGCAAACCCGCGCTCCGGGAGTGGCTGACCTCTCCGGCGTCAAGGCAGCAGTGGACACAGCAGCTGCGGCAACTGGCGCGCCTGCCCCATGTCAGCTGCAAACTTTCGGGCCTGGTGACCGAGACCGACTGGCAGCGCCAGGACGCCCCCGGTGCGGCCGATATCCAACACATCGAGCAATGTTTTGACCTGGCCCTGGACGCCTTCGGGCCTGCCCGGCTGATGTTCGGCTCAGACTGGCCGGTCTGCCAGTTGGCTGCCGACTACCAGGGCGTTCATGCCATTGCCCAAGGCTGGGCTGAATCGCGTCTTGACCCCGCGCAGCAGCAGGCGTTCTGGGGCGGCAACGCGGTGCGCATCTATGGCCTGACGATTTGAATTGCATTAAGACAAAGGAGTGAGATGGATCTGCATTTGACGGACAAGGTGGTCATGGTGACCGGTGGTGGCAGCGGCATTGGCGCCGCCATTTCGCTGGCGCTGGCGAGGGAGGGTGCCGTTCCCGTGATTCTTGGGAAGAATCCGCTGGACGAAACATTCAGGGCAGATCTAGCCCGGATTCAGCCAGCGTACCAGTTCATCGAGCTGGAGCTGTCCGATGACCTGGCCTGCCGGGATGCGGTGGCCGCCACGGTGGCCCGGTTCAATCGCATCGACGGCCTGGTGAACAATGCCGGCGTCAACGACGGCGTTGGCCTGGACGCCGGCCGCGACGCTTTTGTCGCTTCGCTGGAGCGCAACCTGATTCACTACTACGTGATGGCGCACCACTGTGTGCCGCACCTCAAGGCCAGCCGGGGCGCCATCGTCAACGTGTCCTCCAAGACCGCCCTCACGGGTCAGGGCAATACCAGCGGCTATTGCGCGTCCAAGGGCGCCCAGTTGTCGCTGACGCGGGAATGGGCCGCCGCCTTGCTGGACTTTGGCGTGCGTGTGAACGCGGTCATTCCGGCCGAGGTCATGACGCCGCTCTACCAGCAGTGGTTATCCGGCTTCGAGAACCCGCAGGACAAGCTGGCAAAAATTGTTGAAAAAATACCGCTTGGCAAACGCATGACCACGCCTGAGGAAATTGCCAGCATGTGTGTTTTCTTGCTCTCTGACGCGTCGTCGCACACCACCGGCCAATGGATCTTTGTCGACGGGGGTTACACCCACCTGGACCGGGCGCTGTAATCGGTGTCAGCAAATGCGCGGCAATTGCTCGCCGGCCAGCCAGTCAACAAGGCGCCGGCCGCCAAAGGTCGTGTTGAGTTGCACAAAGTGGTTGGGGTCGTTGGTCACGTTGCCAATCAGGGCGGCGTCCACCCCAAGTGCATGGGCCCGCATGGCTTCCAACAGGCGCGGCGCATCATCGGCGGCGCAGATCACGATCAGTTTGCCCTCGTTGGCCACATGGAGCGGGTCCAGCCCCAGGAATTCGCAGGCGGCGGCTACCACGGGTTTGATCGGAATGGCGTTTTCTTGCAGCACCATGCCCACGTCTGACTGCGTGGCGATTTCGTTGAGTGTCGAGGCCAGGCCGCCCCGCGTCGGGTCGCGAAGGCAGCGGATGTCGGCACCGGTGGCCAGCAACTCAGCAATCAGGCCGTGCAGCGCTGCGGTATCGGAGTTAATGGCGGCCTCGAAGCTGAGGTTTTCGCGCAGGCTCATGACGGCCACGCCGTGGTCGCCCAGCGTGCCCGACACCAGCACCGCGTCGCCCGGCCGCGCGCGCGCGCCGCCCAGTTCCAGCCCGTCGGGCAAGACACCAACGCAGGTGGTGGTGACAAAAACGCCGTCGCCCTTGCCGCGCTCCACCACCTTGGTGTCGCCGGTCACCACGGGCACACCGGCAGCGCCCGCAGCGCGCGCCATCGATTCGACGATGCGCGCAAGGTCGGCTAGCGCAAAACCTTCTTCAAGAATGAAGCCGGCCGCCAGATAGAGCGGCTTGGCACCCATCACGGCCACGTCATTGATCGTGCCGTGCACCGAGAGGCAGCCGATGTCGCCACCCGGGAAAAACAAGGGCGAGACCACATGACAGTCGGTGGACATCACCAGCCGCGCCGCTTGGCCGTCAAGAACGGGCGCGGGCAACACGGCGCCGTCATTGCCCTGGCCCAGGTAGGCGTTGCCCAGATGGCGGGCGAACAACTCCGATATCAATTGCGCCATGGCGCGTCCGCCCGCGCCGTGGCTCATGTCGATGCGGCCGTGTTTCAGATCGAGCGGGCGCGCGTAGCCGGGTTTTGCCTCGCTCATGGCGTCATGGCCCGATAGCGGCCGTAACTGTAGTGCGCCGCGCAGGCGCCCTCGCTGCTGACCATACAGGAGCCGATCGGGTTTTCGGGGGTGCAGAGTGTGCCAAAAATCTTGCAGTCCTGCGGCCGCTTGACGCCGCGCAAAATGGCGCCGCATTCACAGGCCTTGTTGTCGCGCACTGAACGGTAGGCCAGATTGAAGCGCCTCTCCGCATCAAAGCTGCCGTAGCTTTCGCGGATCAGCAAGGCCGAATCGGGCACTGTGCCGAGACCGCGCCACTCAAACGTGGGGCGCAGCTCGAACACTTCGGCCATGCGGTCCTGCGCCTTCTTGTTGCCGTCGCGGCCAACCGCGCGCGAGAACTCGTTTTCCACCTCGGCACGGCCGTCGTTCACCTGGGCGATCAGCATCAGGATGGCCTGCATCACGTCGAGCGGCTCGAAGCCGGCAATGACCACGGGTTTCTGATAGTTGGCGGCAAACTGCTCGTAGGGCCGGCTGCCGATGACAGTGGACACATGCGCGGGGCCGATGAAGCCATCGATCGGTACCGTTCCCCATTGCCGCACTTCGGGCGATTCAAGGATATGGGTGACCGCGGCGGGTGTGAGCACATGGCAGCACAACACGCTGAAGTTGGCAAGCTGTTCCTGCTGCGCCTGCAGAATCGCCAGCGCCGTGGGCGGTGTGGTGGTCTCAAAACCGATGGCAAAAAATACCACCTCGCGCTCGGGGTTGTCGCGCGCAATCTGCAGCGCATCGAGTGTGGAATAGACCATGCGGATGTCGCCGCCGAGCGCCTTGGCTTTCATCAGCGACAGATTGTCGGAGGCCGGCACGCGCAGGGTGTCGCCATAAGTGCACAGGATCACGCCATGCTGCAAGGCCAGCGCGATCGCCATGTTGATGCGTCCGATGGGCAACACACACACCGGGCAGCCGGGGCCGTGCACCATGCGCACGTTGGGCGGCAGCAGGTCCGGCAGACCGTAGCGCGAAATGGCGTGGGTATGGCCGCCGCAGAACTCCATGAAGCTGTAGCGGCGCCCGGCTTGTGTCAGCCGGGCAATTTTGGTCGCCAGGGTCCTGGCAAGCGCGGCATCGCGGAACTCGTCGATGTATTTCATGGCGTCGCCTGGGGTGCCTCGTCCATGTCGGCAAACAGGGCCAGCGTGCGCTGCGCCTCTTCGGGGTCGAGGATCGACAGGGCATAACCCGCATGCAAAATCACATAGTCGCCCACCCGCACGTCGTCGAGCAGCGCCAGCGAAATTTCCTTTTTGACACCACCCAGATCGACCCAACCCATGTCGCCCGCCGGGCCGCAGCCCACTTCAATCACCCTCACCGGAAGTGCCAGACACATCAGTTTCTCCCCAAGGAATGTATGGCCACCCAGGCTTGGCCAAGCGCGATGCTGCCATCGCCCGGCGCGGTCAGGCCGGGTGCCAGCACCAGCATGCCATGTTTTTCCAGATTTTGCCGCAAGTGTGTTGACACCAGGGCATTGAGAAAACAGCCGCCGCCCCATGCCAGTGTTTTCAGGCCGCTTTGTGCAGAGGCTCGGAGCACCCAGTCGGTCAAGGCCGCCACCAGGGTGGCATGGAAGCTGGCCGCGGCTTGCGCGGTATCAGGGGCATCGATCAGCGCAGCGAGCAGGGGCAGCAGATCGAGCTGCCCCTGCTCGTTGAGGGCGTAAGCACCCGGCAGCGGTTCGGGCCAGCCACGGTCTGCCACAAAAACCGTTGCCGCCTGCTCCAGCAGCATGGCGGCCTCGGCCTCGTACGCCTGGGTGGCGCTGATGCCGAGCAGGGCAGCCGCCGCGTCGAACACGCGGCCCATGCTCGACGTGCCCGGGCAGTTGAACTGGCGCGACAGCATGGCCGCCACCGTGCTGGCCGCCGGCTCCTGAAATCGTTGGGTGACCTCGCCGTTGCGGCCCAGTTCATGCAGCACGGCGGCGGCCATGCGCCAGGGCGCGCGTGCGGCACTGTCACCACCCGGCATGGGCAGGGGCCGCAGATGGCCCAGGCGCTCGGCCTTGGCGCCATCGACCCTGAGCAATTCGCCACCCCAGGCTGTGCCGTCGGTTCCCAGGCCCACACCATCCAGAGCCAGCCCCAGCAGCGGGCCGCGCCAGCCATGCTCGGCACAGACCGCGCCAATGTGGGCGTGGTGGTGTTGCACCGCCAGCGTGCGCAGGCCGTGCTGCTTCGCATACGCAATCGCGGCGCGCGTGCTGTAGTCGTCGGGGTGCAGGTCGTGCGCGACCAGCCCGGGCTCGACGTCGAGCAGGGCGCACAGGCGCTGCACCGTTTCATCCAGAAAATAACAGCTGGCCGCGTTGTCGAGGTCGCCGATGTGCGGTGACAAAAAAGCCTCGGCACTGCGGGTCAGGCAGACCGTGTTCTTGAGATGCGCGCCAAAGGCCAGCACCGGCGGCCCTGTGTGTGTCAGGCCGATGGCTGCCGGCGCGTAGCCCCGGCTGCGGCGGACAAATTGCCAGGCCTTGCCCAAGGGGCGAATCACGCTGTCGTCGCAGCGCGCGACGATCTCGCGGTCATGGTCCAGGAAGGCATCGGCGATGCCGGCGAGCCGGGTGTGGGCTTCCCCGGTTTCCCGCACGATGGGCTCGCCGCCCGGGTTGGCGCTGGTCATCACCAGCGCCATGGCTTGCGGCTCGGCAAGCCAGGCGCTGCCCGCGGGGCGCCCCGCGGCTTCATGGAACAGCAGGTAATGGACCGGCGTGGCGGGCAGCATCACGCCCAGGCTCTGCAGGCCCGGCGCGACACCGGGCAGGGCGGCCGCACCAGCTGCTGTGGCCGGCAGCACCACGACAGGCCGCTCGCGGCTTGTGAGCAGGGCAGGTTCGGTCTCCGAGAGTTGGGCGTAGGGCGCCACGCTGGCGACATTGGCCAGCATCACGGCAAAGGGCTTGGCTTCACGGTTTTTGCGCAGGCGCAGCCGCGCCACGGCCGCTGCATTGCGCGCGTCACAGGCCAGGTGGAAGCCGCCCAGGCCCTTGATGGCGACGATGCCGCCGCTTCGCAGCAGGTGCAGGCTTTGCGCGATGGGGTCGCCCGCCACGGGCTGGCCCTGCGCATCCGACAACCTCAAGCGCGGGCCGCATTGCGGGCAGCAGGTGGTCTCGGCATGAAAGCGCCGGTCCGCGGGCGCGGTGTATTCCGAACTGCAGGCCGGGCACAGCGGGAACCCGGCCATGCTGGTCTGCGGCCGGTCGTAGGGCAGGGCGCGCGTGATCGTGAAGCGCGGGCCGCAATGCGTGCAGGTGATGAAGGCGTGGCGCCAGCGCCTGCCCGATGGGTCAAACAATTCCTCAAGGCAATCGCCACACACGGCCACGTCGGGGCCAATGGCGGTGCCGGCCTGGCCTGACTGGCTGGCGATGATGCTGAAGGCGGCGAAAGGCTCGGCCACCATGTCCTGCGACTGCACGCTGTCCACGCGTGCCAAGGGCGGGGCCTCGAGGCGCAGGCGCTGCAACAGTCCGGCAATCTGAGGCTGGGCGCCATGGGCCAGGATCTCGACGCCCTGGGCATCGTTGCGGACCCAGCCGGTCAGCCCAAGCTGCTGCGCCAGGCGCCAGACAAAAGGCCTGAAGCCGACCCCCTGGACGATGCCGGTGACGCGGATGTGCCGTGTCTGCACAGTCAGGGCGGCAGAATTTGCATGGACAAGCGCTTCAGGCGGCAGCCTGCTGCCGGGCCGCGCGGGCCCGGGCGACGCCCTCTTGCAGGAAGGCCAGCCATTCATCCATGCCCGCGCCGCTGGTGGCCGAGAGTTGAATCACGCGAATACCGGGGTTGACCCGGCGCGCATAAGCAATGGCCGCGCCCACGTCGTAACTCAGATAAGGCAGCAGGTCGGTCTTGTTGAGCAGCATCAGGCTGGCGGCGCGAAACATGTCGGGGTATTTGATGGGTTTGTCCTCACCCTCGGTCACCGACAAAATCACCACCTTGTGCGCCTCGCCGAGGTCGAACGCCGCCGGGCACACCAGGTTGCCCACGTTCTCAATCATCAGCAGGGGCTCGTCGGTCAGCTGGAGCTGCGCCATGGCGTGGCCCACCATCTGGGCATCCAGATGACAGCCCTTGCCGGTGTTGATCTGAACGGCCTGGGCGCCCGTGGCGCGAATGCGGTCGGCATCCTGGCTGGTCTGCTGGTCGCCCTCGATCACGGCCACCGTCTGCTGATTCAAGCTCTCGATGGTCTTGCACAACAAAGTGGTCTTGCCCGAGCCGGGGCTCGACACCAGGTTGAGCGCAAAAATGCCGCGCTCGGAAAGTTGCCGCCGGTTGGCCCGGGCATAGGCGTCATTCTTGGCGAGGATGTCCTGCTCGATTTGCACCCTGCGGCCGGGTGTGATGCCCGGCGCATGCGCCGGTGCCGGGGCGTGCGTGTGCTCATGCTCGAGACCATGGGCGTGTTCATGCGCGTGGCGGGTGCCGTCGGCATGCACATGTTCATGGACGTGGTCGTGCGGCGCTGGAGCGCCGTCGATCCTGACCTCTGCTTCACCGCAACCACAACTCACACACATCGCCTGCCTCCTCGTTGAAGTCCGTTGGGACCACGTTGGCGCTCAGCTTACCTCAAGTTCCTTGACCCGCATCTCGGTGCCGGCTGTGACCTGCAGCGGGTACCCGCCGCATTGCGGGCATTCGTCAAAGACAGCGCTGATGGGCACGCTCCGGGCGCAGGGCTCGCACCAGCCCTGGCCGGGCAGCGTGATGATCGCCAGCCTGGCCCCTTGGGCCACCGTGCCGCGCGCCACCGCGTCAAAACAAAAGGCCATGGCCTCGGGCTCCACACCCGAGAGCTGGCCAATTTCAAGCCAGACCGTGCTGACCTTGTTGAAGCGGTCCCGGCGCGCGGCGTCCTCGATGAGTTGCAGCACGCCTTCGGCCAGCGACATTTCGTGCATGGCGCCGCCTGATGCCCGCCGGCAGCTTACAGGTTGTCGGTGAAGCTGCGCAGCTTGTCGGAGCGGCTCGGGTGCTTGAGCTTGCGCAGCGCCTTGGCCTCGATCTGCCGAATACGCTCACGCGTCACGTCAAACTGCTTGCCGACCTCTTCGAGCGTGTGGTCGTTGGTCATCTCGATGCCGAAGCGCATGCGCAGCACCTTGGCTTCGCGCGGTGTCAGGCTGTCCAGGATGTCCTTGACCACGTCGCGCAGGCCGGCCTGCATGGCGGCCTCCATGGGGGCGGTGTTGGCGCCGTCCTCGATGAAGTCGCCCAGGTGGCTGTCATCGTCGTCGCCAATCGGCGTTTCCATGGAGATCGGCTCCTTGGCGATCTTCATGATCTTGCGGATCTTGTCCTCGGGGATCTCCATGCGCTCGGCCAGCACCGACGCATCGGGCTCGAAGCCGAACTCCTGCAGGTGCTGGCGGCTGATGCGGTTCATCTTGTTGATGGTCTCGATCATGTGCACCGGAATCCGGATGGTGCGGGCCTGGTCAGCGATGCTGCGCGTGATGGCCTGGCGAATCCACCAGGTGGCGTAGGTACTGAATTTGTAGCCGCGGCGGTATTCGAACTTGTCGACCGCCTTCATGAGGCCGATGTTGCCCTCCTGAATCAGGTCGAGGAACTGCAGGCCGCGGTTGGTGTATTTCTTGGCAATGGAAATGACCAGGCGCAGGTTGGCCTCGATCATTTCTTTCTTGGCCGCGCGCGAGGCATATTCGCCCTCGTTCATGCGCTTGTTGATGTCCTTGAGCTGGTCCAGTGGCACCACGACCTTGGTTTGCAGGTCCATCAGGCGCTGCTGCAGCTCCTGCACCGGCGGAATGTTGCGGCCCATCACCGCGCTCCAGGGCTTGCCCGCGGCGGCATGTTTTTCGATCCACTTCAGGTCCAGCAAGTGGCTGGAAACCTTGTGATGGTGCTTGTCGCGGCCGCTGAATTCAGCAATGAAGTGCTCTTGCGGATAACCGCATTTGTCCACGATGATGCGGCGCAGCTCGCGTTCCTTCTTGCGGACCTCATCGACCTGGCCGCGCACCATGTCGCAGAGCTTTTCGATGGTTTTTGCGGTGAAGCGGATCGACATCAGTTCGTCCGACAGGAGTCGCTGTGTCTTGAGGTAGGCCGGGGTGCCGTAACCTTCCTTGTCGTAGGTTTTCAGGATTTTCTCGTGGTACTCACGCAGGCGATCGAAGCGGGTCATGGCCTCCTTTTTCAGCTCTTCAAGCTTCTTGGTGAGTGCTTTGGAGCCGCCATTGCCGTCGTCGTCGTCGTCGGCGTCAAACTCGTCGAAGTCTTCCTCTGCCACATAGTCGTCGGCTTCGTTGGGGTTGGTGAAGCCGTCGACGATGGTGGTGATCACCACCTTGTCGCTGCGAATGTCCTCGCCCAATTTCAGAATTTCGACAATGCTGGCAGGTGAGGCCGAGATGGCCTCCATCATGGCCATCAGGCCGCCTTCGATGCGCTTGGCAATCTCGATCTCACCTTCACGCGTGAGCAATTCCACGGTGCCCATTTCGCGCATGTACATGCGCACCGGGTCGGTGGTTCGGCCGAACTCGCTGTCCACCGTGCTCAGGGCGGCCTCGGCTTCTTCTTCCGCCTCTTCCTCGGTGGCGGCGGTCGGGCCGTTCTGGTTGAGCAGCAGGGTTTCGGCATCGGGCGTGTGCTCGTACACCGCCACGCCCATGTCGTTGAGCATCGAGATCACGACCTCGAGCGTCTCGGCATCGACCAGCTTGTCGGGCAGGTGGTCCGAAATCTCGCCGTGGGTCAGGTAACCGCGGGTTTTGCCGAGCTTGATCAGGGCCTTGAGGCGCAGGCGGCGCTTGGCCAGGTCTTCTTCGGACAGCACGGTCTCATCGAGGCCGAACTCTTTCATCAAGGCGCGCTCCTTGGCCTTGCTGATCTTCATGCGCAGGGGCTTGACCTTTTCGGTCGTGGCCTCGGCCACCCCGGCGACCTCGGGCTCGCCGACCAGGTCCTCCTCGATGTCGCTCAGGTCGATGTCATGGTCCTCGGTCTTTTTGACCACCTTGGCCACCTTGG
>JAIPCZ010000008.1 GCA_021737975.1 Polaromonas sp. | reverse complement strand
TTTCTTTGACTGGCGAATTCAGGTGGTCGCAGGCTCCTGAAGCTCCGGCTTGGATCTGCCTTCTTTCTTGGGCAGGGGCTGGATGTCGAGCAGGACTTCGGTCTTGCTCTCGTCGGTGTCGTCCAGGTCCACCGTCAAGCGGCCACCGTCGACCAAACGGCCAAACAGCAATTCATCGGCCAGAGCGCGGCGAATGGTGTCCTGAATCAGGCGCTGCATCGGCCGTGCGCCCATCAGCGGATCGAAGCCCTTCTTGGCCAGGTGCTTGCGCAGCTTGTCAGTAAAAGTGACCTCGACCTTCTTGTCGGCCAACTGGGCTTCGAGCTGTAACAGGAACTTGTCGACCACACGCATGATGACGTTTTCGTCGAGTGCCTTGAAACTGACAATGGCGTCGAGCCGGTTGCGGAACTCGGGCGTGAACATGCGCTTGATGTCGGCCATCTCGTCGCCCGCCTCGCGCGGGTTGGTAAAGCCGATGGTGGCCTTGTTCATGGTCTCGGCACCGGCATTGGTAGTCATGACGATGATGACGTTGCGGAAATCTGCCTTGCGACCGTTGTTGTCGGTCAGCGTGCCATGGTCCATGACCTGCAGCAGCACATTAAAAATGGCCGGGTGCGCCTTCTCGATTTCGTCGAGCAGCAGCACACAGTGCGGCTTTTTGGTGATGGCCTCGGTCAGCAAGCCCCCCTGGTCAAAGCCGACATAACCCGGCGGCGCGCCAATCAGGCGGCTCACGGCGTGCTGCTCCATGTACTCGCTCATGTCAAAGCGAATCAGCTCGATGCCCATGATGTAGGCCAGTTGCTTGGCCGACTCGGTTTTGCCAACGCCGGTGGGGCCGCTGAACAGGAAGGTGCCGATTGGCTTGTCGCCTTTACCCAGGCCCGAGCGTGACATCTTCACGGCCGAAGCCAGCATATCGAGCGCCTTGTCCTGCCCAAACACCACATTGCGCAAGTCACGCTCCAGGGTCTTGAGCTTGCCGCGGTCGTCGTTGGACACGTTGGCCGGCGGAATGCGGGCGATCTTGGCCACGATGTCTTCGATTTCGGCCTTGCTGATGATTTTCTTGCGCTTGGAGGGCACCAAAATGCGTTGTGCGGCACCGGCCTCGTCGATCACGTCAATAGCCTTGTCGGGCAAATGCCGGTCATTGATGTACTTGGCGCTCAGTTCTGCCGCCGCCTGCAGGGCCGCCAAGGCGTACTTGACGTTGTGGTGCTCCTCGAAGCGTGACTTGAGCCCCTTGAGAATGTCAACCGTCTGCTCCACCGTCGGCTCGACCACATCGATTTTCTGAAAGCGACGCGACAGCGCCGCATCTTTCTCGAAAATGCCGCGGTATTCGGTGAATGTGGTGGCACCAATACATTTGAGCGCACCCGAGCTCAAGGCCGGCTTCAGCAGATTGGAAGCATCCAGCGTGCCGCCCGAGGCCGCGCCGGCACCGATCAGGGTGTGGATTTCGTCGATGAACAAAATGGTGTTGGGCTTGTCCTTGAGCGCCTTCAGCACGCCCTTGAGCCGTTGCTCAAAATCGCCCCGGTACTTGGTGCCCGCCAGAAGCGCGCCCATGTCCAGCGAATAGACGATCGAGTCGGCCAGAATCTCCGGCACGTCCTTTTGGGTGATGCGCCAGGCCAGGCCTTCGGCGATGGCCGTCTTGCCGACACCGGCTTCACCCACGAGCAGCGGGTTGTTCTTGCGCCGGCGGCACAGGATCTGGATGACGCGCTCGACCTCGTACTCGCGCCCGATCAGCGGGTCGATCTTGCCGTCTTTGGCGAGTTGGTTCAGGTTTTGCGTGAACTGCTCCAGCGGAGACGACTTCTCGCTCTTTTCGCTGGCGCCTTCCTCGGACTCTGCCGGGTTCTCTGTCGACCGGACGGGCTCGGGGGGATCGCTTTTCTTGATGCCGTGGGCGATGAAATTGACCACATCCAGGCGCGTCACCCCCTGCTGGTGCAGGTAATAAACGGCGTGCGAGTCTTTCTCGCCAAAAATGGCCACCAGCACGTTGGCGCCGGTCACCTCTTTCTTGCCGCTGCCGGTCGACTGCACATGCATGATGGCACGCTGGATGACGCGCTGAAAACCCAGCGTGGGCTGGGTGTCCACATCATCGGTACCAGCAACCTGCGGTGTGTTGTCCTTGATGAACGTGATCAGGGACTTGCGCAAGTCATCGATATTGGCCGAGCAGGCACGCAACACCTCGGCCGCGCTGGGGTTGTCCAGCAAGGCCAGGAGCAAATGTTCCACAGTGATGAATTCGTGGCGCTGTTGGCGCGCCTCAACAAACGCCATGTGAAGGCTGACTTCCAGTTCTTGGGCAATCATAAAATTCCTTTGATAGCTTTTGTTTCAGGTTTCAACTGTAATCCGATTTCTAATTCATGTGCGCGAGTCGGGAATCAATCTCTTGCCACACCCTCGCTAGGCCACAGGTTCACAAAAGCACTTGAGCGGATGCCCGGACTTGGCCGCCGCATCCAGCACCTGATCCACCTTGGTGGCGGCCACATCCCGGGAATACACGCCGCACACCGCTTTGCCGTCCAGATGGATCTTGAGCATGATCCGGGTCGAGGTTTCCAGGTCTTTGCTGAAAAATTCCTGCAACACCATGACGACAAATTCCATCGGTGTGTAGTCGTCATTGAGCATGACCACCTGGTACATCTGGGGCGGTTTGGTGCGCTGGGTGCGACGCTCCAGCACCACGGTACCATCGCTTTCAGCGGGCAGAGTGGGTTGAGCAGGAACAATTTTGGGTATTTTGGTGGCCATGGGTGAATTTTAAAGGTCTGGTTTCTGCAAGCGTGCGAAGGTCTTGCGAAACTTGGCAAGCTTGGGTGCCGCCACGGCAAGGCAGTAGCCCTGGTTCGGGTTCTTTTCAAAAAAATCCTGGTGATAGTCTTCGGCCGGCCAGTAATTGGCTTGCGGAAGCACCTCGGTCACGATGGCACCCGGGTAAGCGCCGCTTTGCTCAAGTTCCGCGATCAGCGCCAGGGCTTCCTGCCGCTGCTCTGGCGTGTTGCAATAAATGCCGCTTCGGTACTGCGTGCCATGGTCATTTCCCTGGGCATTTCGCGTGGTCGGGTCGTGAATCAGAAAGAAAATCTCCAAAATTTCACGCACACTGATTTGCCCCGGGTCATAGACCAACTTGACTACCTCATTGTGTCCCGTGCCGCCAGTGCACACCTGTTCGTAGGTGGGTTGCAAGGTTTCACCATTGCAGTAACCAGACTCGACGTCGAGCACCCCCTTCACCCGCACAAAAACCGTCTCGGTGCACCAAAAGCAGCCGCCCCCCAGCGTGATGGTTTGATTTGTTTGCCCCATGTAGTGACCCTCTTGAAAAAGCGAACCCAAGAACAGGCCGCCCCATCATGCTAGCCGCAAAGGGACAAGCTTGATGCGTGCGGGTCTATGTTTGGATTGACAGAAAAGGCGGCTCCAAGTTAAACTACTAACCCATTAGTCAGTAATTTTATGACCACTCCCCCATCCAAAAATTTCACCTTGCCGGATCAACAGGCGCGTCGATCACGCCGCAAAGAAGCGCGCCCCGGCGAATTGCTGGCGGCCGCGCTGGACTTGTTTGTCGAGAAGGGTTTTGCCGCTACCCGGGTGGACGAGGTAGCCCAGCGCGCCGGTGTCTCCAAAGGTACCCTTTTCTTATATTTTCCAAGCAAGGAAGAACTCTTCAAGGCCGTGGTGCGCGAGAACATTTCCGGCCGTTTTGCAGAGTGGAACGACGAAATTGACCGTTTTGATGGCAGTACCCACGACATGCTGCGCTACTGTCTGTTCAATTGGTGGGAACGCGTTGGCTCCACCCAGGCCAGCGGCATCCCCAAGTTGATGATGAGCGAGGCACAAAACTTTCCTGAACTGGCCAGTTTTTACCGGCAAGAGGTGATGCAACCCGGCAATGCCCTCATCGAGCGCGTCCTGAGACGCGGTGTTGCGAGCGGAGAATTCCGCCCGATGGACTTTACCTATGGCGTTTACCTGGTGCTGGCACCCATGCTTTTCCTGGCGCTTTGGAAGCATTCTTTGGGTACTTGCTGCGGCGATGATGTCCAACTTGACCCCCATAAGTACCTGGCAGCCCAACTCGACATGCTGACCCACGGCTTCAACCAACCCAAGAACCACCCGAACCCTTCCCTGGAGCACGCCTTGCCATGAAACCCTGGATGAAATGGACGCTTGCCGGGCTCGTTGTGGCCTTGCTGGCAGCCGGCGCACTGCGCACCTTGTCGGCGCGTCAAGCCGCTCGGGCGGCCCTGGACGCACAACAGGCCGCCCAAAAATCCCAAGTCAGTATCGACCTCACGGGAAACGATCTGGTGCAGGTCAAAACCCTTGAATTGCAACAGACCGTGCCGATCTCAGGCCCTGTCAAGGCCGTCAACACGGCATTGGTCAAGGCCCGCGTGCCCGGAGAATTGCGTAATCTGACCGTGCGCGAGGGCGACACGGTGCGCGCTGGCCAAGTGCTGGCCCGCACCGACCCGACCGAATCCGAAGCCCGCTTGCGTCAGGCCCGTCAGCAAGCGGCGGCGGCCAAAGCCCAGGTGGCCATTGCCCAGCGTAATTTTGACAACAACCAGGCGCTGGTGGCGCAGGGGTTCATCTCCGGCACCGCACTGGCTTCATCTCAGGCCAGCCTGGACGCGGCACTGGCCAGCCACCAGGCAGCGCAATCGGGCGCTGACCTGGCCGCAAAGGCGCTTGAAGACACCGTGCTGCGCGCCCCCATTGCCGGGCAAATCTCCCAGCGGCTGGCACAGCCGGGCGAACGCGTGCCAGTGGATGCGCGCATTGTGGAAATCGTCGACAACCGGCAACTTGAGCTTGAAGCCAGCCTGAATGCGGCCGATTCGATGCTGGTCAAAACGGGGCAAAACGCCCAACTGACACTGGACGGCACACACCAGGTGATCCACGCCAAGGTCGTTCGAATCAACCCGAGCGCCTCCATGGGCAGTCGTGCTGTGCTGGTTTATCTGGCGCTTGAGCCCGATGCCAATTTGCGCCATGGCCTGTTTGCGCAAGGCAGCCTGAACATTGGGGCCATCACCAGCCTGGCCTTGCCCGTGAGCGCCGTGCGCACGGACAAGCCGCAAGCCTATGTGCAACTCGTCAACCAAAACCGGGTGCAACATGTGAACGTGATGCCGGGGGCCCGGGGCGACGTGGCTGATGTTGCCATGGTGGCCGTGACCGGCGTTGCGGAGGGCAGCGTGGTGATCGACGGCGCCGTAGGAAGCCTGCGCGTCGGAACGCTGGTGAAAACAAACGCACCGGGACCCCAGTAAATGTGGTTCACCCGCGTCAGCCTTCACAACCCGGTGTTTGCCACCATGGTCATGCTGGCCCTGGTGGTGCTCGGGCTTTTTTCGATGCAGCGCCTGCAAGTGGACCAGTTCCCCAACATTGATTTTCCGGTGGTGGTGATCAGCACCGACTACCCCGGGGCCTCGCCCGAGATTGTGGAGAGCGAAGTCACCAAAAAGATCGAGGAAGGGGTCAATTCCATTGCCGGCATCAATGCCCTGACCTCGCGCTCGTATGAGGGCCAGTCGGTGGTCATCATCGAGTTCGGATTACACATGGACGGGCGCAAAGCCGCTGACGATGTGCGTGAAAAGGTGGCCGCCGTCCGCGCGACCCTGCGCGCCGAGGTCAAGGAGCCGCGCGTGCTGCGCTTTGATCCGGCCAGCCGTGCCATCTGGTCGGTGGCGGTGTTGCCTGACACCAGCGCGGGCGCATCGCTCAATGCGGTGGAACTCACCAGTTGGGCTGAGCAAACGCTGAAAAAACGCCTGGAAAACGTGCGCGGCGTCGGCTCCGTGGCCCTGGTCGGCGCCAGCAAGCGCGAGATCAACATTTATTTGAACCCGCAGGCCCTCGCCGCGCATGGCATCACACCCGAGCAGGTGGCCAATGCCGTTCGCAATGAAAACCAGGACTATCCGGTGGGCAGCATCCGCTCCAGCGCGCAAGACCGGGTGATCCAGATTGCCGCACGCGTCCAGCGTCCCGAGGACTTCGGCCGCATCATCATCACGCGCAAGAATGGTGCCGCAGTGCGGGTTGACCAACTCGCCGAGGTGACCGATGGGGCGCAGGAAATTGAAAGCCTTGCCCTTTATAACGGCCAGCGCACCCTGCTTCTCAACGTGCAGAAGGCGCAGGACGAAAACACCATTGCCGTGGTTGACGGCCTCAACAGGACACTGGCGGAACTGCAGCAGCAGTTGCCACCCGGTGTCAAGCTCACGCAAATCACCGACGGTTCGCGGCAAATCAGGGTGTCGGTGTCCAATGTGCGGCAAACCCTGTTCGAGGGCGCGCTGCTCACGGTGCTGATCGTGTTTCTATTCCTGAATTCCTGGCGCTCCACTGTCATCACCGGTCTGACGCTGCCCATCGCACTGATAGGCACTTTCTTTTTCATGAACCTTCTGGGGTTCACCATCAACATGATCACCATGATGGCGCTGAGCCTGTGCGTCGGCTTGCTGATTGACGACGCCATCGTGGTCCGCGAAAACATTGTGCGTCACGTGCAAATGGGCAAAGACCCATTTGACGCCTCGATGGACGGCACGCGTGAAATTGGCCTGGCGGTTTTTGCCACCACGCTGTCAATCGTGGCCGTGTTTTTGCCGATTGGTTTCATGGGCGGCATCATTGGCAAGTTCTTCCATGAATTTGGCCTGACCATTGTGGCAGCGGTGCTGATCTCGATGTTCGTCAGCTTCACGCTCGACCCGATGCTGTCCTCGATCTGGCATGA
Source organism: Polaromonas sp. (assembly GCA_021737975.1). Classification (GTDB taxonomy): domain Bacteria; phylum Pseudomonadota; class Gammaproteobacteria; order Burkholderiales; family Burkholderiaceae_C; genus Rhodoferax. Next base: position 87,660 of record JAIPCZ010000008.1, on the reverse strand, counting down.
CCCCAGCATCGAGGCCCATGGCAAGCACCTCGCCCCGCGCACGCTCTACGACAAAACCATTGGCCGCGTCACGGCGCTGTTCGATCATGGCACCGACGCACTGGTCGGGGTCTACCAGGGCATTTTGCGCTGGGCGCTGGACCACAGGCCCAGCACGGTGGCCCTGGCCCTCGCCATCTTTGTCAGCAGCATTTTCATGGTGCCGCTCTTGGGCACCGAGTTTGTGCCCAAATCCGACTTTTCCGAAACCAACCTCACCTTCAACACGCCGGTGGGCTCCTCGCTCGAAGTCACCGAAGCAAGGGCGCGCCAGGTCGAAGGCATCATCCGGTCCTTCCCCGAGGTCAACTACACCCTGACCACGATCAACACCGGCAATGCCCAGGGCAAGATGTACGCCAGCATCTACATCCGTCTGGTGGACCGCAACAAGCGCACGCGCAGCGTCGATGACATGTCCACCGCGCTGCGCCAGCGCCTGCGCGAGGTGCCCGGCATCAGCGTGACCCACGTCGGACTGCTCGATCCTGTGGGTGGCCAAAAGCAGATCGCCTTTTCCATCCAGGGCGCTGACATGGCCGAGTTGTCGCGCCTGAACGCGCTGGCGTTGGAAAAAATCCGGACTGTGCCTGGTCTGGTCGACGTGGACTCGACCTTGAAACCCGACAAACCCACACTCGATGTCCGGGTGCGCCGCGACGCGGCCTCCGACCTCGGTTTGAGCGTGGCGCAAATCGGCTCATCCCTGCGCATTCTGGTGGCAGGCCAGACCGTTGGCAACTGGCGCGCCCCGGACGACCAGACCTATGACGTCAACGTGCGCCTGTCACCCCAGTCACGCAAGCAGCCGCAGGACCTGAGCGCCCTGCCCTTCACTGTGGGCACACAGGCGGACGGCAGCGCCCGGGTGGTGCGGCTCGACCAGGTGGCCAAGGTGATCGAATCAACGGGCAGCAACCAGATCAACCGGCGCGACCTGACACGCGAGGTGGCCATCACCGGCAACGTCTCCGGTCGCTCGGCCGGCGAAGTGTCCGCCGACATCAAGACGGCGATGGACAGCATTGCCATGCCGCCAGGCTACAGCTACAAGTTCAGCGGGTCGGTCAAGGACATGGCAGAGGCTTTTGGCTACGCCATGTCGGCCCTGGTGCTGGCGGTGATCTTCATTTACATGATTCTGGCGAGCCAGTTCAAGAGCTTTTTCCAGCCGCTGGCGCTCATGACGGCACTGCCGCTGACGCTGATCGGCGTGGTGCTGGCACTGATGCTGTTCAACTCGACCCTGTCGATGTTCTCCGTGATCGGTGTGGTGATGCTGATGGGCCTGGTCACCAAAAATGCCATTTTGCTGGTGGACTTTACCATCCGCGCGCGCGAGGATGGCCTGAACCGGCACGACGCGCTGCTGATGGCTGCCAAGGTGCGCCTGCGGCCCATCCTGATGACCACGCTGGCGATGATTTTCGGCATGGTGCCGCTCGCCTTTGCGATGTCCGAGGGCTCCGAGATGCGCGCGCCGATGGGCCAGGCGGTGATCGGCGGCGTCATCACTTCCTCGCTGCTGACCCTGGTGGTGGTGCCGGTGGTTTACTGCTACATGGATGATTTGGCGCAATGGCTGAGTAAATTCAGACGCCAACCTGGCTTAAATGCTGCACAAAACAAGGCTAATGGCAGCGCCAACAGCTAAAATCGACGGATTCCGTTAACATACCCCCAGGAGTACCAAGAAATGAATTTGCAGAACGTGGAACAGGCCCGCTATTACATGATCGAGCAACAAATTCGTCCCTGGGATGTGTCTGATGCGGCGGTGCTGGACCTGCTTGCCAGCGTCAAGCGCGAAGACTTTGTGCCCTTGGCGCAAAAGTCCCTGGCCTTTGTCGACATGGCCATCCCCCTGCCTGCCGGCCAAAGCATGCTGCCACCCAGAGTGCAGGCGCGTTTGCTGCAGGATGCCGCCGTCAAGGCCACCGACAAGGTGCTGGAGATTGGCACCGGATCAGGTTACATGACGGCCCTGCTGGCGCACCAGGCGCAACGCGTGATCTCCCTGGAAATCAACCCCGAAATCGCCGACATGGCCCGTGCCAACCTGCAGCGTGCCGGAATTCATAATGCAGAAGTGCGTCAGCTGGACGCCTCCAAGGGAACGCCGGCGGATGCCCCTTTCGATGTCATCATGCTCGGTGGCTCGGTCGCCGAGGTCCCCCAGTCCCTGCTGAACCTGCTCAAGGTCGGTGGCCGCCTCGTTGGCATCGTGGGCGAAGAACCCATCATGCATGCGCAGGTGATCAGCCGCACCAGTGAAACCAACTTCACCTCGGTTGAAAAATGGGACGACAACGCCCCCCGTCTGCTGAATTTCCAACAACCCAGCGCCTTCAAGTTTTAACATGGTCACACAAGTTCGCCCCCTGCAACTCAAAGACTGGCTCGATGCCGTGCGTGGCCACGGCGATCCGGTCGTGCTTGACGTGCGGGAGCCGCATGAACTGCGCACCGCCAGCATCAAGGCCGAAGGCTTTGAGCTCATTACCATCCCCATGGGTGTGATTCCGCCGCGCCTCAATGAACTGGACCCCGACCAGCCTGTGGCCTGCCTGTGTCACCATGGCGCGCGCAGCATGCAAGTGGCAAATTTCCTGAAGTCACGCGGTTTCAAACACGTGGCCAATGTGTCGGGTGGCATCAACGCCTGGTCTTCCGAAGTGGACCCCAGCGTGCCACGCTACTGATTCCGCGCGCGCTCCAACCCGATCCCGCTACCTAGTGGCACCTTACCTCAGGCACAACATCATGATACTGCGTCAACTTCCCTTCTCTCTGGCCCTGACTGCCGCCTTTGTGCTGCCCGCGCAGGCCCAAAGCCTGGTGGAACTTTATGACGCGGCGCGCAGCTTTGATGCCAGCTACCAGTCAGCCAAGTCGCTGTATGAAGCCAATCTGTCGAAGGCGGAGCAAGCCAGGGCGGGTCTTCTGCCCAGCGCCAGCTTTGGTTTGGGCGTGAACCGCACCAACATCTCAAGCGACACAGCGGCGTTTGACCGCGGCAGCTACGGCAACCAAAGCGCGACACTTAGCGCCAGCCAGCCTTTGTACCGCCCCGCCAACACAGCCGCGGCCGAGCAGGGCAAACGGTCGGCCGGCATCGCGCAGGCCCAATTGCAGGCGGCAGACCAGGACCTGATCGTGCGCGTCAGCCAGGCCTACTTTGACGTGCTGGCCTCCAGTGACAGCCTGAACTTTGTCAAGGCCCAGAAGTCAGCCGTATCCGAACAACTGGCATCCGCCAAACGCAACTTTGAAGTGGGCACCGCCACCATCACCGACACGCGGGAAGCCCAGGCTCGCTTCGACCTGGTACTGGCCCAGGAAATAGCGGCCGAGAACGACTTGCGTGTCAAAAAATTGGCGCTTGATCAACTGACCGGCAAAACCGGGGCTGCGCCCAAACCACTTGCCGTCCCCGTGGTCATCGCCCCTGTCACACCCAACGATGTCAGCCCTTGGGTGGCACAGTCAGAAGAAATGAGCCCGGCCGTGCGTCAGGCCCAGTTGGGTCTGGAAGTGGCCCAGCTTGAAACCCAAAAAGCGCAGGCGGGCCACAAGCCCACGCTGGATCTGACGGGAAGCTACAACGTCACCCAAAACAACGGCTCATCCGGCACAGCACTGGACTACCGCACCAATGTGACGCAGGTGGGCTTGAGTTTCAACCTGCCGCTGTTTGCCGGCTACGCCACACAAAACCGCATCAAGGAAACCCTGTCGCTTGAAGACAAGGCCCGAAGCGACGTTGATGCCGCCAAGCGTGGCGTGGCCCAGGCCACACGCGCTGCCTATTTTGGCGTCGAGTCAGGCCTGGGCCAGGTGAAGGCGCTGGAAGCGGCCGAGGCCTCCAGCCAAAGCGCACTCGATGCCACAAAACTTGGCTATCAAGTGGGGGTGCGCATCAACATCGATGTGCTCAACGCCCAGACCGCCCTGTTCGACACCAAGGCCAAGCTGGCCAAGGCACGCTACGACGTGCTGCTGGGCGGTTTGAAGCTGCGCCAGGCCAATGGCTCGCTCAAGGTGGATGACTTGAGTGCGGTGAACGCCTTGCTGGCGAAATAACACCCCTATCAGGGCAACTGGTAGATGTAGGTGACACCAATAAAATTAACGTTTTGGTCTGATTTTTGACCTAGCGTGGTTCCGTCGGAATAGGTGTACGGCACATCGCTGTAACCCCCGGCCCAGTCGTTGTAGGTGGAGTTCTGGTGCACAAAATCAACGCGCACCGCTGATTTTTTGTCCAGTGCATACCTGCCAAACAATTTCAGAGCCGTCTGCCGGAAAGTGATGTCTGGCAAGCCACCACTTGCCGCAAGCGAAGCCACCGTATAGGCATCGGCCGTTGCGTCGAGACTTTGCGCGTATTTGCTGACATCATCCACAAAAGACAGACTGCCCCCCAATTCAAGTTGATTATTAGGCTTGGACGTAAACCCCAGCCCAAAACTGGTGTTGCTATTGTCAAAGGCCATGTTGTAACCGGCGTAGCGTGATTGATTGAAGGTCTGTGCACCCATCGACGCATAACCGTTCAGTTGTAACCTGAAAGAAACGGCATACGACCAGTCCACGCTAAGTTGACTCATGCGGGTGTCTTTCAGCCCATAGGCACTGGGCGAACTGTACTTGTCAGTGCCTTCTTCGGCACTGAACTGAACAGACCAGTCCTTATTGGGCAGCCAGTCAGCATAAAGCTTGACTTTGTCCCGCTGGCGGTCGGTCAAGGTCGGCATAAAAATACCATTCACAAGCGCTGGATCAGCCAGGTTGGTCACGGGTGACACGCCCAGCCCGCTGTTGTCCTTGAGCCAGGTGGAGCCTTCGCGCTTGCTGCTTGACAGGCTGATGGCACCGCTCAGGCTCTCTGACATCCGACGGCGCAATTCTGCACGCAAGCCCGTCTCTTCCGTGGTTTCGCGCAGTGCAGTTATCCCTGCAACGGCACTGGTGGGTGTGAAAACGCCTCGATCAATCAGTGCGTAGTCAAGACCCAGGCTACCCCGATAGTCAGGATTGAACTGCCAGTTGGCTTGCAGTTTGGCACTGGTCTTTTCATTGGAGAGACTTTGATTGGTATACGGGGTCACTCCGGCGATGTTGTAGGCAAGGATCGGCGTCTGATCATCCTTGTTAAGGTGGCGCACATCCGCCACCAATGACAGCTTGGGCATGGGACGAGACGTAACACCCAATTGCACGAGGGAAGTATTGACGCGCCCGCCCAGGCTGCTCGTGCCGGGTAGACTGGCTGCCACAAAACCATCGTCCTGAGAGGCCGTGCTGTAGGCCAGTTTGAACGTGCCTCGTGTTGTGTCGGTAAAGTTGTAATTGCCGCTCACATCAAGCTGGTGCGACTGATTGTCCGGGGGCAATGCCACGGCTTGATTCAAATACCCGAGCAAACCAGGACTCACCGGTAACAAGGTGCTCACGGGGTTGTATAAATTTCCTGCAACGACCGGGTTCAGTGACGCATTGGCATTGCGATAAAAGGATCCATAGTAGCCCACGCTGAACCGCAGCTTTTCGAGCGCATAGCTCAATCGTGCTTCTATCTGGCTGTGATTTGAATCAACGGGTTCAGGCAACATCAGCGTGGCCCACCCCACGCTTATCCCCGTCGTGCCCAGGCATGTCGGGTCGTAGACCGTCGGGCAGTTCATGCCGATGCCAAACAATCGGGAGCCTTTTTTCTCTTCTGTTTTCAGATCAACGACCAACTGCATACGTGGGCTGATGATCTTGGTGTAACCCACTCCCAGCTTGCTGCGCTTGGTTTGCAAATCAACATTGGCACCGGTTCCAGCAGCACCTGGCAAGGCTGTCACTTGTGGCGTGGTAGATCCGAGGTTCACCAAACCGGTATTCACTAGGTTGGGTTCATTTCGCACCAGCCCCAAATAGTCTGCAGTGATTTTCCAATCGCCCGGCCTTTTCCAAACCAGGTTCAATTCGCGCGTGTCTCCCAGTAAATCAGAGCCCTGAAAATCAACCCAATTATTGGTTGCTTCCTGGCGCAGGCTGTAATCAAACCCCAACATGCCGGCAACGCTGCTGTCTTTGGGCATGCCGCTGTACTGATCGAACAAGGCACGGTCTGAACGCTCACCATCAAGCACACCGGCACCGACAAAAATGGTGGTTTCGGCAGGGCTTGATTGAGCCTGGACAGGCATGACGGCTGCAAAAACAGCCAGTGTCAACGCAGAACGTTGAAAACAATTCGATGAAATTGGCTTAAACATGATGATTCTCCGTGCTTCAGCGCATCAAGGGGTTGGTGATGGACGGGCTGTTGGAGCCGTGAACCTGCGTGTGGCAGTTCATGCAACTCCGGCCCTGCCACATATTGACCACATTCTTGCCATTGGTGATATTGGTCATTTGAGGCACTGCCTGCCCTGGGGCAGCGGGTGCGAAGACACCACTTTGGCCACCCAGCGACCCGACTCCTCCCTCCACGTGGGGCGTATGGCATTGCTGGCACAAAAGAGGCGCACGCGCCTTGAGCATGCCAGCCACCACACTACCATGCGAGTTATGGCAGTTGGCACAATTCTCAGCCACTGGTTCGTGCTGCTGCACGAACGGGCCACGCTTTTCAGCATGACAGGTGTAGCAGGTGTCGTTGATGGTGTCACGCTTCACGAGTTTGGGCCCGGCTGACCCATGAGTGTTGTGACAGTCTGAGCAAGTCATCTTGCCCTCAGGAATGGGGTGATGCGATGGCTTGGCCAGTTGGCTGCGCTGCTCGGCATGGCAGGAATAGCAGACGTCAGTCTGCCCAGTCTTGCTCATTACTTTGTCACGGTTCGCGTGTACCTTATGGCAATTGTCACAAGCCACATCTGCAACCTCATGCTGACTGCCTGACCAAAGGGCGCGTTTATGGTCCTTTTCGTGGCAACTCTGACATGCCTGACTACGGGTATGGGCCTCATTGGTGCTAAGTTTGCCAAAAATTTTCCCAAACGACACATCAGGCTTGGGTAAGGGACTTGACCCCGTTTTGTCATAAGCATGCGCCGTGCTGGGGCCATGGCAAGCAAGACAGTCCGGCGCACGTTTGTCGGCCATGAAGCCGTGTGCTGATCGGCTCATATCAGGCAAGTCATCGGAGTCGTGGCAGGTGACACAAAAGGCCGCACCCGTCGGCACAGGGTCTGCAGCCCAGGCTGCACCCAGTGCACCAAATAGACCGACACAGCAAATAGCTATCGCATGTTTGATACGCATCCGGATTCCCCTACAGGTCCAATTTTGATAGTTTTCAGTGAGGAGCTTTCCTACTGACCATAAAAAAACGGGGGGCCCATTTGACTCCCCCCGCTCATAGACCATGGTAACGTTTATTGTTGACCGTGGACGATGTCAACACCCTTGAACCCACCACTTGCGTGGCAGTCGTTGCAGGTTTCGCGAGGTGCAGCGGCAGAACCTGTCAGACCTGCAACGGCGCCTTGCGTCAAATTGCCGAACGATGAACCGGAACCACCAAACGCCGTCACGTGGCCAATCGCTACGCTAGAGTCATGGCAAGCCGTGCAACTGGCAGCTTTTGGTGAAATCACCAACCACTTGGCCGGATCTGTCACGCCGGCTGGTTTTGCCACAACCGCACCAAGCGTTCCCAAGTCCTGCTTATAGGAATTGTTTACGTGGCAGGCATTGCAGTTCAAACCAACACCAGGGTAGGCCACTTCAGCAGCGTAGTTTTCAATCGCCACTGTGGAGCCCTTGTAGCCAACAAGCGTTGCAGCATCGGTTATCAATTGCCCAATGGTCTGGAAGGTTTCACCCGCACTCACTGGCGTTCCCGCTGCAATAAAGCTGACTGGGCCACTCGTCGGTGTGAATCCTCTAATCGAATAGGCAGCAAGGAATGACCCACCAGGTGCAGCCAACACACCAGCCTTACTAAAGACACCCTGCACTGGATTGCCATGCGTAAACGGATAGACACGCTTGGAGTTGCCATGGATGCCGTGGATCATACGGTTGAACTGGTATGACTCATTCAATGCCAACCCATTGGTCATAACCGTCGACGAGACACGATTTGCATCGTGGCACAAAGAGCAGGCTTCCACCGTGTTGCGGGCGCCGCTATGGAAGGCGTTCGCCAACGTGTTGGAGCCAGACGTGCTTCCAAGTGCGCCATGGCAGGCATTGCACTTGTCGTTAGAGACCACTTCACGGCGTGGATTCAGGGCGCCGGTCAAAACCACATCCTTGTAGGTGTTTTGCACAACCACATTTACCTGCGCAGCAGGTACGACGGCAGGCCGTGGATCGACCGATTTAAGCACCAGCTCTGGCTCTTTGACTTGTCCAATACTGAGTACACGCGCTGTCCCCGAAGCGACTGACGTGGCTGTGTCTGCAGGCAACGTGATATCAACCGTGTAGTGGTTGGTACCATCGTTTGTGCCTTTGTAAGCGAGGGCATTGGCATCGCCGCCGCCATTGTTGTACGAAGAGAAATTTGTCACGGCTGTCGACTGCCCCACCAGGGTCTGGTATGCCACATAAAAACGCAAGTTACCAAACAGCGTGGTGCTGGCGCATGAGGAGGCGCTGGCGCAACCAGTCGTCAAATCCCAGGCTTTATTGCCATTGGTGGGGTCAGACAGGAAGTACTTGACCGTGACTTTACGAGTTGCCGCATCATAGGTTGCACTCTCGATGTTCATCTTGTACTTGGCAGAATTTTCTTCATTCTGGTTCCAGTGCACCACTTCAGGCGAAATGTTGGAGCCTGCCTTGTGGCAAGTCACGCATTGTGCGTTGGTTAGGTCAGCGGCAGTTGCGCCGGCGCCTACCAAAGTGCCAGCATAAACCTTGTGCGTAGTTTCCCATGCGCCACCTGCTTTGGCTGTGTGGCAGCTCAGGCAAGCCTGTTTGCTGACTGCAGTTTTCCAGTTGTCACCCTGAGGCGTGGCTGGGTTGCTGGCGCTATGGCACTTGGTGCAGTTGCGCAGATCTTGCGGAAAACCGACTTCGGCGTAATCATGCTTGGAGTTACCGTAGCCCCAAATTGTGTAGTCCTCGCCAGTGGCTGCCTTGATTCTGCGACCCGCATGAATGCTGTGAACCATGGTCGAAAGTGTGAGGACGTTGCCGCTTTCCGGGTCCGTCGTGCCGGGGTTGTGGCACATCACACAGTACTGGGTGTCGACGCGACCACCGCCGTGCAGGGCCAGCTTTTCGTGGCAGCTGTTGCAGGACGCCACATCCGTCATCTTGCGGGTTTGGCTCGCGCTGACCGGCACCGACTTGCCATCCACAATGGTGAAGTCGAAATAGGGATTAACGAGCACTGTTGCGCCCGCTGCATTCTTGTAACTCAACTGGATGCCAATCCGGTGCGTCAGCGCGGGTTCAAATATTACTCCGCCGGTTTTGGTTGGGTCGGTGATATCAGTCTTGAAGGCGTAGGTGTAGTAGCCGTCAGCGTTGTAGCTCAGTTGACCGACAAGCTCGGCGGCTGCCACCTCTTCAAGCGACATGGTTCCATCGGTGGTGGCCTGCTTGGCAGTTGCCTTTGGCGTGGCCAAACCACCTGAACCTAGTCCGGTTGCAGCCGTCTTGGTCGTACTGATGTAACTCACCCACTCATCCGGGTTGCCATTGGCACCTGGCACCAGCTTGGCAATGGCGAAACGCACATTGGAAAGCGCAAGGCCTTGCTTGACCGCACCGTCAGAAAACACGGTGAAGTTGATTTTGGGTGGGCTGTTGATGGTCACGGCAGGTACCCCTGCGCCCTGCAAAACAGTAAAGGAAGCCGATGGATTGGTCGCAGTGTCGTTGACCAAGATCGCGCTGGCTGTGGTAATCGCGGTACTGACTACAGTGCCTGTGGACGGCGCCGGGACTTCGGCCGTGCCGCCACCGCCACCGCCGCAACCTGCTATGGCAAGTGATGCCAGTAGCGCCGTACCCCACCGAAATAATGAAATTTTCATTTTTTCTCCATTCTTTTCAACTGTTTAAACACCCTACTCGCCCATTTGCCGCTTTAAAGCCACTTAACAAATCTTCACATCAGCTTTACAACGTGCGGCGATCTTATAGCCCTATGATTCAAATGGAAACAAGGGCGCGGGTTTTAATCTCGATCCGTTTGATCCAGATCAAACTAATTAGCCTGGGGCAAGAAAGTCGCCATCTGTCGCCAGAAACATTTTCTGGTGAGGCTCGATTAACTCGCTATTGATTTTGAGCAACCAATAAATTGGTGCACCAATTCATTTGCCAGTCGAACGGCACTTCCCTGGTGCAAAAGGGCAAAGCTTTTGGCGGCTTTCCGAAGCAATTTCAGTTTTTCAGGATCAACGGCCAGCGTGGTGGCCACACCAACGGATTGAGCGAGATCCGCAACCCGCAGCGCCGCACCCGCTGCCAGCGCCTGCTCGGCCGCCTCCAAAAAATTGAAGGTGTGCAGCCCCATGACCACCGGGCAGCCACAGGCGGCGGCCTCGATCAGGTTTTGCCCGCCCAAGGGCGCATAGCTGCCGCCCAGCAAGGCCACGTCAGCCAGGCCGTAATACAGCGCCATGTCGCCCAAAGAGTCGCCAAGCCAGATCACCGGTTTGTCGCCAACGCCGGCAGCAGGCCCGCCCTGTCCCCAGCTGCTGCGCCGCTGCACGGTAAAGCCATGGGATTCGATCAAGGCGGCCACGGCATCGAAGCGCTGCGGATGGCGCGGCACGATGAGCCACTGCACGTTTTCGGTTTTTGTCATGGCGGGCTCGACCCGCAATCCATGACTTCCGGACTCCCTGGATCCCGGATCAGGTCCGGGATGACAAGCCAACAGTTCAAGGTTCGTGCGCGGTACTGGGCTGCGTTCGGCAGGGTCTCCTGCCTTTGTAGAAGGCCCGCCCTTGCGCCGCTGGTCTCTGGCATGGCGCAATATCTCGAGCAGCGCCAGTTCTTCCCCCTCGCGCGAGCTGGCAAACATCACCACGGGCTTTGACCGTTGCGCACGCCACTGCCGTCCCAGCACAAGTTGATCTTCGTCTGGCGCTGCATCAAACTTGAGGTTGCCCAGCACCCCCTGCACCTTTGCACCCAGAGACTTCAGGCGCTGCGCATCCTGCGCGGTTTGGGCCCAAACTGCCGTCAGTGCAGCAAACGCCGGTCGGGCCAGCCAGGCCAGGCGCTGCGCTTGCCGAAGGGACTTGTCGCTCAGGCGTGCGTTCACCAGCATCAGCGGCACACGCAAGCGCTGGCAGCCATGCGCCAGATTCGGCCAGACCTCGGTTTCCATCAGGATGCCCGCATCGGGCTTGAAATGGGTCAGGAAACGCTGCACCGCGCCCGGCGTGTCCCACGGCTGCCAGGCTTGAAGGTCGCCCGCCTCAAGCAGTTTCAGGCCTTCGGCGCGGCCGGTCGCCGTGCCATGGGTGAGCAGCAGGCGCATCTGCGGCAACTGTCGGCGCAGCGCGGTCACCAGCACGGCGGCGGCACGGGTTTCACCCAGAGACACCGCATGCAGCCAGACCGTGGGGCCGTCATGCGCCGGCACCCGCTGCGCATAGCGGCCGAAACGTTCGTCAATGCATTGCCCATAACCCGGCTCCATCACGCTGCGGCGCATCAGTTTGCGCTTGAGCAGCGGCTGCGCCAGCCACATGAGGCAGGAGTAAAGCCAGAGAATCATGCGGCTACCGCGCCCGACAACACGCGCAGCCAGGCCTGCCAGACGGCATCGACCGACGGCGTGGGCCGGGCAAACACGCTGCATTGGCGTGGGAATTCTGGCAACGGGCCGGTGCGCCAGGCCGTGTCGAAGTTGTAAATCTGCACATGCGGCAGGTCCAGCGCCACGGCGATGTGACTCAGGCCGCTGTCCACGCCGAGCACGCCGTGGCACGTGGCCAGCGCATCCGTGAGCGCGTCCAGCGACAAGACCGGCCACACCCGCGCGTGCGCCAATCCCTCGGCAATGGCCTGCGCTGTTTGCCGCTCTGCCGGGCTGCCATGCGGCAAGACCACGCCATAGCCGGCGTCATTGAGCCGCTGCCCCAGCGCGCGCCAGTGCGCCAGCGGCCACTGCTTGTCAGCGCGCGAGGTGCCATGCACCAGCGCCACCAGGCCGCGCAGACCCGGGGCCAGGTCTTTGCCGGCCAGCGGTGGCCGCGCGATTTTCGCCACCAGTCCGAAGACCAGCCCATCAGGCACGCGGTAGTGCAGCGCCTGGGCGCATAACTCGCGCGAGCGGGTCACGGCGTGGCTGTGCGCTGGCAGCGTGATGGCCTCATGCGCCAGCCAGCGCGCGGGCGCCTCAAAGCTGGAGCCCTCCGTCTGGTTGGCCAGGCCATAACGCCGGCCACTGGGCCTTAAACGAGCCAGCCAGGCCACCAGCGCCGACTTGGTCAGGCCCTGCAAATCGATCACCGCGTCGTAGGGTTCGAGCTGCAGTTCAGCCTTGAAGGCGCGCCAGGCACGGCGTGTGTCAGCGCTGAAAGGGGCTTTGCGCCAACGCCGCAAGTCACTGGCAATGACCCGGTGGACACCCTGGCAGCGTTGCGCCAGCGGCGCAAAGCCGCGCTCCACCACCCAGTCGATTTGCGCTTCGGGCATGGCGCGCAGGATGTCCTGCACGGCCGGCATGGCGTGCACCACGTCGCCAAGCGATGACAGCTTGACGATGAGAATCTTCAATGCGCGGCCTCGTCGGTGACTGCACCGGGCAGCACCTGGTGCAGCAGCGCCATCATGTCGGCCTGAATGCGCACCAGCGCCTCGGGCGTGTGGCCTTCAAAACGCAACACCAGCACCGGCGTGGTGTTGGAGGCACGAATCAAACCAAACCCATCGGGCCAATCGACCCGCAAGCCGTCGATGGTATTGAGCGTGGCCGGTGTGGCAAAGTTGGCGCCCGCCACCAGCTGCGCCACCAGCACCGGCGGCTGACCTTCGGCGCACTTCACGTTGAGTTCCGGGGTTGAGAAACTGCCGGGCAAGGCATTGAGCACCGCGCTGGCGTCGGGCGACTGGCTCAGGATTTCAAGCAGGCGGCAAGCCGCGTAGGTGCCGTCGTCAAAACCGTACCAGCGCTCCTTGAAAAAGATATGGCCGCTCATCTCGCCTCCAAGCGGGGAGTCGATTTCTTTCATTTTGGCCTTGATCAGCGAATGGCCGGTCTTGAACATCATCGGCACGCCGCCCGCCGCTGCAATGGCCGGTGCCAGGCGCTGCGAACATTTGACGTCGAACACGATGGTGCCGCCTGGCGCGCGCTTCAGGACATCACGGGCAAACAGCATCATCTGGCGATCCGGGTAAATGGTGTTTCCCTCTTTGGTGACGATCCCCAGGCGGTCGCCGTCACCGTCAAAAGCCAGGCCCAGTTCAGCGTCACCGGCTGCGAGCGCGGCCATCACATCCCGCAGGTTCTCGGGCTTGCTTGGGTCGGGGTGATGATTGGGGAAATTGCCGTCGACCTCACTGAAAAGTTCTGTCACCTCGCAGCCGATGGCGCGCAGGATGCCAGGCGCTGAGGCGCCGGCGATGCCGTTGCCGCAGTCCACCACAATCTTCATGGGGCGCGCCAGTTTGATGTCGCCCACGATGCGTGCCTGGTAAGCCGTCAGCACATCGACGCTGCGCACCTGGCCGCCCGCGCGCAATTCCCAGGTTTCGGACTCCATCATGCGGCGCAGGGCCTGGATCTCTTCACCATAGATGGCGCGACCCGCCAGCACCATCTTGAAACCGTTGTATTCCTTGGGGTTGTGGCTGCCAGTGACCTGAATACCGCTGGCGCACAGGGTGTTGGCGGCAAAGTAGAGCATGGGGGTGGTGGCCAGGCCAATGTCGACCACCGCGACGCCCGCTTCAGCCAGGCCGCGCATCAGCGCCGCGCTCAAATCGGGACCGCTCAGGCGGCCATCACGGCCCACGGCCACGGTCGTTTGCCCCTCGCGCAAAGCCACCGTGCCAAAGGCCCGCCCCAGCGCCTCGGCCACCGACGCGTCAATGGTGCCGGGCACGACGCCGCGGATGTCGTAGGCCTTGAAAATGGAAGCTGTCAATTGCATGGTGTTTCCCTGTCGGTGATACCGGCTCAATATTGCCTTGAATTGTAGGCGGCGCACTGTCGGCATCGGGACCCTGATGGCGCTTCAAAGACGCTGTTTCCCTTATCATGCAAGGCTCTGAATCAGTTTGAAAAACCATGAAAAAACCTGTTGACATCGTGACCGCCACGTTTGACAGCCCGCTGGGGCTCGTGCGCGTGGCTGCCCGGCCGCAAGGCGTGTGCGGCGTCTGGTTTGAGGGTCAACGCCACCAGCCTGATACCAGCGCATGGCCCACGGTGGCAAACCACCCCCTGTTGCAACAAACCACAGTGCAATTGGCGCAGTACTTCGCCGGACAACGCCGCCAGTTTGAATTACCGCTGGACCTGAGCGCCGGCACACCGTTTCAACAGGCCGTGTGGCAGGCGTTGCTAAGCCTGGCCTTCGGACAAACCTGCAGCTACGGCGCCTTGAGCACGCAAATGGGGCGGCCCACTGCGGTGCGTGCCCTCAGCGGCGCGGTGGCGCGCAACCCCTTGAGCATCCTCGTGCCCTGCCACCGTGTGCTCGGTGCCAGCGGCGCCCTGACCGGCTACGCGGGCGGACTGGACCGCAAGGCGGCACTGCTCAAGCTCGAAGGCGCGCTTTGACCTCATCACATCCCCCAAGAATCTGGCTGAAAGAATTTGTCCTGTTGGGAGCCATTTGGGGCGCCTCGTTCTTGTTTACCCGGCTTGGCGCGGCCGAATTTGGCGCGCTCCCCACGGCCGGCATACGTGTCGCCATTGCTTCGCTGTTCCTGTTGCCCTTGCTGCTGTTGCGCGGCCAGTGGCCGGCCCTGATGGTCCATTGGAAGAAGGTCTTTGTGCTGGGCATGCTCAACTCAGGCATTCCCTTTGCGCTTTATGCCTACGCCCTGCTGTCGATCAGCACCGGCTTGTCTTCGCTTCTCAATGCAACCGTTCCATTGTTCGGCGCCCTGGTGGCCTGGCTCTGGCTCAAGGACCGGCCGCACGGCATGAAAATCCTGGGTTTGCTGGTTGGCTTTGTCGGTGTTGCCATGCTGGCTTGGGGCAAGGCCAGTTTCAAGCCCAATGCCTCGGGCCTGGTGACGGGCTGGGCGGTGCTGGCCTGCCTGGTAGCCTGCCTGTGCTACGGCATAGCGGCCAGTTTTACCAAACGCCATTTGGGCGGTGTGCCCTCGCTGGTGATCGCCACCGGCAGCCAGTTGGGCGCCACGATCGGCCTGGCCCTGCCCACACTTTGGCTGTGGCCCAGCCAGACGCCCAGCCCCACCGCCTGGCTGGCGCTGCTGGCGGTGGGCGTGTTGTGCACCGGCGTGGCCTATATCCTGTTTTTCCGCCTGATCGACAAGATCGGCGCGGCAGGTTCGTTAACCGTCACTTTTTTGATCCCGGTCTTCGCGGTGATCTACGGCGTGGTATTTCTGGGCGAAGCCGTGACGGCCTGGATGCTGATTTGCGGCACGGTCATTTTGTTGGGCACCGCCTTGTCGATGGGTCTGCTGAAGCCGTTTAATCCCGCACCGTAGCCATCATGGCAGCAAAGCCCACAAAAGCACCGCCCGTCACGCGGTTGAACACCTTCATGACGCTGGCGCGCTCGAGGTAAACCGCCATGCGTTTTCCGCTCATGGCGTAGGCAAAATACCAGGTCACCTCAATGACCGCAAAAGTGGACAAAAGAATGCCGAACTGTGGCAGTTGAGCTTGCTGCGGTTGGATGAACTGGGGCAGAAAGGCAACCGCAAACAGGATCGCCTTCGGGTTGCTGGCAGCCACCAGCAAGCCCTGTCGAAAATGTGCCGCTGCCTTGACGGATGGCGAAATCAAGCCGGCCGGGTCCGCCGCAGTTTCACCAACTGGAGCACGCCAGCTCTTGATGCCAAGGTAAGCCAGGTAAGCCGCTCCCGCCAGGCGCAGTGCATCAAACACGGCCGGAAACAACTGCAGCAAGGCCCCCAGACCTGCTGCCGAAATGCTCATCATGGCCAGCAAGGCGCTCATGCAGCCCGCCATCGTGGCCATGGCGGCACGCAGCCCGAAGCGGGCGCTGTTGCTCAAGACCAGCAACATGTTGGGACCCGGTGTGGCCGACACCACAAAGGTCATCAGGACAAATAACCACCAAGTTTGCAGACTCATCATTTCATCTTTCGTTCGAACGCCAAACAAGCACAACCATGACCGCCGCCAGTAACTGCACCAAGGTGATGGTGAGCACCGAGCCCGGCCAACCCGAGGCCTCATAAGCAAGGCCTGCACCCCACGTCCCCACAGCGCCGCCGGCGTAATAACTCATATAGTAAATGCCAGTGGCCAGGGAGCGCCCCTCGGTCACATTTTTGGAAATGGCGCTGATGGTGGCCGACTGGCAAAGAAAAATGCCGCTCGAGCACACGGCCAGACCCGCGACCACAAGGGGCAAGAACGGCACCAGCGTCAGCAGCAGGCCGCCCGCCGAAAACGCCAAAGCCCAAAGCAGCGATTTCATGTAGCCCAAACGCTCGATGCGGCGCCCGGCAAGCGGGGTCACCAGGACACCCACCAGATAAACGCCAAACACATTGGCCAGGCCGGAGACCGAAAGATTGAACGGGGATGATGCCAGGTACAGATTGACGTAGGTGAAGGTGCCCACCAGGGAAAACAAAACGCAAAAACCCACGGCACAGGATGCCATCAGACGCTTGTGACGCAAATGGCGCCCAAGGGTGGCGAGCACGCCGCTGACATTGCGGTTGGGGACAAAGTGTCGCGAGGCGGGCAGCAGCCACAACACCAGCAAAGCGCCGGCCAGATTCAAGATGGCCAGGCTAAAAAAAGCACCGCGCCAACCCAAAAATTCCGCCAGGTGTCCCGAGATGAATCGGCCGCTGAAGCCCCCCATGACAGTGCCCCCAACGTAGGTGGCGGTCATGCGGGCAACACCACCGCCATTGCGAAACTCCTCTGCGATGTAGGCAATCAGCACCACGACAATGCCGGGCACAGCCAGGCCTTGCAGGAACCGCAAGGCGATCAGGGTCTCGAGACTTTGGGAAACGGGTATCAGGGCCGTGGGCAGCGTCATCGCAAACATCGACCAACACAGGATGTTTCTTCGCCCGAACGCATCGGACAGCATCCCCATCACGGGCGACACCAGCCCCACAGCCAGAACCGTGGCCCCCACCGTCATGCCGGCCTGCAGCGCAGAGGCGTGAAAGTCTTGCATCACCAGGGGCAGGACCGACTGGATGGAATAGACGTTCAGAAACGCAAAAAAGCCAATGAGCCAGACAAGGGGCTGCGAGGCCTGGATGCCATTGCCAAGGATATATAGGCGCAGTTTGGTGATAGGCATGTATAAATAGAAAAGCCCCAAGCAGATCAACTACTTGGGGCTATATCTGGCGGAGCGGACGGGACTCGAACCCGCGACCCCCGGCGTGACAGGCCGGTATTCTAACCAACTGAACTACCACTCCTGGTAGCTAACGTTCACTCTTGCGAGCCAAGTCATTTGTCCTTGCGGACAAACCGTTACCGACTTGCGCCGATCTACCTTGCGATAAACTGGCGACCCCACGGGGATTCGAACCCCGGTACCTACCGTGAAAGGGTAGTGTCCTAGGCCTCTAGACGATGGGGTCATAACCTTTGGACTTCCGTCAATCTTGAAAACTTTGGTGGAGGTAAGCGGGATCGAACCGCTGACCTCTTGCATGCCATGCAAGCGCTCTCCCAGCTGAGCTATACCCCCGAATCCACAACCACTTTGTTAGAAGCGGTGTTTGTTTCCAAGCCTCAAATTATAGCGTTAATTTTTTGCCAGTTTTAATCTGTCGATAACTTTTTCACGATCAAAAAGTGCCAGCAAAGCGTCCAGCGAGGGTGTGTGCGCATTTCCCACCACCAACACCCGCACCGGCATGGCCAAAAGCGGCATTTTCAGGCCGCATGCCGCCAACACTTCCTTGATGGCAGCGGCGATGCCGGCCTTGTCCCACGCGCAAGTGGCAAGTTTGTCGCCCAACATGGCCAGCGCTGGTTTCACGGCTTCCGTCACATGCTGCGCCAGGTCGGCTTCAGCGGGATGCACATCGGCAAAATAGACGGCGGCCCAGTCGGCCAGGGCCACCGTGGTGTCGCAGCGGTCCTTGAACAGTGCGCAGATGCTGACCAAGCGTGCATCAGCTTCGATGCCCCGCTTGGCAAGCTGCGCCTGCACCAGCGGCGCCAGCACCTCGTTGGCGGTGATCTTGATGTGCTGGGCATTGACCCAACGCAGCTTGGCCTCGTCAAACTGCGCGGCGCTCTTGCCCAGATGGTCCAGGTTGAACCATTCCAGGAACTGCGTCCGGCTGAAAATCTCGTCGTCGCCATGGCTCCAGCCCAGGCGGGCCAGGTAATTCACCATGGCGTCGGGCAGGTAGCCCTCCTCGCGGTATTGCGTCACCGGCTTGGCACCGTTTCGCTTGCTCATCTTCTCGCCCTGCTCATTGAGCACAGTGGGCAAATGGGCGTAGACCGGCGGCTCCTTGCCAAGGGCCTGGAAGATGTTGATCTGGCGCGGCGTGTTGTTGACGTGGTCATCGCCCCGAATCACATGGGTGATGGCCATGTCGAGGTCGTCCACCACCACACAGAAGTTGTAGGTGGGCGTGCCGTCCGGTCGCGCGATGACCAGATCGTCGAGCTCGTCGTTGCTGATCTCGATGCGGCCCTTGACCTTGTCGTCCCACACCACCGAGCCGCCTTGCGGGTTTTTGAAACGCAGCACCGGTTGCACACCCTCAGGAACGGGTGGCAGGGCTTTGCCCGGCGCCGGGCGCCAGGTGCCGTCGTAGCGTGGTTTTTCCTTGGCTGTGGTCTGGGCTTCACGCAGGGCGTCAAGCTCTGCGATGCTCATGTAACACGGGTAGACATGGCCCGCAGCCACCATATCGGCGAGCACCGCCTTGTAGCGGTCCATGCGCAGCATTTGATAGAACGGGCCTTCGTCGTAGTCGAGCCCGAGCCAGCTCATGCTCTCGATGATCACATCGACGGCAGCCTGGGTGGAGCGTTCCACATCGGTGTCCTCGATGCGCAAGATGAAGTCGCCACCGGTCGAGCGGGCAAAGGCCCATGGGTAGAGCGCGGAACGAATGTTCCCCAAATGGATGAAGCCGGTGGGCGACGGGGCGAAACGGGTGCGGGTTTTTTGGGTCATGACAAGGTGTTCAAATTTTCCAGACCACGGCTCAGGTCGGCCTGGATGTCGCCCAGGTGCTCCAGCCCCATGGCGACGCGGATCAGGCCCTGGCCAATGCCGGCGGCCTGGCGCTGGACTTCAGTCAGGCGGCCATGCGAGGTGGTGGCGGGGTGGGCGATGGTGGTCTTGGTGTCGCCGAGGTTGGTAGTGACCGAGCAGACCTGGGTGCTGTCGATCACATGAAACGCGCGCTTGCGGCCTTGTGCAGCGTCCGACGCCCGCACATCGAACGACACCACGGCGCCGCCCAGGCCGCCTTGCTGGCGCATGGCCAGTTCGTGCTGCGGGTGCGAGGCCAGGCCGGGGTAATAGACATGCGCCACGTTGGGCTGCTGTTGCAACCATTGCGCCAGCATGAGCGCGCTGTCGCACTGGGCAAGCATACGAATCGCCAGCGTTTCCATGCCCTTGGTGACGACCCAGGCGTTGAACGGCGACAGCACCATGCCTGCGGTGCGGTTGATCGGCCAAAAGACGTCGTTGACATACTTGCGGGAGCAACAAATGGCACCCGCCACCACCCTGCCCTGGCCATCCAGGTACTTGGTGCCCGAGTGAATGACAAAGTCTGCGCCAAATTCCACCGGACGCTGCAGCGCGGGCGTGCAAAAACAGTTGTCCACGGCCAACAAGGCGCCACCGGCGTGGGCCACCTCGGCCAGCGCGGCGATGTCACAAATGTCGGTGAGCGGGTTGGTGGGCGTCTCGGCAAACAGCAGCTTGGTGTTGGGCTTGAGCGCCGCGCGCCATTCGGCCACATCGGTTTGGGAGACAAAGGTGGTTTCCACGCCGAACTTGGCAAACTCCACGGCAAACAGGCGCAGGGTCGAACCGAACACCGACTGCGAACACACGACATGGTCACCGGCGCGCAGCAAGCCCATGCCAAGCAGCAGCACGGCCGACATGCCGCTCGAGGTGGCCATGGCCGCTTCAGTGCCTTCCAATGCCGCCAGACGCTGCTCCATGCCGGTCACGGTCGGGTTGCCCACGCGGGTATAGGTGTAGCCGTCTTCCTCGTTGGCAAACCGCTTGCGCGCGGTCTCGGCGTCGGGCTGCACAAAACTGCTGGTCAGGTACAGCGCTTCGGAGTTTTCACCATACTGGCTGGGCTCGATACCCGCGCGCACCGCCAGCGTGTCGCGGTGCAAGTTGTCAGGAAGTTTTTTTGCAGTCATGGTCAGTCTTCGTGGTTCGGCAGGGCCAGACGCGAGTTGTCCTCCAGGGTTTCATCGCCCTGGACGCGGTTGGCATTGAGTCGTTCGATGTCGTCCAGCGTGATATCCCCGGTGACGTAAATGCCGTCAAAGCAGGACGCGTCGAAGTCCTTGATGCTGGGGTTGAGCGAACCAATGGCTTTCTTCATGCCATCCACGTCCTGGTAAATCAGGGCATCGCAGCCAATGATCTGGCGGATCTGCTCCACGGTGCGGTTGTGGGCCACCAGCTCGCTCGACGTGGGCATGTCGATGCCATAGACGTTGGGATACCGCACGGGCGGGGCCGCGCTGGCCATGTACACCTTGTTGGCACCGGCATCACGCGCCATCTGCACGATCTCCTTCGACGTGGTGCCGCGCACAATGGAGTCATCGACCAGCAGCACATTGCGGCCCTTGAATTCGCTGGCGATCACGTTGAGCTTTTGTCGGACTGACTTTTTTCGCACCGATTGCCCCGGCATGATGAAGGTGCGGCCGACATAGCGATTTTTGACAAAACCTTCCCGATAGGGCAAGCCCAGCAATTGCGCGAGTTGGGCGGCGCTGGGGCGGCTCGACTCGGGAATCGGAATAACCACGTCGATCTCGTTGGGCGGCACGGTCGAGATCACGCGCTTGGCCAATGACTCACCCAGATTCAGACGGGCCTGGTACACCGAAATGTCGTCCATCACCGAGTCGGGCCGCGCCAGATAAACAAATTCAAAAATACAGGGGTTCAGCACCGGGTGATCAGCACACTGTTGCGCGTGCACCTGGCCCTGCAGGTCAATGAACACGGCCTCGCCCGGCATGACATTGCGCTCGAACTTGTGGTTGGTGCCTTCCATGGCCACCGATTCGCTGGCCAGCATGACGGTGCCGTCGGTCACGCCGATGCACAGCGGCCGAATGCCAAACGGGTCGCGAAAAGCCAGCACGCCATGACCGGCGATCATGGCGATCACGGCATAGGATCCCCTGACACGCCGGTGCACTTTGCGCACGGCCTCAAACACGTCGCTCGGCGACAAGGGCAGGCCACGCGTGGTTTCACCAATCTCGTGCGCGAGCACATTGAGCAAAACCTCGGAATCGCTGTCGGTGTTGATGTGGCGATGGTCGGCACTGAACAGTTCGGTCTTGAGGGCGTGGGCATTGGTCAGGTTGCCGTTGTGAACCAGCACAATGCCAAAGGGCGCGTTGACATAAAAGGGCTGTGCTTCCTCTTCGCTGAAGGCGTTGCCGGCGGTCGGGTAGCGCACCTGGCCCAGGCCGCAATTGCCCGGCAAGGAGCGCATGTTGCGGGTGCGAAACACGTCACGAACCATGCCCTTGGCCTTGTGCATGAAAAACTTGCGCTCCTGCTGCGTGACGATCCCCGCAGCGTCCTGGCCACGGTGCTGCAACAACAACAGCGCATCGTACAAGAGCTGATTAACCGGGGCGTTACTGACAACACCAACAATTCCACACATAATTTTCCAATCTTTTCAACGACTTATTCAAGCAGGCAGATACTTCACCAAATCGCGGGGCAAGCTGGGCTGGAGGCCTTGCCAAACGGACAGTGAAATTGCCACGCCTTTGGACTCCTGCCAGGCGGGGCTGGATTTAAAGGGCGTCATGGCGGCCAGCAAAGTGGCCAACAACAGCAGTAAAACGCCTCTGGCCGCCCCAAAAGTCGCACCCAGCACCCGATCCACCGGTCGCAAACCGACGCTGGCCATCAGCTTTTTCAGCAGCGATGCCAGCAGACCCCCAAGCATGACGGTCGCAATGAAGACCAGTAAAAAACCGGCAGCGTAGCGCATCAGATCACTGGCGCCGCTCATCGGTAAATAGTGCGCCACGTCCAGTGCCAGCCACTGCGCCAGCACAAACGCCGCGATCCAGCTCAGCAGGGACAAGACCTCAAAGACCAGACCGCGCCAGGCCCCAATCAACACCGACATCAGCAATACCGCAGCAAAAACCCAGTCCAGCGCAGGCATGGTCAGCAGGCACGCGTCACAGCGTCAGCAAGCCAGCGGGCAAGTTCAGCTTTTTGATTTTCTCGGCCACCTTTTCCGCCTCGGCCTTGCTGGAGAATGGACCGACACGCACCCGGGTACGCTGACCGTCCTTGGTGTCGGCCACATGGGTATACGTTTTGAGGCCGGCGCGCTCCAGTTTCAGACGTACTTCGCGTGCACGCGCCGGATCGGCGAAGGCACCCACCTGCACCACAAAACGGCCCGGCTCGGCGGCCGGTTCTTGCGCCGCCTTGCCATCCAGCAAGGCCTGAACCTTGTCGGCTTCAGTCGATTTTTCAGGGGGGCGGCTCACCACGCTGGCTTCAGGCTTGGCCACTTTGGCAGGTTCCGCGGTCTCGGTGATCACCACGGACTGCGGCACCGATGCCGCAGGCAGGACAGGAACGGCCACAGGTGCCGCGACAGGTGGGACAGGTGCGATGCTGGAAGCCGGCAACGCCAGGGGCAGGACTTTGTTTTTGTCCGGAATATCGATCGGCGTGTCCACCGCAATGGGCCGCGGCTGCTTGTCGAACAGCAAGGGAAAACCGATCACGCCGATAAGCACCAGCACCGTCGCCCCCACCAGGCGATGGCGGGCGCGCTGGCGCATGCGCTCCACACTTTCAGCCTGAACCGACGCGCTCGGAGAGGGATCTCCTTTTTTGCGAAACTTGAAAAAGTCCATGCAGATGAGTTTGAGTGAATCAGGAATGAGGCAAATGCTTGGCCTGCAATCGGGGCACGCCGTCTTTCAGCACGCCGCCCACCGTCAGGAACGATCCGAAGACGACGATTCTATCAGCGGGGTCCGCCTGCGACAGGGCCGCCTGCAGGGCCGACTCGGGGTCGACAAATACCGCGGCGGAACAATCCTTGCGCTGGTTCGCGGCCTGCCATTGCGCGATCAAATCAGTGGCCCGGGCCGCCCGCTCGGTGGGCAGATTGGTGAAATACCACTTGTCGACCAACGGATTGAGCCGCGACAGCACGCCCGCAATGTCTTTGTCGGCCATGGCGCCAAAGACCGCGTGCGTGGTCGGAAAATAACCCATGGCATCGAGGTTGGCCGCCAGCGCCGCGGCCGCATGCGGGTTGTGTGCGACATCCAGCACAAGATTGGGCTGGCCGGGCACAATCTGAAAGCGCCCAGGCAGGTCGACAAAGGCAAAACCGTTGCGAACCGCCTGGGCCGTGATCGGCAGGCGGTCGCGCAAGGCATTCAGCGCCGCCAGGACGCCCGCCGCGTTGACCAGCTGGTTGGCGCCCAGCAGCGCCGGGTAGGCCATGCCGCTGTAACGTCTGCCTCGCCCGGCCCAGGCCCACTGCAGCTTGTCGCCGGTCACATTGAAGTCCACCCCCACGCGCCACAGGTCCGCGCCCACCTCGAGCGCCCGGTCCAGCACACTTTGCGGCGGCATGGGGTCGCTCACCACCACCGGCTTGCCCGTGCGCATGATGCCAGCCTTTTCATAGCCCACGGCGTCACGGGTTCGGCCCAGCAGCGCAGTGTGGTCGAGATCGATGCTGGTGATGATGGCGCAGTCAGGCTCGATGATATTGACCGCGTCCAGCCGCCCACCCAGGCCCACCTCAAGAATCACCACATCAAGCCGGCTGTTGCGCATCACGTCCAGAATGGCCAGCGTGGTGAATTCGAAATAAGTCAGCGAGACCGCGTCATGATGCTGGACCCGCGCACTCTCCACCCGCTCAAAGGCCGCCACCAGTTCAGGCGCCTTGACGGGCTCACCATTGAGTCGCAATCGCTCTTCGAAATGCACCAGATGCGGTGAGGTATAGACCCCGGTGCGGTAGCCCGCCTGCAGCAAAATGGATTCGAGCATGACGCAGGTCGAACCCTTGCCATTGGTGCCGGCCACGGTGATCACCGGACAATCAAAACCAATGCCCATGCGCCGGGCCACCGCGCGCACACGCTCCAGGCCCATGTCAATGGTGATCGGATGAAGTTGCTCGCAATGGGCGAGCCAGTCGTTGAGGTTTTGGGGTATTGAGTTCATACAGGCCTGAATTGTCCACCAGACGCCTCCAGCCCGAGTCACATCCGGTTCCAAATCCCGTTAATGGCATGATGGCGGCCATGAACCCCCCCATCCTCACTGTTTACGGCATCCCCAATTGCGACACGGTCAAAAAGGCACGCGCCTGGCTCACCGAGCATGCGCTGGCCCACCAATTTCATGACTTCAAGAAACAGGGCGCTCCAGCCGAACTGCTGCCAAAATGGCTGGCGCAGGTCGGCGAGCCGGCCCTGCTGAACCGCAAGGGCACAACCTGGCGCAAGCTCGACGAAACCACCCGCGCCGCCGTGATCGACGAGCGTTCCGCCAGCGCCCTGATGCTGGCCCAGCCCAGTGTGATCAAGCGCCCGGTGGTGCTGTGGCCCGACCAGCGCGTCACGGTAGGCTTCAATGCAGAAACCTTCGCCGCACGCGCTGGTGCGCTCGGGCTGGAGGCATAACCTAAAATCTTGCTCTCACCCGCAAATTTTGTTCGTATTTCCCACATCACCATGACCACCACCCACATCGACGGCGTTTCCGTCACCGCGCAAGCCAGCGTTTACTTCGACGGCAAATGCATCAGCCACGGCATCACTTTCCCTGACGGCAGCAAAAAGTCGGTCGGCGTGATCCTGCCCGCCACCTTGAGCTTCAGCACCGGCGCACCAGAAATCATGGAATGCGCGGGCGGCAGCTGCGAATACCGGCTGGAAGGCACAGAAGCATGGGTCAAATCCAGCGAGGGTGAAAAGTTCAGCATTCCGGGCAATGCCAAATTCGACATCCGCGTGACCGAGCCCTACCACTACATCTGCCACTACGGATGAAACCAATGAGCGCCACGATTCTTCAAAACATTCCCGCCGGCCAAAAGGTCGGCATTGCTTTTTCCGGCGGCCTCGATACCAGCGCAGCGCTGCACTGGATGAAGCTCAAGGGCGCCCTGCCCTATGCCTACACCGCCAACCTGGGCCAGCCCGACGAGACTGACTATGACGAGATCCCGCGCAAGGCGATGGCGTACGGCGCTGAAAAAGCGCGCCTGATCGACTGCCGCAGCCAGCTCGCGGCCGAGGGCCTGGCAGCGCTGCAGAGCGGTGCGTTTCACATCAGCACCGCCGGCGTCACCTACTTCAACACCACGCCGATCGGCCGCGCTGTGACCGGCACCATGCTGGTGGCCGCCATGAAGGAAGACGACGTCAATATCTGGGGCGACGGCAGCACCTTCAAAGGCAACGACATCGAGCGGTTTTATCGCTACGGCCTGCTGACCAACCCCTCGCTCAAGATCTACAAGCCCTGGCTCGACCAGGCGTTTATCGACGAGCTTGGCGGCCGCGCAGAAATGTCGGCCTTCATGACGCAGCACGGTTTTGGCTACAAGATGAGCGCTGAAAAGGCCTACTCGACCGACTCCAACATGCTGGGCGCCACGCACGAGGCCAAAGACCTGGAAAACCTGAATTGCGGCATGCGCATCGTCAACCCGATCATGGGTGTGCCGTTCTGGCGCGACGACTGCGTTGTCAAGGCCGAAGAAGTGTCGGTGCGTTTTGAAGAAGGCCGCCCCGTCGCATTGAACGGCATCGAATACCCCGACCTGGTGAGCCTGATCCTGGAAGCCAATCGCATCGGTGGCCGCCACGGGCTGGGCATGAGTGACCAGATCGAGAACCGCATCATCGAAGCCAAGAGCCGCGGCATTTACGAGGCCCCCGGGCTGGCGCTGCTGTTCATCGCCTACGAGCGCCTGCTCACTGGCATTCACAACGAAGACACCATCGAGCAGTACCGCGACAACGGCCGCAAGCTGGGTCGCCTGCTGTACCAGGGCCGCTGGTTTGATTCGCAGGCCATCATGCTGAGGGAGACCGCCCAGCGCTGGGTGGCACGTGCCGTGACCGGCGAAGTGACACTGGAGCTGCGCCGCGGCAACGACTATTCGCTGCTCAACACCGAGTCCGCCAACCTGACCTACGCGCCCGAGCGCCTGAGCATGGAAAAAGTGGAAGACGCGCCGTTTTCACCCGCCGACCGTATTGGTCAGCTCACCATGCGCAACCTCGACATCGTCGACACACGTGCCAAGCTGGGCATTTATGCCAAGTCGGGCCTGCTGTCACTGGGTGGTGGTGGCGACCTGCTCAGCCTGACCAGCGAGAACAAGCGCTAAAAAGTCAGGCCTTACCGGCCGAGGTATTGCTTGGCAATCGGCCGCAAGGCCGAGGCCTTGATGCCGAGGGAATCGAGCCCGGGGTGCTTGCCCGTGGCGACGTTGTCGACCTTCATCGAGTCCAGGTTGTCCAGGCTCATCATCGGCTCACCCGGGGCCATGCCCATGACCGTGGCCTGCAAGCGCGCTGCCCAACCCGGCAATGGGATCACCAGCCGGCCCATGCCGCCGCCTGCGCCGCTGAGTTGGGCCGAGATTTGCACCAGTTGTTTCAGGGTCAGAATTTCCGGTCCAAAAGCCTCGATCACGCGCGGCGAGGGCTGGGCGCTGGCCCCGGCCAGGCAGCGCACCACCGCCATCGCCACGTCTTGCACCCAGACCGGCTGAAACTTGGCATCAGCACCCGCCAAGGGAACCATCGGCAGCAGCTTTTGCAGTTTGGCAAACATGTTCAAAAATTTGTCCTCGGCGCCAAAAATAACACTGGGGCGCAGAATGCTCAGGTCAAACCCGGCCTGCGCTGCGTCACCGGCGCTGCCGCCCATGGCAGCTTGCACCAGCACCGCCTCGCCCTCGCCCTTGGTGCGCAAGTACATGGATGGTGCCAGCGCGGGCTGCAGCGAATCGGCTCCCAGCGCGCTGACGTGCACCACCTGCGCAACGCCTGCGGCCAGGCAGGCATGGGCGATTTTTTGCGGCAAGGCCACATGCACTCGCTCAAACGCCGCCTGCGTGCCATGCAAAATGGCCACCAGGTTCACCAGCGCGTCATGCCCTGCGGCAACCCGCGTCAGGGCCGCTTCATCGTGCACGTCGAGCTCTTGCACGGTGAGGCCAGGCAAATGCATCACCGCATCGGCATTGGACCGGCGCCGCGTGGCGACCGTGACCTGCCAGTTCTCGCGCACGAGCTTTTCACACACGTGGGTGCCGACAAAGCCGGTACCGCCTAAGACAAGTATTTTTTTCATGAGGTGATGATGCGCTAAAAAAGGAAGAAATCGCGCCGCCGCGCTCAAATAATGACCGGTTCGGTCTCCAGCCGGATGCCAAAACGTTCGTACACGCTGGTCTGGATCGCTTTGGCAAGCGTCATGACCTCGCCTCCTGTGGCGCCCGATCCTTCCACACCGGTGCCGCGGTTGACCAGCACCAGCGCCTGTTTTTCATAAACGCCCGCCTGCCCGACTGACTTGCCGCGCCAGCCGCAGGCGTCGATGAGCCAGCCAGCGGCCAGCTTGACCGAGCCATCGGCCAGCACGTAGTGCACCAGCTTGGGCTCGCGGGCGATGATGTCGGCGCATTGCTCGGGGGTGACCGTGGGGTTTTTGAAGAAACTGCCGGCGTTGCCGATAACGTCCGGGTCGGGCAGCTTGGCGCGTCGAATGGCGCAGACCCAGTCGTACAGCTGCCGCGCGGTCGGCTGGCCGACACCCTGCTCGGCCATCTTTTTGTCGATGTCGGCATAACCCAGCACCGGCTTCCAGGGTTTGGGCAGAGCAAAACGCACGCGCAGAATCAGCACCCGGTCTTTCAGGCCCACGGCCTGGTGACAGGCCTCGGAATCCGCGGCGCTGCTATGTTTGAACACCGAGTCGCGGTAGCCGAAAGCGCATTGCGCCGCATTCAGGGTGAACAGCTGGCCGGTCTGCAGGTCAATGGCATCCAGCGAGTCAAAGCGGTCTTGCAGCTCGACCCCATAGGCGCCGATGTTCTGCACGGGCGAGGCGCCCACCGTGCCCGGAATCAGCGCCATGTTTTCCAGCCCGGGATAGCCGGCTTCAAGCGCCCAGGTGACAAAGTCCTGCCAGTTTTCGCCGGCACCGGCTTCCACGATGAAGGCTTTGGACGTTTCCCGCAGCAACCGGCGTCCCATCACCTCGACTTTCAGCACCAGGGGTTTGACATCGCCGGTGAGCACGATGTTGCTGCCGCCACCGAGCACGAATTTCGGCGCCGCGGCCCATTCGGGGTCGGCCAGCAGCGCCAGCACATCCGCTTCACCGCTGATGCGCACCAGCGCATGGGCCTTGGCCACGATGTGGAAGGTGTTAAAAGGCTGAAGGGGAACGTTTTTCTGGACTAACATGGCGGGATTGTCGAACATTTAGCGAGAACCCTTATGCCCTCTTTTGATACCGTTTGCGAAGCCAGCATGGTCGATGTGAAACACGCCATTGAAAACACCAGCAAGGAAATCACCACCCGCTTTGACTTCAAGGGCACGCCGGCTGCCATCGAGCTCAAGGACAAGGAAATCACGCTGATTGGCGACGCTGATTTTCAACTCAGCCAGATCGAGGACATCCTGCGCAACAAGCTCACCAAGCGCAATGTCGATGTGCGTTTTCTGGACAAGGGCGACGTGCAGAAAATGGGCGGCGACAAAGTCAAGCAGGTCATCAAGGTGCGCGACGGCATCGAGACCGAACTGGGCAAAAAAATCCAGCGCATCATCAAGGACAGCAAGATCAAGGTGCAGGCCGCCATCCAGGACGGCAAACTGCGCGTGAGCGGCACCAAGCGCGACGACTTGCAGGCCGCGATGGCGCTGATGCGCAAGGAAATCACCGACATACCGCTGAGCTTCGACAATTTTCGCGATTAATCCGACGCATTTCTCTTCCTGGGCCGGCGCCGCATCATGAGCTTCATCCTGAAGTCCGAGGACGAGTACGAAGACTTGCTGGGTCTCTGGTCCGATCTTGAATCGGGCCTGGGCATCGTCCTGAGCCATCCGCACAGCGTCCAGCAATTCCCGCAGCGCATTCAGCAGTACGACCGCTGGATGCAAAACCTGATCCAGTACGACACCGACGTCGCGCTCTACCTGCTGTTTCAGCTGGCCAGCCACACACCCGTGGGCTACAGCGCCTCGCACGCCCTGATGTGTGGTGTCTTGTGCCATCTGCTTGCCGAGGAAGTTCAACTGCCTGCGGCCGAGCGCGACAGCCTGGTTCAGGCGGCCCTGACCATGAACATTGCCATGACCGCGTTGCAGGACCAGCTGGCCACCCAGCGCGGCCGACCCACCCCGGCGCAGGAGCTCGAGGTGCGCACCCATGAGGCGCGCGGGGCAGACCTGTTGCAAGCACTGGGCATCAACAATGAACTCTGGCTGCAAACCGTGCGGGGGCATCATCAAGACCCGGCCTTTGAGCAGGAACTGGTGCGCTTGCCTCCGCTGCAGCGCCTGGCGCACATGCTGCATGTGGTGGACCGTTATGCCGCAATGATCAGCCCGCGGCAGTCACGTGAGGGACGCAGTGCAACCGAGTCAGCCAACAGCATCGTCACGGCAAGCCCGGCGCACAACAACCAGGTCGGCGAGGCGCTCGTGCGCGTGGTGGGCCTGTTCCCGCCCGGCACGTTCGTGCAGCTTGACAACGCCACCGTGGGCGTGGTGATGCGCCGCAGCAAGCAGACGACAGGTCCCGACGTGGCGATTGTGCTTACCGACAAAGGCCAGCTGATGCGTCCGCCGCGCCTGCACACCGGCAGCAGCAATGCGGCCATCGCCGCAGCCCTGCCCGCATCAAGGGTTCGGGAACACTTGAACCACCACTTGATCCTGCAACTCGGCGCACACGCGGTCTGAACATGCATGAACCCCGCCTGGACCGCGCCCTCAGGGAGTTGCTCAGCGCCCAGCGCATCGCCAGCCTGGGCACGCTCAGCGCCCAGGGCGGCCCCCATGTGTCGATGGTGCCGTTTGCCATCGAGCCCAGCGCTGCCTGTCTTGTCATTCACGTCAGTCTGCTGGCGCCACACACGCGCAACTTGCTCAGCGTCCCGGCGGTATCGGTGATGGTGATGCAGCCCGAAGTCGCCGGTGAACCGGTGCACGCCCTGCCGCGTGTTTCGATAGACGGCACAGCCGCGCGCCTGCAGCCCGGGAGCCCGAGCTGGCTTGCCGCGCGCCAAGCCTATCTGGCGCGCTTCCCGGAAGCCGAGCCCATGACGCAACTCGGTGATTTCAGCTTTGTGGCCCTCCATCCCACAGCAGCACGACAGGTGGCAGGTTTTGGCATGGCAAGGCCACTGGACGCGGAAGAACTGGCCTGTGTGCTGCGTCCTGCGTGACGTCTTGGGGCGACTATCGGCCGTTGATGAACGCCACGATCATGCGCGCCACGGCCAGGCCGTCATGGCCTTTGGCCAGACTCTGGGTGAAGGCCTGGTACCTTTCCTCGCCGAATATGGCGCGCCGCTTGTTGAGCAAGAAGGCGCTGTAATCTTCGACGAACTCCGGATGGGCCTGCACACAAAACAGCTGCCCGTCAATGCCGAATGCCGCCACCGGGCAGAAGTCGCTGGTGGCAAGCAGCCTGGTGCCACTAGGCAGTTCAAACACCTGGTCCTGATGACTCGCCAGCAGCGAGACTTCTTCGCGGCCCTGCGCCTGCGCAAGCTCTGGTGCCAGCCATCTGTAGCTCATGCGCCCCGCGCCCCAGCCTTGCGGGGCACGGCCAACTTTGGCTCCCAGGCACAAGGCAATCAGCTGGTGCCCAAAACACACGCCGACCAGCTTCTTCTTGGCTTTTAGCAGCGCCTGCACCTTGTCCTTGAGCGTCAGCACCCAGGGCTCCTGTGAAAAAGCATCCGCCTTGCTGCCCGTGAGGAGCACCGCGTCATAGGCATCGAATGAGGCCGGATACTCGCCTTTGACGGTGTTGAAAATGTCGAACGTTCCCTCGGCGCCCGCCTGGCGCAGCAAGCGCTCGAACATGGCACCGTAGCCGACATATGTCGCCTCGACCGCCGGGTCAAGCAAATCGTTGTCGAGAATGCAGAGCTTCATGAAGGGTCGCCTTTTGAATTGGGTTTTTGATCCCCATGCGGCGGATGCCGGTGGCCATGCTTGGCGTGGCCATGGGCATGGGCTTGCACGACCGGCGCGGCGCCAGCTTTTTTGCCCAGCTTTGATTCCGTCCCTTTGATCAGCCGGTTGATGTTCTCGGCATGGCGGTAGAGCAAGAACAGCGACATGACGGCCACGCACAAGGCCACGCTTTTGCTCATGAGCCACAGCCCGCCGTCACCCAGCACATACACCACAGGCACCAGCAGCGCTGCCGTGATGGAAGACAGCGAAGAGTAGCGAAAAACCGCTGCGGTCACCAGCCAGATCAAGCCGGTGGCCAAGCCCAGCCAGCCGCTGAATCCCAGCAAAACGCCCAGCGCCGTGGCCACCCCCTTGCCGCCGGCAAATCTGAAAAACACCGGGAACACGTGACCCAAAAACGCCGCCAGCCCGACCAGCGCCAGGGTGCCATCGCCCAGGCCATAGGCCGGGCCGTACCACTTGACCAGCGCCACGGGCAACCAGCCCTTGGCCGCATCAAGCAACAGTGTCAGGATGGCCGCAGCCTTGCTGCCGGAGCGCAGCACATTGGTGGCGCCGGGGTTCTTGCTGCCGAAGGTGCGCGGGTCACTCAGGCCCATAACCCGGCTCACAATGACGGCAAACGACAGCGACCCGATCAGGTAGCTGGCCAGCACCGCCAGCAGCGGTAAAAAATTCCGTATGGATTCCAAATCAACTCCCGGTGACCCAAGGGATGGGCGAAGGACGCTATTTTGCCAGTGTCAGCCCAGCACCTCGGCCAGTGCGCACTCAACCGGCCTGGCGCCCAACAGCGTTAAACAAAGCGTCGGGTCAATGCCCAGCAGATAACCGCGCTGGCCGCCGTTGATCAAAATTTTGGGCAGTTCCAAAATGGTCGACTCGATGTACACCGGCATGGTGCGCCGGGTGCAAAAAGGCGACGTGCCGCCCACCAGGTAACCGCTGTGCCGGTTCGCCACCTCGGGCGCACAGGGCGCCACCGACTTGGCCCCGATCTGGCGCGCCAAATTTTTTGTTGACACCTTGCGGTTGCCATGCATCAGCACCACCAGCGGCTTGGCATCCTGGTCTTGCATGATGAGGGTTTTGACCACCGCGTAAGGGTCCCAGCCCAGTTCGGAGGCGCTATGCAGTGCGCCGCCATGTTCAAGGTAGGCATAAGTGTGCTCGCTAAAGTCGACCTTGCTGTCCTTCAGGAACTGCGTGGCCGGGGTCATGCTGACGTGTTTGGCCATGATGAATCGGGGTCAAATTCCAATCAATTATTGCGCCGGATCGCGTATTTCCCAGCGCAGCGCGTCGATGGCTTTGAGCAACTCGGGGCTCAAGGTAGTGCCCCAGGCCTCCAGGCACTCATCGAGCTGTGCCACCGAAGTCACACCAATGATGGTGCTCGCCACCTGCCACTTGGTGTAAGAAAAGGCCAGCGCCATTTGCACCGGGGTCAGGCCGTGCTCGCGCGCCAGCGCGCTGTAGCGCCTGGCGGCAGCGAGTGCATCAGGACGGCCCCAGCGTTGCTTGCGGCTCGACTCAAATTTGGTCAGCCGGGCTTCAGGCGATGTTCCCGGCCCGGTCAGACCGGTCTCGTCGTATTTGCCCGTGAGCAAGCCGAAGGACAGCGGCGAATAGGCCAGCAGGGACACCTCCAGGCGATGCAGGGTTTCGTCGAGGGCGTTTTCCACGCTGCGGTTAAGCAGGCTGTAGCCGTTTTGCACCGTCGCCACTCGGGGCAAGCCGTGTTGCTCGGCCAGGCGGACAAACTCGTGCACGCCGTACGGGGTTTCGTTGGACAGGCCGATGGCACGCACCTTGCCGGCCTGCACCAGTTGCTGCAGCACTTCCAGCTGGGCATGAATGGAGGTGCCCTCGCTGCCACTGGCAGGCTGGTAGTAGATGCCGCCAAAAGCCGGCACCGAGCGCACCGGCCAGTGAATCTGGTACAGGTCGATCACATCGGTTTGCAGGCGCTTCAGACTGCCATCACAGGCAGCCAGAATGTCCTTGCCAGTCAAATCCGGACTACCGCCACGAATCCACGGCATGTTGCGCGACGGGCCCGCCACCTTGCTCGCCAGCACCAGCTTTTGCCGTGCGCCCGGGCGCTGGCTGAGCCAGTTGCCGATGATTTTTTCGGTGGCATTAAAGGTTTCGGCACGCGGCGGCACGGCATACATTTCGGCCGTGTCGATGAAGTTGACCCCGCGCTCCAGCGAGCGGTCCAGGATGTCGAAGGCCGTGGCTTCATCGACCTGTTCACCAAAGGTCATGGTGCCCAGGCAGATGGGTGTGACGTACAGGTCGCTTTGACCCAGTTGAATGGTTTTCATACGCGATCTCAATAAATGGGCCTCGCAGCCGATCATTGGAGTTTACGGGGTCGGGCGACCCTGTTTTGGGCTAAGTCACCGTGTACTCAAACCACCAGAAGTTTTCGAGCATTTGATAGCGTGGTCTGACGCCGACGCCATCAATCATCGCCATGAGCGCGGCCTCATCAGGAAAATTTTTGAGCACTCGATGCGACGACCCGTCACGCAGCACGCGCTGCTGAAACGTGTTGCCTTCGGCGTCGCTTTCAACCACCGGAAAATCGCGGCACTGGACAGTTGAATTATCGAAGAGCACCACACGCGCGCCCGGTTCCAGCAGCGCGACCACGCTAGTCAAGAACGCCGGGCGGCGACCAATGGGCACATGCGAAAGCCACAGGCCGGCGAACGCGGCCGTGAATCTGCCCAGATTAGGAGGTAAGAAATAGGCATCCGCCAGAACAAACTCAGCCCTGCTGCAATTGGGCCGCAGGCGGGCCAAAGCCAGGGGTTCGGGTGTCGCGTCCGTGGCAACCATCGAAGCAGATACCGGGGCCGCAAACTGCGTCCAGTAGCCTGTCCCGCAAGCCACTTCCAGAACGCGCTGATCTGCCATCTGGTGTTCCAGGCGTTGCCGCATCCAGGCAAGGTCGGCCTGTCGCTCGGGCCGTTCATAAACTGCGTCGTAGTAAGGTGCGCGCCTGGCGTAATACGCCCTCATGCTGTGACCCGCAGCAGTCATCGCGCAGCCAGTCCCCAAATGCCGCGCAAGACCGACAGTGCGGCGATGATGGCCGGGTCGTGCTCGGCGGTTTTGGGATAAATGAAGCTCAGCAGCGCGGTGACCCGGGTGTGTGGCCAGACGATGATCTCGTTGCGCTCTGCGGCCTTGACCGCAACGTCTTCACGCAACAACGCCAAACCCAGACCGGCGCGCACCAGGCTCAAGGGTGCGGAGGCGTCATCGGACTCAAGCACCCGATTGGGCAGCAAGCCCTGGCGCGAAAACAGGTCGCGCAGCAGGGTTTGGGCATGGCTTTTGTCGGGCGCGCCAATCCACGGCATCTCGGCAATCTCGCGCCAACCCGCATGCAGCACGCGTTGACTGAAGGAAAATGGGGCCGCCACCCGGAACTGGATGGTTTGCAGCGCCAGCCCCAGCACATCGCGCGGAATGTTGGGTCCAATGTAAAACGAGGCCTGCAGGGCCGAGGTGGCCACCGCCTCGCGCAGGTCTTCGGCCACACCCATGCGGGTCTTGATTTCAAGCAGCGGCAACGCAGCCACCAACGCACCCAGCAAGGAGCCCAGCCGCAGCGAATCCGGATCGCCCACGGTGCCTATCACCAGGGTGCCAGACACCTCGCCCTGCAGCTCGCGCGCATGCCCTTGCAAGGCACCGGCGGCGGTGAGCACCTTCTCGGCCTCGGGCAACAGGCGCTCACCAGCGCGGGTCAGCGTGATGCGACCTGGGCGACGATCAAACAGGGCAATGCCTAGCTCTTCCTCCAGCGCCTTGATCTGACCGGTGACGGCGGGTTGTGTCAGGTGAAGCACCTCCGCGGCACGCGTCAAGTGGCCAATTTTGGCCACCGTGACATAGGCGCGCAGCTGGTAGATTTCCACTGTGCAGAGCGTCGGTCAGGGCGGGTTCAGGCCGCCAGCAGGCGCGCTTGCGAGTGCTCGATGCCCAGGCGCACCTCGGCGCCGGGGGGAAAGAGCGACAAGCCGCAGTAATGGGACTGATTGGCCACAATCACCGCCTCGCCCACACGCACCCGGTAGCGCGACGATTCACCCAAAAATTCGGAGCTCTCCACCTTGCCCTCGAGCCAGATCCTGGACGCATCCACATGTTCGTCGCGCACGCTGATGCTGACCGTGTGCGGCCGAAACGCCAGGGTGGCTTTGCCCAGGCCGGGTGTGTCCGGGCTGCGCGCCATCACCAGCGTGCCCACGCCATCGGCCTGGAAGGTCAGGGTCTCGCCATTGACCTGCGTGACTGTCCCGTCCACCAGGTTGGCGGTGCCGACAAAGCCCGCGACAAAGCGATTGGCAGGGTAATCGAACAAAGCCGTGGCGGTGCCAATTTGCTGCAGCACGCCCTTGTCAAGCACCGCCATGCGGTCGGCGGTGGTCATGGCTTCTTCTTGGTCGTGGGTCACAAAAATGGTGGTCAAACCCAGCGTGCGCTGCAGGTTCTTGAGTTCTTCACGCATCTGCACGCGCAAGTTTTTATCGAGGTTTGAGAGGGGTTCGTCGAGCAGCAGCAGCTTGGGCTCGATCACCACCGTGCGCGCCAGCGCCACCCGCTGCTGTTGCCCGCCCGAGAGCTGGCTGGGCCGGCGCTGCGCGTATTGCATCAGCCCCACCAGTTCCAGCGCCGCGCCCACCTTGCGTTTGAGCGATTCCTTGGGCTCCTTGCGCTCGACCAGGCCAAAGGCCACGTTGTCCCACACCGTCATGTGCGGCCACAGCGCGTAATTCTGAAA
Organism: Polaromonas sp.; assembly: GCA_021737975.1. Taxonomy (GTDB): domain Bacteria; phylum Pseudomonadota; class Gammaproteobacteria; order Burkholderiales; family Burkholderiaceae_C; genus Rhodoferax. The sequence continues at coordinate 51,235 of JAIPCZ010000008.1, read as the reverse complement.
CACCATGCCCACGTTGCGCAGGTGCGGCGGGGTGCCGGTGATGTCCTTGCCGTCAATCAGCAACTCGCCGCGCTGGTGCTGGTTGAACCCGGCAATCAGGCGCAGCAGCGTCGATTTTCCCGAGCCGGATGGCCCCAGCAGGGCAAAAAACTCGCCCGGCTCGATGTGCAGGTTGACATCCTTGAGCACTTCGGTGCTGCCATAACTCAGACTGATATGGCGCGCCTCTAATGAAACTTTGTTCAGATGCATTGTTTTATCCTAGTCGTTGCTGACACGCACCGGCTCGCGCGATTTTTCGATCACCCGGTGCGACAAATACGTGCCCAGCGCAACCACCACCACGGCAATCACGCCCAGAGCCGCGCCCGGTCCGCGCCCGGCAATGCTTTGCATGTAGAGGTAAATGCCGTAGCTCATGGGCGCCTGGCTTTGTGACGAGGTCAGCAAAATGGTGGCCGAAAGCTCCACCGCCGCGGTAATGAAACTGGTGACAAAACCCGCCAGAATGCCGCCCAGCATCAGCGGAACCATGATGCGCCGGGCCGTGCTGAGCTTGCCAGCGCCGAGGCTGTTGGCGGCCTCCTCGAGCGAAATATGCACCTGTTGCAGCGCCGCCATACAGGAGCGCAGGGCATAGGGCAGGCGTCGCACGGCGTAGGCGATCATGATCAGGAACCAGGTCGCCACCATCGGGGTGTCGGTAAACGGCACATTGACCCCCTTGAACAGGCGCAGGTAGCCAATGGCCAGCACCAGCCCCGGGATGGCCAGCGCAATCGAGGCCAGGTAGTCCAGCCATTGCCGCGCAGGCAATTGCGTCCGGTAAATCAGGTAGGCGATGGCGGTACCAAGCACAATGTCCAGCCCGGCTGCCATCAGGCAATATTTCAGGGTGTTGTAAATCATTAACTTCGAGTCGGTGAACACCGTGCCATAGTGGGCCAGGGTGTAACTGTCCGGCAGCACCGAATAACTCCACACCTTGGAGAACGACATCAGCAAAATGCCGATGTGCGGCGCCAGGGTGACCAGCAGGACGAACAGCACCCAGCCATAGGCCAGCACCGACTCCCAGCCGCGCAACTGGCGCCGTTGCAAGGAGTTGCCGCCTTTTTGCAGTGTGGAGTAGTCCTTGCCCTTCATCACGCGCGCGGCCATCCAGAGCGCCAGGATCGACAAGGTGATCATGATGACGCTGATCACATAGCCCAAGGGGTCTTCGATGCCCACCGACGTGATTCGCAAATAGGCTTGTGGTGCCAGCATGTTGGTCACGCCCATCACCAGCGGCGTGCCCAGGTCGTCGAACACCTTGACAAACACCAGGGCCGCGCCTGCCAGATAACCCGGCAGTGACAGCGGAAAGATGATGCGCCAGAACAGGCGCCAGCCTTTGGCGCCCAAATTCAAGGCCGACTCCTCCATGGCGCCGTCGATATTACGCATGGCCGCCACCAGATTCAGCAGAATGAACGGAAAGTAGTGAATACTCTCGACAAAGGTCACGCCCACCAGCCCGTCCATGATCGGAATGCTGAAACCGAAATATTCGTTGAGCAGCAGGTTGACGGAGCCGCTGCGGCCGAAGATCAGTTGCAAGGCCACGGCACCGACAAAGGGCGGCATGATCAGCGGCAACACACCCAGGGTCTGGATCAGCAAGGCCCCCCTGAACTCAAAACGCACCGTCAGATAAGCCAACGGAATCGCGATGAGCGAGGCAAAAAATACCGAGGCCAGCGCCACGCTCAAGCTGTTGAAAAACGACTCCCGCAGCAACGACTGGCCAAAAAAATTGCTGAAGTGCCCCAGCGTCAAGGCTCCGGTTTCGGTCACGAAGGCGGTGTAAATCACCAGCCCGACGGGCCACAACAGGAAGACACCCAGGAACAACAGCACCACCCCCGCCAGCAGCCAGGGGCCCCAGGAGGCGCTGGCATGCGCGCCCTTTGTGCGGATGCCAAGGGGCGCGACTGGTTCTGTCAGGACAGCAGACATGGATCACCTTCAGTTGGAGGATCGCGGGCGGGCTGCGCGACGACTCGCCGCACTGCCCGCCGACGCGGGGCTTACTTGATCAGCGCGGCGGCCTGCTCAGCCAGCGCACGGGCCTTTTCGTAGTTGGCCTTGGACTTGGAGCTCCAAAGGTCTTCCAGCCCGGTCAGTTGCTTGGCCACGGCCACGTCCTTCTTGTTCTTCAGGAACAGGGCCAAAAACTCCTTGTCCTTGATCATGTCTGCGGACACCATGGGTGAATAGGCAAAGCTGTGCGCCTGTTTCAGCAACTGGGCGGCCTGGGCATTGGGCTTGGCTTTGAGCTTGCGTTCGGCGTCGTGGATCGCCTTGGTGGCAGCCTGCAGGTCCTTGAGCCGGAAGGTCACCATCTGGTCAAACATGCTCACCACCACCTGGTAGCGGTCGCTCGAGAGTTTGGAGTCGAATTGCACCTTGGCCCGCTTGGCCAGTTCGATCGCGTCGGGGTAGCCGGCAGGGACCTTGGCGCCAAACGAGGCATTGGGCAAAATGGGCAGGCGGCTGATGGCGGGGTCGAACAACAGTTCCTGGCCTTCCCGAGACAAGGTAAAGCTGATGAATTTTTTGGCTTCGTCCACATTTTTGGCACCTGCCACCAGCGCAATATTGGCTGGCACAACGGCGGTCACGTTGGGGTAATGGAACTCCACCGGGTAGCCCGAGGCCTTGCCCGCCAAGCCAAAGAAGTCGATCACCAGGCCCACACCGTATTGACCGTTGTTGACACCGTCGGGCACGGCAAAACTGCGGTCGGTCACGGCCGCGCAATTGCCGGCTATCTGCAGCATCTGAGCCCAGCCCTTTTCCCAGCCCTCACCCTGCAAAATGGTCTCCACCGTCAGATGGGTGGTGCCCGAGCGCGACGGCGACGACATGGCGACGTGGTTGAAATATTCGGGCCTCACCAGGTCCGACCATTCCTTGGGCGCGGGAATATTGTTGGCCTTCATGTAGCGGGTGTTCCACATCAGCCCGTAACCCGCGAGGGCCTGGCCGTAATACTGATTCTCGGGGTCATTCAAGGGGTAGTTGCCGATTTTGGCGGGGGCCTGCGGGTTCTTGACCTCGGGGGCCGGCTGCAGCAATTTGTCGCGCGCCAGCACCTCGAAGGCATCCGGGGCCGAGGCCCACATCACATCAGGGCGCTGCCCGGCGGGCAATTCCTTGATGTAGGCAATGCTGGCGGTGGTGTTCTTGTTGAGGATTTCGATTTTGATGTCAGGATTGCGGCTCTCAAAAGCTTTCTTGTAGGCCTGGGTCAGCTCTTTTGGAAACGATGTCACGACAGACACCGTGCCGGCATGGGCTGCGGCAAAAGCCGCCATGAGGGCAAGGGTCAGGACGCGTGAGGTGTAGTGGATGGGCATACGGGTCTCCTGGGTTGTAAATCGATTTCGCCAAATGTAAATCCAGCAGACTGGCGGAGGCAAATCATAGTTTCTAATTGAGCGCATTACCCACAGTCTGTGTCGGGTTAACCCTGACGGCCCTTGAAGCGGGCTTCTTCCTGCAGCCGCAGCACCCGGCGCTGCACCTTGCCGGTGGTGGTCATCGGCAGGGTTTCCAGAAACTCGATTTCCTTGGGGTATTCATAAGGGGCCAGCTTGTCCTTGACGTGGGCTTGTAATTGCGCCATGAGTTCAGCGTCAAACTGCTCCTGGGTGCCGGTGTAGCGGGCGCGGGCCGCCACAAAGTCGGGAGACAGCACCACATAGGCCTTGACCACCGCGCCGCGCGCCGCATCGGGCTTGGGCACGACGGCCACATTGGCCACCGCCGGGTGTTTGACCAGGCAGTTTTCTATTTCGCCGGGGCCAATGCGGTAACCCGCGGCCTTGAAGACGTCGTCACTGCGGCCCTGGTACCAAAGGTAGCCGTCAGAGTCGCGGCTGGCCAGGTCACCCGTGCGGCACCAATCGCCGGTGAACTTGGCCCGCGTCGAGGCCTCGTTTTTCCAGTAGCCCAAAAAGAAGATGGGGTCGGGCTGGCCCTGCACGTCAAGGCGGTTGACGGCCACGTCGCCCACCTCACCCGGGGCGCACTCAGCTCCCGCATCGTCTATGACCGCGAGCCGATGGCCGGGGTAGCCCATGCCCATGCTGCCGGGTTTGGGCGGCCACAGCACGGCGCAGTTGCCCACGATGTAATTGATCTCGGTCTGGCCGAACATCTCGTTCACGGTCACGCCCAACTGCGACTGGCAGTAGTCAAACACCGCGTCACCCACGGCCTCGCCGGCACTCATGATGGCCTGCAGTTTGAGGCCAAATTGCGCATTGACGGTCTGGCCAGGCTGGCCGGGACAGGCTTTCATCATGGCTTTCAGGGCGGTGGGAAAAAGGAAAGTGTGTGTCACACCAAAGTCGCGCAGCAATTCCAGCGCCACTTGCGGGCCGAAGCGGCCGTTAAAAGCCACGATCGGCCGGCCAAAATAGAGCGAGGGCAGCAGCGCGTCCATGAGGCCACCGGTCCAGGCCCAATCGGCGGGGCTCCAGAACACGGCCTCGGAGCCCGCCGGCAAATGGTCAGGCGTGGTCAGTTGCTGCAAACCATCAACCGGCGCGGGCGTCATCGCAAAACCAAACCAGTTCTGGCTGCACAAAAAACCAGTCAGGTTGCCAATGAGGGCCTGGTGCGGAATCAACGCGCCTTTGGGATTTCCGGTGGTGCCGCTGGTGTAGATCAGGATCGCCGGAGCATCCGCGCGCGTGCTGACCAGGTCGAACTCCTGACGGGCACCGTCGAGCGCCTGTTCATAGGCCACATCGGCCAACTCCCTGGTGTCGGCCTCGAGCCCGACGCCGATGACCTGGCGCAGGTCAGGGCAATGGGCACGCACCGCCTGCACATTGGCCAGGGTCTGGGCGTCACCAATCGCCACCACCGCCTCGCTGTCCTGCAGGCGGAACTCCAGCGCCTCCGGGCCGAAGAGTTGCGACAGCGGCATGGCCACGGCACCCATTTGCAGCACGGCCATGTAGGCCACCGCTGTCTCGAAGCGCTGCGGCATCACGATGGCCACCCGGTCGCCGGGCAGCACACCCAGGCCCTTCAGCACATTGGCCAGGCGGTTGGCCTGGTCCTGCAACGCGACAAAGGAATAAGAACGGTTTGCCTCACCCGGTTGACAGTCATGAATCGCGATGTCCCTGAATGCGTCCGGTTGCGCCGCCCAACGCGCGCAACAGGCCTGAGCCATGTTGAAATGCGCGGGCACCTGCCAGGCAAAGGCGCTGTGCAGCCCGGTGTAAGCAGGCGGCAGGTCCCAGGCATGAAGGCGGCCCGCAGGTTTGAAACTGGCGGGGCTGTCGCTGGATTGACTGACTGACATGCGGTGTCTCCTTATGATTGCTTAAATGTACCAAGCCCAAAGAGTCTCCCATAGCGAGTTTGTCCCTATACGAACGCTCAATTACCACGTTCGATGCTGGGGTCGACCCACGCCTGGCATGGCGCCGCTGGTGCTGCTGCACGGCTGGATGGACGTGGCCGCCAGCTTTCAGTTTGTCGTCGATGCACTCACCCGGGATCATTTCATCATTGCCCCCGACTGGCGCGGCTTTGGCCTGACCCAGTCGGGTGGCGCTGACGCATTCTGGTTTCCCGACTACCTGGCCGACCTCGATGCCCTGCTTGATCACTATGCCCCTGGTCAAAGCGTGAATCTGGTCGGCCACAGCATGGGAGCCAACGTGGCCATGGTCTACGCCGGGGTGCGGCCCGGGCGGGTGCGCCGCCTGGTGAATCTGGAGGGTTTCGGTCTGCCCGCCATCCAGGCTGACCAAGCGCCGGTGCGCTATACCCAATGGCTTGACAGCGTGAAGGCCCTCGCCGGCGGTGGGCTGCAACTTAAAACCTACGACTCGCTCGAAGCCGTGGCCCGGCGCCTGATGAAAACCAACACCCGCCTGGGTACCGACAAAGCCCACTGGCTTTCCGCCCATTGGTCCGCCGAACTGACCCCCGGCCAGTGGTCCATTTTGGGCGAAGCTGCGCACAAAATTGCCAGTGCCCAGCTTTACCGGGTCGATGAAATGCTGGCCATTCATTGCCGCATCACTGCGCCCACGCTCATGGTGGAAGCGTTTGAGGACACCATCGCGCTCTTTTGGAAGGACAAATTCACCCGCGCGGAGCACCACGAGCGGCTGAAATCCGTGGCCCGGCTGGAACTGGTCGAGATTCCCGACTGCGGCCACATGCTGCACCATGACCAGCCGCAGGCTGTGGCCGCTTTGCTGGAGCGTTTCATGCTTTAGTCTGTCGTGAGAAAATAGCGGGTTATTTGACACATTAAAAAATCAGGACACGCATCATGGAAGCAGAACGCATCAACGCCCTTGGCACCCAACTCACCGATTTGACCGCCCGTACCCTCGAATTACGGGGGTATCTTTGACTACGATGCCAAATTTGAACGCCTGAGAACCGTCAACGCCTCACTCGAAGACCCCAGCGTCTGGAACGACCCCAAGCGCGCCCAGGAACTGGGCCGTGAGAAAAAGGCGCTCGACGGTGTGGTAGTGACCATCAGCGACCTCGAAAGCGAACTAGCGGACAACACCGAGTTGTTCGAGATGAGCAAGGAAGAAGGCGACGAAGCCGGCCTGCTCCACATTGAAGAAGAAGCCGCCAAGCTCGAAGAGATCGTCAAGGGCCTGGAATTCCGCCGCATGTTCAACAACCCGGCGGACCCGCTGAACTGTTTTGTCGACATCCAGGCCGGCGCCGGCGGCACCGAGGCCTGCGACTGGGCCAGCATGCTGCTGCGCCAGTACCTGCGCTACTGCGAGCGCAAGGGTTTCAAGACCGAGATCGAGGACGAAACCCCGGGCGACACCGCCGGCATCAAGGGCGCATCGTTCAAGGTCGAGGGTGAATACGCCTTTGGCCTGCTGCGTACCGAGACCGGTGTGCACCGGCTGGTGCGCAAAAGCCCGTTTGACTCGTCGGGCGGGCGGCACACAAGCTTTGCCAGCGTGTTTGTCTACCCCGAGATTGACGACTCGATCGAGATCAACATCAACCCCTCCGACGTGCGCACCGACACCTACCGTGCCAGCGGCGCGGGCGGCCAGCACATCAACAAGACCGACTCGGCCGTGCGCCTGACCCACTTGCCCACGGGCATCGTGGTGCAATGCCAGGACGGCCGCAGCCAGCACGGCAACCGCGACATCGCCTGGAAACGCCTGCGCTCCAAGCTGTACGACTTCGAGCTGCGCAAACAGCAGGAAGAGCAGCAAAAGCTCGAGGACGGCAAGACCGACGTCGGCTGGGGCCACCAGATTCGCAGTTATGTGCTCGACAACAGCCGCATCAAGGACCTGCGCACCAACTACGAGACCTCGGCCACACAGAAGGTGCTTGACGGCGACCTGGACCAGTTTATTGAAGCCTCGTTGAAGCAGGGCGTCTGATGGCCGGCTCAACACACCCGGGCCATGTCGAGGCGCTGATCTTCGACATGGACGGCACCATGATCGACTCGATGGGTTACCACGCACAGAGTTGGGCACTTTTTGCCGACCAGCATGGGCTGCACATTGAAATTGACGACCTGATGCGCCGCACCACCGGGCGCACCGGCGCCGAGTGCATGCGCGAGCTGTTTCAACGCGACATTGCCAACGACGAGGCCTGGGCCCTGATCACCGAAAAGGAACAAATCTACCGCGCGCTCTTTGGCCCGGTTTTTGCCGAGGTGGCCGGCTTCAAGGCGTTTTATGCGCAGGCGCTGGCGCTCGACCTGAAGCTGGGCGTGGGCACGGCGGGTGACCAGCACAACATCGCTTTCGCCATGTCGCACTTGCAATTGGCGCCCCCGCCCCGGGCGATTGTGGGTGGCGACGAGGGTCACCCAGGCAAGCCAGAACCCGCCATCTTCCTCGAAGTCGCCCGCCAGATGAACACCAGCGCTGCCCGCTGCATTGTTTTTGAAGACGCGCCCTTCGGCATCGAAGCCGCGCGCCGTGCCGGCATGCAGGCCGTGGCCATCTGCAGCACCCACACCCCGGCCCAACTGGCCGGCCCCCACGTGATCGCCGCCGTGCGCGATTACCATGAACTCTTAAATTCGAATTTCCTGGAGACTCTGCATGCTGCTACTTCGTGATGCAAACACCCCCGCCGCGGTCATCCGCCGGGAAGACTACAGCGCCCCGGCGTTCTGGATCGACACGGTTCACCTGAGCTTTGACCTCGACCCCGCCAAGACCCGCGTGCTCAACAAAATGACGCTGCGCCGCAACCCCGACGTGCCCGGGCAGGCCCTTCGCCTGGACGGTGACGAACTGAACCTGGCGCGTGTGCTGGTCAACGGGGCGGGTACCAGCTTCAAGATGGATGCCGGCCAACTGGTGCTGGAGAACCTGCCCGCCGAGGGCAGCTTCGAGTTGGAAATCTTTACCACCTGCGCGCCCGCCAAGAACACCAAATTGATGGGCTTGTACGTCAGCAACGATTCTTTCTTCACGCAGTGTGAAGCCGAGGGTTTCCGGCGCATCACCTATTTCCTGGACCGCCCCGATGTGATGGCCAGCTTTACCGTGACGCTGCGCGCCGACAAGACCAGGTACCCGGTGCTGCTCTCCAATGGCAATCTGGTTGAGAGCGGCGCGCTTGACGATGGTCGCCACTTTGCCACCTGGGTCGACCCGCACAAAAAACCGTGCTACCTGTTTGCGCTGGTGGCTGGCACACTGGTGTGCCGCGAGCAGCGCATCACCTCGCGCGCCGGCAAAGATCACCTGCTGCAGGTCTATGTGCGCCCCGGCGACATGGACAAGACCGAGCACGCCATGAATTCGCTGGTCAACTCGGTCATTTGGGACGAAGCCCGCTTTGGTCTCCCGCTGGACCTGGAGCGCTTCATGATTGTGGCCACCAGCGACTTCAACATGGGCGCCATGGAAAACAAGGGCCTCAACGTCTTCAACACCAAGTACGTGCTGGCGAACCAGGCCACCGCCACCGATGTCGACTTTGCCAACATCGAGAGTGTGGTTGGCCACGAGTACTTTCACAACTGGACCGGCAACCGCATCACCTGCCGCGACTGGTTCCAGCTGTCCTTGAAAGAAGGCCTGACCGTATTCCGCGACCAGGAATTCAGCATGGACCTGTGTGCTGACGCGTCAGCCCGCGCGGTCAAACGCATCGAAGACGTGCGTGTGCTGCGCACCGCCCAGTTCCCCGAGGACGCCGGCCCGATGGCGCACCCGGTGCGCCCCGACAGCTACATCGAGATCAACAACTTCTACACCGTCACCATCTACGAAAAGGGTGCCGAGGTGGTGCGCATGATGCAGACCCTGGTCGGACGTGAAGGTTTTGCCTTGGGGCTGACGCTGTACTTCGCACGCCACGATGGCAGCGCCGTGACCTGTGACGACTTTGCGCAGGCAGTGGCCGACGCGAATCCAGACTCCGCGCTGGCTAAGCTGCTGCCCCAGTTCAAGCGCTGGTACAGCCAGGCCGGCACACCGCGGCTGGCCACCACCACGCACTACGATGCCGCAGCACACACCTACACCCTGAACTTTGCCCAGAGCTGCCCGGCCACACCGGGTCAGGACACCAAGGAACCGTTTGTGATTCCGGTCAGCCTCGGGCTGCTGGGCGCCAGCAGTGGTGTCGCCCAGCCCTTGCAGTTGCAGGGCAGTTCAGTAGCCAAAAGCGGCAACCACCTGTTTGTCATGACCCAGGCGGCGGAGTCGATCACTTTTGAAAACGTGCTGGAAGAACCCGTGCCGTCGATCCTGCGCGGTTTCAGCGCCCCGGTGATCGTGGACTTTGACTACAGCGACGCGCAATTGCTCACGCTGCTGGCCAATGACCCCGACCCGTTCAACCGCTGGGAAGCCGGCCAGCGCCTGGCCTTGCGCAGTGCCATCCAGTCCATCCAGACGGCGGGGCCCGCGGTGAGCAGCCTCGACGACGCCTTCATTTCGGCCATGCGTTCGGTGCTGCGCCACCCCGCGCTCGATGCCGCCTTCAAGGAACTGGTGCTCACGCTGCCGTCCGAAACCTACATTGCCGAGCAGCTCGACGTGGTCGACCCACAGCGCATTCACGCGGTGCGCGAAGCCATGCGCGAGCAACTCGCCAACGCGCTGTTGCCGGACTGGCAGTGGGCCTTTGACACCCATTGCCAAAACGGCGGCTACCGCCCCGACACCCTGTCCAGCGGGCGCCGTGCGTTGGCGGGTCTGGCCTTGTCGATGCTGTGCCTGGCGGCCCGCGCGTCGGGCGATGCAATCTGGCCCGGCAAGGCCTACCAGCGCTTCAAGGATGCCGACAACATGACCGACCGCTTCAATGCATTGAGCGCCCTGTTGCATACCGGCCATGCGCTGGCCGCCCCGGCCTTGGCGCGTTTTCATAGCCTGTTCAAATCAGAAGAACTGGTGCTGGACAAATGGTTCGCGCTGCAGGCGGGCTGCACCGACCGCGGCGGCCAGGTGCTTCCGGCGGTGCGCCAGTTGCTCAAGCACCCGGACTTCCACATCCGCAACCCCAACCGCGCGCGCAGCGTGATCTTCAGCTACTGCAGCGCCAACCCCGGCGCGTTTCACCGAGCCGATGCTGCGGGTTATGTCTTTTGGGCCGATCAGGTGCTCGTGCTCGATGCCATCAACCCGCAGGTGGCCGCGCGCTTGGCGCGCGCGTTGGACCGCTGGAAAAAGCTGGCCGAGCCTTACCGCAACGCGGCCTGTGAGGCCATCAAACGCGTGGCGGCCAAGCCAGACCTGAGCAACGATGTGCGCGAAGTGGTCAGCCGCGCCCTGGCCGATTGAAAAACAAATCAATGAATCCAACGAAGAGACAAACATGCCAAAAAAAATATCCCTGACGCGTTACCTGGTCGAACAGCAGCGCATGGAGGGCCACATTCCCCCCGAGTTGCGGCTGCTGCTTGAAGTGGTGGCACGCGCTTGCAAACGCATCAGCCAGGCCGTCAGCAAGGGCGCGTTGGGCGACGTGATGGGCAGCGCCGAAAGCGAAAACGTGCAGGGCGAGATGCAGAAAAAACTCGACATCATCGCCAATGAGGTGCTGATCGAAGCCAACGAGTGGGGCGGCCACCTGGCGGCGATGGCCAGCGAGGAAATGGAAGGCATTTACGTGGTGCCCAACCGCTACCCGCAGGGCGAATACCTGCTGATGTTCGACCCGCTCGACGGCTCCAGCAACATCGACGTCAACGTCAGCATCGGCACCATCTTCAGCGTGCTGGTCAAGCCCGAAGGCGCGGGTGTGTCGGAACAGGACTTTCTGCAAGCCGGCAGCAAACAGGTCGCCGCCGGCTACTGCGTTTACGGCCCCCAAACCACGCTGGTGCTCACCGTGGGCGACGGCGTGACCGTGTTCACGCTGGACCGCGAACAAGGCTCTTCCATCCTGACCGAGGAAGACCTACGCGTGCCCGACGACACCAAGGAATTTGCCATCAACATGAGCAACCAGCGGCATTGGGCGGCCCCGGTCACACGCTACATCAACGAATGTATGCAAGGCAGGGACGGCCCGCGCGGCAAGGACTTCAACATGCGCTGGGTCGGCAGCATGGTGGCCGACGTGCACCGCATCCTGACCCGGGGCGGCATTTTCATGTACCCATGGGACAAGCGCGAACCCGAAAAGGCCGGTAAATTGCGCCTGCTGTACGAGGCCAACCCCATGAGTTGGCTGATCGAGCAGGCCGGGGGCTCTGCCACCGACGGCAAGCAGCGCATCATGGACATCACACCTGCAAAATTGCACGAACGCGTGAGTGTTTTCATGGGCTCAAAAAACGAGGTGGAACGCGTCACCCGCTACCACAGCGAGGCGTGAACCGGCCGCTATAATCTGCCTCTTTCCAAGCCGGTGTAGCTCAGTCGGTAGAGCAGCTCATTCGTAATGAGAAGGTCGGGTGTTCGATTCATCTCTCCGGCACCAAATACAGTAAGGGTTCATTACTATTAAGTTAGTAGTGAACCCTTTCTCTTTGGGCTATTTACAGATTAATTGCCACCAGCAGTCGACAGGATCGGCGCCCCGTGGGAGCAGTTCCCTCGGCGCGATTGCCATCCAAAATCATCGGCCCGAGGGCGGGCCTCCCACCAAACACAGTCCTGCTGAAAAACCTGCTGCAACGGGATACTGAAAACTCTTCACTTCCAGCAGGTTCTCGCCATACTGAATTTTCGTGCAGCAGAATTCTTCATTGACATGCGAACGATCAATCCTTAAGCCTGGTGCAGAACTACCATGGATATGAAAACACTAGGACGAAGGGATTCAAAATGTTCAAACTCATCAAAGCCACTTTTGTGTGCAACGCGATGGCACTGCTGGTCGGGTGTGGCGGGGGCGGTGGAGACGCACCTCCCGCTGTCACGAGCTTTCCGGTGCAGGACGCCCTGACCTATGCCTACACAAACGGTCTTCAAAATACCTTGCATGTGACGGGAAGCGCCACTGATGGCATCGTCACTTACCCGGTCACGGGCACCCTCACCTTCACCCTCGGTGCGGCCACTAGCACCACATTCAACGGCACAGCGGCCCTTCAGACCACCGAAACGGTGAGCGGCTTCTTGACCATCGAAGGTTTGTCAGCACCGCTGAACAGCTTTGCGACCTCCTACCTGAATTTGTCCTACGAACCGCTGGCTTACAGTACGACGGGAAGTTACTGCGAGGCGGCCAGCCCGATTGTGCATCCAGAGACAGCCTCGGTTGGGCAATCCGGAGACTTGGGGGTGTTCACTTGTTATACCGACAGTACAAAAACAGTCTTGACAGGCAGTGAAACGGAAACCTACCTGGCCACGGCGGGCAGCACCTACAACACGCTCGACATGACGATCACGACCAAGATATACGACCCCTTGAACAATCTGCTGGAGACGGGGAGCGTCACCTACACAATTACTGGTGGCGGAATACCGAGTCTGACCCGGTTCGTTATGTCAACCACAGGGCAAGGCATAACAATCAACATCATTGCCCAGCAACTTTAGCCGTGCGCTGATGCCGACCCGCCATCAGCGCAAGATGGCGCGCGCGCCTGGGCAACCGGCTTGGCAACAGAGATCAAATCTGGCAGCATTTGGTCGCGAGGAGGGCCTTATTCGTGTTACTTGAAGTCTGGCGGCAGCCGCCGCTGATTGCACTTGCTACGATGCTTCTCGCGGCCTGCGGCACCGCCCCGCTCGCTCCGCCACCCGAAGAATCCCCGATCTTCCAGCGCATCGATGCGCGGGTCGGAATTGCCTATCCAGCCGCTGCACGCAGCGCCACATTCACCAATCCGCTGCTGCGCATCGAAGTGGGTAAGACCAGCGTGGCGCGTTTCGAGCGTGTGTTTGCCGCCATGTTCACGCAGCCGGCCGAGCTGCCGGCCTGGCCCCCCTGGCGAGTCGCCAAAAACTCTGTCGATGGGGTGATCGAACTGGAGCGCACCGATGCAGAACTGGTTCTTGGCAACGACGCGAACCGCCCGGATGTCGTCAGCATCGCCTACCGAGTCTGTCTGTACGAGCCAGATGGTGCTTTGATCAGGTGCTGGTCTCCATCGGCAAGCCTCAGCCATCAGCGCGGCGTCGGCGAGTGCCTTGATCTGCGCGAGTGCCTCGTCCCGCAGACTGAAAGCGTCATGCGGGCCGCGATCGCGCGCTTCTTGGTGGAGGCGGAAAGCGATTCCGCGCTGAGGGCGTGGTCGGCGCGTTTGCCTCGACCGGTGCGCGCACCATGACGCTCGCCGGGTGGGCGCGTGCCTGTGTTGCCGCAGTCCTGCTGGCGTGTTTGCCGGCACATTCTCAAAGTCCGGCCTCTGTGGCGACCCGGGTGGGTATCGTCTGGTGGCCCGCCGACCCGAGCGATGCGGTCAAGGCGCTCAAAAGTGACATGGAAGACTGCCTTACTGCACGGATTCGCGACATTGCCCCCGAGATCATTGTGGTGCGGCAGAGCACGATCCGCGATGCCCTGTTTCCCCTGCTCGAACCGGCAACGCAGCCTGCGACTGAAGAGGCTTTTGCCGCGATGCTGGCCCGCAAGGAGGTTCGCGAACGGCTTTCGCGCCACGGACTGCGTTACCTCGTCGCGTTCACCGGCGACACGCTTAAAGCAAAGCCTGATGGCTTTGTCCTGTGCGGCGCCGGCTATGGCGGTGGTGGGTGTCTCGGCTTTGCCTGGCGCAATGAAAACACCGCTCTGGACGCCGCGCTCTGGTCGCTCGAGGAAGGTGCCGCTGTGCAACGGCGTGAAGGCGCCAAAGCCGAAGGGGTCAGCGTGATGCCAGCGTTTATTTTTCCCCTGCCAATTCTGGCGCGTACCCAAACAGCGGCTTGTCACGAGCTCGGCACACGGCTTGCTGTCGCGATCCGACAGATCGCCGCTGCGCAGCCTGTTGATCGGTGACAGGACGACTCCCCGCCACAGCCGGCCATCAGTGCGGCAAAGCGAAGAGTTCGGTCAGCGCGCGGCCGGCGTCTTCGCCTGACTGTCGCAGCGCTTCGGTTGTCACCCGCTGAATGATCTCATCGGATGGCCAGATGAAGGTGCGCTCAGTCGCGGCACCGGAAACGGTTCGGTCTTGCCCGCGCACGCGCAGCACCAGTTCGATTGTCGTGTTGATGTCCCAATACACGACGGTTGCCGGTGTCGCGATCATGAACACCCGGATACCGCACAAAACCGTCTGCGGCTCGGTCTCGCCACGGCGCAACAGCACCTCATCGGCTTTCATCTCGACCAGTTTCTGCACCAGTTCGATTTCTGGCGGCTTCAGTGTGGTCCGACCCATCGAAACGCCGCCAATGCTGGTGCGTTCGAGGTTAAGGTCCTTGCGGATGTCCGTCACCTGAACCTGTGCCCGTCGCGGCGCCTCCTTGGCATGGGGAATTGCTTGCAGCACATTGATCGGCACCTCAACATGGCTTGTGCTGGTGGCACAGCCGACCAGCAGCAGCGTCATAAAAGCCGCTAGGGACGAGCGGTGGATGGTTTGGGTCAACACGTCAGAACCTCTTTCTTCTTCCTGAAATTCATGCTGATTTTCGAAATTTGTCTGATTCCACGCCTCATTCAGCGCAAGGCCCTGACAGCTTCAAAGGTCCCTGGGACTGAGGCCGATTGCATGAGCACACTGGGGCCGGTCTCCACGACAAGATCGTTGCGGCCATCGCCATTCATGTCACCGATGGCGATGAAGCTCCCCGGGTCCGGTCCGTTGTATACGCCTGCAACCGTGAACTGGCCCCGACTGGCAGCGGACTGCAACAGGACCGAGACGCGCGATGGCAATGACAGGTTCTGGTAGACCATCGACACGACCGACAGGTCGGGGACGCCATCCTGGTTGAGGTCGCCAATGGCAACGTGGCGCGCACCGTCGGCCACGGGAAGATTTGTGACAACGAAAGCACCTGAACTTTTCTGCAGCAACACGGTCACGCCGGCACCACCCGTGCCGCCCGCTGGCGCATTGCCTGCGTTGGCAGCAACAATGTCAGCACGACCATCGCCATCGAGGTCTTCCACCGCAACGCCCTGGACCCGCAGACCCGCGGGAAGCAACGCCACCGGATTAAAACCGCCAAACGCATGCTGGTAAAAAACAGCGACGTGGTCATAGGCAGCCAAAATGATGTCGGTTCGGCCGTCTCCATTGAGGTCTGCCACAGCAACCTCCTCCGAACCCCGGCCACTACCGATCAGAAGGGACACGGGTACCAAAAACGTCCCGGGTGCACCCGGATGCTGCAGCAACAGCAGGGCACGGCCATTAACCAAGACACCGTCCGCGACAATCAGGTCCGCCACTGCATCGCCGTTCAGATCTGCCATAGCAGCATCTTCGGCCATACCGCCTGTGGCCAGCCACTGCGAGGCCAGAAAACTTCCCGGATGGGCAGTATCCTGACGCAAGAGCGAAATGCCGCCGCTGTCGCTGATGGTATTGACCTGAATCGGCAGCGCATTTGGTGTGGCAATCACCAGATCCGCATGACCATCACCATTCACGTCGCCGGCTGACATGCCCCAGGGGTCCGGGCCGATTGGGTAGCGGACCGGCGCATCAAAGGCGCCCACCGCACTTTGCAGGTAAATTTCCACGTGGCCTGGATGGGGCGGCGGCCCCGCAATGTAGGTCGCGGCAACGGCAAGGTCATCACGCCCGTCCCCGTTGAAGTCGGCGACCACGACGCCGCCACGACTCCAGAAGGGAGGGATGACCAAATCGCCGCCACCGCCTCCACCACAGGCCGAGAGAGCCAGCACGGCCACCAAAATCCCCTGCTTAAACAAGCCTTCGGTCGTTTTCATTTTGCTTGGACCTCCTGCCGTGAGTGCCACGCTATGGCGCCGGACGGCCCGGTCCCTGCAACCCATCGGCCCGCGCCGAGAGGTAGGCATACAGATCCATGATGTGGGCGTTCACCCGCGGCTCACCCTGCCATGCGGGCATCGTGAGCGCGCCCTCCTTGCGTTGCATGACACCTTCGATCAGGGCGTCACGCGCGGCGATGTCAGCACCGGCCTGCCCCACCGGCAGACTCCAGTCGTAGCGCATCAGCACCAGCCCGACGAATCGGCGCGGACCCAGGTTGCGAACAATGGGTAACAAATCGGGAGCGGCCACGGTACCGGTCGCAGGGGCGCCATGGCAAGTCGCGCAGCGGTCCTGAAAGACGCGCCAGCCGGTATAGACAGAACCCGGCGGCTGTGCCAGTCGCGCAAGTTCCTCAGCGGCCTTCGTGTTCTCCACCTCCACAGCGCAGCCGCCCAGCAAGAAGGCCGATACCACGGTAGTCCTGCACAACAGGCTCACAGCAAACTTCTTCATGGTCATCACCTCTTTCATTCTTGCCGAAGGCATGCTTCATTTTGAAAGCATTAACTTCTGCTGAATTGAGATTTCTCATTCATCATGCATTGGCCCGGACCTAGCATGGCCTCAAGTCACACTTCAAGACCTCCGCCATGAACCCCAAAAAATTACTGTTCCACGACGACGCCCGCGCCAAGATCCGCAGCGGGGTGGACGCGCTGGCCGAGGCCGTCAAGGTCACGTTGGGGCCGCGCGGGCGCACGGTTATTTTGGAGCGCGACTTTGGTCCGCCGCAGATCGTGAACTCGGGTGTGCTGGTGGCCAAGTCGATCGAGCTCGAAGACCGGTTCGAGAACATGGGCGCGCAGTTGCTGCGCGAGGTGGCTGCGCGCACCAGCGAAATGGCGGGTGACGGCACCACCACCGCCACCGTGCTGGCCCACGGCATGATCCAGGAGGGCTTGCGTTACCTGGCCGGAGGCATGAACCCGATGGACCTCAAGCGCGGCATCGAGCTGGCCATCACGACGCTGGTCGCTGAGCTCAAGACCATGGCCAGGCCCTGCGCCACCTCGCAGGAAATTGCCCACGTGGCAGCGATCTCGGCCAACAATGACCGCTCCATTGGCGACCTGCTGGCCAGCGCCATCGACAAGGTGGGGCGCGAAGGCGCGATCTCCATCGAGGACGGCTCGGGCCTGGAGAGCGTGCTTGAAGTCGTGGAAGGCATGCAGTTTGACCGGGGCTTCTTGTCGCCCTACTTCATCAACAACGCCGAACGCCAAAGCGCCGTGCTCGAAGATGTGGCGATTTTGTTGTGCGAGGGCCGGTTGTCGTCGCTGAAAGACCTGCTGCCGCTGCTCGAAGAAATAGTCAAGGCGGGACGGCCTATGCTGGTGATCGCCGAGGACCTTGACAACGACTCGCTGGCCGCGCTGGTCATCAACACCATTCGCGGCACCCTGAAAACCTGCGCCGTCAAGGCGCCCGGCTTTGGCGACCGCCGCAAGGCCATGGTGCAGGACATCGCGGTGCTGACCGGCGGCACGGTGGTCAGTGACGAGGTCGGGCTGGCGCTGGCCAAGGTCAAGATGACCGACCTCGGGCGCGCCACCCGCGCCGAGATCACCAAGGAGGCCACCACGCTGATTGGCGGCGCCGGCAACCCGCAGGCCATCAAGGACAGGATTGCCGTCATTCGCAAGGAGCGCGAACTTGCCACCAGCGACTATGACCGCGAGAAGCTCGACGAGCGGGCCGCCAAGCTGTCGGGAGGTGTCGCGCTGATCAAGGTCGGCGCGGCCACCGAGACCGAGCTCAAGGAACGCAAACTGCGCGTGGAAGATGCCCTGCACGCCACCCGCGCGGCGGTGGAAGAAGGCATTGTTCCGGGCGGCGGTGTGGCCCTGTTGCGGGCGCGCCGGGCGCTGGCCAAATTGACCGGCAGCACGCTGGATGAAACCTCGGGCATTCGCCTGGTTGCGCGCGCAGTGGAAGAACCCCTGCGGCGCATCGTGAGCAATGCGGGCGACGAGCCTTCGGTGATCCTGAACCGGGTGGACGAATCGCCCGACCCGGCATTCGGCTACAACGCTGCGACCCGCACTTATGGCGACCTGCTGCAGATGGGCGTGATCGACCCGGCCAAGGTCACCCGCTTGGCGCTGCAAAACGCCGCCTCCATCGCCAGCCTGATCCTGACCACCGATTGCATGATTGCCACGGCTCCCAAGCCGTCTCCAGAGTCGGGTGCGCAGATGCCGGAGAGCGGCATGACCCCGATGTACTAACCCGAACCCACCAAAAGGACCATCATGAACAAGACCTGGATTTTGCTCGCCAATGGCGAGCGGGCACGTTGCTTCGAGCGGCATGCCTCGGATCATTCGCTCACCGAGCTGACCGACTTCGTATTCCCGCGCGCCAGCCTGGCGGGTGAGGCAGGCGGCGGCAAGCTCACCGGCGCCGCTGGCAAGGGCCATGGACGCACCGGGCACGCCGGCACCCAGTTCGAGCCCCGCACCGAGGCGCAAGACAAGGCCCGCGCCAGCTTTGCCCAGGAACTGGCCACCTACCTCAACGACTCGATTGCCGCCAAACGCTACAGTTCGCTGGTGCTGATCGCAAGCAGCCCGATGCTCGGTGAGATCAAGGCATTGCTGAACCTGAGCGCCGGCAATGCCTTGAAGCGCAGCGTGGCCAGCGACCTGACCCAATTCACCGGCAACGAATTGAAAAAGAGCATCGATCACGCCCTGGCGCTGCCCGCCTGATTGCCGCAGTCACCGGCTTTTGCAGGGCGGGCTGCTTGTACCCACGGTTTCGTCAGCAGGTCGGTGCAGTCGGGAATCGACTTCAAAAGCCCAAGTTTGGCCAGCATCAGGGTGCCGGAACATTGTGCGCCAATCAGGCTTCTTGACACGATTCAAAATGCCGGGGGCTACCAAAGAGTCGAGTTCGTTGAAACCGTCAAATGTGAGTATGGCTATGTGCATCCGACTACTTTAATGGCAAGACAAGCTGCAAATGGGGGATAACTTGAGAGAGATTGCAAGTGGGCCTGCGCCACGACACAAGTATTATTGGCTCAATGCGAGTGCCTCCAATGAACGTCGGCTCCCGCTGCGGCCCGGGTCCACGTTTTTCTCCATTGCAGCCGTTCGATTTTGACTGTCAGCTTTCGAGAAAGCTGGCTGGCTCCAGAAGACCCTAAGCCGACCCTCAGAATTTCCGGTTGACGGTCGGCTGAGTGCCCGAACCAACGGCGTGGCCGGGCGGCGTTCTTTCCGGACTGTCGATGGCACAAATCAGCATCTTCCGGGGTAAAAGAGGTCACAATAAGCGCCTGTAAAAGCTAACTTCGGAGGTGCCAATTAAAATCCCTTTTCAAGGGCCTGGACAGGACTCGTCGCCATTGCTGGAAAGTCCTGTGCGAAGTGCTCATGCGTGTCGGAGTCGACTCAACGTTGGCCGCACAACGCTTTGGCGACGCCATTGAGGAAAAAAATTGCAGCGTTATTGCCCGAACAAGCCTGACTTGAAGCGCTGTTAAAAAATGTGGGTAAGCTCAACATGAGGTTGAAAAACCGGGTATGGATCATTTGCGTTTTGACCTGTTAGCCACCAAGCCAAGAACCATGAACACTGCAAACAAAGCACACAAACAAGATCTCAAGGTTTACGTGAAGATGCATGATGGAACACGCTTGATGGGCTTGTTCTACCTGGGCGAGTCTGATCGTTTGCAAGATGTCATGAATGATGAGCGCAGTTTCTTGCCTCTGCATGCCTACGACGACAAGGGCACAAAGCGCCATACCATCATGCTGGCCAAACGCTACATTGAACAGGTCGAAGAGTTCGATGTGAGCGTCAACAAGGTCGACCCTGTGCTAACCCCTGCCGCGCACAGTCAGGCACCACGCCCGGTCGAGCGCCGCGCGATGAATGTCTCAGAATTGTCCCTTGACGACAACCACTTCACGCTGAAGCGCGTAACCGACAAGCCCTTGGGTGAGCTGTGATCGCACCAGTGTGCCCAGCGTGACAGCCCACAGGGGTTTGTAGGCTGGCGCAAATGCCCACGTCTACCTTGACGTTGGTTAGGCTGACGGGTCCAACCGACATAGTTACACCACCGACCACCCGCCCGAGCCGATCTCCAATGGCCGTTTGAAAAGTGGTTCGCACGTGGCCACGGATAAACGCTTCCTGCGCGAATCTTCACTCACGCTGACAAGCGATGCGCCGGTGTCGGCCAGAAATTTGGCCTCCCTGCCGTTTCCCACTGTGTGCTCCGGCGCCCTTCACGTGGGTCAGCAAGGCCGTCCGCGTGTCATGGCCAGCTAAAGACGGACAGAGCGGCTGGTTTCAGGCGCTCAATTCGCACAATCCAATTTCCACTATCAGCCCATCTGAGTCACCCAACGCCAAATCGCCACTGACTGCTCCCGCTGCCTTGCGGGTGAAGCACTTTCTCCAGACTTGACGTTCAATCTTCACGGTCGGCTTTAGAAAAAATTGACCGGCTCCGGTAGACCCATTGCTGCCGACCACGACAGGCAGCTGACGGGTTGCCCAATTCATTGCCCGTCACAAGCCGTTCGCGGCGGACATCAACCTGGCCACTACAGTCGTCGACGAAAGTGAGGACCGGCCATTCGCGGTCTTGGTCAGGAATACCAAAGCGGTCACCCAGATTGCGGGTTCGTATTCCTTCACCTGGCCGACATAAGTTAACTCCACTACCTCGACCTCCTCTGTCTCCTGGAACGATATCTAGAAGAAGAACGCGCCTAGCGTCGAGCCACGGCGCCCCTGTTGCGCGCCCGGTCGAGGCTATCGAAAAAAACTGTCGAAAAAAACTTGACAGATTGTTGATTCGTCGTAGATACTATTTGTGAAACGAGTTCATATATGTGAACTTAAATTTTTTCAAGGGGAAAAATCGTGAAGAGTGACTTTAATGATTTCTTGTTAGAGATCTTTTCAACTTTGTTCAGTGCTGGTGGCCGGTCAACCCAACGGAAAGCCAAATGAAAATCGCGCTCATCGAAGTTTCGCACTGGCACGCGCCCCTGTACATCGACGCACTCGCATCCATGGACGTTCGCGTCGTCGGTGTGTCTGACCAGATCCCGGAGGTCGCTGCCCGGGTAGCGGCTCGATTCGGCTGTAAGGCGTGCGTCGATTACAAAGATATGTTGATCGAAGCCCAGCCTGATTTCGTCTTCGCGTTTGGCCGTCACCGGGATATGCCGGCGATAGCGGCACATCTGATCGAACAGAAGATTCCCTTCGCGATGGAAAAGCCGATGGGCCGGTCGGCATCCGAAATCGAAGCACTGTGCCTGGCCGTCGAGCGTGAGAACGCCTTCATCGCGGTGCCTTTCGTATTTCGCCATAGTCCGATCCAGGTGATGATCGATGAGTTGAAGTCGGCAGGCGCATTCGGCGATCTCACCAACGCCTACTTTCGCTTCATCGCCGGTCCACCGTCACGCTACCCGAAGGCCGACAGCGCGTGGCTGCTCGATCCTGAGTCATCCGGCGGCGGTTGCACGATCAACCTTGCAGTACATTTCCTCGATTTTTCATTGCGCCTGCTCGAAGCGAACTCGGTCAGTCGCGTGTACGCGGTGCCGAGTCGTCGGAAGTATGGCATCGACGTCGAAGATTTTTCCACCGTCGTCCTGTCTACTGACGACGACGTCGTTTGCACGGTCGAAACCGGCTACGCTTATCCTCAGGATAAAGCGCATCCACGTCACTTCGAATGCTGTCTAACAACGACCAAGGGGTACATGGAAATCCGCGATGGCGAGTACGCTTGGGCGAGCCACGATGGGACTCGCATCGAGAAGAAGATCGACACGAATACAGATCTCTTTTACCCGATCTTCATCCGCAAGACCCTGGATGACCTGGTTGCCGGGAACCGACCGAGCGCATCGGTTGGCGAAATGGTCAAGGTGATGAAGCTCATCGACGCCGCCTATCTTTCAGGGCGCGAGCGGCAAGTGGTCGCGCTATGAATACGGCGGTGCGATCGTGCGAGGCGCTCACGATTCTCGGACCCGAGCGAGTCGAATTCGCAAGAGTCGATGTGCCTGAGCCAGGCCAGGATCAAGTATTGATCGAGGTAAGTGCCTGCGGCATATGCGGTAGCGACCTTCGGCTCTATCGTCAGGGAGAAATGGAGCCCGCATTCTTTGGCCACGAATTTTCCGGTAAGGTCGTGTCCGTCGGAAAAGGAGTCGAAGACTTCAAAATCGGTGATCGCATCGCTGCGGGGCTCGCGCACGCCTGCGGACACTGCGAACCCTGCCAGCGCGGATTTCCGAACTACTGCTTGGTGTCGGCAAACCAGTACAACCCGGGAGGCTTTGCGCAATATAGCCTGGCGAACTGCGCGCAGGGCTTCAGGCCGATCATCAAAATCCCCGATGCGATCGACGATGTCAGGGCTACCCTTTTTGAGCCGCTCAGTTGTGCGATGCGCATCGCGACACGCGTTGCGGTCGCGCGCGGTTCGCGTGTGCTGGTTCTCGGGTTGGGCATGATGGGAATGCTTGCCGCTTTGCTGCTCAAGAAATCGACCCCTGACGTGTGCATCATCGGCGCCGATACCTCGGCTGACCGTATCGCACAAGGCCGCGATCTTGGACTTGACGAGTGCGTGCAACTCGAGCCCGGAAAGCTTCCTGCGACGCCGATCATGGCGCCAAGCTTCGATTTGGTCATTGATGCGACCGGCATCGCTGCGGTGTTCCGCTTGGCCGTTGATCTTGCCGGACTTGGCGGAACGGTGATCCTCGGCGGCGTGCCGGCTGGTGTCGTTGACTTCGCTCCACTGCCAATTTTCCGAAAGGAATTGACCGTTGTTGGCGCCAAGGGGCCGTTCCCGTACCTCGCCGCAGACGGTGGTTCACAGGCGCTAGACCTTCTGCTGTCGGCGGAGATCCCATGGGAAAAGCTTGTCACTGTCTTTCCATTTCGGCTGGCCGCCGAAGCATTTCAAGGAGCGGCACGCAGTGGGCCACTCAAGAGCGTTCTAGTCAGGTGAAGGTGCGATACCGACGCCAAGCCGGTGAATTCCGGCAGTAAGCACGATACCTATCGTTACACATAAACCGCAGTTTTATTATGGAGTTATGTATGCAGAAGGCCTTTACGAAATTTGATCGGACCATTGGTTTTCTTGAGGATTTTGTCTCCATTTGGACGATTGTCTTCATTTCAATAATCGTCGTTGTCCAGGTGTTCTTTAGGTATGTGCTCGATAGTGGCATCCTCTGGTCCGACGAGGTGATTACCATCCTGATGGTGTCGATGGTGATGTTTGGCGTACCCGCAGTTACCCGCCGCGGAATGCACACGGAGTTGCACGTCTTCATCAACTTGTTGCCACGGTCGGCCCGCCACGCAGTCAGGTTTGCGACGAGTCTGATCGGACTTGCCTTTCTTGTTCTTTTCTTCGTCGCTGCAGCGCGGTATGCGATGGACTCCCGGGGCATGGTCACCACTGTGCTGCGCATCCCGATCCAGTTTGTCTATGCGATCTTGCCGATCGGAGCCTTCCTGGCAATTTATGAATACCTGAAGACGGTGATCGTCGAGTTCAGGTCCAGCAGTCATTGATAGCAGCTTTTGAAAAGCTTAGAGGGGAACCCAGTGGATATTGGATTGACGTTACTCGCCTTGATTTTCGTTTTGATGCTACTCGGCATGCCCATCTACCTGGCGCTCGGCGCCGCCGGCGCGGCCGGTCTTTTAATGGTCCAGGGGAATCCGCTTCTGGTCATTCCGCAGTCCGTTTACAGCGGCGCAAGCTTTTTTCCACTGTTGGCCATTCCCTTCTTTATTCTGGCTGGCGAACTGATGAACCGCGGCGGCATTACCGAACGGCTTGTAAATTTCGCCCGGCTGCTGATCGGGAAGGCGCCGGCGAGTCTTGCTAACAGTTCTATCCTTGGCTGCATGTTCTTCGGTGGCGTGACGGGGTCGGCGCAGGCCGACACTTCGGCGATGGGCGGACTGCTCATTCCGGCGATGACCAAGGAGGGCTACAAGCCGGCCTGGAGTGCGGCACTCATAGCCGCCGCATCGACCTGCGGCCCCATCATTCCGCCGAGCATCATGATGGTGGTCTATTGCGTGACCGTCGGCGAATCCATCGGCGCGATGTTCATGGGCGGAATCGTCCCTGGCATCGGGATTGCGGTTTCACTCATCATTGTCGTCCTGATCATGGATGTGAAACAGAAGTTTCCGCGGCGTCACGAAACAATCCCGTTCGCCGAGGCAATGCGAATCACGGTTCAGGGCATACTGCCCCTGATCATGCCGGTCATCATCATCGGCGGCATTCTCGGCGGATTTTTCACACCGACCGAAGCTGGCGCCGTCGCCGTTCTGTACTCGCTGATCATCGGCTTCTTCGTCCTCAAGACACTGAAACTGAGCGACCTGATCCCGATGTTCAAGCACACGGCTTTTCTCACCGCCAACGTGATGATGATCATCTGCTGTGCAAAGATATTGGGCTGGGTTTTCGCTGCGGTGCAGGTCCAAGTCTTCATAGGCGAGTTCTTTCTTTCCGTCTCGCATTCGCCGGCCGTGTACCTGCTTCTCGTCAACGTGCTGCTGCTTTTTGTCGGAATGTTCATGGACGGTGCTGCTGCCGTAATCATCCTCGCCCCGATTCTGACGCCCATTGCATTGTCGCTCGGGATCGATGGCGTCCATTTCGGCCTGATCATGGTTCTCAACCTGATCATTGGTGCTGGAACGCCGCCACTCGGAGTGTGTGTGTTCATCGCGAGCGGCATCGCCAAGGTGCCGGTTGAAAAGACGTTCAGGGCGATCATGCCATTCCTGCTCGCCGAACTGATCGTCCTTTTCCTGGTTACCTATGTGCCCGAGCTCGTTCTCGCGGTTCCGCGCATGCTCGGCTATCTCTTGTAAGTTTAATTGGCCACTCGATGTCATTTGCTTTCACCCATCCCCATGCCTGATCGGGCTTTCGATCGCTAATTAGGAGATATTCATGATGAACAATAGGTTTAAAAAGATACTCAAGGCCGCAGCGTGCACGATGGTGATCGCCGCCGGGACGGCATTTGCCCAGACGGCGGGCAAGATCGAAATGAAATACGCCGTCGTTTATCCACCGGTCGGAGCGCAGGCGGAAGGTGCAGCCGAACTCGGCAAGCTGATCAGCGAGGCCTCCGGTGGCAGGGTTGCCATGAAGTTCTATCCGAGCTCCCAGCTCGGCAGCCAAATAGGACAGCTCGAAGGTCTGCGCGCTGGGACGATTGAGATGTCGGAGTGCGCTGCCTCCGATCTTTCCAACTTCGACAAGATGTGGTCGGTCTTCTCGCTTCCCTTTACCTTCGACAATGGCGAGCATGCGCTTCGCGCGGTCAATAGCCCGGCGGTCGCAAAGATCCTGAACGAGTCTGCTGAAGCTGCCGGATTCAAGATCCTGGGCTGGTGGAATATGGGCGAACGCAGCGTGCTCAATACCAAGCGACCAGTCAAGACGCCGAGCGACCTCAAAGGCGTCAAGATCCGGGTCATGCTGGATCCGGTCCTGGCCAACAGCATTAGCGCAATGGGCGCTATCGGCACGCCGATGCCCTGGGGCGAGGTGTACTCTGCGGTGCAGCAGGGCGTTATCGACGGTCTCGAAAACAGCCCGCCGGTGATTACCGCGAACAAGATGCAGGAGGTCGCGAAGTATTATTCGCTAACTCAACAGTTTGTCATCCCCGACCCCATCCTGATGAGCAAGAAGGTCTACGACGCCCTGCCGCCCGATTTGCAGAAAGCCATGATGAAGGCCGGCAAATCCTCAGAGGAAAGCTTTAGTAAGAACTTCGGAAGATACGTGGAAAAATCGCTCGGCGACTTGAAAGCCTCGGGCGTCAAAGTTAACGAGGTGGACAAGACCGCTTTCCGTGCCGCGGTGAAACCGATGGTCGATGATTTCCTGAAAAAGGCTGACGATAAGTCGCGTGTTCTTTATGCGAGCCTTACGTCGGTGAAATAGAAGGCTTCCTGGGTGAGCCTCTTGCCCCGGTAACTTTCGGCATGATCGTCAAGCGCGCTCGCACCGCGCCCTTCCCCCGGTGCGGCGCGGATGACGTGACGTTTGAATAACTTTGTGAGACCTCTGATCAATGGAATTAGTAAATTCGATAGTCAAGGCAGTACGCATCCTTGACCTACTGAAAGACCAGGGAACGTTGAGCTATATCGAAATTCTGAAACAGCTGCCCTTGCCCAAGAGCACGCTCTTCAAGATCCTGGGTACTCTGGAATCCGAAGAGTTGGTTCGGCGGGACGCGGCGACCGGGAAATACGAGTTAGGCGTCAAACTCATCGAGTGGGGGAGCGGTGCACGTTCGCAGCTCGAAATCCGGAAGATTGCGCTGCCCTTCATGCAAAAACTCAGCGAGGATATCAATTGCACGATTCATCTCGCGGTCGTTGCGCATGGCGAGGTGCTTCCGATCGAAAGCTTTGAATCGGGTAGCACGACCTGGCCGCATTATCTTTTTCACGGAGGGATAGGCATTCCCGCACCACTGCATGCGACCGCCGCCGGTAAAGCAATCCTCGCCTTCATGAAAAGTGAGGAGATGGAAGCCACCGTCAAGGTCAAAGGGCTGCAGAAGTACACCGAGAACACGATCACGAGTATGACGAGTTTACGCGCCGCTTTTTCCGAAATCCGTCTTGCCGGTTATGCCGTCAGCTATTCCGAGCATTATGAGATGGTCCGCGGCGTCGCCGCGCCGATCCGCGATCACGACGGCAAAGTGTTCGCCTCACTCAGCGCATTGGGGATCACCTCACGAATTACTCCCGAGTGGGTGCCGGAAATCGCGATGCAGGTGATTGCGGCTGCAAACGAAATTTCGCGCCTATTCGGGTATTGCGGAACAAGCGCCGCCAGCTGAGTGGACAAATAGCGATAGCTTCAGGCGTGGATGGTGCCGTTATGCACACGAAATTTGGACAAAAAATGAACACCACAAACAAACCGCTGCGCATCGCGTTGATCGGTGCCGGCGAATGGGCAAGGGAGTACCATCTACCTTCGCTCGCTGTTCTCGCCAAAGAGACGGCAATCGAGATTGCCGGGATCTGGAATCGGACACGCGAGACGGCGGAACAGGTCGCACGCCAATTCTCAATTGGACGTGTGTATGACGATCTTGCCGATGCGCTGAACGATGAACATCTGGATTGCTTCGTCGTTCTCGTGAATTCGAATGTTCTGCTCGAAATCGTCAGCAAGCTGATGGTGCGCGGCGTGCCGATATTCACAGAAAAGCCGCCTGGCAAGACTTACCTTGATGCGCTGCTGCTCGCGCAGCGCATCAAGGTGCCCAATGTTGTCGCGTTCAACCGCCGATACATGCCGATCAACCGCCGTTTCAAGCAAATAGCGGACGGCATTGATCGCCCCTATTTCGCCGAGTGCCATTTCTACCGCAACGAGCGGAACTATGACCACTTCGTGCGGGAGACAGGAGTGCATGGCATCAATTACATGGAATACCTGTGCGGTCCGATCATTGCCGTGCGGACTGAAACCGGAACGATCAGCAAGAATGGGTCCGACTTCTGGATCAGTTCGGTGGTTTTTGAATCGGGAATCTGCGGCCTATTTAAGTTTTTTCCGTGTTGCGGATCGAGTATCGAACGCTATGAACTCCATGGACGGAATACGTCGATCTACCTGCACTGCCCGCAGTCGTATACCAGCGACCATCCCGGAAAGATCGAGGTGCACGAACATGGCCGCGTGATTTCCACGCTCGACGACGACGATGGCGATGGACTTCTGACCATGGGAATCATCGACGAGTATCGCGATTTTTTTCGCGCAATTACCGAAAGATCGAACACCGCGTCGAATTTTGGCAATGCCGCCAACACCATGAAAGTCGCAGAGGCCATTGAATCTGGCACCGTCATGGGGGCATCCCATTTCGCCTGCGCGCAGGTGGGAGCTCATTGAAATGAAAGTAGTCAAGGGCAGAAAGGCCTTTCTGCTTCAGCAGGGGCATGCACTATTCAACAACTGTCACGCATCAAGCATAGTTACCTTGCTTGCCGGCGAGTTGCTGGTCGCCTTTTTTGCCGGGCTGCGCGAAGGTGAAGGCGATGTGGCGATATGGCTGGCCAGGACGGAGGGCGGCATCTGGCAGAAGCCCGAGCGTGTGCTCGCCGAAGAGGGACTCGCCCACTGGAATCCGGTTCTGCACAAGGTTGGTGACAAGTTGTGGCTGTTCTACAAGGTAGGTGCATCCGTCCACACGTGGATCACTCGTTGGGTTGTCTCGAGTAACCTCGGCCGTAGCTGGTCGCCGCCCGTGGAACTCGTCTCTGGCGACACATTGCCACGCGGCCCAGTGCGTAACAAGCTGATCGCCATGTCGAACGGCGAATGGATTGCCCCGGGCTCGGTCGAGACCGAGGAGTTCTGGGACTCCTTTGTGGACATTTCGGGAGACGTCGGGAAAAGCTGGAGCAAGCACGACGTGCCGATCGACCACCGGACCGGTAACGCTGCCAGCGACAGCGAAAGGTGGGATGGCCTTGCCGCCAACGCACTGTGGGAAACCGACGTGACCCGCATCTTCAAATGGGATGGCGTGATCCAGCCCTCCTTGTGGGAGTCGGCTCCTGGCCACGTGCATATGTTACTGCGCAGCACGCGCGGTTATGTTTATCGCAGCGATTCATCTGACTACGGCCGCACTTGGTGCGCTGCCTACGCGACAAATTTGCCCAATAACAATAGCGGTATCGACCTCGTGCGCTTGGACGACGGCGGACTTTGCCTCGCCTACAACCCGGTCGAGGGAAACTGGGGGCGGCGTCACCCGATTTCGCTCGCCTTCTCGTCCGACAATGGTAAGAGCTGGACGAAGATCATCGACTTGGAAACCGAAGCGGGCGAGTTCTCGTACCCGGCGATCATCGCAGACGGTACAAGGCTGCATCTGACTTATACCTGGAACCGAAAGAACATCGTATACCAGGAATTGACCCTGGCAAAGGAAGAAGCGTCCACCCTTCAATAACCCGAGTCATTTTAATTTGTTCACAACTTAACTGGACACTATGAGTCTAAGTAATTTTGAAAGAACACTACCGGGGCGTCTGGCCAGTTATGTTAATCCCGTTCGATGAAAATTGTGAAATTGACTGGGAATCGCTGAAGAAGTTGACCGACTGGTAATTCGAAGCCGGTGTTCAGAGACTTTTCGCCAATTGCCAGTCAAGCTGTAGACCGTTCTATGCGGTCGATTTCTTTACCGAAGATTCTCGTCGGTGTTTTCACACAGCTTCGCTGCTCAGAAGCTGACCAAGGCCACATATCACTTTTAAAACCTGAGCGACCGGTTTTAAGAAATCGGCTTTCTCAATGACCGGAATCGGGCCAGCAACCCCAATGCCCGCTCCTAGTCGATGGCTGGTGCCCACTTTGACGAAATGGTCGCCACAAAGCTGCCGGTCGAACACTGGTTTCCAGCGGCGGCTATGGAGCAGGCAGATCGCGCAGTTCTACGACCGGTTGAATCCAAGCTGCTTGCCGGTCTACGTTCCGCTCCATTCCCGACCTTCAATTTTGAACGCCTGCGCCGGAGCAGAGTGGCTTGCCCCACAAGACCAATGGCGGGTCTACCGTTTGCCGATCTGCCTGGCACCTAGAATGACGCTATCAAACTGATGAAAGTAGCTTCGTAATGGACACGGCCTCCAAACACCTTGATGAGCTTGAATGGAATGGGTGGCCGCTCGATCAGCTTGCCATGCGAGGCAAGGCCCAATGGAAAGAACTGCTCGGCAGTGGTTCAGGGTGCCAGAACGACATGACCATGGGAGTCGTTCGCCTCAGAAAGGGTGAATCGCTCGAGCCTCATTGCCATTCACAGCCTGAAACATATTTCACCCTGTCAGGACGCGGAACCGTCACCATAGGGGATGTTGTTTATAGCGTTGAACCTGGAAGAATGTTGTTCATCCCTGGTAACGCCCGGCACCAGATCAACAACGTTGATGAAGAGGACCTGATGATCCTTTATGCGTTCGCAGTCAGTGACTTCAGCAAAATTCAATACCACTTCTAATCGAGCCGTGTCACTCGCAACACCAGGCGCTGGTGATCCCAGCGGTGAAGGGGAATCATGGTTTGAAACTGGAGGAGCGTTCTGCAGGACTGCTTCCGCTGCGCTGTTGTCAGCGGAGATCCTTCACCGGCACAAACTGACTAACCGGGCAAGTCTGCATGACTGCCGCATCTAAATTCCCGAATATCCAGCGGCCTCAGCAACTTCCTTGTCCACGATGGTCTTGCCGATCGGCGCGAGCGCAAGGCTGGCCAGCTTCAAGTGCTGGATGCCGAAGGGGATGCCGATGATGGTGACAAAACACAGAAGGGCCGATAACAAGTGGCCGATCGCGAGCCAGACACCG
Organism: Polaromonas sp.; assembly: GCA_021737975.1. Lineage (GTDB taxonomy): Bacteria > Pseudomonadota > Gammaproteobacteria > Burkholderiales > Burkholderiaceae_C > Rhodoferax. Next base: position 20,376 of record JAIPCZ010000008.1, on the reverse strand, counting down.
GCAAAGATGAACCAGATGATGTTGCCCAACGAGCCCAAGACGCCGGTTCCAATGTCGTCCTGCTTGGTCAGGTTTTTTCTGCTGATGGCAACCTTGCCAAAGGGAAGAAACGCGAATTGTCCGATCACAAAACAAGCCTTTGCCCAGGGAATTCCCACGATGGTGATGAAGGCCAGCAGCCCGGCCAGCCACCACCCCAAGCCCATCACAAAGCCGCCAAAGACAAACCATAGTATGTTGCCGATAAAACCCATTTATTTCCCCTTGTGATGCGTGGTGCAGGGTGCTGCGCTCGCCCATTTCAACACTGGATCAGATTCAAGTTACTCGCGCCCTGACATGCCGCAGCAACCCCTGGCTGGCATCCTCCACCAGGTCCAGCACCTGCTCAAAACTATCCTGGCCACCGCAGTAAAGGTCTGGCACCACCGGGCTGTTGGGGTGGTCATTGTGCGTTCCGGCCGAGTCTAACCGCACAGCCTTGTCCAGGCCCAGCGGGAATCGGTCTTGAAAAATTCGGGCCAACAGCGCAATCAGACCTGGGCGGACCTGGGTCCGCCAGGGCTAATGCAGTTCGGCTTTACAGCACCCGGACATTTTTGAACTGCCAGGGGTCCTCGGTGTCCATGTCCTCTGCGAACAACTGGCCTCTGCCCTGCAGCGGTGTCCAGTCGCCGTGGACGCCGACAAGTTCACCAAGGTAGGGGCTGGCAATGGCCAGCACCGCCTCATGGTCCATGTCTTCGGGTTCGACGACACCCGCCTGCGGGTGCGCCAACGCCCACACCATGCCGGCAAGCACACCGGCGGCAACCTGCAGGCTGGTGGCACTGTTGAAGGGCGCCAAGCTGCGCGCCTGTTCGATCGACAGGCGCGAGCCGAACCAGTAGACCCCGCCGGCGTGTCCCATGAGCAGCACGCCGAGCTCGTCCAGGCCGCTGGTGATCTCGTCCCTGAGAATTCGTTGCACTGGCTGCGGCCGCCAGTTCCTGCCGGCCATTTCATGAACCGACAGCACGGCATCGTCGCACGGGTGATAGGTGTAGTGCACTGTCGGCCGGTACACCACGGCGCCGCTTTTATGAAGCGTCAAGTGGTCCGCGATCGAGATCGACTCACCGTGGGTGACCAGAAAACCATGGAACGGGCCTTCCAGGGGTGTCCAGCTGCGCACGCGGGTCGCCATGCCCGGCCGGTTCAGGTAGATCGCGGCGTCGCTGCCAAAACCATGGCGGGCGCCATCGACTGGGAAGTGGCGCTCATGACTGCCCCACCCCAACTCCGAGGGCTGGGTCCCTTCACCAATAAAACCGGCCACCGACCAGGTGTTGACAAATTCATGGCGCAGCTTGCGCTGCACGCTGGTCTGGGTATCGCGCTCGGCAATATGAATGGTCCTGATGCCCAGGCGCTGGGCCAGCGCCGCCCATGAGTCGGGACACTGCGGCCTGGTCAGCGCCTCGCCACTGCCTGCGGCGAGGTTGATGAGGGCCCGCTTGACAAAGCAGGAAGCCAGACCCGGGTTGGCACCCTGCGTCACCAGCGCCGTCGGGCCTTGCCGTTTGTCGCGCGCGAAGGCCAGAACTGCCTCGCGCAAGGCGTAATTGGAGCGCTGCGAAATCGAACGCGCTGGGTCGGTGTAGCCCCCGGCCCAGGGCTCGATGCTGGCATCCAGATACAGCGCGCCACGCTGCCAGCACAACTCAAGCAACGCCAGACTGGACACATCCACCGAGAGATTGAGCAGAAAGTCGCCAGCGTTCAGGCGCGGTGCCAGCACGGCCCGGTAGTTGCCCTCGGTCAAGGCAAGCAGCTCAAAATCGACGCCCAGTTGCCGGGCCATGCCCTCACCCTCCGCGCTGGCGGTCACGATGGTGATCTGCGCCAGGCGCAATTCGAGGTGGCGCAACAGCAAGGGCAGCACCGCCTGGCCAATGCAGCCGAAGCCCACCATGAGCAATTTGCCCGGAAGCCTCGCCAGTCGGGCCGCTGGGCGCATTACAGAACAGCGTCACCGCTGCGGCTGCCCTCGGGGTACACGGCGCAGCCCTTGAGCCCAAGCTCCCAAGCCTGCAGCAACACCAGTTCAAGCTCCTGCGGCCGCATGCCCTGCGGCAGACGCACCGTCTTGGAGATCGCGCTGTCCACGCAGGACTGCACCACCGACATCATGCGCAACTGCTCTTCGGCGCTGATGTCGGCCACCGTCGGCAGGGCATCCGGCAGCGCGGCCTGGGCGCCATGAAGTTGCTTATAAAGCCGCACGGCGGCGTCTTCTGCCTCGAAGCTCACGGGCTGGCCATCGGCCCCGCGCACGCGGCGCTCGGCACGGGCGGCAAAAATGGGCTCGATGCCGCTGGACACATGGTTGGCCAACAGGCTGATGGCGCCGGCGGGGGCCACCGCCAACAAATGACTGTTGCGAATGCCGTGCTCGGCGATCGCATCCTGAAGCTCATGGGACAGACCCAGCACGAACGGACTGGCGCCGTATTTGAGCTTGTCGAACGCCGGGAAAGCGCCCTTCTCCCTGGCGATCTCGACGGACGTGGCGTAAGCGGTGTCGCGAATGGTGCCCATGATCGCGCGCGTGAGGTCGAGACTCGCCTCCGAGCCGTAGCGCAGGCCGAGCATGGCCAGCATGTCGGCCAGGCCGGTGACCCCCAGCCCGATCCTTCTGCTGGCGCGCACCGCCTTTTCCTGCGCCTTGAGCGGCAGCAGGGAAATGTCGTGCACGTCATCGAGAAAGCGCGTGGCAATGCCGGCCACCGCCTTCAGGCCGACCCAATCCACGTTCGGATGCCTGGCGAAGGGATCGTGCACAAAGCGTGTCAGATTGATGGAACCCAGGTTGCAGCCTCCGTAGGGCGGCAGCGGCACTTCGCCACAGGGGTTGGTGGTGGCAATACGCTCGCAGTACCACAGGTTGTTGTCCCGGTTGATACGGTCAATGAAGAGGATGCCGGGCTCGGCACAGAGCAGCTGCGCCGCCAGCAGCTTGTTCCAGACCAGGCGCGCGGGAACACGCCGATACACGAGGCAGAGCTGGGGCGCGCTGTCGCCAGACCAGACACGCTCGCACACCTCGGCGCCGACAGGAATGGCATGCTGGCCCAGAGGGAAGACCAGCGGCCAGGGGCTGTCTTCCTCGACGGCCCGCATGAAGTCGTCGGTGATGGCCACCGACAAATTGAAATGCGACAGGCTGCCGCCCCGGGTTTTTGCCTCAATGAAGGCTTCGATGTCAGGGTGGTCGCAGCGCAGCGTGGCCATCATGGCGCCGCGGCGCACGTTGTGCGATTCCAGCACCGTGTTGGCCTCTTCCCACACGTTCATGAACGAGACCGGGCCAGAGGCCACGCCGGCGCTGGCCACCGCCGGCGACCCCGCCGGGCGCAAGGTGGAGAAGTCAACCCCGACGCCGCCGCCAGCCTGCAGCGTCACCATGGCCTCGCGCAGGGCGTTAAAAATCCCTTGAACTGAATCCTCAAGCGGGCCCGCCACAAAACAATTGAACAAGGTGCTGTGGTGCGATGTGCCTGCACCCGCCAGGATGCGCCCGCCCGGCAAAAAACGAAAGTCGTTCAGGATCGCCCGAAAGTGCTCGCGCCAGTCATCACGGTGGTGCGTCTCTGCGCCCGAGACCGCCAAGGCCACCCGGTCCCAACTGGCCTCGACCGAGGGCTCGGGTACCCGGCCGGGCTCGGTCCAGCAATACCGGGTGCGCCAGACATGGTCGGAAATGGCTTCGGTGATGTGGGTGGTATGCATGATTCGCCTTCCTGATTTGTCATGCCTTCCAGCGTAACTTTCAGCGGCCGGAAGGTCTTGATAAATCGCATCCCTGCCACGTTAAGGCACAAGCACCGCCGCACCGTCGATCAAGCCTGCCCTCAGGGCGGCGATGGCCCGGTTGGCCTGCGCCAGCGGGAATGGCGAGACATGGGTGCGCACCGGATGACGCGCAATCAGTGAAAAGAAGGCATCGCCGTCCTGGCGTGTCAGGTTGGCCACCGAGCGCACGCTGCGCTCGCCCCACAGCAGCGCATAGGGAAACGCGGGGATGTCGCTCATGTGGATACCAGCGCACACCACCACGCCACCCTTGCGCGTGGCGCGCAGCGCGGCGGGCACCAGCGCGCCAACGGGCGCAAAGATCAGCGCAGCGTCCAGCGCCACATCGGGCCGCTCATCCGACGACCCCGCCCAGCAGGCGCCCAGTTGCAGGGCAAAGCGCTGGCTTTGCGAGTCGCCCGGGCGGGTGAAAGCATACACATGCCGCCCCTCGGCCAAGGCGACCTGGCAGATGATGTGGGCCGCGGCGCCAAAGCCGTAAAGCCCCAGGCGCATGCTGCCCGTCACGCCCGACAGATGGTAAGCGCGGTAGCCGATCAGGCCGGCGCACAGCAGGGGCGCGGCGTGAACGTCGTCGTAAGGCCCGGGCAGGGCAAAACAGAAGCGGGCGTCAGCCACCGTGTATTGCGCAAAGCCGCCGTGGCGGTCGTAGCCGGTGAACACCGGCGTATCGCACAGGTTCTCGCGGCCGTCGGCGCAATAGGCGCAGTGGCCACAAGTGCCCCCCAGCCAGGGCACACCGACCCGGCTGCCGGTCTCAAAACCGCTCACCAGCGCGCCCATGGCCACCACGCGCCCCACCACCTCATGGCCCGGCACGATGCCCGCATGCCGGGGCGGCAAATCACCATCCACGATATGCAGGTCGGTGCGACAAACGCCGCAGGCCAGCACCTGCAGCAGGACCTCGTGCGCCTGCGGCTTCGGCATGGGCAGGTCAGCCATGACCAGGGGCTGGCCAGGCGCGTGCAGGGTCATGGCCAGCATCATCAGTTCCCGGCGCGCAACGCCACACCGGCCTGCGCTGCAACAGAGGCATCCATTCGCTTGAGGTCCGTGACCAGGGCGCGGATGGCGGCTTCATCCAGGGTTTCCTTTTCCAGCAGCGCCCGCGCGCCGCGCTCCAGCACGGCCCGGTTGACCTTCAAAATGCCGGTGGCCTGCTCAAAGCCGGCCATGACGATGCCGCGAATCGCGTCATCGATATGTTGCTGGGTGTGCTCCGAGACCGGACTGCCCTGGGGTAGCACCCCGGCCGGCATGTCCAGCATCTGCTGGCGCTTGGGCTCGAAGGCGACATAACCCAGGCCCTCGTCCATGCCGTAGCGGGTCACCATTTCACGGGCCATGTCGGTGGCCTTGGCCAGGTCGTCAGCGGCACCGGTCGACAGCAGCTCGAACACCAGCTTTTCGGCAGCCCGGCCACCCATCAAGACGGCAATTTTTTTCTCCAGCTCGGGCCGGGTCATCAGGTAGCGGTCCTCGGTGGGGCGCTGGATGGTGTAGCCGAGCGCCCCAATGCCGCGCGGGATGATCGACACCTTGTGCACCGGATCCGTGCCCGGCTGGGCCAGCGCCACCAGCGCGTGGCCCATCTCGTGGAAGGCCACCGCCTCGCGCTCTTTCGGGTTGAGCACCCGGTTTTTGCGCTCCAGGCCGGCGATGATTCGCTCCACCGCGGCGGTGAAGTCTGGCAGCGTGACCTGGCTTGCCTTGCGCCGGGTGGCCACCAGCGTGGCCTCATTGACCAGGTTGGCCAGGTCGGCGCCACTGAAGCCCGGCGTCAGTGCGGCCACGTCCTCGATGTTCAGCGCGGCGTCGAGCTTGACCTTGCGGGCATGCACCTTGAGGATGTCGGTGCGGCCCTTGCGGTCGGGGCGGTCCACCAGCACCTGGCGGTCGAAGCGCCCGGCACGCAGCAGCGCGGGGTCGAGGATTTCAGGGCGGTTGGTGGCCGACAGAATGATCAGGCCCACGGACGAGTCAAAGCCATCCATCTCCGACAGCAGCTGGTTGAGTGTCTGCTCCTTTTCATCGTGCCCGCCCAGCCCTGGAAAGGCGCCTCGGGCACGGCCCAGCGCGTCGAGCTCGTCGATGAAGATGATGGCCGGTGCCATCTTGCGCGCCTGCTCGAACAGGTCACGCACCCGGGCCGCGCCCACACCGACAAACATCTCGACAAATTCGCTCCCCGAGATCGAGAAAAAGGGCACGCCGGCCTCGCCCGCCACGGCTTTGGCCAGCAGCGTCTTGCCGGTGCCGGGCGGGCCCACCAGCAAGACGCCCTTCGGAATATGGGCGCCCAAACGGCCGTATTCCTGCGGATGCTTGAGGAAGTCCACCACCTCCTCAAGCTCGTGCCGCGCCTCGTCCACGCCGGCCACATCGGCAAAGGTGACGCCGGTGTTGGTCTGGACATAGATCTTGGCGCGACTCTTGCCAATCGACAAAAAACCACCCATGCCCTGCTTGTCGGCAAAACTGCGGAACAGGAAAAACCACAGCCCGAAAAACACCAGCGAAGGGACGATCCACGATGCCAGGCTTTTGAGCCAGGTGCTTTCCACCACGCGCGTGTAGGGCACCTTGTACCGTTCCAGGCGCGCGGCCAGATCAGGCTCGACCCGTGCGGTCACCAGCACCGTCTTCTGCCCCTCGGCGGTCTTGAGGCGGCCAGTCATGGTGAGGTCGGTCACAAGGACATCGGCGATACGCCCCTCGCTGAGCGCCTGCTCGAACTCGCTGTAGGGCACGACCTCCGACTGGTTGGCGTTTTGCCAGATGCCCTGCAGCCACAACAGCAGCAAGGACGCCAGCAGCCAGTAGCCGAGATTCCAGGTTTGTTTCTTGTCCAATTTGCGCCCTTCAAACGGCAGCATTTGAAGCCCCAAGACTACGCCGGCCAGTTGCGGCGCCAATGACAATTCTCAATCGACGCGAAGCCGGGCGCCCTAGCATCGTGACTCATGGCATGGGCAGCACACCCTGCCGCAGCGCAGGAGCGATCATGAATCGACACAAAATTATTCTTGCCTTGATCGCCGCCGCCCTCGTGGCGGGGGCCACCTCGGCCGCCTTCAGTTTGTTCTCGCCTCCCTCACCTGCCTCGCCCTCTGGGCTCGGCGACGGTGCGGGGCGTGAGGACGCGGGGCGGGTTTGATGGACGCCCGCGTCGCCCCGACGGGCATCGCCCATCAAGGGCTCACCCATTGCCTGACCAGCCTGGCGCCGGAGTCGGACATTCCCTTGCGCCTGTCGCTCTGGAACGGCATTCAGCACGACCTGGGGCCGCAGCCCCGGGTGACCGTCAACATCCTGAGTCCGGGCGCGCTGAGGTATTTTGTGCCGCCGAGCCTGGACAACCTGGCCGAGGGTTATGTCAACGGCCACTTCGATGTGTCGGGGCAGGCGGCCGACATTGTGGCAGCCGCGGCCAGCCTGGCCGAGCATGGTGTGCCCAGGCGAGGCCGATTTGGCCGCCTGTTCAACGCCTTGCGCCATGACCGTGGACGGGACGCCAACGCCATCGAGCACCATTACGATGTCTCCAACGACTTCTACCAGCTCTGGCTTGACGAGTCCATGGTGTACTCCTGCGCCTACTTTCCCACCCGGACCGAAACGCTGGCGGCAGCACAAAACGCCAAGCTCGATCACATCCTGGGAAAGCTCATGCTCAAGCCGGGTGAGCACCTGCTCGACATCGGCTGTGGCTGGGGCGCGCTGGCGATTCGCGCGGCGCAAAAGCACGGCGCCAGGGTGCTGGGTGTGACCCTGTCCAAAAACCAGCACGCGCTGGCGTGCGAGCGCGTGGCGCAGGCCGGGCTGGAAAGCCAGATCGAGATTCGCTTGCAGGACTACCGCGACATTGAGCCGGGTGACGGACAGTTTGACAAGATCACCTCCATCGGCATGTTCGAGCATGTGGGACTGAAACACCTGGAGGCCTATTTCGCCAAGATCAACGCCTTGCTGAAGGACGGTGGCCTGGTGCTGAACCACGGCATCACCTCGACTGATCCGGGCAGCGGCGCGACACCGCTGGGGGCCGCGAGCTTCATCGAAAAATATGTCTTCCCGAACGGTGAGCTGCCGCATATCAGCCTGGCGCTCAAAGACATGCAAAGCGCCGGGCTCGAAGCGCTCGATGTCGAATGCCTGCGCCGCCACTACGCGCGCACACTGGCGTGCTGGTCGGACAACTATGAGCGCCAGCAGCAAGCCATTCGCCCCTTGGTCAGCGAGACCACTTACCGCGTCTGGCGCATCTACCTGGCCGGCTGTTCCCATGCTTTTTCGCAGAACTGGGTGTCGATCTACCAGGTGCTGGCCTGCAAGGCCGGCACCAGCGAGCAGCTCAACCCGACGCCGTGGTCACGCGCCTACATGTACCCCTAAGGCAGTGCCTGCCCTGCCGCGAGCCTTCACTAGCTCCGGTTCTTTTTCTTCTCTTCAGGTGGTTTTGCAAGCGCCTTGCGCAGGGCACCGAGTTCAGCCACCCGCTGCGCCACCCTTCGGTTGATGCTGTCCGCCGGATACTGCCCGCCGGCGCCAGCCTCACCAGCCGGCACCCCGGTCAGCAGGGACATGGCCTGGTCCACATGGGCAATGGCATGAATATGAAACTTTCCGGCGCGCGCCGCGGCCACCACATCACGGCGCAGCATCAGGTGCTTGACGTTGGCCTCGGGTATCAGCACGCCTTGGTCGCCGCTCATGCCGCGCGCGGCACAGATGTCAAAAAAGCCCTCGATCTTTTCATTGACGGCACCAATGGCCTGCACCTGCCCCAGCTGGTTGACCGAGCCGGTCACCGCCAGCGACTGCAGCAGCGGCACATTGGCCAGGTGGGACAGGAGCACGCACAACTCGGCCAGCGACGCGCTGTCGCCATCGACCTGCCCATAGGATTGCTCGAACACCAGGCTGGCCGAGAGCGCCAGCGGCTGGTTGCGCGCATAGCGGGTGGCCAGATAAGAAGAAAGGATCAGCACACCCTTGGAATGGATGGCGCCCGAAAGCTTGACCTCGCGCTCGATGTTGACCATCTCCCCGGTTCCGAGCCGCGTGGTCGCCGTGATGCGGATCGGCTGGGCAAAGGCGAAATCGCCGAGCTGAAGCACCGACAGGCCGTTGATCTGGCCCACCACCGCGCCCTGCGTGTCGATCAGCAGGGTCTCGCGCAGGATGGCTTCGTGCAGTTGGGCCCGCAGCCGGTCCTGGCGATGGACCTGCGCGTCAATCGCCTGCTGCACATTGCTTTCGGTGATGGCGGGCAGGCCCGCCTCGCGCGCCCAGAAGTCGGACTCCTGCAGCAGGTCGGCCACACTGCGCATGTGGGTGGACAGGCGCTGGGCATCCCCCACCAGCCGCGCGCTGTGCTCGATCACCCGCGCCACCGCCATGCGGTCGAGCGGCAGCAGCTTTTCTTTGGCGCACAGCGTGGCCATCAGGCGGGCATAAAGCGGATGCGCCTCAGCGCTGCGCTCGATGCGGTCTTCGAAGTCATCCGCCACTTTGAACAGTTCGGAAAAGTCCGGGTCGTATTGCTGCAGCAGGTAGTAAAACAGCCGGTCGCCAAAGAGCACAATTTTCACGTCCAGCGGCATCGGCTCGGGCTCCAGCGACACTGTGCTCACCAGGCTGTACATCTGTCCCAGCGACTCGATGCGGATCTCGCGCGTCTGCAGCGCGCGCTTGAGGGCGTCCCAGGCAAAGGGCTGCATCAGCACCTTGCGCACATCAAGCAACAGGTAGCCGCCATTGGCGCGGTGCAGCGCGCCGGGCTTGATCAGCGTGAAGTCGGTCACCAGCGCACCCAGCTGGGCAATGTGCTCGACGCGCCCGATCAGGTTGCTGTAGGTCGGGTTGTCCTCGGTCTCAATCGGCGCGCCGGCATGCTCGCCGTTGCTGACGAGCACGTTGACCTGGTAGCGATGAAAGGTCTTGCGGGTCACCACCGTCAAGCCCGAGAGATTGGCCGACTCCTCCTCGTGGCGAAAGTCGTCGGCGTTCTCGATCATGTCCTGCTGCAACTGGTCGAGGTAGCTGCCGGTCTGGGGCAGGTCGTTGAAGCGGCTGCGCAGCTCGTCCACCACCTGGGTCACGACGGCGCCCGTGGTTTCGCGGTTGAGTTGCTTAAGCTGTTCGCCGCGTTCTTTCATCCACTGTGGAATGTGGTGGAGGATTTTCTCCAGCTGTTTCTGCAGTTCGGCAATGGCGCCGGCAATGCGCTGCCTCTCGTCTTCGGGCAGTTTGTCGTATTCATCGGGTGCCATCACCTCGTCGCTGCGGGTGGGCGCAAAGGCAAAACCACTGGGCGTGCGCAGCAGCACGATGTGCTGCCGCTCTGCCGCCCCGCCAAGTTCCTTGAAAGCAACCTCCTGGCGCGTGGTGAAGGCCTGCTGGATCGCCTCGGCCTTGGCCCGGTAGTCCTCGCCCTCAAACAGGGCCGGAATGGCGCTTCGCAGGTAAGCCACCCGTTGCGCCAGTTGTTGCTGCAAGTCGATGCCGCGCCCCGAAGGCAGTCGCATGGCCTGCGGCTTGTGGGGGTGCGAAAAATTGTTCACATAACACCAGTCGGCCGAGGCGGGCTCGGCCTGCGCCTGTCTGGCAAGCAGCTGGCTCACCATGCTGCGCTTGCCAACGCCCGCCGGGCCCAGCACAAAAATGTTGAAGCCCTCATGACGGATGCCGGCACCAAAGCGCACCGCGTCAAAAGCGCGCATCTGGCCGATCAACTCGTCCAGGGGTTCCAGCTCGGCCGTGGTCGCAAAGCCAAACTGCGCCGGGTCGCAGGCTTGATGCAGTTGCTGTGGCGCCAAGCGCAGAGACGGCAACAGGGCGGCCTTGTTCATGACCAGACCTCAGGACACGGTGATCGACTTGCCCTTGTCGCCGCCCTCCTTGGGCAGCCGTACGGTCAAGACGCCGTTCTTGAAACTGGCCTCGGCCTGGTCGATGTTCACGTTGCGCGGCAGCGGAATGCTGCGCTGAAAAGCGCCGTAGGCCCGCTCCATGACGTGGTAGGTGCTCTCGTCGGTTTCTCGCTCGAAGCGCTTTTCTCCGCTCAGGTACAGCACGTTGCCCTCGATTCGGATCTGGCAATCGTCCTTGTCCATGCCAGGCAGCTCGACCCGCACCACGATGTCCCTGGCGGTTTCCTCGAGCTCACCGGCCAGCAGGCTCCAGCTTGGAAACGTGGCCAGCGCGCCACCGGATTCCGCGGTGCCAGTTTTGCTGCGCTTGAAATGCGTCAGGGAATTGTTGCTGCGGCTCAGCAGCTCGTGCCAGCCCTCGGAGAGCGACTCCCAGGCGCGGTTGATCTCGCGGCCAAGATTCTGGCTGGTATGTTTGAGGGAATTGAGCATGTTCATGGTGTTTAAAGCCTGGGGTGAATGGGTGACATTACTCTAGGCTGGGCACGGCGGGAGCGATTGATATTTCGCATGGAAGCTACCCGCAAAGGCGGCCGGAGCCTGTTGCGCCGGCGTCAGTGGTAGCTTTGAATCACCTCATAACGCGGTGTCCTGCGCCCGGTGGAGACCACGAGTGCATAGCCTTGAACCCGCCACTGCACGGGCGCACTGGCAGACGGCACCCTCGCTGCCCCGGCATGTCTTGCCAGGGTGAGGTGCGGCATGTAGGGACGGGTATCCGGCAACATCGCCAGCTCAGGCGCACGCAGCGCCTGGCCGAGCCGCTCCTGCAGCAACTTCAGGGCCATGGGAACGTCCGAAGCGCACAGCACCGCGAGCTCACGCGCCCAAAGCCTGGGCTGGTCCAAAGTCAAATCAAAGGGCTGAAACGGCACCACCGCGCCGACAGCAATCGCGGCGCGCTTGTCGGTGGTCACGTCGCCGATGAAATGCAGGGTCACATGCCAGTCTGCCGGGGCGTACCGTGCGCAGCCCGGCGGCCACAACCATTGCTCAACATGGGCGGCAATCTGCCCCCGGACACCGTCATCAGGCCAAAGCGCCAGAAAGAGGCGCTGCGTCTTCGAGGTAAGAGGTTTGCCTGCGTCCATGTGTGCGCTCCGTTCAGCCGTGGAACCCCAGTATCGGGCCAGTTGCAGCAAGGCTGCCAGGCTTGAGGCAAAGCCTACAATTTGCCGAAACCCGGGACTTCCACCTCACTGACCACGGCACACAAATGAAACCCCACACCCTTGGCAGTCTGCTCGTGGCCGCTCAGTTCGGCACGCTGGGGGCCTTGCTGCTGCTGGCAGCGCCACACCTCATGCAAGCACCCGTCCAGGTCCTGGCTTGGCTGAGCCTGAGCCTGAGCGGGGTGCTCGGCTTCTGGGCGCTGCTGGCCAACCGGCCCGGCAATTTCAACATTCGGCCCACGCCGCACGCGCAAGGCCAGCTTATCGCGCATGGCCCCTACCGCTGGATTCGCCACCCCATGTACACGGCCGTGAGCTTGCTGGGCCTGGCCTGTGCGCTGGCACTGGGCTCTGCCCTGGCCTGGCTGCTGTGGCTTGTCCTGTCGCTGGTCCTGCTGGCCAAGGCCCTGCTGGAAGAGCGCTGGATGGCGGCGCTGCATCCGTCCTATGCGCGCTACCAGGCGCGCACCCGTCGTTTCATCCCGTTTGTCCTGTAAGCGATCAGCCATGTTTATCGCCGCCAAACTGCTGGCCTTCCTGACCCAGCCGCTGGCATGGGTGGCGCTGCTGATGCTGGCGGCCGTGCTGCTGGTGCGCCGGCGTCCAAGGACCAGCCAGCGCCTGGGCTGGTCAGCCGTCAGCCTGCTGCTCTTGGTGGGCTGGGAACCGCTGCCTGATGCACTGATCAGGCGCCTCGAAGCCCGCCACCCTGCCCTGCCGCCCGCAGCAGACTTGAAAACCTATGCGGGTGTGGTGGTGTTGGGCGGCGCGCTTGAATCAAGCTATGTCTGGACCAACCCGGGCCAAAGCGCGCTCAATGAGGCCGCCGAGCGCATGACCGAGGTCTTGCCGCTGCTGCGCCGGCAGCACGGCTTGCGCGTTTTGTTTACCGGGGGCGAAGGTGAGTTGTTTGGCAGCGGCTTGTCAGAAGCCCGGCAAGCCGAGCTCTTTTTCACCGCCCAGGGCATCCCGCCAGGGCAGTTGCTCTTCGAGTCGGCCTCGCGCACAACATTCGAGAACGCGCTGCTCAGCAAGGCCCTGCCCGGTGTGGACCCGGTACGGCATGGACAAGGGTGCAAAAAAATGGACACTGGTGCTGCATGAATGGCTGGGCTTGCTGGTTTACCGCGTGAGCGGCAAAGCGTAAAAACAGGGTCGACTGAAGTCGACTCAACAAATTCCTCTTCATCGGCCCGAGGCAGGCCTCCCAAAGGCTAACAGCGCCCTGTGGAAGCGGCGCCCTCGCCGCGATTGCCCCCCGATGCCTATGGCACCCGGCTGGCCAGCACCTTGTCAACCCGCTTGCCGTCCAGATCCACCACCTCGAACAACCAGTCTTCGCACTCAATTTTTTCGCCTGTCACCGGCATGCGGCCGCTCACCGCCATCAACAGGCCGGCGAGCGTGTTGTAGCGGCCACGCTCCTCCAGCGGGAGTTCGTCCATGTCGAGCCGTGCCTTGAGTTCGCTCACCGGCATCATGCCATCGAGCAGCCAGCTGCCATCATCGCGCTGCACGGCCCAGGCTTCGGACTTGGCACTGGGTTGCAGTTCGCCGGTAATGGCTTCCAGCAGATCATGCGGCGTCAGCAAGCCTTGCACCACACCGTACTCGTCCACCACCAGCACCAGGCGGCCGACCTTGGCGCGAAACTGTTCCAGCAGGGACATGGCGCTGAGAGTCTCGGGTACAAACACCGCCGTGGTCACATAGTCTTCAAGCGTACCCGGCGCAGCCACGCCCAACTCAAGCAGCCGCGCCACACTGATCTTGCCCACCACATCGTCCATGGAACCGCGGCACACCGGATACCACGAGTGGGCGCGCTGGGCGCCATCGGCACCGACCTTCTGCAGACTCTGCGCCACCGTCAGACCGGCATCCAACCAGTCGATCTCGGCGCGCGGCACCATCAGGGAAATGAGTTGCCGGTCGTCGAGTCCAAACACGTTTTGCACCATCTGGTGCTCGTGTTCCTCGATCACGCCCGCATCGACACCTTCTTCGAGGTTGGCAGAAATTTCTTCCTCGGTCATGGCGCGCACCGCGCTGGTGTCAATACGCAGCAGCCTGAGCATGGCGGCTGTGGAGCCCGAGAGCAGCTTGACAAACGGACCCGCCGCACGGGCCAGCCACAGCATGGGCCGTGCCACCCAGCGCGAGACCTGTTCCGGGTACAACTGGCCAATGCGCTTGGGCACCAGCTCGCCAAAAATGATCGTGGTGTAGGTGATGATGGTCACCACCAGTGCCGTGGCCGTGATGGCCGATGCCTGGTCGGTCAGGCCCCAGCCCTGCAACCAATGTGCCAGCCCGCCGCTGAACGCGGCTTCGCCCACAATGCCATTGAGCACCCCAATCGAGGTAATGCCCACCTGCACGGTCGACAAAAACTGGTTCGGATTGTCGAGCAGCGCCAGCGCCGCCTGGGCACCCTTGTCCCCTGCTTCGGTCATGGCATTGAGCCTTGATTTGCGGCTGGCAGCAAGCGCCAACTCGGACATCGCGAAGACACCGTTGAGCAGCGTCAAAAAAATAATCAGCAGGATTTCCATGCATCTCAAACGACAATAAACACCATGGCACTTTACATGATTGGCGACGTGCAGGGCTGTGACAGCGCTTTGCAACGTTTATTGGACGCTATTTCTTTCTCACCCAGCACCGACACGCTCTACCTTTTGGGTGACCTTGTCAACCGCGGCCCCGACTCTGCGGGCGTGCTGCGGCGACTGATGAACTTTGGCGCCTCGGCGCAATGCCTGCTGGGCAACCACGACCTGCACTTGCTTGCGGCCAGTGTGGGCGCGCGCCGGCCCAGCCGCAAAGACACGCTGGCCAGCGTGCTGAACGCACCCGACCGCGACGCCATGCTGGCCTGGCTGCGCCAGCAGCACATGGCATTTTTTCTGGAACACCGGAACCATTCGACCCTGATGGTGCATGCCGGCGTGCTGCCGGGCTGGACCGCCAGTCAGACCATGGCGCTGGCGGGTGAGTTTGAAGCGGTGTTGCGGGGCCCTGATCTGAACGAATTTTTGCATCATATGTATGGCAATACCCCCGACCGTTGGGACAACGGCCTCGAGGGCATTGACCGCCTGCGGATGATCGTGAACGCCCTGACACGGCTGCGCTTTTGCACCGCAGAGGGTGTGATGGAGTTCGACACCAGCGACGGTGCCCACGCCGCCCCGGCGGGTTACCTGCCATGGTTCGAGGTGCCCGGGCGCAAGACCGCCGATGTCACGGTCGCTTTTGGCCACTGGTCGACACTGGGCTGGTTGGGCCGTGACGATGTGCTGGCGCTGGATTCAGGCTGTGTCTGGGGCGGACACCTGAGCGCCCTGAAACTGGGCAGCGGCCCGGCAGCGCATGAACTGATTCAGGTGAGGTGTGAGCAGGCGCAAAAGCCGGGGTGATATCAGGCCGCCTGAAACAGCGCGGCGACCTTGCGTTTGGTCTTGATGTTGCTTGAAATGGTGCGCACGCCCGGGCGCGCCGCGGCGGCTTCCCAGGCAGGTGCCGCTTCAGGCGGCAAGGACGGCTCGTAGGGCTTCTCAAAAAACGGATCTTGTGGCGCGGGGCGGCTGCGCCGGGGCTCGGACCGCGGGCCCCGGGCAAAATCTTCAGGGCGGCGCTGGTCGCTGCCGTCTTCGCGGTAGAGCCTGCGGCCGTCATTGATGTGGCCCTGCTTGCGGATGTCAGGCAAATTCTCTTCAAACTCGATGCCCTCGAGCTCGATCTTGGTCTTGAGCAACTTCTCGATGTCGGTCGCCAGGCGCTGGTCGCTCCTGGCGACAAAGGTCACCGCCAGCCCTTCCGCGCCCGCCCGGCCGGTGCGGCCGATGCGGTGAATGTAGTCTTCGGCGTGGAACGGAATGTCGAAGTTGAACACCGCTGGCACATCCTTGATGTCGAGCCCGCGCGCGGCCACGTCGGTGCAGACCAGCAGGTCCACCTCGCCGTTCTTGAACGATTCGAGCGCCTTCAGGCGTTCGTCCTGACTCTTGTCACCGTGCAACGCCGTGGTTTTGAGGCCCTCGTGCTCAAGTGAACGCGCGAGGCGCGCACAACCGAGCTTGCTGTTGACAAAGACAAAAGCCTGCTTGATGCCGCGCTGGCGCAGGATCTGGTGCAGGGCGTGGCGCTTGTCCTCACCCTCGACACTGTAAAAATGCTGCTCCACAGTGGAAGCGGCGGCGTTGGAGCGCGCCACCTCGATCGTGACCGGGTCCTGCAGATAACTGCTGGCCAGGCGCTTGATTTCGGGCGAGAACGTGGCCGAAAACAACAGCGTGGTGCGCTGTTTTGGCAGGTAGCTCAGGATGCGCTGCAGGTCGGGCAGAAAACCGATGTCGAGCATGCGGTCGGCTTCGTCGAGCACCACGTACTCGACCTGGTTGAGCACGCAGTTCTTGGCTTCAATGTGGTCCAGCAGGCGCCCGGGCGTGGCCACCAGCACCTCGACACCCTTTTTCAGCTCAAGGGTCTGCGGCTTCATGTCCATGCCGCCGAACACCACGGCGCTGCGCAAGTTGGTGTACTTGCCATACAGTTCGACCTGCTCGGCCACTTGGACCGCCAGTTCACGCGTGGGCAGCAGCACCAGGGCACGCACCGGATGGCGTGCAGGCGAGGTGGAGGCGTTTTCGTGCTTGAGCATGCGCTGCATCAGCGGCAAGGCAAAGGCAGCCGTCTTGCCGGTCCCGGTCTGGGCAGCACCCATCACGTCGCGCCCCTGCAACACCACGGGGATGGCCTGGGCCTGGATCGGGGTCATGGTCTCGTAGCCCATTTCGGCCACAGCGCGGGCCAAAGGGTCGGCCAGCTGCAACTGGGCAAAGGCCATGATGGGGGTGTCGGAAGTTAATTCGTTTGCGTTCGCAGGAGTCAGTTCGGTCATTGAAGCTCAGGTTCAATTGCTATCAATCCGATAGCTGGTGGCGCCCGGGAATCGGGGCAGTTTTCTTTAAAAGAAGGCTTATTATCGTTGATCCGGAAAATCAGGCTTTTGGCAGGGTCACACCGCGCTGGCCCTGGTACTTGCCGCCGCGGTCCTTGTAGCTGGTTTCACAGACTTCGTCGCTCTCGAAAAACAGCACCTGGGCGCAGCCTTCGCCAGCGTAGATCTTGGCCGGCAAGGGGGTGGTGTTGGAGAATTCAAGCGTCACAAAACCCTCCCACTCGGGCTCGAACGGGGTCACGTTGACGATGATGCCGCAGCGCGCGTAGGTGCTTTTGCCCAGGCAGATGGTGAGCACGTTGCGCGGAATCCGGAAATACTCGACCGTGCGGGCCAGCGCAAAGCTGTTGGGCGGAATGATACAAACGTCGCTGTTGAAGTCGACGAAGCTCTTTTCGTCAAAGTTCTTGGGGTCGACCACCGTGCTGTGGATGTTGGTGAAGACCTTGAATTCGGGGGCGCAGCGGATGTCGTAACCGTAGCTGCTGGTGCCGTAGCTGACGATTTTGTTGCCCACCGCGTCCTGGCGAATCTGGCCGGGTTCGAAGGGCTCGATCATGCCGTGCTGCTCGGCCATGCGCCGGATCCATTTATCGCTCTTGATCGTCATTGGGGTCAACTCCTGGGGTTTTTGTCATTGTAAACATCGGGGTCCTTGACAAGTTGTGCCTTCAAATGCAGGGAGATTTCGGATCCTGGGTTGTGTTCAGCGCTCGGCAGGTCATGGCTTGGGGCGGCAGCCTCATACTGTCAGACCCAGAAATCGGCTACCACCCCAAGCCATGACCTGCAGAGACACAACGGTGATGTGCTGGCAAATGAATACCAATTACCCAAAGCACTCCGACTTTTTTGGTATGTCACCGCTCTGACCGGCCATGTCGGGCCATGCCGGGGACCGATTTCTGGGCGTGTGACAGTATGAGGTCCCCGGCATGGCCCGATATGGCTGGGGCGCAGCGAACATTCAGAATGAATTTCGGTTACCGCACCCGCACCGTCTGCCCATCGGCAACCATGCTGCCCGGATAAAGCAACACGGTCTCCCCGTCACGCAGTCCCTCTTTGAGCCAGGCGACATCGGAATTTCGGTCGTTGATCTGAACCGGGCGGGCGCGGGCACGGCCGGCTTCGACCACAAAAACGCGCCATTGGTCAGCGTCGCGCACCAGCGCCGCGGTGGGCACCAGCAAGGCATTGGGCTGCTTGAACAGCGTGATGCGGGCGTCGATGCGGAAACCGTCGCCCAGGCGCTGGGCTCCGGGGCCGCTCTGCGCCAGATCGACGATCACATTGACGCGCTGCTCCTCGATGCCGAGCGCCGACACCTTGGTGAAGGCCACGGGTTCAATGCGTGTGACCTGGCCGGCGATTGGCGCCGCGCCACTGCCCAGAGAAAGTTGAACCTGCGCGCCCGGCCGGATTTGTCGCACCTCTCCCGACAGCACATCGATTACCGCCTCCATCGTCGCCGTGTCGCCGATGTCGAGCAAGGGCTGGCCGGCGCTCACAGGCGCCGCGCTTTCCAGGTGCAGCTTGAGCACCTGCCCGTCGACCGGACTCTTGAGCTCCCAACGGCCCTTGGTGCTGCCGCCGTCCGCCGGCTCGGCGCGGCTCAGGGCGGCACGCGCTTCGGCCAGGGCAAAGTCGGCCATGCCCTGCTCGGCCAGGGCGGCAGCCAGGGCCTGCTGCGCGGCCTGGCGGGCCAGCGCGGCCTGGTCACGCGCCGCCGCGGAAATGAAACTGTCCTGCGCCAGTTTGCCTGCGCGCTCGGCTTCCAGCGCGGCCTGCGCCAACGTGGTCTGCGCGCGCTGCACCTGCGCCGCGGCGGCGCGGCGCGCGGCGTCAGCGCTTCCCATGCGCTGCTGCAACACGTCGCGCGTGCGCGCATCGATCATCTGCGGCGCCACCGGCACCAGTGCCGCCACCACGTCACCGGCGCGCACGGCATCGCCCACCTTCAGCGTTGGGCGCATGAGTTCGGCCTGCGTGGGAGCGGTGATCACATAGCGGCTTTTCAAGCGCAGCCGGCCGTCTTCGTCAATGCTTTGCTCAAAGCTGCCGATGGTCACGGCGGCCACATCCACAAGCAGCGGGCGCGGCCGGTAAACCGCCCAGACCAGCGCGGCCGACACTGCCAGCAGCAGCGCACCGCCGATCCAGCGCCGGTATTTTTTTGAGGGGGTGTTATTGTTCATTCGCGTACCTTTAAAACGGCAACCAGGTCCAGCCGGTCAATCTTGCGCCGCACCAGCAGCGCGCTGGCGATGCCGGCGGCCAGCACGATCAGGGCCGCCGACGCATAGGTGGATGGCTCGATGATGACCGGAAAGTCGATACTGTCAGACGACATCAGCTGCATCATCAGCGAGGCCAAGCCCCAGCCGGCCAGCGCCCCGAGCGGCAGCGCAAGCAGCAGTTCGGCACCGAGTTCGGCCAGCAGCAGCACCGACACCTCGGCCCGTGTCATGCCCAGCACGCGCAGGCTGGCCAGTTCCCATGCCCGTTCAGACAGAGAGATGCGCGCCGCGTTGTAGATGATGCCCACGGCCATCGCCACAGCGAACAGCGTCAGAATACCGCTGAAGATGCCCATGGTGCGCGAGGTGGTCTTGTTGAAATTGGCCAGAGAACTGGCCTTGTCGAACACCGAGTTGATCACCGGGGCCGACTTGACCGCCGTCCAGAAGGCGTCCATGGCCCGCGGGTCCACCTGCAGCACTGCGTCGGCCACACCCTCGCCGTCACGGGCCATTGCGTTCATGGCGGACAGGTTCATGAACAGCAGGTTGCCGAACATGGTGTGCACAATATCAACCACCTCGGCTTCGGTGCGCTGCTGGTTCCACAAACGGAACTCCAGCGCAACGCGGTCCCCCACACGCGCGCCCAGTTCGTTCGCCAGCAGCGCCGACAAGACCACGCCATGCGCTGGCATGGCGACCGCACCGCGCTGCTCGTCGACCACGCGCATCAATTGCGCGTCAGGGCGGTAGCCTATGAGTGCGGTGTCAATGCTGCGACCCCACAAACGCACCCGCACCGGCTCGGTGCGATAGGGCTCGGCGGCCATCACACCGGGCAGGCGCTGCAAGTCTTGCACCACGCGCAGCGGCACCGGGCGCTGGAAATTGACGAGCACATCACCCTGTTGAACCTGGCGAAACTGCACATCGACGATATGGGCAATGGCATCGAGCCAGAACGCGCCCGAAATCTGCAGCGCCACCGCCAGCGCAATGCCGGTCACCGTGAAGGCCGCGCGCAGCGGGCGGCGCTCGAAATTGCGGATCACCATCATGGCGCCGGTGCTGACAAAGCGGCCCAGGCCAAGTTGCTCGATCAGCGTCGGCTTGAAGGCGGGCGGGGACGGCGGCAGCATGGCCTGCGCCGGCCGCAGGCGGACCACTGCCCGAATGGCGGTCCAGGCGCCCAGGGCAGCGGC
>JAIPCZ010000043.1 GCA_021737975.1 Polaromonas sp. | reverse complement strand
CGCGCTGGGCAATTCCCAGCAGATGGACATGCTGCGCCTGCAGTCGCTGTCCAACAAGCGCAACGAGGCGTTCGAGATCATGACCAACTTCATGAAGAAGCTGTCGGACTCGCGCTCGGGAATTATTCAGAAATTCTGAATCACCTCCCCAATTCTTTTGAGCCCATTCAAACCTGTTGCAAGGAAACACCATGTCCCAAGCCCAAGGCTATGCCGCCGACATCATCAACCAGGCCGAGAGCCTGCTCGCCAAAATCGAGGCCGACTTTGCCGCGACTGCGGCATTCTACGAGTCCATTGGCGTGGAACCCGCCAACATCGACGGTGCATTCGGTCCGAAGCTTGACGCCCGGCAGCGCGAGGAGATGGCGGCTGTGCTCGCGGCCGATCAGGCCGCCATTGACCAGGAAGTGGCCGAAGAAGCGGCACGCCTGCGCATGAGCAGCCCCGGCGCCGCCTCTGTGCCCAAACGCCGGCGCAACCTCATTTGATGCGACTGCCCCCCCCCTTTTTGATTGACCGAGATCATTCATGCAAACACAAACACAAACACCCGTACAGGACGACAGCGCAACGCTCGCCGACCTGATGAACCACCTGGGCTCCGGCGGTGCGCTGGGCGATGTCAGCGGGCTGGACGCGCGCGACTACGAGGCCGTGTACACGCTGGGCCACAACTTTTACGCCCAGGGCAAGTACCTCGAAGCCATGCGCATCTTTGCGTACCTGGTGATGAACCAGCACATGGAGCGCCGGTTCGTGAATGCCTATGCCTCCAGCCTGCAAATGGTGGGCGGCTACAAGGATGCCATCAACTACTACGGCATCGCCTCAGCCATGGACCCGCGGGACTCGGCACCCACGTTCCATGCATGTGAATGCCTGATTGCCATGGGTATGAAAGCCGAGGCCAGGGAGGGGCTGAGCCTGATCATTGCGCGTTGCACCGCGCCCGAGCAGTCCGAAATACGCGAGCGCTCGCAGGCCCTGCTGGCCCTGCTGAACCGCCCCCAGGCCCACTGAACCACAAGTCCGGAGATCACAACCATGGCGACAGAAATCGGCGCACCAAGCCAAACCTATACCTCCCCGTTGGCCCAAGGCGGGCCTGTGGACGCGCCCAAGGGTGCAGAGCGTACCGCAGCCGGCAACATGGCCGGAGTAGCGGGGGGCGCGCAGCATGTGGCGCTGGCCGACAGCAATGCCGGGAGCATCAGCAACGCCAACGGTTCACCTTGCATCGGCTCACCCGCCATGACCTTCTCCCCGGAAGATCTGGCGGCGCAACTGGCTTCGCTGACCACCAAGACCAAGGATGCGCAGACCGCCGCTGCGGTCAATGGCCTGCAACTGTCCAAACAGCAGATGGAAGCCAAGACCGCCGAGGGCATTGCCAAGATCCAGGAATGGCAGACCAACACCATCGAAGCCGCCGCCCAGGCCAAAGAAGCCGCCGAGCAAAGCTGGTTTGAAAAGATTTGCAACGCCGTTGTCGGCGTGGTGCTGACCATCGTGACGGCGCCGCTGGCGCTCACGGGTCTGGGCACACCCTTGTTTGCCATGGCGCTGGGCATGGCCATCGATTCCTGTACGGCTTGTGTCAACAATGCCCGGGCGCTGGAAGAACCGCCCAGGGAGCCGCTGGAGTCTTTCGGCAACCCGCTCAACCAGTTGGCCTCCATGATGGTCAACGACGGGCAATCTCTTTATGCGTTGAACCAGGAACTGGAGGCAGCGAAGGCCAGGGGGGACGAAAGCGAGGTGACCCGGCTGACCGACAAGAAAGACCTGGTGGGAGCCAAGGCGGCTGTGATTACCGCAGTCTGCACCCTGGTAAGCAACCCGACGGCCTTGATGTTGAATCCCGGCATTGTGGGCACGCTGGTGAGTGGCTCGATGAAGATCGACCTCGCAGACGAACTCGAAGCAGCCAGGGCGTCCGGCGACCCCGCGAGAGTGCAGGAAATCGAGAACGAGATCTACAAGGCCGAGATGATTGCGACGATTGCGACCACCGTCGTCGTTGCGATCGCCGGCATAGCGGCCACGGTGCTGAGCGGTGGTGCCGCCGCCGGCTTGCTGGTGTCCAATGTTGCCAAGATCAGCATGGCGGCGGGCGAGATCGCCATGGCCAGCGTCAATATTGCCAAGAGCGCCATGGCGATTGAAACCTCCAAACTGCAGCTCGGTGCGGCTGAATCCACCCGCGACGCCTCCTTTGCCCAGGCGGATGCGGCCAAGATCGATGCCAAGAAGCTGTTGATCCAGAAGTTCATGGAAGAGAACCAGGAGGACGTGAAGAAACTGGTGCAGGAGATCATGGAAAACGCCACCCTGGTAAGTCAGATGATCAATGCGGCCGGCGGCTCGCGCTCAGCCATCGCCGAAAATTTCTCGTCCGGCAAGCTCAATCCGGCGTGACGCCGCGAGCGAAACGACTGGTTCACACAACCCACTTCAAAAGGAATAAACCATGGCAGCAGTTGGCGATAACCAAGCTTATGTATCTCCGTACAACCCCGTTCATACCGGGGGCACCAGCAGCACGGGCGGCACATCAGCGCCCGGGAACAGCGGACATGTGCTCGACAAAGACACCACCTTGGGCAGCATTTCAACGGGTTTTAACAAAGAGGATTTTGCTGACTTGCCCGCACCTCTGGTCAACTACGCGGCTTCTATCATGTCGGGCGCCAATGCCATGGCCAGTTACGGCGACACGGACATGCAGGGCGACATGATGGCCTTCATGGCGCTCTTTCAGCAAATTGCCCAAACCCTGCGCACCAGCGTGAGGGAAGGACGCAATGCTGAAACAGCCGCGCAGGTCACCTCGCTCAATGCTGCCGGCGACAAGATCATCGCCGCCGCTGAACTGCGTTACAACGCCGCACAAATACAGGCCGACTACGCGATTGCCGCGTCCGCCGTGTCGATCGGGATCTCCGTGGTGCAGATCGGCGTGGCGGGTGCCGGTTTGGCCAAGTCAATGAGTGGGGCCAAGACGTCCAGCATGGGCGAAAGCGCAAAGTTCGAGGCCCAATCTCAAACTGGAGTCAATGCGAAAGGTTCTGCGGGTCGGGTGCAGCAAGCGAATACCATCATTGCAGATGGCGCCAAGCTCACGGCCCAGGGCAATGCGATTACGGCAGGGTCGCAGGCCCTGAACGGTATCGGTCAGGGTGTCTCCGGCATCATCAAGGCAGCGGGCGACAAGTTGGCGGCCGAGGAAGAAAAGAAAGCCAGCGCCCAAGACGCTGCGGGCACCAAGGACCAGGCTGATGCAAAAATGCATGAGGCTGCTGCGCAGAATTACGCTGATACCGCGCAGGCGATGCAGGACATCATTCGCGATATGCGTGAAAAGACAGGTGCCATGGAACAGGCCACGGTGGATACCAACAAGGCCATTGCCCGCAATGTCTGAAGGACTTTTGACCATGCCCCAGATCTCTGAGAACAGTTCCCCCGCCCAGGCTTTTGCCGCCACCCGTGCGGCGCTGGACGCGTTGCCCTCGAGCCAGCGCCTGACCGCTGCCGAAGCCGAAGCCGTCTACGCCATGGTGCACAGCGCCATCGTGCAGGGCCAGTACGACACGGCGCTGAAGTACCTGAGCCTGTTGACTTTTTTGAAGCCCACCGAGCCGCGCTATCTGGGCGCCCTGGCGCTGACCTACAAGAAAGTGGGCCTGACCGCGGAAGCCTACAAGGTCTACTGCTTCCTGGCGCTGCTGGAGCCCGCCGAGATGCGGCATCCGCTGGCGGTGGCCGAATGCCATCTGCTGTTGCAGGAGCCCGAGCGGGCCTGGCCCTTGCTGGCCTTTGTCATCGACAGCAGCCAAGGTGTGGCTGGCGCAGAAAAATTGCACCAGCGGGCCCAGGCCCTGCTGAACCTGTCCACCCAAGGATCCGTATCTGATTGATTCCAACGCCATCCGCTTGCTGACCGAGGTGGGCTTTCTGGCCGCTGCCCGGGCAGATGTGAAGCGCGCCGAAGCCATCTTCGGCGCGCTGGCCTTGTTGCGACCGGAGCGCAGCTTTGCCTACATCGGGCTGGCCATGGCCTACCTGAACAGCGACCGCCCGGAAGAGGCGGTGGCGCTGCTGGCGCGCGGCACACAAGCGGTTCGGGCGCAAGACCAGGGTGAACTGCAGTCGGTGCGGGCGCTGGCGCTGCAACTGGCGGGGCGCAGCGCCGAGAGTCTGCGGGCGCTGCGGGCCGCCGGCCATAATCCGCTGGCGCAGGCCATGCAAGGGCACAACATCACCGATTTAGAGGAGCATTGATTCATGGACATCACAGCAGCATCGTTGGCGGTCAAATTGACGACGAGTGAGATCGGCGCTGCGTCTGCGCCGGTACTGGCCCCCGACCCGCTCGCAAGCGCGCAGTTTGCGCAAATGATGGCCGCGCCGCCCCCGATAGCCGACCCCGCCGGCACCGCTGCCAATGCCGGGGTGCGCGCCGTCGCGCCGGAAAACCGCACCATGGGCGACAACATTCTGTCGGGCCTGCAGGGCCTGTCCAGTGACTTTCAGCAGTCGGTGAAGACGGTGAGTGCGGTGCTGACCGACGGTGCCAATCTGAGTTCGGCCGACTTGCTCAAAGTGCAGGTGGGTTTGATGCAGATATCGGTGCAGTACGAGCTGATTGGCAAGGCCGTGAGCCGCTCGACACAAAATATCGATCAACTAGTCAAAGTGCAATGATGACAGTACCTTCCCTGATCCGCGCAGCCCTCACGGCCGGGCTGGTTTTGCTGCTGGTGGCCTGCGGCAGTCGTGTTGAACTGATGGCCTCCATGCCCGAGGCCGAGGCCAATGAGGTGATGGCGGCGCTGCAAAATGCCGGCATCGAGGCCCAGAAGGTTCCAGGCAAGGATGGCATGGTGGGGCTCACGCTCGATGCCTCACAGGTTGGGCGCGCGGTTGACTTGCTGCGTGCCAAGGGCCTGCCGCGCGAGCGCTTTGCCGGCATGGGCGATGTGTTTCGCAAGGAAGGCCTGATCTCGTCGCCGCTCGAGGAGCGCGCCCGCTACCTGTACGCCTTGTCGCAGGAGTTGGGTGCCACGCTGACGCAGATTGACGGCGTGATCGTGGCCCGCGTGCATGTGGTGCTGCCCGAGCGCGGGAGCCCGGGCGACCCCAATACGCCGTCATCGGCGGCCGTGTTCATCAAACACCAGGTCGGCTACAACCTCGACACCGTCTTGCCCCAGGTACGCCGCCTGGTGACCAACAGCATTCCCGGCCTGACGCCCGAGAAGGTCTCGATTGTGCTGGTGGCAGCCATGGGCACGGACGGCAAGGTCTCGCCTGGCCCTGTGGCCTCTGCAGCGCAAGATGGCGCAGGCGCCAGCGGCGTGCCGGTGGCTGCGGTGGTGGGCCTGGTGTTGCTGCTGTTGCTGAGTCTGGGTGCGGCCGGCTTCCTGGCCTGGAAGTTCTGGTGGCCTGCGCGTGCCGCACGCCTCAATGCGCCAAAGGCTGGCTGAATCCATGCTGGCTGTTTTTCCTTCTTCGGCATGGCGTGACAGCGCGCTGGCGGAGCCCTTGTTGCGCTTTGCCTGTCTGCCATCGGTGGCGCTGCACCCCAGCCGGGTGGCAGATTTGGTGCCGCCCACTGTTCATGCCTTGCTGGCACAGGTGACGCCTGACATGCCGTATTGGGGACGCCTGCACCGCCATTGGTCGGCGGCGCTGGTGCAGTCTTTGGGTTTGGCGCCGCTCAGTGACGTGACAGACCCGGCGCTGGCGCTGGCCCTGTTGCCGCCACCGGTCTGGAACCAGGTGCAAATGCTGGGCGCTGCCCTGCTGGCCGGGCCACGCATTCGCCGCACCATCGCGCGCAGCCAGGTGCAGGCGCTGCAGTCACAACTGGGTGCGCCGGTGTTGGCGTTTGCACGTGGCCCGGCCACCGCCTTGCATGCGGGTTGGGACGCCGCGCTGGCGCTCGATTTTGACCAGCTGCTGCCGGTCAGTTTGGCCTGGGGCGAGGCGCTGCAAGCGCGTGCCCTGGAAGCCGCCACGCCGGCGGTGGCGCAGCGCGGACGTTTGCGCCTGCCGGCGGCGGCCATTGACATGGCGAGCAGCGCGCAGTTTTCCTCGATAGACCCCTCGCAAGCGCTCGCGCTTGTTCGTTCACTCACTGAAATGACAGATCCGGCATGGCTTTCATCGTTCCACGCAATCCATTAAGCCCAGCGCGCAAGCTGAGCCTGGGCCTTGCGCCCGGTACCCGTGTGCTGCGCGCCGCCGACCTGGCGGCGTGGGTTGATGCCCAGGCCTTGATGGCCCAGGCGCAGTTGCAGGCCGACGCCATCGTGGCGAGCGCGCAAGCCGACTACCAAGCCGAGTGCGCGCGTGGTTTTGAGACCGGGCAGGAGGACGCGCGGATGGAGCAGGTCGAGCAGATGATGGAAAACATCGCGCAAACCATTGACTACTTTGCCAAAGTCGAAACCAGCATGGTCGACCTGGTGATGAAGGCGGTGCGCAAGATCATCGATGATTTTGATGACGGTGAGCGGGTGCTGATGACGGTGAAGAATGTGCTGTCGGTGGTGCGCAACCAAAAGCAGATGACGCTGCGCCTGCATCCACAGCAGGTGGATGGCGTGAAGGAGCGCGTCAACGACCTGCTGGCGGCGTATCCGGGGGTCGGTTACATCGACATCCTGGCTGACAACCGCCTGAAGCTCGGCGCCTGCATTCTGGAGAGCGAGATTGGACTGGTCGAGGCCAGCATGGAGGGGCAACTGGCGGCCCTGCAATCGGCCTTTTCGAAAATTCTGGGCAGCCGCGTTTGACGCGGCTTGAAAGCTTGACACCACCATGCGCCAACTCGATTACATAACCGAAATGATGTCGATGGCGTTGGACGACACGCCGACGCTGCACATCAAGGGGCGGGTGGTCCAGGTGATTGGCACCATCATCAAGGCGGTGGTGCCCACGGTGAAGGTGGGTGAGGTCTGCCTGTTGCGCAATCCTGGCGATGACTTCGAGATGAAGGCTGAGGTGGTGGGCTTTGTGAAAGACGCCGCATTGCTGACGCCCATTGGTGATATGTATGGCATCAGTGGCGCCACCGAGGTGATTCCCACGGGCCGCGCGCACATGGTGCCGGTGGGTTACGGCCTGTTGGGGCGGGTGGTTGATGGGCTGGGGCGGCCCATGGACGAGGCGACGCGGGGCCCGCTGGAAGCGGACAAGTTTTACCCGGTGTTTGCCGATGCGCCCCACCCCCTGAAGCGCCGGCTGATCAAAGACCCGCTGGAACTCGGTGTGCGGGTGCTCGACAGCACGCTGACCTGCGGCGAGGGGCAACGTATTGGCATTTTTGCCGCGGCGGGTGGCGGCAAGTCGACGTTGATGGGCATGCTGGTCAAGGGCGCCGATGTCGATGTGACGGTGATTGCGCTGATCGGCGAGCGCGGCCGCGAGGTGCGCGAGTTTTTGGAGCATGAACTCGGCGAAGAGGGGCGCAGAAAAAGCGTGGTGGTGTGCGCCACTTCTGACAAGAGTTCCATGGAGCGTGCCAAGGCGGCCTATGTGGCCACGGCGATTGCCGAGTTCTTTCGTGACGAGGGAAAAAAAGTGCTGTTCCTGATGGACAGTGTGACCCGCTTTGCCCGCGCCCAGCGCGAGATTGGCCTGGCTGCAGGCGAGCCACCAACGCGCCGGGGCTATCCGCCCAGCGTCTTTGCGACGCTGCCCAAGTTGATGGAGCGGGTCGGGATGAACGAGAAGGGTTCGATCACGGCCTTCTACACCGTGCTGGTGGAAGGCGACGACATGACCGAGCCGATCGCCGATGAAACGCGCTCAATTCTGGATGGTCACATTGTGCTGTCGCGCAAGCTGGGCTCGGCCAACCACTACCCGGCGGTCGACGTGCTGGCCTCGGCCAGTCGCGTCATGAACAATGTGATCACGCCTGAGCACAAGGCCCATGCGGGTCGCTTGCGCGAGTTGATGGCGGTGTATGCCGAGGTGGAACTGCTGGTGAAGATTGGTGAGTACAAACGCGGCGGCGATGCCACGACCGATGAAGCCATCGACAAGCAGGACCGGATCAAGGCCTTCCTGCGCCAACGCACCACCGAAGAGTCGAGTTTCGACAACACCTTGACCGCGCTCAAGGCGCTGGTGGCGGCGTGAACACCCCATGAGTTTCTTCAAGGAATTACTGTCGATCAAGGCTTTCCGCGAGAACAAGGCGGAGCTCAATGTGGGCAAGCAGCGGGTTGTGCACGGGGAGGCGGTGGCCGCGCACCTGGCCTCAGAGCAGGCGCTGCTGAGTTTTCAGGACTATGCCCAGCAACACGAGCGCAGTCTGTACGCCGACCTGTGCAAGCGCATCGTCAAGCTCCGTGCCATCGAGGAAGTGCAACTGGAGGTGGTATTCCTGCGCGACCAGGAGCAGTCGCACCACAAGACCGTGGCGTCGGCCGAACTTGAAAAGCAGGCGCAGGAACAACGCCTGGCTGATTTGCGTCGGGTGCACAAGGATGCCACCAAGGCCAAAGAAAAATTTGTCGAATTGGCGCAGGTCTATGCCGACGAAAAATCCAAGGAGTTTGAGCGCAAGGAAGATGCCGAACTCGAGGAGGTGGCCGAGCTGCGCCGTGATCGCACCGAGTGGGATGAAAGCCATGAGGAGGTGGCATGAGCACGGAGCGTCGTATTGACCTGAACGTGAGCGTGCCGGATTTTGGCGCACACCAGTTTCAGACTGGCGCGGAAAGCGATCAGCAGCGCCCGTCGGATCAGCCGGACCCGGCTGCGCAAGAGCGGTTTGCCAAGGCCTTGGCCGGGCAGTCGCCGGCGCAGCAGGCTTTGCCCGAGCGGGTGTCACCGCCCACGCCGTTCTCGTTATTGAGCGGCCTGCAGGTGGCCGAGCGTGATGCCAGAGATACGCACCAGACCGCTGCTGTCTCGGCGCGGATTGGCGCCAGCATCGAACGCCTGATGGTGGACGACGGGCAGCATGGCAACCGTCAGGTGCGCATGGAACTCAAGGACGATGTGCTGCCGGGTGTCACGGTGGCGATTCAGGAACTTAATGGCCGTTTGCAGGTGGACTTTATTTGCAGCAATGAAGCCTCACGCTTGCTGCTGAATGCGGCTGCACCGGTGCAGGCCCGCACGCTGGCCGAGCGCTTGCAGCGCGAGGTGCTGCTGTGCGTACAAACTGACGATGTGGAAGATGCCTGTTTAGTGGAGGCCTTGGCTTGGCCATGACGAATGAAATGAATATGACCACGACCCCGTTGTTACTCGCGCGCTTGGGCAAAAACGAAGTTCAGGCACGTAATCTGCTGGCGCAGCGTGCCCGGGATCTCGCTATTTTGCTGGCTGGACAGACCTGGAGTTTGTCCCTGGAGCCATGGGCTGTGGGCGCGCCTCTGTCGCAAGCGCAAGCTGATGACTGGTTGGTTCAATTGCAGTGGGCCGGGGCGCCTTTTGAGCTGCGGCTTCCGGCCAGCGTTTGTCAAACCTGGCTGGCCGTTTCTTATCCGTCGCTGGACTTGCCCGGCATGCCGGACGCGTTTGCAGCCGCAGCACTGGAGTCGGCACTGCTGGCGCTGATGTCAGCACCCAAGACCTTGCAGCGCGGTACCGTCCGCGTCGAAACCTTGCAGCGCCAGCCGGGGGCGGCGCGCACGCTGTCGCAGAACTTCGGCCTGTGTTTGCGCCAGGGCGCCGAGGCGGTCTATGGTTCCATCTCCACCGATGCCCTCGGGCTGATGTTGATGGCCGGGCTGGTAGCCGACCTGCCCGAGGTGCCCAACGGCCTGGACGCCGACACGCTGCCCCTGTTGCTGCGGGTCGAGATCGGCGTGGCGGTGCTCGGCGCGGACGAACTGCTGGCGCTCACGCCGGGCGACACCGTGATGCTGCAACATTGCTGGCTCGGTCAGGACGGTGGCGTTTGGCTGGGCTGGGACCGGGTCGGTATTCGGGCCTGTTTGAACGACGCGCAACTTGTGGTGACGCACACCCTGAATTTAAAAGGACTTTCCATGCCAACTGAAGATAGCGAAAGCGCAGACCCGACGGTGTCCGTCGACAGTGTGCCGGTGCGCCTGACATTCGATATCGGCGAGCGCACGCTGTCGCTCGGAGAACTCAAGGCCTTGCAGGTCGGTCATTCATTTGATCTGAAACGCCCCTTGAGCGGCGCCGTGCGGCTGCGCGTCAATGGCGCGCTGATCGGCATCGGAGAGTTGGTGGAGATCGATGGAAATATCGGTGTCACCGTCGCCTCGCTGTCGGCGCCGGCGCGGAATGCCACATGAGCACGGCGGATCCGATCTCGCTGGCGTTGGTGCTGGCGCTGATGGCGCTGGTGCCGATTTTGGTGGTCACGACGACCTCGTTCATGAAGATTGCCATCGTCATGACGCTGGTGCGCAATGCGCTGGGCGTGCAGCAAATCCCACCCAACATTGCCCTTTATGGCATGGCGCTGATCCTGACCACTTTCATCATGGCGCCGATTGGCGACCGCATTTACGAAAACACCATGGCGTCGCCCACGGCCACGAAGAGCGTGGCGGCCTTCATCGACACCGTGCGCACCAGCGCCGAGCCATTGCGGGATTTCATGGTGCGCAACAGCAAGCAGGAGCAGCGCGACATGTTCGTGCGCACGGCGCAAAAAATGTGGGGCCCCGAGCTGTCGGCGAATGTCAAAGGGACCGACTTTCTCGTGGTCATTCCGGCCTTCATGGTCAGCGAGATGACCTCGGCATTTCAAATTGGTTTCCTGTTGTTTTTGCCGTTCATCGTGATCGACCTGATCATCTCCAATATCTTGCTGGCCATGGGCATGATGATGGTGTCGCCGGTCACCATTTCACTGCCGCTCAAGCTGTTCCTTTTTGTGTCGGTGGACGGTTGGTCGCGGCTGATTCACGGACTGATTTTGACGTACGTATGACATGCCTGAAAGTAGCCCATGAGTAGGCCTGACCTCGTCTCGTTCCTGAGCCAAGCTCTGTATCTGGTGCTGTGGCTTTCGCTGCCCCCGATCGTTGTGGCTTCGGTGGTGGGCACACTGTTCTCGCTGTTTCAGGCGCTGACCCAGATTCAGGAGCAGACGCTGTCGTTTGCCATCAAGCTGATTGCCGTGATGGCAACCCTGGCACTTTCTGCGCGCTGGATCGGCGGTGAATTGTTCAACTTCACGATATCTATTTTCGAGATGTTTCCGCAGTTGTCCCGTTAGGACCGCGCACCCACCATCGCCATGAACGACGCTGAACTCTACTCAACAGCAAAGACATTTCTGATTTCGCTGGCCTACACACAGCCGCGAATTCTGGCGATGTTCATCGCGATTCCGATTTTCAACCGGCAGATTGTTCCCGGCCTGATTCGTTTTTCCATTGCAGCCGCCCTGGGGGCCCTGGCCGCGCCGATGCTGGTCCCCACGGTGCAGGCGACCGACCTGGCTGCCACCCAGATTGTGATGCTGGTGGTGAAGGAGGCATTCGTCGGCTTTATGCTGGGTTACCTGATTGCGATTCCGTTTTGGGCCTTCGAAGCGGTGGGCTTTTTGATCGACAACCAGCGCGGTGCCAGCATCGCCGCCACGCTTAATCCCCTGACGGGCAACGACAGTTCGCCGCTGGGCATTCTGTTCAACCAGGCCTTTATCGTTTTCTTCTTCATCAGCGGCGGCTTTTTGCTGATGCTGGGCTTGCTTTACGACAGTTTTCAGCTTTGGGATGTCTTCACCTGGTACCCCACGCTGCGCCCTGACACCATGCCCTTGTTGCTGGAGCAACTCAACCGCATCCTGCGCCTTGCCTTGCTGCTGGGTTCGCCCGTCATCGTGGCCATGTTTCTGGCCGAGGTTGGCCTGGCCTTGATCAGCCGCTTTGTACCGCAGTTGCAGGTGTTCTTTCTGGCCATGCCGATCAAGTCCGCCATCGCCATGATGGTGCTGATGATCTACATGGGGACCCTGTTCGAGTACGGCTATGACTATGTCAAGGAATTGACGACCGTGGTGCCGTTCCTCAATGGTGAGTGGGGAAATTTCAATGCGCGAACGCCCGGGGTGCTGCCGTGAGCGAAAAGACCGAATACCCGACCAGTACCAAGCTGCGCAAGGCGCGTGAAGATGGGCAGGTGGCCAAGAGCAAGGACTTCACCCAGACCGCACTCATCCTCGCGCTGTTTGGCTACATGTTGTCGGACGCCGAGGGTTTGATCAAGGCGTTTGCTGAGCTCATGGTGCTGCCCGTGAACGTGCTGGGCATGAATTTTGAGAGCGCCGTCAACGTGGTGGCGACCAAGTTGTTTCGTGACGCAGCCCGAATCATGATGCCCTTTTTGCTGATCGTGATCGGGCTGGGCCTGTTCGTTGAACTGGTGCAAAGCGGCATGCTCTTTTCGTTCAAGGCGATGATGCCCTCGGCCAAGAAGCTCAACGTGATGAGCAACATCAAGAATGTGGTGTCAGTCAAAAACCTGGTCGAGTTCCTGAAGTCGAGCCTCAAGATTGTCTTCTTGTCGGCTCTGATTTACATCGTTTTGAAGGATGCCATACCCACCTTGATGACGCTGCCCCAGGCTGGTCTTGCAGGTGTCGGCGTGGCGGTGGGCATGCTGCTGAAGGTGCTGATCAGCAACATCGCCGTGGCCTACACCGTGCTGGCACTTGCTGATTTTGCCTGGCAGCGCCACCAGCATGTGAAGGGCTTGATGATGAGCAAAGATGAGATCAAGCAGGAATACAAGGAAGCTGAGGGCGATCAGCATATCAAGCACCAGCGCAAGCACCTGCATCAGGAAATGATGCAGGAGGGTGCTGTCAACAGCGCCCGCAAGGCATCGGTCCTGGTGACCAATCCAACCCATCTGGCCATCGCCATTTACTACGACAAAGACAAGACGCCGCTGCCGATGGTGCTGGCCAAGGGCGAAGGTGCGCTGGCGGCGCGCATGGTGGCGGCCGCGCGTGAGGCGGGGGTGCCTGTCATGCAGAATATTCCGTTGGCGCATGAGCTGATGGACACCGCGCAACTGGACCAATACATTCCATCCGAGTTGATTGAAGCGGTGGCGCAGGTATTGCGCTTGGTGCAAGAAATTGCCCCTGAAAAGGACTAAAAAATGAACACTGTGAGTAACAACGCATCCCAGGCCCATCCGGCCATCCTGGCCTTTATGACCCGCCGTGGCATAGCGGCCAAAGACTTGCGCAGCGACGGCCGGCTGACACTCAATTTTGATCAGAAATACCGGGTGCACATGCACACCGCCAGCCACAAGCGTGTAGCGCTGACGACGCAATTGTTGTCCCTGGGTGGCCGCTACCACGATTCGGTGACCGACGAAGTGCTCGAACGGCTGGTGGGATTGAGTGCGGGCATGTTGCAAGAACACGCCAGCAGCCTGTGTCTGGATGAACGTGCGAAGTCTTTGCTGCTTCAGCAAACACTGCCGGCCGACGCCTCTGCCGAAACCGTAGAAGCGGCGCTGGCTGATTTTGTCAATGTGCTTCCATTTTGGACCAGTACCTGCGCCAATGAAGCTCGTTTAATGTTCGCCTGATGAGGTACCTTATGTCACTACTGCAAAAACATACTCCCCTCGTACCGCGCCGGTTTCAGTTGTCCACAGGGCTTGGCGCAGGACCGTTGATGCGGTGCGCCTTGCTGGCGGGGCTGATGCTGGGCGGCAGCGCGCTGCACGCGGGCACAGTGCCGTGGCCAGTGGCCGCCTACAGTCATTTTGCGGATAACCAGAAGCTGGAGACGGTGCTTTCCGATTTTGCCGGCAGCTTCAGTCTCGCCCTGAATCTTGCACCTGGCGTCACGGGGTCGGTGAGCGGCAAATTCACCACGGCGAGCCCGACCGAGTTCATCAGCAAGTTGGCCGGTGTGTACGGCTTTGTCTGGTACAGCCACGCGGGTACCCTGTATGTCAGCAAGGCCAACGACGTGGTCACGCGCACCCTTTTGCTGCCCGGAGGCAATCTGTCCAATCTGCAGGTCGCATTGACCAGTCTGGGTGTGCTGGACCCCCGGTTTGGTTGGGGAGAGTTGCCCGGCCAGGGACTGGTCATGGTGTCGGGCCCGGCCAGTTACGTCAAGCTGGTCGAGGATACCGTGCGGCAACTGCCGGCCGGCGGCGGGGCGGCTTTGCAGGCTGCTGTGTTCAAGCTGCGTAATGCCACTGCCGATGACCGCACGGTCAGGTACCGGGACCGCGAGATCATGATTCCCGGCCTGGCCTCCATTTTGCGTAACCTGATCAATGGACAGGGTCAGAGTGGATTCACCACCAGCACCCGACCCACCGCACAAACCACACCCCTGAAGGCTTCGGCGCCGCTGAGTGCCGATACCTTGCCGGACCCTTCGGCACCCGGTGGAACGTCGGGCACATCGGTAACGCCTGGCAAGGCATCTTTGGTGGCGGGCGCCGCCCGGTCGGGTGACGCAAAGGCGCGCAGCGAGGAGACTTTTGCCGATCGCCAGCGCGCACCGACGGTACAGGCTGATCCCCGTTTGAATGCACTGATCATTCAGGACATGCCGGACCGCATGCCGATTTATCAGCGTTTGATCGAGCAGCTTGATGTGCCTGCTGCCCTGATTGAGATCGAGGCCATGATCATTGATGTGAATACCGACCGGGCCAAGGAGTTGGGTATCAACTGGGGTGGACGGGCGGGGACCAACGCGCTGGGCTTCGGCACGCTGGCAGCAACGCCGGCTGCCGGCACGCTGTCGGTGGTCAGCAGCGCGGTTGACAGTACGGTCAATCCGAGCTCACTCATTGTCAATGGAGGTAACTATCTGGTTAGCCAGATTCGCTTGCTGGAATCCAGGGGTGAGGCGCGGGTGCAGAGCCGGCCTTCGGTCATTACCCTGGAAAATGTGGGTGCCGTGCTCGACCTGTCAGAGACCTTCTATATTCAGACCCAGGGCGTTCAGGTTGCGACGGTGACGCCCGTTACTGCTGGCACGACCCTCAACGTGACGCCGCGCTCCTTGCCGAACGGCAGTGAGCAGATGGTGCAACTGACGATTGATATCGAGGATGGCCAGATTCAAGCTACCCTGCTCAATGGATTACCCCGGGTCACGCGCAGTTCGGTCAGCACGCAGGCCATCGTGCGCTCAAATGATACTTTGCTGATTGCCGGGCACACGCAGGATCAGAGCGTTGACAATTCCCAGAAAGTCCCGCTGCTTGGGGATATTCCGGGCTTTGGTGCGCTGTTCAGCAACAAAAGCAGTAGCGTGCAAAGGCGTGAACGCCTGTTCATGATCAAGCCCCGAATCATCAGTTTCCCCTTGGCTGCGACCATCGGGACGGCGCCGGTCGCCCCAGCACCAACGGACGTGGCACCCGCTGTTCGTTAGCAACCGGCGGCGGTTTACTGTCTGTTTTTAATGGTTTGTCTGGACATTGGCAGGCAACAATTTTTGCTTCAATGTGCTGCGGGCTCGAGAGAGTCGGCTGCGTACCGTACCTACCGGTATGGACAGCATCAGTGCGGCCTCTTCGTAGCTGAGTTCGTCAAGCGTCACCAGGAGCAGCACACTGCGCATCTCCTCGGGAAGATCGTTGATTTCATTCTGCAAGGCAATGATGGATTGGGTATGCATCAGCTGTTCAGCGGGATCGGGCTGCTCGGAGATGAGGTCGTCCAAGGCGTCATCGGTTTCAAAGGTGTAGCGTCGGTGCGGGGCGCGTGTCAGATGGTTTCTCACCAGATTCATGGCGATGCCATAGAGCCAGGTGGAGAGCTCGGAGGCGCCACGGTAGCTCTCGTAGGCGCTGGCCGCTTCGACAAAGGCCTGTTGCGTGATGTCTTCAGCGTCTGTGCCATTGCCGATCTTTTGCAACACAAATCGATAAAGTCGTTTTTGGTGCGCGTGAACCAGATCGCGAAATAAAATCTCTTTGTGGTTGGCGTCCTCCGAGTCATCGCCATCGCACCCGCTCGGGTTGGGTTCTTCACCGTGATCCATCGTCGGGCCCCAGTGATCAGTTCGCCGAAGGCTTCAGACTTGCGATCAGGCCCTTGAGCCATGCCGAAGCGTCCGCTGGCGAGACGGGCGACTGACCGTTTGCATTCGCATCGTCAAAACGGAGTTTCATTTGCGAGTCAAGCCACAGACGGGTGTCGGCATTGACGCTTTTTGGATCAACATTGAGTTCCGCACAAGCCGTTTGGAAGCCTCGACCGTCTGCGACTGCCGATTGGTCAAGCATCGTCATGAAGTCGACCCCCGCGAGCGCCACCCCGCTGACTTTGGCCATCTCAAGGGCTTGTTGAACCACTCGCGAAGCCAATGGCTTGCCGGGTGACGGATCCAGCCCCAGTTCCCTGGCAACACAACTCGACACCCTTGCGCCATAGGACTGTGACATCGCCTTCAGAAAGATGCCGGTGGTGTCCTCATCACTCTGGACCCATGCAACGCTGCGTGTCGCACCGGATGCGGCGCTGAGTTGCCCCATCGCCAGCACCTTGAAATCTTTGCCGTCGGCCGATACTTGGAGTGTTGCGCCCCGTGCAGCGCTTTCGCCAAACCGCTCAAGTACCTGGCGCGCGGAGGCGCCGCCTATGGATGGAATATCGCTCATCGTTTGTGCCTAGCCGTCTTTCAAACCAGTTATTTTTTGGGGGGCCGACTACGGAGAAATTGATTCAGTTACGGCGGTGGGGCCATGTTCCCCGTCAAGCCTGTCCAATTTAGGTTTCCGTAAAAGTTCCCGTCTGGTTTGTAACTACAGCGGCCGAAACGATCCATTAAATATCGAAAATATTAAAGAAAACCCTACACTTTTTGCCGGGTCCACGCGAGCGGTTCTTCAACGTAACGACCAGAGCGCGAGAACATCGGCGAATCAATGGGCTCGAGATCGCGGCTCTGCCCCAAACGTTCGGACCAAGTCTCGGCTTGGTTGAGCAGCATCTCCAACGCGCCGCGCAGATCGCAGCGCGATGAATCACTCAAGGGGATTGCAATTTGAAGGTAGGCACGCTTGTCTTCTGCGCATGACAGCGTGGCATTGGGACAACCTTGGCACATAAAGTTGGCCTGCAACATGGCCAGCAGGGTTTGCCGGGACAGACTCTCGACCTGTTCAGCCTGGCCGATCGGGCAATTGAGCGTGATTCGCTCATTGGCGCGGTCGTGAATCATGGTGACCACCAGATACTGATCAAAAATCAGTTGGCAACTTGCTGCATGACCGAAGCACAGACCTGCTATCCCCAAGGAGGATCCGAGCTCTGACAGTAATTTATTAATATCAGGTTGCAACATAAACTTTTCCGTTTTAAGTGCTAAGTGAAACAGCTTGTTGTTGACTGTCAGCTGAGAATGGCTAGGCCAGATTGCTCAACACCCTGACTGCCCGTGCTTTGTTGTGCTCCGGAGATGCGTGCAAGACCTGTGGATCGCGACGCCTGCAGTTGACGGCCAGACCGCAATGGGTCGTCCTTGACGAGAGGCGGGTCAATTGCATACAGAAGCCTTCAAATGCGCAGTGAGGTGAAAATGACTTTGATCAAATAGTACCATGCTTTTTTTTGTGATTTTAGTCAAATAATGTCAAATTATGCCATTTTTTAGAATTTGTGCAACATTGGCTATCCAGATTGCGAAAAGTGCGATCATTTTTTTTGTGAGGGATGCGGCCTTGGCGGGGTGGGAAAATTCGTGGTCCCCGGCCCGTCCTGGGCATTGTTCAGCTTCACTTTTCGGTTAACACCTGGCACCCAGGCCCATGAGCCGTGTCAGTGCGCCGCTGTTCTCTGCCGCCTGCAGCCTGACCGGTGGACAGGGCATGCTTGCCAGAGACCTGGAAAGTCTGGACGCGGAGCCAAGCCAAATAGTGGGCTTTTATACGCTCAGTGCGGCACAAGTAGACGCTCAACAACTCAGCGATTCAGAACGCAAAAAATTGCCTTGTTATCCTGTTCCGTGTTTTCGGACGGGGCGTTTGGCACGCGCCGCCGCACCGCTTTCAAGATGCTGCGCAGCTGGGGAATCGTACGGCCCTTGTGCTCAGTGCACCCGCATGCCGGGCTGGGCCCCGGCAAAAGGTTCGAGCACATAGATGCCGGGCTGGGCTTTTTCGTCGGTATGGCTGGCGGCCAGCACCATGCCTTCGGAGACGCCAAACTTCATCTTGCGCGGCGCCAGATTGGCCACCATCACGGTGAGTTTTCCGACCAGTTGGGCTGGCTCGTAGCTGCTGGCAATGCCACTGAACACATTGCGCAGCCGGGGCTGGCCGGCATCGTCTGTTTCACCCACGTCCAGGGTCAATTGCAGCAGTTTGGTCGAGCCCGCGACCGCCTGGCAGTCGACAATTTTGGCAATGCGCAGGTCGATCTTGGCAAAGTCGTCAATGCCGATGGTGGGGGCGATGGCCTCGCCCCCAGGCAGCGCTGCTTCGGGCGCAGCGACTGGCTCGGGCGCCTCGAACAGGGCTTCGAGCTGTTTGATGTCGACGCGCTGCATCAGGTGCTGGTAGCTGCCGATCACATGGCCGGCTTTCAAGGGCTGGACAATATTGGCGTAGTTGAGCGGTTCGATGTTCAGGAACGTTTCCACTTGTGTGGCCAGCGCGGGCAGCACGGGCTTGAGGTAACAGGTCAGGATGCGAAAAGCCTTGATACACACCGTGCAGACGTCCTGCAGGCGCGCTTCCTGGCCAGGTTTTTTGGCCAGGTCCCAGGGCTTGTTGGCGTCCACATAGGCATTCACCTTGTCGGCCAGTTGCATGGTTTCGCGCAGCGCCTTGGCGTACTCGCGTGCTTCGTAGAGCTGCTCGATAGTGCCCACTTCACCGCGCAGCAGGTGCAATAGCGCGGCACCGTCTTCGGTGACCTCGCCCAATCTGCCTTCAAAACGCTTGGTGATGAAGCCCGCCGCGCGTGATGCGATGTTGATGTACTTGCCGATCAGGTCGCTGTTGACGCGCGCCATGAAGTCGTCGGCGTTGAAGTCGATGTCTTCATTGCGGGCGCTCAGTTTGGCCGCCAGGTAGTAGCGCAGCCATTCGGGGTTCATGCCCAGGCTCAGGTACTTGAGCGGGTCCAGCCCGGTGCCGCGGCTCTTGCTCATCTTCTCGCCGTTGTTGACCGTCAGGAAGCCGTGCACAAAGACGTTGTCAGGTGTCTTGCGGCCGCTGAAGTGCAGTGTGGCGGGCCAGAACAGGGTGTGAAAGGTCACGATGTCCTTGCCGATGAAGTGGTACTGCTCGAGCCCCGGGTTGGCCATGTAGTTCTCATAGTCCTGGCCACGTTTGTCCAGCAAGTTTTTCAGCGAGGCCAGGTAACCGATGGGGGCGTCCAGCCAGACGTAAAAGTACTTGCCCGGTGCGTCCGGGATCTCGATGCCGAAATAGGGCGCGTCGCGGCTGATGTCCCAGTCACCCAGGCCTTCGCTGGTGCTGCCGTCCGGGTTGCTTCGCACGGTGAACCATTCCTTGATCTTGTTGGCCACCTCGGGTTGCAGCTTGCCGTCCTGGGTCCAGCGCTGCAGGAATTCAACGCAGCGCGGGTCGGACAGCTTGAAGAAAAAGTGCACCGAGTTGCGCAGTTCGGGTTGGGCCCCCGACAGCGCCGAGTAGGGTTTGATCAGGTCGGTGGGGGCATAGACCGCGCCGCAGTTTTCGCAGTTGTCGCCGTACTGGTCCTTGGCATGGCATTTTGGGCATTCGCCCTTGATGAAGCGGTCGGGCAGGAACATGCCTTTGTCGGGGTCGAAAAACTGTGCGATGGTTCGGGATTCGATCAGCGAGCCGTCCTTGTTGTCGCGCAGGTCGCGGTAGATCTGCCGTGCCAGTTCGTGGTTTTCCGGGCCGTCGGTGCTGTGCCAGTTGTCAAAGCCGATGTGAAACCCGTCCAGGTAGGGCTTGCGCCCGGCGGCGATGTCTGCCACAAACCGCTGCGGTGTGACGCCGGCTTTTTCTGCGGCAATCATGATCGGCGCGCCGTGGGTGTCGTCGGCACAGACAAAATCGACCGCGTTGCCCAGCATGCGCTGGTGCCGCACCCAGATGTCGGCCTGGATGTACTCCATGATGTGGCCAATGTGGAAATTGCCATTGGCGTAGGGCAGGGCGGTGGTGACGAAAAGTTGGCGGGGCATTAAGTGGGCTTTCAGGACAAGAGGGTGATTTTAATCAGGGCAGCCGCAACGGGTCGTAACGCCGGTCTCCATCCGTTGCCAGCCTTGCCTTGGCCGCCGCCGCGCCGGCCGTGGGATCTGTCCAGTTGAAAAATTGGCAGATTTCAGCGCGCTGGCGCATGGCATCGGCGTAGCCCAAGGCCATCAGCTCACGGGTGTAGCCGGGCTCGAAAAGCAGGTAGCTGGCCAGCGCCGCCCCCTTGATGTCGGCCGCATGGGACGACACGCCCACGCCGCCGAGCAAGGTGCGCACCGCTTTGGGCAACTCATCGACGTGGCGTGCCGCAATGTGGTCGAGCCGCTGAGACGGTGAAATCAGCAGCAGTTCGACCGACCGCAGACGGCTGGCGCTGCGTAATTCGGGCGGCACCAGGCTCAGGGTCTGGTTGACACGCCGAATGCGCTCGACGTCGACGGCCAGGGCATCGAGAAAGATGTTGGACAGGGCGTGACCGGCAATTTGCGCCAGCGTCGGGTACAGGGCTTCGGTCACGGCCGCAGGCTGCGTCCGGGGCTCGTGCATCAGGCCGGCGCCAATCACGCAAATGCGCTCGGCGCCGAGGTGAATGGCGGGCGCCACCGGCGCCGTCTGGCGCATCGAGCCATCACCAAAATAGGCCGTTTGCCCCTCAAATGACAGCGCCAACCCCCGGAAGATGAACGGGGTCACGCTAGATGCCAGTAGGTGATAGTGCGTGATTTTGTAGCACAGGC
>JAIPCZ010000042.1 GCA_021737975.1 Polaromonas sp. | reverse complement strand
CCCGGCCTGTCCCAGCACGATGTCGGGGTTCACAAACAGGCCGCTGCGTTCGCGTGACACCAGAAAGCCTTTGTCCACCAGCATTTGCAGCGCGAGCGAGACTGTATTGCGCGATACACCCAGCGCCTGTGCGAGCGTGCGGCTGGGCGGCATGGCGGCATCGCTCGGCACGAGACCGTCCAGGATGC
The DNA here is from genome assembly GCA_021737975.1 of Polaromonas sp. Taxonomy (GTDB): domain Bacteria; phylum Pseudomonadota; class Gammaproteobacteria; order Burkholderiales; family Burkholderiaceae_C; genus Rhodoferax. The sequence goes on along the minus strand of JAIPCZ010000042.1, from coordinate 20,811 downwards.
TGCGCACCATCATTTCCTTGATGCGACCTTGCATAGAGGCACTGCTGTCCTCGAAGTGAGGCAGCAAATTGACCCAGATGTCCGTAACGTGTTGGGCAGGGCGCATATTCAGGAATTATTTCTGGCACTAAAGAAATTTCATTATGGCTCTACCGCTTCTGATTGCCCAGTCATACCATCCATCTTACACATACCAACCATCCATCATGTCTGCCGAATACCTGAAAAAAGCCACACCACCCCAAGCCACCATCGACGCCGCTACAGGAGAAACCGTGCAGCGCATGCTGGCCGATATCAAAAACGAAGGCCGTGAAGCGGTGGAGCGTTACGCCCACGATCTGGACGGCTACAAAGGCAAGATACTGCTTAACGAGGTCGACATCGCCGAGGCGGTTAAGGCCGTACCGCTGGGCGTGCGCGAGGACATCGCGTTTGCCCACCGGCGGGTGTATGACTTCGCCAAGCGCCAGCGCGATTCGCTGGCCGAATTTGAAGTGGAACTGATGAGCGGCCTGGTGGCCGGTCAGAAGCTGATCCCGGTCAACACGGCAGGATGCTATGTGCCGGGCGGACGCTACGCCCACGCCGCTTCCGCCATCATGAGTGTGTGTACGGCCAAGGTGGCCGGTGTGTCCAACATTGTGGCCACCTCGCCGGGCCACAAGGAGGCCGGTGTCAACCCGGCGATCCTTTACGCCATGCAGCTGTGCGGTGCCCACACGGTGCTCGCGCTGGGCGGAGTGCAGGCCATCGCGGCCATGGCATATGGCCTATACGCCAAAGCCCCGGCGGACATTATCGTCGGGCCCGGCAACCGTTTCGTTGCCGAAGCCAAGCGCACGCTGTTCGGTAGTATCGGTATTGACGTCGTGGCCGGGCCCACTGAGTCGGCCATCATTGCCGACGAGAACGCCGATGCTGAGATCGTGGCAGCTGATCTGGCGGGTCAGGCGGAGCACGGTCCGGACTCGCCCGTGTGGCTTTACACCACCTCGCGCCCACTGGGCGAGAAAGTCATCGAAATCATGCCGCGAGTGATCGCGGCCCTGCCAGAACCCGCCCGCTCTTCGGCCACCATGGCGTGGCGCGACTACGGCGAGGTGGTGTACGCCCCGACCCGTGAAGAGATTTGCGAAATCAGCGACCGGTACGCGCCCGAGCACTTGCAGGTATTGACGTCCGACCTGGATTGGTGGCTGCAGCGCTTGACCAACTACGGCTCGCTATTTCTTGGCGAAGAAACGACGGTGGCTTATGGCGACAAGTGCGCCGGCCCTAACCACATCCTGCCGACTCGGGGCGCAGCGCGCTATTCGGGTGGATTGAGCGTCGGAAAGTTCATCAAGACGGTGACCTATCAGCGCCTGAGCCGTGCGGCCAGTCGCGAGGTGGGTCAGGTCGCGGCACGGATCTCGCGACTGGAGGGGATGGAGGGCCACGCCCGCACCGGCGACATCCGCCTCAAGAAGTACTTCCCGCACGAGCACTTCGAACTCGGCACTTTGCAAGGGCACCAGCACTGACATGAGCACCACCACACGCACTCGCCCGTCCGACGGCCTGTGGTTCGGCAAAGACCTGAGCCAGTCCGAACCGATTCCAGATGCTGCTATCGAGCAAGCCGTGGCGTTGATGCGCAGCGGCCGCCTGCATCGCTACGGCGAACAGGCGGCCGGCACGCCCGAACCCTCTTTGCTGGAACAGGAATACGCGACCTATGTTGGCGCGAAGTACTGCGTGGCCGTCAATTCCTGTGGCGCAGCCATGTTTCTGGCGCTCAAGGCCCTTGGCATAAAACCGGGCGACAAGGTGCTGACCAGCAGCTTCACGCTGGCTCCCGTACCTGGCGCGATTGCCCACGCCTGCGCTTCAGCGGTACTGGTCGAAACACGCGACGACTACGCCACCGATCTGGCCGATCTGGAGCGCAAGGCAGCCAGCAGCGGCGCGCGCGTGTTTTTGCTCTCGCACATGCGCGGGCACATCACAGACCTGCGCGCGGTGCGGAGTATCTGCGATCGCCACAACATCGCATTGGTGGAAGACTGCGCCCACACCATGGGCGCACGCTGGGATGGCCAGCACACCGGCACCTTTGGGCGCATCGGTTGCTACAGCAGCCAAACTTACAAGCATATCAACTCCGGCGAAGGCGGCCTGCTGGTAACTGACGATGATGACGTGGCGGCTCAGGTCATCCTGATGTCCGGCTGCTACATGATGTACGAACAGCATGTGCTGCGTCCATCGGCCGAGGTGTTTGAGCGTTGGCGCTATGTCACGCCGAACTTCAGTATGCGCATGTCCAACCTCGCCGCTGCCTTGCTGCGCCCGCAAATTGCATTGTTGCCCGAACGCGGTGAGCGCTGGCGGCGCATCTATGACGACCTGGCCCGCGCCTTCGCACGGGCACCCAAGCTGACGCTGCCAGTGCGCGATGCGCGTGAAGACTTCGTGCCCAGTTCGATCCAGTTCTCCCTGGACTTGTCTCCTGAGCAGATTGAATTTTTCTTGACCGAATGCGCGGCGCGTGGTTTGTACGTGAAGTGGTTCGGGCTGCGCGTACCCACCGCTTTCACCAGCCATTTCGGACACTGGCACTATCTGCCAGAGCAAGAACCCATGCCAAACTCTAAGCAGATTCTGAGCCAGTTGCTCGACCTGAGGACCCCGCTCTCGCTGACTCCCGAAGATTGCCGTTTGATCGGCCAAATCGTCACCGTGGCCGCCGCCGCTGCGACCGCCCACCCGGCGGGTGAGCAACAGAAAGACAGGACATGACCGCGTCCAAACACCCGAGCTTCCCGCCGGAGCTGACGCTGGACCCCGTTGCCACCGGCCTAGCAATTGGACTACCGGACGCCATTGCCCGTCTTGGGCATCGGGCCAGAAGCGACCCAGGCCCACTTGGCGGCAGTGCTTTTTCTCTAGCCGAAATTGCCTTGCCGTAAGATTTCGATGCCGCGGTAGGCCTCGAAACGCACGTTCATGCTGTCCCCTGTCGCGCAGGTCTTGCCGCCGCCGCTGACTGGGGCGCCCATAGAGAAACTTGTCCATCAGGATGTGCGTTCACACCGAGATGCCGTATGGAAAGTCCGGCAGGCTCCTAGCGGTCGCCTCACGGGGGAGTAAGACTCACTGCCCTCAGCTCTGGCTATTCGCCAGTGCGAACGCCGCCTTCGCCACCCCTGCCGCACCCAGCAGCGTGAGCAAACCAAAAACACGCGCACGGAACAGCCGGGTATCGGAGGCATGGAAAAAACGCGAGCCGCAATAAATGCCCAGCGCCAGCGGTATCGCCCAGAGGGCCGCAACGCCAAGCATGTGCGGCTGCAGCAAGCCGGCAAGCCACGCCAGCGCGAGCCCGTACGCATCGGTAAAAAGAAACAAGAGCGTGAGCGTCGCACGAAGCGCTGCCGGCGTGATGGAGACTGAATAGAGCATCACGGCACAGGCGATTCCACCCAAGGCCGACAGGCCGTTAAGAATGCCGCTGACGACCCCGGTCAACCAGCGAAAGCCATGTGTATCAGCGTGTCTGGGGTGCCAACCCAGACGCACGGCAAATGCGCCAGCGCAGATCGTGCCGCTCACCACCAGTTGCAACCCAGGCCCTTGCAAGCCCGCAAGCAGCCCGATGCCCAGTGGGATGCCGAGCGCGCTGCCGCCAATTAGCGGCTTCATCCAGCGCCCGCTGTAGTCGCGAATGGCTTCGCGCAACAGCAGCAGGCTGGCTGGCACCTCCAGAATAAATATGATAGGCACCAGCTCGCTGGGCGCGCGCCACAAGCTCATGATGCCGATGCTGATGGCGGAGAAGCCAAAACCCGCATAGCCGCGCACACAGGCGGCAACAAAGACTGCGAGCAGGCACAGGGCCTGGTCCCACACCGCGGTCATGACCTGCACTCGCCGCTGGCCGCGCGCTGCATCGATGCGACCCGGTCAAGCCTATTGCTTCTCGTCCTGCATGTGGTACCAGTGGTAGAGGAAACGTTGTCCGATGCGGCGAAACGGCGCAAAGGCCTGTGAGCGCACCAGATTGAAAACGTTCGGGTATTCCAGCTCGCTGTCGTAAATGGGCAGTTCGAAGGTCTTGTCAACCTTGCCCGCAATACGCTGTGCCATGCGTTTGCCTGCATGCGCCGAAAACGACACGCCGTTGCCACCGTAGCCCACCGCATAGAAGACGGTCTCCGATGCGTTGGGTTGCATGATGCGCGGCATCATGTCATGGCTGACGTCGACCCAGCCCCACCAGGCGTAGTCCACCTTGATGTCGGTCAGCGCGGGGAACTTGCGGTGCAGGCCGTCGACCAGCACGGCCATGTGGCGCGGGTTGGAGGCGTCGGCACCCGTGATGGCGCTGCGGCTGCCGATCTGCACCCGGTTGTCGGGCAGGCGGCGGTAATAAAAGCGCAGCGTGCGCGTGTCGGTGATGACCTGCTTGGTCAGAAAATTGGTGGCCTTGATTTCATCCTCGCTCAACGGCCGGGTGACCAGCGAGTTCGAGAGGATGGGCATGATCTTGGAGTCCAAGCTCTTGTGCATGCCGTTGGATGTGTAGCCGCCGGTGGCAAAGCCCACAGCCTTGGCGCGCACGATGCCGCCTGGCGTCTTGAGGTAGTGCACGCCATTCTTTGTTTCCATGCCTTGCACCGGGCTGGCCGGATGCACCTTGACGCCGAGCTTGCGCGCCAGGCGCATGTAGCCGAAAGCCAGTTTGAGCGGGTGCACACCCGTGCCGTCGGGCTCATGCATGGCGCCAAAGCTGTCGGCGTCATTGACATACTGCTCGCGCACCTCGCTGGCGCTGAGCATCTTGGTGTCGTAGCCGAACACGTCGCGCATGACCTTGGCCTCGTTGCGCAGGAAGTCCATCTTTTTCTCGCGGTGGGCGATGTACAGATGGCCACCGGGTTCGGGGTCGCAGTCGATCTCGCTGACCAGGTCCTTGAAGGTCTGGAAACCGGCGCGGATTTCGGCGTCAAGCTTGAGCGCGGTTGGCTTGCCCCAGCGCTCGATCCATTGCGAGCGGTACAGCCTGCCGCTGGCGTTCTGGCCCTGGCCACCGTTGCGGCTGGTGCAACCCCAAGCGGTCTGGTTGGCTTCCAGCACCACAGCCTTGATGCCGTGCTCGCGCGCCAGAAAGAGGGCTGTTGCGAGGCCGGTGAAGCCGGCGCCCACGATGGCCACGTCCACATCCATGTCTGCGCTCACGGGCCCATCGTCTTCCGGCGGTTCACCTGCAGAGGCGACCCAGTAAGTGGGTGCATAGTCTCGGCCCTGGCCCGGGTTGCGATCCACCAGCGGGTCGTAGTGCGGGTCATAGGCAGACAGGCGTTTGGGAGAAGCAGCTTTTGTCGGTTCCATGTTGATCTTGGTTGTTCGGTGAGGGGGAAGCGGCGATGACTCGCCGCGCCGATTGCGGGTCTATTTCTTGAGGATGGGGGGGCGATCCTTGCGGAAGGCGTCCTTGGTGGCAATCAGTCCGTCCCTGAAGGTGAAGAGATCGACGCCGTCGGCATCAAAGCCTGCACCATCGGCCGCACGGGTGGCCACAAAGGTCCATTCGGACACCCCCCGATCGCCCACGACCAGGTCGGGACCACGGGCGTTCCAGCGTGCGTCAGGAAAGGCGGCGAAGGTGCCCTCGAAAGCCTTCTTCACCGCCTCGCGCCCCAGGATGGCGTTCCCGCCCGCGGTGTCACCCATGGCGGTTCTGAACACGCAGTCCGGGGTCATCATGCTGGCCAGCGCGCTGGCGTCGTGACGGTTGAAGGCCTCGCCGAAGGCTTTGAGCAGGCTCTGGTAGTGTTTTACTTGTTCAGTCATAGGGTGCTCCATGGGTTAAACCTTGCCTTTCCACGGCACAACCTTTTTCTCGACCCAGCGCATCATCAGGTCAAACACGTAGGCAATGACGCCAATCACGATGATGCCCATGATCACGATATCGGTGCGCAGGAAGTTGGAAGCGTTCAGCACCATCTGGCCCAGGCCGACGTTGGCAGCCACCATCTCGGCTGCCACCAACGTGGTCCAGCCGAAGCCGATGGCAATTCGCATGCCCACCATGATTTCCGGCAGCGCCGCAGGCAACATCACATAGCGGATGACTTGCCATTGCGAGGCTCCCATGGAGTGGGCCGCGTGGATTTGCTCCTGGCTTGCCGAACGCACACCGGCGCGGGTCTGCAGGGCGAGCGGTGCAAAGCAGGACAAGAAGATCAGCAGAACTTTGGGCACTTCGTCGATGCCGAACCAGATGATGATCAGCGGCAGGTAGGCCAGCGGCGGCAGCGGACGGTAGAACTCGATGGGCGGGTCCATGATGCCGCGCGCAATGCGGCTCACGCCCATGGCCACACCGATTGGAATGGCGGTGGCGCAGGCCAGCCAGAAAGCCACGAACACGCGACTAAAGCTGGCAAACAGGTGCTCGAACAAGGGCCTGTCATTCGCCGCGCCGGTGGCGTAGGCCACGAACTGCTCCAGCACCGCCTGTGGCGTCGGCAGGAACAGGGGTTTGATCCATCCCATGTTGGTGATGACGAACCACAGAACCAAGAGCGCGATCGTGGTGATGATGCTGATTTGAGCGCTGGGGCCCTCGCCGGGTATGTGGTAAGAACTGGTGGTTTGTTGCTGGCTCATGCTGTGGCCTCTTCGGATTCGCGGTGGTGGATCAAACTCAAAACTTCTTCGCGCATGGCAATGAACTCGCGGTTGGATTTGACTTCCCGGGCATTGCGGCTTTCCAGGAACATCTTGGCAAACGGCAGGTCGTCGTAGATCTTCACGATGCGTCCGGGGCTCGGGCTCATGATCACAAGGCGGGATGCCAGGAACAGCGCCTCTTCCACCGAGTGGGTGATGAAGAAGATCATCTTGTTGCTGCGTTTCCAGACGTCAATGAGCAGTTCCTGGACCGATTCGCGTGTGAAAGCGTCCAGCGCGCCCATGGGCTCGTCCATCAGCAAAAGGGCAGGGTCATTGGCCAGGGCACGAGCGATGCCCACGCGCTGCTGCATGCCGCCCGAAAGTTCGTAAATCGCATTGCGCGCGTGCTTTTCCAAGCCCACAAGCTTCAGTTTTTCCATGGCCACGACCTCGCGCTCGGCCCGGCCTATGCCGCGCATTTTCAAGCCCAGGGCCACGTTGTCGATGACATTGATCCAGGGCATGAGCGCGTGTTTCTGGAACACCACGCCGCGGTCAGCGCCGGTGCCGACAATGTCGTGGCCGTCGAGCTTGAGCTCACCCGAAGACGGCGGAAGAAAGCCCGCCAGACAGCTCAGCAGGGTGGTCTTGCCGCAACCGGAGGCACCGAGGGCGACGACAAAGTCACCGCTTTCGATTTCCAGATTCACATTGGAAAGTGCCGTGAACGAGCCCCCTTTCACAGGGTAGCGGACGCACAGGTTCTTCAAGCTTAGATGGGACATATAAGCATCTCTAAAGTTGGGAGAGGGGGGTGGGAGGCAGACCGCCGGTCTGCTCCCGATGGACACGCCTTGCGGCGCTGTGGAGATGGCTACTTGGCCATGGCCTTCTTGATATAGGCGTCAGTGATGAACGCCGAGTAGCTCGGCTTGATTTCTTGAATCCGGCCTTGCTCCTTAAGGAACTCAGCCGTGCTGGTCATCGCCTTGGCAGCGGCACCGCCAAGCCATTTGGGACCGACCTGCTCTTCCATTGTCGGGAAGGTATACAACGCCAGCGTGGCCGGCACGTCCTTCACATCTGCCTTCGTCCATTTTGCAACTGCCTTGGCTTCTGCCGAATCGGCGGTCCACTTCGCTTTGTTTGCACGGTAGTTTTCGTCGGCTTTAGCCAAGATCTTGACCAGTTGCACCATAAAAGCCTCGTTTTCCGCGGCCCACTTGGCGTTGACGATCAGCCCGTCGAAAGTCGGGAATCCTTTGGCGCCGATGGTCTTGGACGACTCGATCATCTTGCCATTGCCTTTGATCTTGGTCAGGACTGGGTCCCAGATAAAGGCGGCGTCGATATCGCCACGCTCCCAGGCAGCAGCGATCTCAGGTGGACGCAGGTTCATTACATTGACGCTCTTGGCATCCACACCATTAACCTTCATCACGGCCATTAGCTGGTAATGCGCCGTGCTGACGAAGGGTGTGGCAACCTTTTTGCCCTTGAGGTCCTTCACGCTATTGATGCCGCTGCCGTTGCGCACAATCAGAGCTTCGGCTTCGGCGATGTCGTCCAGAATCCAGAACAGCTTTATGTCTTGGCCCTGGCTGGCTGCTGCCACGATGGGGCTGGAGCCGGCTTCGCCGATCTGCACATCGCCGCTGGCCATAGCTCTGACCACATCGCCGCCGCCACCGAACATGCGCCAATTGATCTTGTAGCCGGTGGCCTTTTCCAGTTCGCCCGATTCCATCACCGTGCGCAGGGGAACGATCATGTCCTGATGGGCAAACGTCACTTCTTTCTTGCTTTGGGCAAAAGCGCTAAAGGCGAGGCAGGCAGCGGTCGCCAAAAGCAGGCTCTTGGTCAGTTTCGTCATGGATAGTTTCATTTTGTCTCTTTGGTTTTATGACCTGAAGTCAGTAGTTAATGAACGGATTCAAGCTGGCAACTTATCTGATTTTCGATAAGTGGGCGGATCGTAGTGGATGGCATGAGGGCAAGATAGAGCCAGACGATTAAAGTTATAGTGCCAGAATATCAAACAAGGGTAAGCACCTAGTCCTCCCATGCCGCGCACTCAACTCTTCATGTGGAAAGCGCTGTTCCAGCAGCACGCCTCCGACGAACTCACGCTTCAGGTTCGATTGCGCACGATGATCGTGCGCGCCATTCTTGATGGCATCCTCACGCCCGGTGCGGTGTTGCCTTCGTCGCGCGAGTTGGCAACGCTTTTGAAGGTCAGCCGCAACACGGTCACGCTGGCCTACCAGCACCTCGCGGACCAAGCGTATATCGAGGCCAAACCGCGCAGCGGCTACCAGGTGACTGTCAAGGCAGCGCCAAAAATTGACGCTGAGCGCAGCGCCCTGGCACAGCTGCATGCGCCCGACTGGCAGCAACGCCTGCCTCGCCAGCTGTGGACCTTGCCGAATATTCGCAAGCCCAGAAACTGGCAGGATTACCCTTACCCGTTCATTTACGGCCAGTTCGATGCCTCGCTGTTTCCTGCGCGCGAATGGCGTGAGTGCGCCATTCAGGCGCTACGCGCCACCGCCGTGCGCGACTGGGCCTGCGACCGCATTGACCAGGACGATGCACAACTGGTTGCGCAGATCCAGCAGCGCATTCTGCCCGCCCGGGGCATTTGGGTGAGCAAGGAGGAAATCCTGGTCACCGCCGGTGCCCAGCAGGCCAATTACATCCTGGCCGACGTGCTGTTTGGCCACAACACCGTCTTGGGTTTGGAAGAGCCGGGCTATCCGGACGTGCGCAACATCTATTCGTCGCATGGCGCGGTCATCAAACCACTCAAGCTCGATGGCAGCGGCCTCGATTTGCGATCTGATTTTTCCGCTTGCGATTACCTCTATGTGACGCCCAGCCACCAATGTCCGACCACCATGGCCATGCCGGAGAACAAGCGGGAGTTCCTGCTGCAAAGCGCCATCCGCAATGATTTTGTGATCATTGAGGACGATTACGACAGTGAGCTCAACTTCGACAGTCAGCCGCTACGGGCGCTCAAAAGCATGGACAAGGATGGCCGGGTGATCTATGTCGGCAGCCTGTCCAAGACCATCGCGCCGGGGCTGCGCGTCGGCTTCATGGTCGCAGATCCTGAACTGATTCGCGAGGCACGGGCGGCGCGCCGATTGATGATGCGCCACCTCCCCACCAACAATGAACGGGCGCTGGCGCTTTTTCTATCGCTCGGACACCACGACATGTTGATCCGGCGCTTGACAACTGCTTACGACAGGCGATTGGGCGTTTTGGCCAAGGCCTTGAGTCGCGACCTCCCGCAGTGGAAATTCAAGGCCCCGCAAGGCGGGTCTGCGCTCTGGATCGAGGGACCCGCCGGCCTGTCGATGAATGCACTCGCTGAGCGCGCCCTGGACTTGGGGGTGGTCGTTGAACCGGGCAATATCTTCTTTGACCGTCCGCAGAGCAAAAACGCCTTGAGGCACCTGCGCATGGGCGTTGCCTCGATCAATGAATCGGTTATCGAAGCGGGCGTGTCCCTGCTGGCCAGAGTTGCGAGACAGTTTTAGCATGGTGTCCTGTATGGGCTACATGCCTTCTTGCCTGTTGTCTCACATCACCCAGCATGCGGCCAAATCGCTACGAGCTGCGCTGGGCAGGTCTTGCAGACTTTTGACGTGCTGCTTGCGTATCCGCCCAAAGCCTGCCAAACCGGTAAACCACAGGGCGCCCGCGCCCGGTGCGCCGGGAAGCAGCAGCAGCTTTCACAAGGCGCCGCTGATGTGTTGCGCCGGGTCTTGAGCTTGCTTCGCTGTCAGATAGACCGCGCTGCCGTCGGCCTCACATCAGTCTGCCCAGACGACGTGCTGCGGCCTGCAGTGCTGGTAATTTGTCCAGGGCCTGCTCTGGTGGCAGGCGTGAAACAGGCGCGTGCACCGCCAAGGCGGCGCGGACTTTCCCGCTGTCATCGCGGACCGGCACGGCGATGGCCACCAATCCGTCGATGAATTCCTGTCGATCCATTGAATAATCCGCGGCGGCGATCACTGCGCACTCCTGTCGCAGTGCCGCAATCGTGGTGATCGTGGCATGGGTCATTGCCGTCAGGCTCAGCTGGGAGATGAGCAAATCCCTTTGATTCTGGGGTGCCAGCGCAAGAAACAGCTTGCCGCTTGCGGTGCAATGCAACGGCACGTGCTCCCCGGCAGCCAGGGTCAGCCGCCAGGGCCAAGGCGCTTCCACACGGTCCAAATAAAGCACAGCGGCGCCATCCAGCACGGTGATGTTGCAGGTCTCGCCGATTTGTGCCACCAGTTCCGCCAGCACCTGATGCCGAAGACTGCGAACAGTGCTGTGATTGAGCGTGTCCAAGGACAGTCTTCTGAGAGCGGGGCCAATCACGTAGTCACGCTCATTCACGTCCCGGGCGATGAAACCCGTGTCAAGCAATTGCGTGCAAAGGCGGTGAACGGTTCCTTTGGGCAGGCTCAAATCAGCGGCCAGTTCGGCCAGCGAGATGGCATGCCCGCCTTCTGCGAGGTGCGCCAGAAGACGCAAACTTCGCTCGGCGGATGACCCTGTGTTTTGCATGGCCGCTAGGATTTTCGTGTCAGACATTGGCTGGACTCCAGTTTCTGAACCGGGTGTTTGGCAAGTGTTAAATTCACAACATCATGCCAGAACACAAGGGCTCTATTTGATACTTTTGTCCCTGTGATCCATGGCGATGCCTGGACCTTGATGCAATTTTGTAAGCAATTTTTAGAAGTCGCCAAAAAATTGACAAACCAAGGGAAAACGATAGCAACGAAACGATTCATTCCATTAGTAACCAAAGTACACTCCGCCACAGAAATTACCCTAATAAAACGGAACAAAACATTCCACAATGATTGAAGAATTCGATTACATCGTGGTGGGTGCGGGATCGGCAGGTGCTGTGCTGGCGAACAGGCTCAGCGAAGATCCCGCAACCCGGGTGTTGCTGCTGGAAGCAGGCGGTCCGGATACGAACCTGTGGATTCATGTCCCGGTGGGCTATTTCAAAACCATGCATGACCCGAAACTTGATTGGTGCTACCTCACCGAGCCCGACCCCGGGATTGCGAATCGCCGACTGCAGTGGCCGCGCGGCAAGGTACTGGGCGGGTCAAGCTCCATCAATGGACTGCTCTATGTTCGTGGGCAGCGCGAGGACTACGACCACTGGGCTGCCATGGGCAATGCTGGCTGGAATTACGACGCGGTTCTGCCCTACTTCAAGAAGTCCGAGGATCAGGAGCGCGGACCCAGCGCTTACCATGGTGTCGGTGGACCGCTCAAGGTATCCGACCTGCGCCTAAGGCGCCCGATTGCCGACCACTTCATCGCCGCTGCCAAAGAAATTGGCATTCCCTTCAACGAGGACTACAACGGCGCCACGCAAGAAGGTGTTGCGTATTTTCAGCAGACCGCGCACAAGGGCTTTCGCTGGAGCACGGCGCGCGGCTTTTTGCGGCCAGCGCGCAAGCGCCCCAATCTGACAGTCAAGACGCGGTCCCAGGCGACGCGTGTGCTGTTCGAGGGCAAGCGCGCGGTTGGCGTGGAATATGTCCGTGGCGGACTGCGCATTCAGGCGCGCGCCGCCGCCGAGGTGGTGCTGGCCGCTGGCACCATCGGCTCGCCTCAGCTCTTGCAATGTTCGGGGGTCGGGCCCGCAGACTTGCTGCAGAAGCTCGGCATTCCGGTTGTCCACGCCCTGCCCGGCGTCGGCAGGAATCTGCAGGACCACTTGCAGGTGCGCCTTGTTTTCAAGACCCGCGAACGCACGCTGAACGACGAAGTAAACAGCCCCATCAACAAGCTTTGGATCGGCATGCAGTACGCGCTGTTGCGCACCGGGCCCTTGACGCTGGCGGCCAGCCAGGCCACCATCTTTACCCGTTCCCGCCCAGACCTTGTTCGCCCGGACATCCAGTTCCACATGCAGCCCTTGAGTGCGGATAAGCCGGGCGAAGGCGCCCACAAGTTTTCGGCCTTCACCTCGTCCGTCTGTCAGTTGCGCCCGCACAGTCGGGGCTGCATCGAGATCAAGTCGCCTGATGCGCTGGTTTATCCCGCCATTCACCCGAACTACCTGTCGGACGAGCGCGACCATCCTGTGATTGTCGGCGGCATCAAAGTGGCGCGCCGCATCGCCCAGGCGCCAGCGCTGGCCCCGCACATCATCTCTGAATTTGTGCCGGGCGAACAGTTCCAGTCTGACGCCGAATTGCTCGATGCCGCGCGCCGCTACAGCCAAACCATCTACCACCCGACCAGCACCTGCAAGATGGGTGGTGACGATATGGCGGTGGTGGACGCCAGGTTGCGGGTACATGGCATCGCACGTTTGCGCGTTGTCGACTGCTCCATCATGCCCGAGATTGTTTCTGGAAACACCAACGCGCCAGCGATCATGATCGCGGAGAAAGCTGCTGACATGATCCGCGACGACGCTCGACAGCCCTGATGTTTTCATCGGCAGCAGCGATGGGACCGTTCGCGAAATGAGTGCGCGGTAAATTTGGGGCTGAATGCGGTGATTCTGTGGCAATCGGACGACCCTTGTCGTGCCTGATTGCCACTTTTGGATGTCTCACTGTTCAATGGCACCACTCAATTGCCAACGGCTTGCATCGATGGGCAAGAAGGCTTCAATGGCGGCGGCCGCGATCACGTGGGTGGTGTCCTGATCGGGGTCATGCACATTCAATCCCCCCAGAACGGCGCAGACCTCGGCGCAGCCGCGAGGCAGCTCTGCTGCAACAGTGGCCAGATCCACCTTGTCGGGCTCCTGCACGCCAATGGTGACCTGCACGCGCATATCGCGGTGGTCGTAACCCAGCGACTTGAACAAGACAATGGACGAGTGGTGCAAGGCGTCATGCACCGCACGGCATGCCGCTTTGGTGTAGTCCATGCCATACAGATCGTTGCCGGTCCCCATCTCCAAAATGATGCGTTTTTCAGTCATTCACAGCCTCCATGTCAAACGAAACGACGAGCGCCACGTTGGCGATAACGCTCAGGCCGTCCTTGTCGCGCCGCGGCACATCCAGTCCCCCCTTGACCACCGTGATGGCCGGCTGACCGTAGGGAAAAATTTTGAGCAGGGCAGCGCAATCCACCGCATCGGGTTCTTGCACGCCCACTTGGACGTCGATGATCATGGCCTCTCTGGGAAAGCCAAAGGCATCGGCCACGTTGAGGGAGTTGTGCCACAGCGCATCGCGAATGCCACGCGCAGCCGCCTCTGTGTAGTCGCGGCTGCGAATGGAGGTGCCCATGCCGAATTGGGTGACCAATCGTTTCTTTGCCATCTTCCAGGCCCTTTCTTGAGGTGTGTGATTGAATGGGTAGCTCAAGCATGCAATTTTTTGGTTGGCGTTCTATCGCCGGCGCATCAAGCCGGTCTTGATCATCGCGACAATCTCGCGAAGCACCGCATTGCTCACTGACTGGCTTAGATCCAAGGCGCGATTCTGACGGTAGTAGGGGCTCAGGTCCAGGCCGACGCCGATACCGTAGATCTCCACTTCGCCTTTCGCCTCCAGGCTGGCCACCACGTGACACAGGTGGTGATCAAGGTAGTTCGCGTCGTTGGCGAGCGCTGTGGCGCCATCAGTGGGACTGCCATCGGAGACAACCAGCAGCAAACGCCGCCCGTCGTGCCGCTGGACCAACCGCTGCGCCGCCCATTGCACCGCTTCACCGTCCACACCTTCGCGGAACAGTTCGCTCTTGAGCAGGGCGCCCAGGGCAGGGCGCGCGCGTCGCCAACTGGTGTCGCTGTCCTTGAAGATCAGGTGGGCCGTTTCGTTGAGTCGCCCCGGGTGTGCCGGGCGACCGGCGCGCATCCACGCCTTTTGCGCGCGTCCGCCGTTCCATGCATTGGTGCTGAAACCAAGGACCTCGGTGACGACGCCAATCTGATCCAACGCACGGGCCATAACGTCGACCAGCACCGCAACAGCCTCGATGTGTTCGCGCATCGAGCCCGAACAGTCAATCAAAAAACTCACGGCGCTGTCAGACACCGGCGCGTATTGTTCAATCCGGAACAGTCGTCGCTCGGAGGGTGAGGTGATCAGCTGGCTGAGTTGGCGGCCATCGATGTAGCCCTCCTCCTGGTCACCGATCCAGCCATCACGCACCGGCACGGCGAGCACCGCACAGAGGTCTCGCGCCAAGCGCGGCACTGAAAGGCCTTGCTGTTCGATGCGCCGATCGAGTCGCTCGCGGTATTCCTTCAGCAGGGCGGGTCGCACCAGCGTGGCCGCTTCCATCTCGGTGTCGAATTCGTCCGTGAAGATGCGGTAGACACCGCCCGATTCCGCCAGCGACCGACTGTTGCCACTGCTGGCGCTTGCGAAGCCTTCATCTGCGTCCGCGCCATCGAAGTCCATCCACAGGTTGAAATCAAAGGGCTTGTCATCGGGCTCGGTATCGCTATCGCTTCCTCCGACGCCTTCGTCCATGTCATACGCCGCGAGCATGCCAGCCACCAGGTTCGCAATGGACAAGGCGTGTTCCGCGTAGGCCGCCTGGTCGTGGCGCTTGCGCCGCAGGCCCGCCAAACCGTGCCCAAGACTGCGCACGATGGACATGCGCGTGGCCTCAATGGCATCTTCGGTGGCTTCGACGACGGGTTGTGCCGTCACGCGCGACCGGGTGATCTGCGCCACGGTATAAAGGAGAATGCCCTTTGACGTTTCCGTCAGGCCGCTGTTGTAAAAGGCGAGTGACCAGGCTTCAAAGCGGTGACGCAGGTTGTGCGCCATGCCCGGCATGTCGGTGGGCGCGAGTGCCTCGACGCGAAATTGCTCCAGCATTTCAAACAGCATGCGCGGCAGTGGTTCGGTGGGTTGCAGGCTTTTGTGCAGGACCGGGTCCGCCAAGCGCAGACGCAGCGCCATGGCATCGGCGGCTCCGCGAAAGGACTGAAAATCGTCAATGCCGGGTTTCGGGACCAGGTGAGGCGCAAACGGCGGCAATCGCCTGTCGCCACGGTAAAGTTGTCGCCCCCGGAAGTGCAGGTCGGCATCATCGCTCAGCGCGCGAATGGATGCCGCGCACAGGTCATCGATGCGCTGCTGATGGCGCGTGGCGCTGGCTTCGGCCTGGGCCCCGGACATGGCAATCAGCCGGTCTGCGCGAACGACTCGTCGAGCTCGCGCTGGAAACAGCGTTGGAAATACTCGGCCACGACCGGGCGCTCGGCCTCGTCGCATTTGTTGACGAAGGAGAGCTTGAAAGCCAGACCGGGGTCGCGGAAAATTTCCATGTTTTCCGCCCATGTGATGACGGTGCGTGGCGACATCAGCGTGGACAAATCACCCACGCGGAAACCGTTGCGGGTCAGATCGGCCACTGCCACCATGGCATTGATCATCTCTTTGCCGGCGGCGTTGGCGTACAACGGCACGCGTGCCTGCACGATGGCCACCTCTTCGTCACGCGCCAGGTAATTCAGCGCGACGACGATGTTCCAGCGGTCGATCTGCGCGTGATTCAGGCGCTGGGCGCCGTGGTACAGGCCATTCAGATTACCCTGGCCCACAGTGTTGGCGGTGGCGAATAATCGGAAGTAGGGGTTGGGCCGAAGCACACGGTTCTGATCCATCAACGTGAACTTGCCGTCACGCTCAAGAATGCGCTGGATCACGAACATGACATCAGGGCGGCCTGCGTCGTATTCGTCAAAGACCAGCGCCATGGGCCGTTGCAGCGACCAGGGCACGATGCCTTCCTGGAACTCGGTGACCTGCTGGCCATCACGCAGCACCACCGCGTCCTTGCCGACCAGGTCCAGCCGGCTTACGTGGCCGTCCAGGTTCACGCGCACGCAGGGCCAGTTGAGCCGTGCCGCCACCTGCTCGATGTGGGTCGACTTGCCGGTGCCGTGCAGGCCCTGCACCATCACGCGGCGGTCCCGGCTGAAGCCCGCCAGCAGTGCCAGCGTCACGTGCGGGTTGAATCGGTAGGTTGCATCGATGTCGGGCACATGCTCATCGCGCTCGGCAAAGGCCGGCACGTGAAGCTCGCTGTCGATGCCGAAGACCTCCCGCACCGACACCATGCGTTCAGGGCAAACTCTGCTCAACTCGGTCATGGCATTTTTCTCCTGGGGCGTGTGACGTGAGGGCGCTCAGGCGCGTGCGATGGCATCGGGCGGGGCGGCGTCGGTCTCGATCTGGCTGAGTGCCTGCGCCGCGCGCTGCAGCGCGGGCAACATTTGCAGGGTCTTCTCGGCGGTCATGCGCATGATGGGCGCTTGCACTGCCACGCACAGGTTGGAGCGTCCGCTGGCGTTGGGTACCAGCACTGCCACGCAAAGAAGTCCGGGCAGAAATTCCTCATTGTCCAGGGCAAAGCCCTGGCGCTTGACCTGTTTGATCTCGTCTTCCAGCTGCGCCGGTTGCGTGATGGTCTTGGCCGTGAAGGCCTCCAGTGGCGCGTGGGCCAGCAGCCGCTGGCGCTGCGCAGGGCTCATTTCCGACAAGAACACCTTGCCGCTGGCCGAGCAGTGCACTGGCACGCGTGAGCCGGAATGCAAATAGAAGCGCAGCGGGGCGGCGGTCTCGACGCGATCCAGATAAATCACCTCGCTGCCGCTCAGCGCGGTGAGGTTGCAACTCTCGCCGACTTCGGTGACCAGGTGGCGCAGCACCGCGTGCCGGGCACCGTGAAAAACGTCGTTGAGCAGCAGGTTTTCAGCCAGTCTGCGCAGCCGAACCCCGGTGCCGTAGTGCCGGCCATCCACGCTGCGTTCCAGCAGCCCCGCGCTCTCGAGCTGCTGGAGCATGCGGTGCAGGGTGGGTTTGGGAATATTGGTTTCCTCTGCCAGTCCCTGCAGCGAAAAAAACTGGTCTTTCGACGCCACGACTTCGAGCAGCGCAAACAGCCGCAGGGTGGGGGTGTCGCCGCTGATTTCAATGGGGTCTGATTTGGTTGAGGGCACGCTTTTCATGGCCCCTATGATAGCTCAATTTTGAAAAGTTGTATAAAAAGTTCCATTTATTCAAATTTTCATTGACTAATAGAAGTTATCGATCTATAGTCCGACAATATTTCACTAATTGGAATATTTTGTATCAATTATTTACTCAACCTGTCGTAAAACTTTAGGAGACCGAAATGAGCCAGACCAAACCGGATACCCGCACTGTTGTTAGCGGCGTGCAGAAAATGACGCCCTCGGAAGCTTTTGTCGAAACCTTGGTGGCCAACGGCGTCACCGACATGTTCGGCATCATGGGCTCGGCCTTCATGGACGCCATGGACATTTTTGCGCCTGCCGGCATTCGTCTCATTCCCGTGGTGCACGAGCAGGGTGCTGCACACATGGCCGACGGCTACGCTCGCGTTTCTGGCCGCCATGGCGTGGTTATCGGCCAAAACGGCCCTGGTATCAGCAACTGTGTCACGGCCATCGCCGCCGCTTACTGGGCGCACAGCCCCGTGGTGATTATCACCCCGGAAACCGGTACCACCGGCATCGGCCTGGGTGGCTTCCAGGAAGCCAACCAGTTGCCCATGTTTGAGGAGTTCACCAAGTACCAGGGCCACGTGACCCACCCCAAGCGCATGGCTGAATACACCGCGCGCTGCTTTGACCGCGCCATGAGTGACAACGGCCCCACCCAACTGAACATTCCGCGCGACTATTTTTACGGCGAGATCGAGTGCGAGATCCCCAAACCCATGCGCGTCGATCGCGGTGCCGGTGGCGAAGCCACCCTGGCCGCCGCCGCCGAATTGTTGGCAAGCGCGAAGTTCCCGGTCATACTGGCTGGTGGCGGCGTGGTGATGGGCGGTGCCGTGGACGCCTGCAAGGACTTGGCTGAGCGGCTGGGTGCGCCTGTGGTGACCGGCTACTTGCGCAACGACGCTTTCCCTGCAAGCCACGAACTGTGGGCGGGCCCCTTGGGTTACCAAGGTTCGAAAGCAGCGATGAAGCTGATCGCCCAGGCCGACGTGGTGGTCGCATTGGGTTCGCGCATGGGTCCCTTCGGCACTTTGCCGCAGCACGGCATGGACTACTGGCCCAAGACGGCCAAGATCATCCAGGTTGAGGCCGATCACACCAACCTGGGTCTGGTGAAGAAGATCTCGGTGGGCATTTGTGGTGACGCCAAGGCCACCGCCATGGAACTGACCAAGCGCCTGACCGGCAAGGCGCTGGCATGCGACGCCACCAAGGCCGATCGAGCCAAGACGATTGCCAGCGAAAAAGCCGCGTGGGAAAAAGAGCTGGACGAGTGGACCCACGAAAAAGACGCCTTCAGCTTGGACATGATCGAAGAAAACAAGAAGGAAGTCACTTTCAATGGCGGCGAATACTTGCACCCCCGTCAGGTGCTGCGCGAGTTGGAAAAAGCCATGCCCAAGCGCGCCATGGTGTCCACCGACATCGGCAACATCAACTCGGTGGCCAACAGCTACCTGCGTTTCGAAGAGCCACGCAGCTTCTTCGCGCCCATGAGCTTCGGTAACTGCGGCTATGCATTGCCCACGATGATCGGCGCCAAACTGGCTGCCATGGACCGTCCTGCGATCGCCTACGCCGGTGATGGCGCTTGGGCCATGAGCATGACTGAAATCCTGACCGCCGTGCGCCATGACATCCCGGTGACCGCGGTGGTGTTTCACAACCGCCAGTGGGGTGCTGAGAAGAAGAATCAGGTGGATTTCTATAACCGCCGCTTCGTGGCTGCCGAACTGGAGAACGAGAGCTGGTCCGAGATGGCCAAGGCCATGGGTGCGGAAGGCATCGTGGTTGACAAGCTCGAGGATGTGGGCCCTGCGCTCCAGAAGGCGATCGACATGCAGATGAACGAGGGCAAGACCTGCGTCATTGAAATCATGTGCACCCGCGAACTCGGCGATCCGTTCCGCCGTGACGCGCTGTCCAAACCCGTGCGCTTCCTCGAAAAGTACAAGGACTACGTCTAAGAAATTTGCGCCACGGTGCGCACGCGCCGTGGTGTGCTTTTGCCAACACGACCTGAATACAACATGGCTTTCAAAGACTTTGCGCTCGACGCTGGCAGCGCACCTCCCGTGCCCAAGACAATGCACCCGCACCTCGGCGCGCTGATCGAACAGGCCCGTCGCACGCGTGGAAGGTTGAGCATGGCGGTGGCCTATCCTTGCGACCGTTCGTCGCTTGCCGCCGTCAGCGAGGCGGCGCTTGCCGGCCTGGTGAAGCCGATCCTTGTCGGGCCACGGGAGCGCATGGAAGCGGTGGCAATCGACGCGGGAATAGACATCTCCGGCTTCAGCGTCCACGACACGGTGGACGACCCCTGCATCGCGGCGGCACAGGCCGCCGGTCTGTGCCGTGATGGCCACGCGGCGGCCCTGATGAAGGGGAGCCTGCACAGCGACGAGCTGCTCGCGGCGGCGCTGGCGCGTGACGCCGGTCTGCGCACCGGCAGGCGCACCAGCCATGTTTTTGTGCTCGACGTGCCAGGCTTCAACCGGCCGCTGCTGCTGACGGATTGTGTTGTCAATATTGCGCCATCCCTCGTTGAAAAACGGGACATTGCGCAGAATGCCATCGACTTTGCACACGCAATGGGCATTGCGAGGCCGCACATGGCCATCCTCTCGGCCATGGAGCATGTGAACCCCGCAATACCCAGCACGGTTGACGCTGCGGCCCTGTGCAAGATGGCCGATCGCGGGCAAATTGTGGGCGCGGTGCTCGACGGGCCGCTGGCGTTCGACAACGCCATCTCGGCAGAGTCGGCCATCAACAAGGGCATCGCATCGGCCGTCGCGGGCCACCCGGACGTGCTGCTGGTGCCCACCCTGGAAGCGGGTAACATGCTTTACAAGCAGCTGATCTACATGGCGGGTGCCGAATGTGCTGGCCTGGTTCTGGGCATGCGGGTGCCCATTGTGCTGACCAGCCGCTCTGACTCGGTCGCCAGCCGCATTGCCTCCTGCGCCCTGGCCGCCCTGGCCTCGCGCGCACCTTGAACCAAGGAACTTCATGTCCGCTGTCATACCGATCCACAACCCCCTGAGCCCGGCTTTGCCCGGGGCCACCCTTGAGACGCGCAACACGACGTGCTACATGTGCGCGTGCCGCTGCGGCATCCGCGTGCACCTGCGCAACGGTGAAGTGCGCTACATCGA
>JAIPCZ010000007.1 GCA_021737975.1 Polaromonas sp. | reverse complement strand
CAAGGCAATGATGCGGGAGATCTCACGGTCGATGTCCACCTCCATCGCATTGACATTGGCCTCGGCCGCCATCACCTGGCGGGCGGCTTCCCCGTTGAACTGCTCCAAGGCGTAAATGGCTTGGCGGACTTGCGACTCAACCAGACCACCCAGTTCCATGACCAGGGCAGAAGCATAAGAAAGTTCCGCGTCGAACTGTGAGGACAGGTGTTTGTCTGACATGCTTTTTGCTGCTGATCAACCGAAACGGCCGGTGATGTAGTCCTCGGTCTCCTGACGGTTCGGTTTCAAGAATATCTGATCGGTGGAGCCGAATTCGATCAGTTCGCCCAGGTACATGTAGGCGGTGTAGTCGCTGCAGCGGGCAGCCTGCTGCATGTTGTGCGTGACGATGGCAATCGTGTACTCGCTCTTGAGCTCGTGCACCAGTTCCTCCACCTTGCCGGTGGAAATCGGATCAAGGGCCGAGGTCGGCTCATCCAGTAACAGTACCGAGGGTTTGACGGCGACGCTGCGCGCAATGCACAGGCGCTGCTGCTGGCCTCCCGAGAGGCTCATGCCGTTCTGTCCGAGCTTGTCTTTCACTTCGTTCCATAACGCGGCCTTGGACAGCGCCCATTCCACGCGCTCGTCCATGTCGTCCTTGTTCAGGTTTTCATACAACTTCACACCGAAGGCGATGTTGTCGTAGATGGTCATGGGAAACGGGGTGGGCTTCTGAAACACCATGCCGATACGGGCGCGCAGCAGATTCAGGTCCTGCTTGGGGTCCAGGATGTTTTGACCGTAGAAAGTGATTTCGCCTTCGGCGCGCTGGCCGGGGTACAGGCTGTACATGCGATTCAAGGTGCGCAGCAGCGTCGACTTACCACAGCCCGAGGGGCCAATGAAGGCGGTCACCTTGCGTTCTTCAATGTTCAGATTGACGCCTTTGAGGCCTTGGAATTTACCGTAGAAGAAATCGAGATTACGCACTTCCAGCGCATTTTTCTTGGGCGCGTCTGTCGTTGGAGAAGGGGCTTGTGCAGGAGCAGTAGCGTTCATGGTGATGTCCAGATTCGAAGAGGGATGTCAGGCGCGAACTTTTTCGCGGAAAAAAATGCGGGCCAGGATGTTGAGCGCCAGCACGGCCAGGGTGATCAGCAACGCACCGCCCCAGGCCAGGTCAATCCAGTTGTCGTAGGGGCTCATGGCGAACTGGAAGATCACCACAGGCAGGTTGGCCATGGGCGCGTTCATGTTGGTGCTGAAGAACTGGTTGTTCAACGCGGTGAACAGCAGGGGCGCCGTCTCGCCGCTGATGCGCGCCACGGCCAGCAGCAAGCCCGTGATCACGCCGCTTTTGGCGGCGCGCAGCGTGACCATGGTGGATACTTTCCAGCGTGGTGCGCCCAGCGCAAAAGCCGCCTCGCGCAAGCTGCCGGGCACCAGGCGCAGCATATTTTCGGTAGTGCGCATGACCACGGGAATCGCGATCAGCGAAAGCGCCAAACTGCCCGCGTAACCAGAGAAGTTGCCCACTGTGGCCACGGCGATGGCGTATACAAACAGGCCCAGCACGATGGACGGGGCCGACAGCATGATGTCGGTCACAAAACGGGTGAACTCGGCGGTCTTGCTGGTGTCGCCGTATTCGGTGAGGTAAATGCCAGCCAGGACGCCGACGGGTGTGGACACCAGCACCGCCAGACCCACGATCATCAGGCTGCCGACGATCGCGTTGCGCAAACCGCCGCCCTCGGAACCGGGGGCAGGTGTGTCCTGCGTGAACAGGCTAAGCTCCAGCGCTGCGATGCCGTTGGAAAACAGCACAAAAAGGATCCAGAGCAGTGCGATGAGGCCAAGGGTCATGGCGGCCATCGAAAGCGTCAGCCCAATCAGGTTGGTGCGATGGCGGCTGCGGTACAGGGGGGAGGAGTTCAGTTGCATGGTGGTGTTCTTTGCTTGAGTGCTGCAGGAGCGTGGCAGGCCGCCTTAGGTGCCCTTGGCCTTTTCGGCCCGCATGATCAACAGCTTGGCCATGGCCAGCACCACAAACGTGATGCAGAACAGCAGGAAACCGAGGGCAAACAAGGTGTTGAAGTGCAAGCCTTCCGCCTCGCCAAACTCGTTGGCCAGCACCGAGGCAATGGACGTGCCGGGGGAGAACAGCGAGGTCGGCAAACGGTTGGCGTTGCCAATCACGAAGGTGACCGCCATGGTCTCGCCCAGCGCGCGTCCCAGGCCCAGCATGATGCCGCCGATGACGCCTTTTTGGGTGTAAGGCAGCACCACTTTGCCCACCACTTCCCAAGTGGTGCAGCCCAGGGCGTAAGCCGATTCGCGCAGAATGGGCGGCGTGATCTCGAACACGTCGCGCATCACGGCGGCCACAAAAGGCAGCACCATGAACGCGAGAATGATGCCTGCAGCCAGGATGCCCAGGCCGTTGGTGGCGCCACCAAACAGCCAGCCCACAAGCGGCATGCCACCGAGCACGCTTTGCAACGGCACCTGCAAATAGTCTGCGTAAACCGGCGCAAACACGAACAGGCCAAACATGCCGTAAATGATCGAAGGCACGGCTGCCAGCAGTTCGATGGCCGTGCCCAGTGGACGGCGCAACCACACCGGGCAGGTTTCGGTCAGGAACACGGCGATACCAAACGCCAGCGGCACCGCAAAAATCAAGGCAATGCCCGCGCTAATGACCGTGCCGACGATGGAAATCGCGGCACCGAATTCTTCATTGATGATGTCCCACTCCACGTACCAGAGGAAATGGGCGCCGAATTTGGCAAACGTGGGCCAGGCGTTGACGAACAACGAAACAAGGATGCCGACCAGCACCACCAGCACCATGAGCGAAAAAGATTGCGTCAGGCGGTGGAAGATGACATCTTGCAGGCGCTGCTTGCGGGCGACTGCCACCATGGATGCACTGGGCAGGTCGCTATTTAAGGTGGTGGCAGGGGTTGAATTCATGGTGACTGCTGCTGGCATAAGGGCTCCCTGAATAGTCGGTGAGAGAACATCAAACCACCAGCAAACTTGTGGTGTGCTGGTGGTTGTGGTCCGGGTTTATCCGGCGCGCTGAACAATCACTTGGTGTTGACCTGGGTCCAGACACGCTCGCGAATCTGCTTGGTCAGACTGTCGGGCAGCGGCACATAGTCCAGCTCGGTGGCCAGGCCCTTGCCGCTCTTGAAAGCCCAGTCAAAAAACTTCAGCACTTCGGCGCTTTCGGCCTTGTTTGCGGGCTCCTTGTACATCAAGATGAAAGAAGCTGTGACGACCGGGTAGGCAGTGGCACCGGGCTGGCTCACCAGCGAAATTCCCATGCCAGGGGCCTTGGACCAGTCCGCACCGGCAGCTGCGGCGGCGAAGGTCACGTCATCAGGCATGATGTACTTACCGTCTTTGTTCTCCAGCGCCAACACCGAGATGTTGTTCTTCTTGGCGTAGGCGTATTCCACGTAGCCCAGCGAACCTTTGGAGCGGGTCACGTTGGCAGCCACACCTTCGTTGCCCTTGCCGCCCACAGAGGTGGGCGCCGGCCATTTCACGGCAGCGCCTTTGCCCACGGTATCGCTCCACTCTTTGCTGACCGAGCTAAGGTAATCCGTCCAGTTGAAGGTGGTGCCCGAGCCGTCGGCGCGGTGGACAACGGTGATGGTCGTGTCAGGCAACTTCTTGCCCGGGTTCAGCGCGGCCAGCTTGGGATCGTTCCACTTGCTGATTTTGCCCATGAACATTTCGGCCAGCACGGGGCCGGTCACACGCAGATCGCCAGACTTGAAGCCGTCAAGGTTGAACACTGGAACGGTGCCGCCGATGATGGCGGGAAACTGCACCATGCCGTCCCTGTCGAGTTCTTCACCCTTGACCGGCGCGTCGGAGGCGCCGAAAGCCACGGTTTTGGCGCGGATCTGGCGAATACCGCCCGAGGAACCGATGGACTGGTAGTTCAGGCCAGTGCCGGTTTCTTTCTTGTAAGCCTCAGCCCATTTGGCGTAGATGGGGAACGGGAATGTGGCGCCGGCGCCGGTGATGTCAGCAGCCAGGGCAGCGCCCATGCCAATGGAGGCAAACGCGGCAGCAGCCACGGTTTTGAGCAGGGTACGTTTCAAGTTCATGTGAGTCCTTTCGGTTGTTGATTCAAATCCACAACGGGAAGTGTATGTAGAGAGTGTGACAATTACGTGACATTTTCGCAAGCTTTGAACAATTGTCGGGTGACCGGCGCAAGCGCTGGCGGGCTTGCACCCGAGACCTTGGCCAGGGTCGCTAAGTGGGTCGTCGAGGGGATTTACCTGGAAGCGCCCGCGTGCTCCCGGGCGGACAGGCCGTGTTACCAGTACTTCGATGCGCTTGAAGATGCCGAAGTGATCGGGCTGCTGAAGAAATCCTGAGTCAGGTGTTGGCGGTCAGTCTTTCGAAGTGCGCGCGGTTTTTGATTTGTTCTCAATAGACTTCCGGCACCAGGATTTCGTTGGGAACCGGCAGACGCACGTAGTCTTCGTTGCGCTCGCGCGGCGGCAGCATGATCGGTGGGTGTGTGATTTCGTGGTAATCGAACCGGCCCAGCAGGTGGTGAATGCAATTGAGCCGGGCCTTTTTCTTGTCGTCCGCCTGCACCACCCACCAAGGTGACTCCGGAATGTGGGTGCGCTCGAACATGACCTCCTTGGCCTTGGTGTATTCCTCCCAGCGGCGGCGTGACTCCATGTCCATCGGGCTCAGTTTCCACTGTTTCAGCGGGTCGTGAATGCGCCCTAAAAACCGGATCTGCTGCTCTTCATCCGAGATGGAAAACCAATACTTGATCAGGGTGATGCCCGAGCGCAGCAGCATTTTTTCAAACTCGGGTACCGAGCGGAAAAATTCTTCGTACTGTTCGTCAGAGCAAAAGCCCATGACGCGTTCCACGCCCGCCCGGTTGTACCAGCTGCGGTCGAACAACACCATTTCACCGGCGCCGGGCAGGTGTGCCACATAGCGCTGAAAATACCATTGGGTTTGCTCGCGGGCATTGGGTGCCGGCAAAGCAGCCACCCGGCATACCCGCGGGTTCAGTCGTTGGGTGATGCGTTTGATGGTGCCGCCCTTGCCGGCGGCGTCGCGTCCCTCGAACAAGATCACAATTTTCTGACCGGTTTTGACCACCCAATCCTGCAGTTTGACCAACTCACCCTGCAGCCGGAACAACTCACGGAAGTACTGTTTTCGACTGTTACGGTAGGCCTCGGACGTCACGTCCAGGCCGCTCTCGCCCGCCTCATCAAGGTTGTGGTCTTCAAGTTCGAGCTCAAACTCTTCGTCGTTGCTGTCGGCCAGATCGCGGCGGATGCGCTGGATCAGTGTTTCTTCATTCAGTTCCAAACTTGACTCCTGCGTTTTTTGAACGGTTCAAGCTCAGACCGACTTTGGGACTGACGCAGCTGGGGCAGCGTTGACCAAACCCTGTGCCACGGCGCTGGAATCGACTAGGCGCAGTTTGCTGGCATAGTGCCGGTCCAGTCGCCATTCGTTCAGGATTTCAAGCGCGAGTTCGAAGCGCTTGTCGTCGAGTGAGTACAGTTGTGCGACCGACAGGGAGGTCTCGCTTTCGAGTGCCAGCACCAGCGCCGCAATGATTTTTGCGGCGGTATCGTTGGGGTTGTTTTCTATCAGTTTGCGGGCTTTTTTGATGGCAAGCATGGTTCAATTCCATTCGACAGGGTTAAAGATGGTCCAGACATTGCAAGCGATTGATCAAAAGCATGGCAGACTGGGGAGCCGTTGTTATTGTTTTTGCGCAAGCATAGCCGACAGAGCACCTATTTTGATGACAGTTCAATGACACCTGAATGGTGATGGATTCATCTCGATGAATCAAAAAAATGCCTGACTTGTCACAAAGTTGACTTATTTTGGTCGTAAATTAGCCGGTGTCGACTTACACAGCTTGCGTCAGTTATTGCGTTCAGTCTGAGGATTCCTCATTAAAAATGGTTTGATCAGGCCTGGTCTGGTCGCCACGGCATCCGGGTTTTGGGTGCCATTTTCTTGGCAGCGAGGACACAGGTAAAAGATGACAATGTGCTGGTGCTGGTGCTGGTGCTGGTTCTGGTTCTGGTTCTGGGTGTCGCGGGTGGGGGATTGCAATGGGCTTTATTATTCTGACGGCTAGCTACAGGTTCAGGTCATCGAACAGCGTTGTCTATTTTTTGCGTATGTTTTTCGGTGAACTCGACAGGTATGAGCCAAATGGCATTATTTTCATGAAGCCCACGCGCTAGGAAACAGAAGACGACATGACCAGCATGTTTCGGTTTAGCAACAAGGACAACAAGGGATTTACATGAGCGAGAAACATTTATCAAGTCAATTCGACAGCGAACTCAGTTCGGTCTCCACCCGCGTGATGGAGCTCGGCGGTCTGGTCGAGTCGCAGATTCGCCAAGCCATTTACGCTTTGTCGCAATTCAGCGTGGAGGTGGCCGACCAGGTCACGGCCGCTGAGGTCAACGTCAACGCCATGGAGGTCGAGATTGACCGCGAACTTTCCAGCATCATTGCCAGGCGCCAGCCCACCGCGCGCGATTTGCGCCTGTTGATCGCGATATCCAAAGCCACCGCCAATTTGGAGCGGGTCGGTGATGAGGCCGAGAAAATTGCCCGCATGGTGCGCTCCATCATCCAAAGCGGTGCGCCGCGCTCGCTGCCATCGATTGAGTTGCGTGTGGCCGCTGACATGGCCTCGGGCCTGCTGCGCAAGTCGCTTGATGCCTTTGCCCGGCTCGACACTGCGGCAGCGCTGGCGATCCTCAAGGAAGACAACTTGATTGACCAGGAATTCGACGGTTTTGTGCGCAAGCTCATCACCTACATGATGGAAGACCCGCGGATGATTTCGCCCAGCCTGGACCTGCTGTTTTTGGCTAAGGCGATTGAGCGCATTGGTGATCACGCCAAGAACATTGCCGAATTGATCATCTACATTGTCAAGGGCGCCGATGTGCGACACACCTCGCTGGAAGACATCGAGTCGGTGCTGAAATGAGACGTGTGCCTTGCGTGCTGGTGGTTGAGGATGAGCCCGCCATTGCCGAACTGATTTCGGTCAATCTGCGGCACAACGGCTTTCGCCCGGTCTGGGCCATGGACAGTGCCACGGCCCAAGTGGAGTTGGATGCCGTGTTGCCCGACGTGATCTTGCTCGACTGGATGTTGCCCGGGGAGAGTGGCTTGTCGTTGGCCAAACGCTGGCGTTCTCACCCGCGTACCAAGGCGGTGCCCATCATCATGCTCACTGCGCGTGGTGACGAGGTCGACCGGGTGGCGGGTCTGGATGCCGGCGCTGACGACTACATTGCCAAACCGTTCTCCACCAAGGAACTGCTGGCACGCATCCGTGCCGTGCTGCGCCGGCGCGCGCCCGAGCAGGATGAAGGTCAGGTGAACGTGGGTGACTTGTGTCTTGATGCCGGAACTTACCGCGTCACGTTCCAGGGGCAGTTGCTGAAGCTGGGGCCGACCGAATTCAAGTTGCTGCATTACCTGATGACGCATGCCGAGCGTGTGCACAGCCGGTCGCAGTTGCTCGACAAGGTGTGGGGCGACCACGTCTTCATCGAGGAGCGCACCGTGGATGTGCATGTCAAGCGCCTGCGTGAGGCCTTGGGCGAAGCTGGGCAGATGGTGGAAACCGTGCGCGGTGCGGGCTATCGCCTGACCGTGCAAGCCTTGTTGACAAAGTCGGCCTGAGTCTGGCGCCTTTATGCTGGGTCGTTTTGTTCTTTTTTTGGGGTGCCTGCTGACGGCTGGCCTGTTGGGCTGGTGGCTTGACACGCATTGGCCCGGTGGTCAGGCCGTGCCGGTCAGTCTGGTGCTTGCTGCCTCCATTTGGTTCCTGGTTGACAGTGCACGAGCCGGCATATTCCTGAACTGGCTGCGCCTCGGCGGCAGCGCCGAGGGCGGCGCGGTGTCTGGCGTCTGGGGCGACATCACCACCCGGGTGCGTCGCGCCTTGCGCCAGCGCGAGCGTCAGACGCTTGAAAGCCAGGCGCGTCTGCATGATTTTTTATCGGCCCTGCAGGTCTCGCCCAATGGCGTCATGCTGCTCGATGGCGAGGCGCGCATCGAGTGGTGCAACCAGACCTCTGCAGCGCATTTCGGTCTGGATCTGCAACGTGACCTGATGCAGACCATTGGCAACCTGGTGCGCGAACCCGGCTTTGCCGCTTATTTGGCGAAGGGCGACTTTGGCAGCAGCCTGACCATGCCCGGGCGAGACAGCAGCCCGGCGCGACCGGTCACCCTGTCGGTACAGCTTCATCCCTATGGTGACGGACGCAAACTGCTGCTGTCGCGTGACATCACGGTGCTGGAGCAGGCCGAGGCCATGCGCCGCGACTTCGTGGCCAATGTGTCGCACGAAATTCGCACCCCCTTGACGGTCCTGGCAGGTTTTGTGGAAACCCTGCAAACGCTCAGGCTCGACGAGTCCGAGCGTCAACAGTATCTGGCGCTGATGGCGCAGCAGGCTGACCGCATGCAAACCCTGGTGAGCGATTTGCTGACACTGTCAAAACTCGAAGGCAGCCCCCCTCCCGGGGTGGAGTCCCGGGTGTCGGTGCCGGTCTTGATGCGCCAGCTCGAGACTGACGCGCAGGCGCTGTCCCAAGTGATGGGTGAGGCCAGCGAGACTGACCACCAGTTTGTTTTTGACTGCGCCTTTGACGGTTTCCTGGCTGGCACCGCCAGTGAACTGCTCAGTGCCATGGGAAATTTGGTCAGCAACGCCGTGCGCTACACCCCGCCCGGGGGACACATCACGGTCAGTGTCCGGCAGCGGGCAGACGCTTGCGTGGTTTTTTCGGTGGTTGACACCGGCCCCGGGATTGCGGCTGAGCACCTGGGCCGCCTGACAGAGCGCTTTTACCGGGTTGACCGCAGCCGCTCGCGTGAAACAGGGGGCACCGGCCTGGGCCTCGCCATCGTCAAGCATGTGGCGCAGCGCCACGGGGCCAACTTGTCGATTGAGAGCACGGTGGGCAAGGGATCGGTGTTCAGCCTTGTTTTTCCACCGCAGCGGGTGGTGCCGGCGGCGGCTGCAAGCGACGCTCGTACAACCAGATCGAATCCTTCCGCTCCGCGGGGTGGCCCATCGAGCGACGCAGTTGCCACTCCGGGCCCCCTGTGAGGTCGGGCCGCTTGCTTGCGGTGTCGATGTCTGCGATCAGCCAACGGCAGTTGTTGCGCGAATCAAGTGTCTGCAGTTGAAGTTGGCCATGAAATTGCAAGGCCGCGATTTGACCCCGGTTCAAGCCCAGCGTTGCCACACAGCCTGGCCTCTGCTGGATGGCTGACGTGGCCACTTTGACCATAGGTGCATAACTGCGGGCGAAATCCAGCAGCGGCAGCCACAGGGTCATCAGCAGCAACCAACTCAGGGCTGCGCCACCGGCGGGCAGCACGACACTTTTCCAGATCGCCGCCTGGTGCCGCCCGACGCGCCATTTGACCAGCCAGGCCCACACCAGGCTGGCCGCCAGCGCCATTAAAAAGGGTGCCAGCGAGAAGCTGTGAACAAAGCCCGGCACCAAGCGCGCCACGTTGCCTGCGGGTTGCGCCGGAAAGCCTGTTTGCATGGAAATCCAGACCACCCAGATCACCAGGGCGCAGCCGGTGAAAAAAATCAGGGTAAACCAGTCAATCAGCGCGCTGACACTGCGGCTCAGCGTGGGCAGGGCAAAGGCTGCCAGCGCCGCCAGCGCGGGAAGGGCCAGAAGCAGGGAGCGGTCCGCGGCACTGGTGGTCAATGTGGCGGCGCTGGCCACGGTGACAAACCAGATCGGCAGCCAAAGGTGCAGACCGGTGAAACGAATGTTGAAGATTTGGCGGCGCCAGCGCCAGAGTGTCCAGAGTGCCAGCGGCCAGGCGGGCCAGGTGAACCACAGAAAAAGACGGCCCAGGCTCTGCCACTCTGCCAGGTCGGCTTGGGGCAGGTCGATGCGCCAGTGCCACAAGTTCAAATAGCGTGCCAGCAAGCCGCAGCCCAGCGACATCAGTGCCAGGCCACTGGCCCGCCATTTTTTGTTCGAGCTTTCGGCTGAGGGCGCAAGCAGGTAGAGGGCGGTGCCGCCCAGCCCCAAAAACAGGCCCAAGGCTGGCGCGCCAGAAAGTGTCAGCCCCAACAGCGCCACCGCGGCGCTCAAGCCCGGGGCAAAGGGCCGGTAGGGCAGGGCGGCCATGGCGTAAAACAGCAAGGCGGTAAAACACAGCTGTGTGAGCGCCGGGGTGGTTTCGTGGGCCAGCTGGGCCAGCCCCAGACAGGCGATGAAGGCCAGCAAACCGCCATCGGCAATGGCGCGCGCGTAATCCGTGGGTTGCGCTTCACCGCCAAAGGCAAAGGCCACCGGTTGCGCCAGCGGGCTGCGTGCCAGGTAGTACGTGCCGTACCAGGTGGCGACCAGCGCAAGCACCAGCAGTCCCATGAAGGGCAGGCGGGTGGCCAGGTCGGGGCTCAGCCAGGCGGGGGCCAGTTGGATCGCCCAGGCGCCCAGCCAATAGGGCAGCAAGGCATCGACCTCAGGCGCCATGCCGCCCAGTGCCGGGTGCCACCAGTCAGCAGCGCCACGAGCCAGTTCGGCCATGTAGCCATAGGTGCTGATGTCATCGCGCTTCCAGGGGGAGCGCCCCAAAAAACCAGGCAGCACATAGGCCAGGCAAAACAGCAGCAGCGCCAGGCGTGGCAGGCGCTTGACGCCGGCTTGCGTGACGATGGCAGGTGTGGGCTGGTTCACGGGGGCGTGGGGCGAAGGGCCGGCGTCAGCGCAAAGAAAAAGGCAGCTCGGAATAACCCGGCTGCCTTTGGCAAAGCGCTAGGGATTGCTTACTTGGCAGCAGTCTTGCCGAAGCGGTTGCGGAAGCGTTCCACGCGGCCACCCATGTTGTCCACGGATTTCTGTGTGCCGGTATAGAAGGGGTGCGACTCACTCGAGGTGTCGAGTTTGAACAGGGGCAGTTCGCGGCCATCTTCCATTGTGATCTTCTCTTTGGCGTTGGCGCAAGAGCGGGTCACGAACTTGAAGCCATTGGACGAGTCCAGGAAGCAAACTTCGCGGTAGTTGGGGTGAATGCCGTCTTTCATGATTTCTCCATCAGTTGCGTTAGCCGCGCCGACCCTTGCGCAACCCATTGCGCAATTAAAAGTCGTTCGTACTTTTCGCTAAAACGTTAGATTATAGTGCAGCCGAAGTGGTTGGCCTGATCAGCCGCCCCGACGCATCAGGTCGAAGAACTCGCTGTTGGTTTTGGTGGCACGCATTTGTTTGAGCACCATTTCCATGGACTCGACCTCGTCCATGTTGTACAGAAACTGGCGCAGGATGCGCGTCTTTTGCAGGATGTCGGGTGCCAGCAGCAGTTCTTCGCGACGGGTGCCGCTGCGGTTGAGTTGAATGGATGGGAACACGCGCTTTTCGTACAGGCGCCGGTCCAGATGAATTTCGCTGTTGCCGGTGCCCTTGAACTCTTCGAAGATCACCTCGTCCATGCGGCTGCCGGTGTCGACCAGCGCGGTGGCAATGATGGTCAGCGAGCCGCCTTCCTCCACGTTGCGCGCGGCACCCAGAAAGCGTTTCGGGCGTTGCAGCGCGTTGGAGTCGACACCGCCGGTGAGCACCTTGCCGGAGGATGGCACCACGTTGTTGTAGGCGCGTGCCAGGCGGGTGATCGAGTCGAGCAAAATCACCACGTCTTTTTTCAGCTCGACCAGGCGCTTGGCGCGCTCGATCACCATCTCGGCCACATGCACATGGCGGGCGGCGGGCTCGTCAAAGGTGGAGGCGATCACCTCGCCCTTGACAGTGCGCTGCATTTCGGTCACTTCTTCAGGGCGCTCGTCAATCAGTAGCACCATCAGGTAACTGTCGGGGTAGTTGGCGGAAATGGCGTGCGCGATGTGCTGCATCATCACCGTTTTGCCGCTCTTGGGCTGCGCCACGATCAGGGCGCGCTGGCCCTTGCCAATCGGTGCAATGATGTCGATGACGCGACCGGTGATGTTTTCCTCGCCCTTGATGTCCTGTTCCAGCTTCATTTGGATCTTGGGGAACAGCGGCGTGAGGTTCTCAAACATCACCTTGTGCTTGTTTTCCTCGGGGCCGCCGCCATTGACCTTTTCGAGCTTGTTCAAGGCAAAGTAACGTTCGCCGTCCTTGGGTGTGCGCACCTCGCCTTCGATCATGTCACCGGTGTGCAGGTTGAAGCGGCGCACCTGGCTCGGGCTGATGTAGATGTCGTCGGTGCTGGCGGTGTAGCTGGTGTCGGGGCTGCGCAAGAAACCAAAACCGTCGGGCAAAATTTCCAGCACGCCGTCGGCAAAAATCTGCTCGCCGGCCCGGGCGCGCTTCTTGATGATGGCAAACATCAACTCCTGCTTGCGCATGCGCCCGGTGTTTTCGATCTCAAGATCTTCTGCTTGTTTCAGGACTTCTGACACATGAAGTGCCTTGAGTTCATTTAAGTGCATGGAGTGGCTCGGTGTGTATTTGGAATCTGCCGGGAGGGAAAATTTTGGCGCGACGGACTTGTGCTGGTTCAAGTCGCATTGGCTTTGCGCCTCTGGCTCGAGCTGACCCTGGATGGGGGGCAGCGAGTGATTGGGATTATGACAGGAAAAAAGCCCCGGGCGGTTGACCGGGGCGAGCGGGTGCGCAAGAGGCGCTCAGGCGATCATCAGGCCAGTTGCTGGTCGATAAAGGCCACCAGCTGGGCTTTGCTCATGGCGCCCACTTTGGTGGCAGCCAGCTGGCCCGATTTGAAGAGCATGAGGGTGGGGATGCCGCGAATGCCGAACTTGGCGGGAATATCGCGGTTTTCATCGACATTCATTTTGGCCACCTGCAGTTTGCCCTCATAGGCCGCCGAGACTTCGTCCAGGATGGGAGCGATCATTTTGCAGGGGCCACACCATTCCGCCCAGTAATCGACCAGAACCGGCACAGTGGATTGCAGCACATCGCCGTCGAACGACGCATCGGACACATGTTTGATCAGTTCACTGGCCATGGTTTTTCCTAAATTGATTGTTTGAAAAGAATACAGTGATGAAATTGTGACAGAAACCAAAACCGCGCACCATGCCTCGGGCTTCTGGCAGATCATGCTGGCGGGCGCGCTGGGGGTGCCTCGGACCCTCGGAGCGGTTCTAATGGGCGCCTGCTAAAAAATATCAAGGCTGAAAATGAAAAAGGTAGTGGTTGTGGGGGCCGGTCCGGCAGGGTTGATGGCGGCTGAGGTGTTGTCGGGTGCAGGCGTACAAGTACTGCTGTTCGATGCCATGCCCAGTGTGGGGCGCAAGTTCCTGCTGGCAGGAAAGGGCGGGCTGAATTTGACGCACTCGGAAGCTGCTGATCCGTTTGCCTCGCGTTATGGGCCACGGCGCCCGCAAGTTGAAGCGCTTTTCAAATGGTTTGATGCCGGTCAGGTGCGCACCTGGGCAGCTTCGCTCGGCATTGCCACTTTTGTTGGCAGTTCCGGACGGGTTTTTCCGGCAGAAATGAAGGCAGCACCGCTGCTGCGGGCCTGGCTGACACGCCTGCGTCACCCAAAAAATGGCCCGCCGGTCAAGTTTTTCATGCGCCATCGCTGGACCGGCTGGCATCAGGCGGAGCGGTCCGCCCCCGAGTTGGACGCCGCATCGGCTGCGACCTGGCTGGACTTTGACACGCCTCAGGGACCGATCCAGGTGCAGGCCGACGCCGTGGTGCTGGCGCTGGGTGGCGGCAGTTGGGTGCGTCTGGGTTCGACCGGCGCCTGGGTGCCCTGGCTGCAAGCCAAAGGCGTGGAAGTGGCGCCCCTGTTGCCCGCCAATTGTGGTTTCGATGTGAAAAGTGGCTGGAGCCCGCATTTTGTCAGCCGTTTTGCAGGCGTGCCGTTCAAGTCCGTGGCGATTGCGTTTACCGACCGGCAAGGCCAACAATTCAGTCGCAAGGGGGAGTTTGTCGCCACGGCCACCGGGGTCGAGGGCAGCCTGATTTATGCAGTGTCGCGTTGGCTGCGCGACGACATCCTGGCTTGCGGCTCCGCCACCTTCCACCTGGACTTGTTGCCCGACATGCCCTGTGAGAGGGTGCTTGCCGAAGTCAGGCACCCGCGCGGATCGCGTTCGCTCTCCAGCCACCTGAAGAGCCGCCTGCAC
Source organism: Polaromonas sp. (assembly GCA_021737975.1). Classification (GTDB taxonomy): domain Bacteria; phylum Pseudomonadota; class Gammaproteobacteria; order Burkholderiales; family Burkholderiaceae_C; genus Rhodoferax. The sequence continues at coordinate 84,839 of JAIPCZ010000007.1, read as the reverse complement.
ATTGAAGGGATCAAGGCGGCCATCCTTCATGAGTTGTTGAGCAAGGCGCAAATGGCCGATCCGGCGCAGTTGGCGCAGGCGATCAAGGCCTTGCCTGTCACGGTGACGGCCGCAAGGCCACTGGACGAAGCCATCAGCAGCGCGGGAGGCGTGCTGTTCGAGGCCATGACCGGGCAACTGATGCTGGCGTCCTTGCCCGGGGTGTTTTGCGCGGGTGAAATGCTGGATTGGGAAGCCCCCACCGGTGGTTATCTGTTAACCGCCTGCCTGGCCAGTGGGGTGTGCGCGGGGCAGGGGGTTTTGTCCTACCTAAAAACCAGGTAATTGACCGGACTTATTGAAATGGGCGTGGTGTGAGTCAGGGCCATGCAAGCTCAACGCTCATAATTATGAATTCAGTTTCATAAACATAGGAGACAACCCATGACCTCATACGCCGAATTTCACCAACGATCGCTGACAGACCGTGACGGTTTCTGGGCCGAACAAGCCCAATTGGTCGACTGGAAGGTGCAGCCGACCCAGATTTGCGACTACAGCAATCCGCCGTTTGCAAAATGGTTTGTGGGCGGTGTGACCAACCTGTGCCACAACGCCGTGGACCGTCATCTGAAGGACCGTGCCGATCAGGCGGCGCTGATTTTTGTTTCGACCGAGACCAATCAGGAAAAGGTGTATTCGTTCCGTGAATTACACGCTGAAGTGCAGCGCATGGCCGCGGTGCTGAAGGATCTGGGCGTCAACAAGGGTGACCGGGTTTTGATCTACATGCCCATGGTTGCCGAGGCTGCCTTTGCCATGCTGGCGTGTGCGCGCATCGGCGCGATTCACTCGGTGGTGTTTGGTGGCTTTGCCTCTGGCTCGCTGGCATCCCGCATCGAAGACGCCGAGCCGCGGGTCATCATCAGTGCCGATGCCGGTTCCCGCGGTGGCAAGGCCGTGGGCTACAAGCCGCTGCTGGATGAAGCCATCAACCTCTCCAGATACAAGCCCGAGTCGGTCCTGCTGGTGGATCGAGGCCTGGTGCCGATGACGCTGGTGGCGGGGCGCGACAAATTGTGGGCCCCGCTGCGCGACAAGCACCTCAACACGGTGGTGGCATGCGAGTGGGTCGACGCCACCCACCCGAGCTACACGCTCTATACCAGCGGCACCACCGGCAAGCCAAAGGGTGTGCAGCGTGACACCGGGGGTTATTGCGTCGCGCTGGCTGCCAGCATGAAGCACATCTATGCCGGCAACCCGGGAGAAACCTACTTTTCAACCAGTGACATCGGCTGGGTGGTGGGCCACAGTTACATCATCTACGGCCCGCTCATTGCTGGCATGGCCACCATCATGTACGAGGGCCTGCCGACCCGCCCGGACGGCGGCATCTGGTGGAGCCTGGTCGAAAAATACAAGGTGACGGTGATGTTCAGCGCACCCACGGCGGTGCGTGTGCTCAAGAAACAGGACCCGGCCCTGCTGTCCAAATATGACCTGTCCAGTTTGCGCGCCCTGTTCCTGGCGGGTGAGCCGCTGGACGAGCCCACCGCGCAGTGGATCAGCGCGGGCCTGGGCAAGCCGATCATCGACAACTACTGGCAGACCGAGACCGGTTGGCCCATTTTGTCCTTGTGCAACGGCGTTGAAAAAGCGGTCAGCAAGTTTGGCTCACCGGGCAAGGCGGTTTACGGTTACGACGTCAAATTGCTCGACGACCAGACCGGTGAAGAACTGACAGGCCCGAACCAAAAGGGCGTGGTGGCCATCGAAGGCCCGCTGCCGCCCGGTTGTATGCAGACCGTGTGGCGCGACGACGAGCGCTTTGTCAACACCTACTGGAAGAGTGTGCCCGGCAAGCTGGTCTACAGCACCTTCGATTGGGGCGTGCGTGATGCCGATGGCTACTACTTCATTCTGGGGCGTACCGATGATGTGATCAACGTCGCCGGCCACCGCCTGGGCACCCGGGAGATCGAGGAAAGCATCTCGGCGCACCCCAATGTGGCCGAGGTGGCCGTGGTCGGCGTGGCCGACCAACTCAAGGGTCAGGTGGCGATGGCGTTTGCCGTGGTCAAGGATGCCAGCCTGGTGACCGATGAGGCCAGCGCGCTCAAGCTGGAGGGTGAAATCATGAAGCTGGTGGACCGCGACCTGGGTGCCGTGGCCCGGCCCGCCCGCGTGCGCTTTGTCACCGTCCTGCCCAAGACCCGCAGCGGCAAGTGCCTGCGCCGTGCGATTACCGCCGTGTGTGAGGGACGCGATCCGGGCGACCTGACCACCATGGACGATCCGGCGGCGCTGCAACAGATCAAGGATCTGGTGAATCGCTGACCCGGGCCTGATCCAAGGTCTCTGTTCGTTTGTAAGGAAAGTGCCGCCTTTCGGTGGCACAATTCTTTGTCTGCATTCGGCCCTTCCAACGCCACTGTCGCATCCGCCAAACGGTTAAGCCGTGACGCGGGAGGTTAATCAACAATCAGCTTTAACCAGCCAAAGTTTCCTCAAGGGAAATGAAAGTCAGCGAAATATGAGTGAAACCAACACGGTTTACCAAGCCTATCAGGCGAACACCTACCTTTTTGGTGGCAACGCCCCGTACGTCGAAGAGATGTATGAAAACTACCTGGCCAATCCAGGCAGCGTTCCGGATACTTGGCGTGACTATTTTGATGCGCTCCAGCATGTGCCCGCCGTCGATGGCTCAAATGCCAGGGACGTCCCCCATCAGCCGGTCATCAACGCCTTTGCCGAACGTGCAAAACAAGGTGGCACTAAAGTGGTGGTGGCCGCGGGCGCCGACTCTGATCTCGGGCGCAAGCGGGTTTTCGTCCAGCAGTTGATCGCGGCTTACCGCAATGTCGGCTCCGGCTGGGCTGACCTTGATCCCCTGAAGCGCACCGAGCGCCAGCCGATTCCCGAGCTGGAGCCGTCTTTTTATGGTTTTTCCGATGCCGATCAGGAGACTGTGTTCAACACCAGCAACACCTTCTTCGGCAAAGAAGTCATGTCGCTGCGTGATTTGCTCAATGCATTGCGCGAGACCTATTGCGGCTCGATCGGCGCGGAATACATGTATTTGTCCGACCAGACGCAGAAGCGCTGGTGGCAACAAAAACTCGAGAGCGTGCGCAGCAAGCCCAATTTCTCGGCAGATCAGAAAAAACATATTCTTGGGCGGCTGACTGCCGCTGAGGGCCTGGAGCGCTTCCTGCATACCAAGTATGTGGGCCAGAAGCGTTTCTCGCTCGAAGGTGGCGAGAGTTTTATTGCCGCCATGGACCAGCTGATTCAGCAGGCCGGCAGTTTGGGGGTGCAGGAAATCGTGATCGGCATGGCCCACCGCGGTCGCCTGAACGTGCTGGTGAACACCCTGGGGAAAATGCCCGCTGATTTGTTTGCCGAGTTTGACCACACGGCGCCCGAAGATCTGCCGGCCGGTGACGTCAAGTACCACCAGGGCTTCAGTTCCGACGTGACCACCCCCGGTGGCCCGGTGCACCTGAGCCTGGCGTTTAATCCGTCGCACCTTGAAATTGTCAACCCGGTGGTCGAGGGCTCGGTGCGCGCCCGCATGGACCGCCGTGGCGACCCGACGGGCCGCCAGGTGCTGCCGGTGCTGGTGCACGGCGACGCGGCTTTTGCCGGCCAGGGTGTCAACCAGGAGACCCTGGCCCTGGCCCAAACCCGCGGCTACAGCACAGCGGGCACGGTGCACCTGATCATCAACAACCAGATCGGGTTCACCACTTCCGACCCGCGCGACTACCGCTCCACGCTGTATTGCACCGACATCGTCAAAGGCGTCGAGGCGCCCGTGATGCACGTCAATGGCGATGATCCTGAAGCCGTGGTGATGGCCATGCAGTGGGCCCTGGAATACCGCATGGAGTTTCGCAAGGACGTGGTGCTCGACATCATTTGCTTCCGCAAACTGGGCCACAACGAGCAGGACACGCCGGCGCTGACCCAGCCGCTGATGTACAAGAAGATTGCGGCTCACCCGGGCACCCGCAAGCTGTATGCAGACAAACTGGCCGCGCAGGGCCTGGGTGCCACGCTCGGTGACGACATGTTCAAGGCCTTCCGTGCGGCGATGGATGCGGGCAAACACACGGTGGACCCGGTCTTGACCAACTTCAAGAGCAAGTACGCGGTGGATTGGTCGCCTTTCCTTGGCAAGAAGTGGACTGACGCGGGGGACACCGCCATTCCCATGAGCGAATGGAAGCGCCTGGCGGAAAAGATCACCACCCTGCCGGGCAGCCTGACAGCGCATCCGCTGGTGAAGAAAGTTTACGACGACCGTGCCGCCATGGGACGGGGCGATATTCCGGTGGATTGGGGCATGGGCGAGCACATGGCGTTTGCGTCGCTGGTGGCCAGCGGCTACCCGGTGCGCCTGAGTGGTGAAGACTGTGGCCGGGGCACCTTTACCCACCGTCACGCGGTGATTCATGACCAAAGCCGCGAAAAGTGGGACGAGGGCACCTATGTGCCGCTGCAGAATGTGGCCGACAACCAGGCCCCGTTTGTGGTGATCGACTCCATCCTGTCGGAAGAGGCCGTGTTGGGCTTCGAGTATGGCTACGCGTCCAACGACCCCAACACGCTGGTGATCTGGGAAGCCCAGTTTGGCGACTTTGCCAATGGCGCCCAGGTGGTGATCGACCAGTTCATAGCCTCCGGCGAAGTCAAGTGGGGCCGTGTCAATGGCCTGGCCATGATGCTGCCGCACGGCTACGAGGGCCAGGGCCCGGAGCACTCTTCGGCGCGTGTCGAGCGCTTCATGCAATTGGCGGCAGACACCAACATGCAATTGGTGCAGCCGACCACGGCCAGCCAGATCTTCCATGTGCTGCGCCGTCAGATGGTGCGTAATCTGCGCAAGCCGCTGGTGATCTTCACGCCCAAGTCCTTGCTGCGTCACAAGGATGCGGCCTCTCCTTTGGCTGAATTCACCAAGGGGGGCTTTCAGACGATCATTCCGGATCAAAAAGCGCTCAAGGGCGACAAGGTCAAGCGCGTGGTGGCCTGCTCCGGCAAGGTGTATTACGACCTGGCCAAAAAGCGCGAAGAAAAGGGCAGCGAGGATGTCGCGATCATTCGTGTCGAGCAACTCTATCCGTTCCCGCACAAGGCCTTTGCCACCGAACTGAAGAAGTACCCCAATGCGACCGAGGTGGTGTGGACGCAGGACGAGCCGCAAAACCAGGGCGCCTGGTTCTTTGTGCAGCACTACATTCACGAGAACATGCTTGAGGGGCAAAAGCTGGGTTACTCCGGCCGGGTGGCCTCGGCCTCACCCGCCGTGGGTTATTCCCACCTGCACCAGGAGCAGCAGAAGGCGCTGGTTGAAGGCGCCTTCGGCAAGCTCAAGGGTTTCGTCCTGACCAAATAGGGCAGACCCCGACACCCACCGTTTTGGGCTGGCGCATGTGTCGCCGCCCAAACCCTCAAGATCATTTTTGAAAGAATTGTCATGGCAATCGTAGAAGTCAAAGTTCCGCAACTGTCCGAATCCGTGGCTGAAGCCACCTTGTTGCAGTGGAAGAAGAAGGTCGGCGACGCTGTCGCCGTGGATGAAATCCTGATCGACGTGGAAACCGACAAGGTGGTGCTGGAAGTTCCCGCGCCCTCCGCAGGTGTGATCGTCGAGATCATCGAGCCCAACGGAACCACAGTCGCGGCCGACCAGCTGATCGCCCGTATTGATACAGAGGCGGTCGCTGGTGCCTCTGCGCCCGTCGCCCCCGTGCTTGCGGCGATGGCAGCCGCAGCCGCGCCAACTGCTGCGGCCGTCGTGGCGGCGCCAGCCGGTGGCGCCATGGCCGGCGTGGCCATGCCGGCCGCGGCCAAGCTGATGGCAGACAAGCAATTGGCAGCCGGCTCTGTGGCCGGCACGGGCAAGGACGGCCGGATCACCAAGGGTGATGTGCTGGCTGCCGTGGCTGCCCCCAAGGCTGCCGTGGCGCCGGCCATGCCCGCTGCCAAACCGGCCGCGCCCCTGCTGCCCCAGGTGGCTGCACCTGCCAGCAGTCTGGCAGCCTCGTTGGAAGGCCGCCCCGAGCAACGTGTGCCCATGAGCCGTTTGCGTGCCCGTGTGGCCGAGCGTCTGTTGCAATCGCAATCCACCAACGCCATCCTGACCACGTTCAACGAGATCAACATGGCGCCGGTGATGGACATGCGCAAACGCATGCAGGAGCGTTTTGAGAAAGAGCATGGCGTCAAGCTGGGCTTCATGAGCTTTTTTGTCAAGGCCGCAGTCCACGCCTTGAAAAAGTTCCCGGTGCTCAATGCGTCAGTGGACGGCACCGACATCGTCTATCACGGCTTCTTTGACATTGGTATCGCGGTGGGTTCACCCCGTGGCCTGGTGGTGCCGATTTTGCGCAACGCTGACCAGATGAGCTTTGCCGACATCGAGAAGAAAATTGCTGAATTCGGCACCAAGGCGCGTGATGGCAAACTGGGCATGGAAGAAATGACCGGCGGCACCTTCTCGATCAGCAATGGCGGCACCTTCGGCTCCATGATGTCCACCCCGATCATCAACCCGCCGCAAAGCGCGATTCTGGGGGTTCACGCCACCAAAGACCGCGCTATGGTGGAAAACGGCCAGGTGGTGGTGCGCCCCATGAACTACTTTGCCATGAGCTACGACCACCGCATCATCGACGGCCGCGAAGCCGTGCTCGGCCTGGTTGCCATGAAGGAAGCGCTGGAAGATCCGGCGCGCCTGCTGTTCGATATCTGAATACCAGTTCGCTTTAACCCGCAGCGCGCATTGGGTATCTGACTCCGCGAATGTCCCCCGGATTGGGGCTGGCCCCAATCCTCCTCCTTTACTTCGCTACGTCAGACACCCAACGCACGCCGCTAGTCATTGGTGTGGGCATTTCATTCATCATCGTGGCACTTAGTCGCGGAAGTTAGAAAGTAAAAAATGAGCAAACAATTTGATGTGATCGTGATCGGTGGCGGCCCAGGTGGCTACATTGCCGCCATTCGCGCTGCCCAACTGGGCAAGAACGTGGCCTGTGTTGACGAGTGGAAAAACGCCAAGGGCGGCCCGGCGCCGGGCGGCACCTGCACCAATGTGGGTTGTATCCCGAGCAAGGCGCTGCTGCAGTCGAGCGAGCATTTCGAGCAGGCCAGCCACCACTTTGCCGACCATGGCATCACGGTCAAGGGCCTGAGCATGGACGCCGCCAAGATGGTGGCGCGCAAGGACACCGTGGTCAAGCAGAACAACGACGGCATTCTGTACCTGTTCAAAAAGAACAAGGTCAGCTTTTTCCATGGTCGTGCCTCGTTTGTGAAGGCGGTTGAGGGCGGTTACGAAATCAAGGTCGCTGGTGCCGCTGAGGAAACTCTGGTGGGTCAGCAGATCATTGTGGCCACCGGATCCAATGCCCGCGCGCTGCCGGGTGCGGCTTTTGATGAAGCCATGGTGTTGTCGAACGAAGGCGCGCTGGCGCTGACCGACGTGCCCAAGAAACTGGGCCTGATTGGCTCTGGCGTGATCGGCCTGGAAATGGGCTCGGTCTGGCGCCGTCTGGGTTCCGAGGTGACCATTCTGGAGGGTTTGCCAGAATTCTTGGGCGCGGTTGACCAGCAGATTGCCAAGGAAGCGCACAAAGCCTTCGTCAAACAAGGCCTCAAGATCGAGCTCGGTGTCAAGGTGGGCGACATCAAGGTCGGCAAAAAAGGCGTGAGTGTGGCCTGGACCAACGCCAAGGGCGAAGCCCAGACTCTCGACGTCGACAAACTGATCGTGTCGATCGGCCGGGTGCCCAACACCACGGGCCTGAATGCCGAAGCGGTGGGCCTGAAGCTAGACGAGCGCGGGGCCATTGTGGTGGACGGTGACTGCAAGACCAACCTGGCCGGCGTCTGGGCGGTGGGTGACGTGGTGCGTGGCCCGATGCTCGCGCACAAGGCCGAGGAAGAGGGCGTGGCGGTGGCTGAGCGTATTGCCGGACAGCACGGCCATGTCAATTTCAACACCGTCCCCTGGGTGATTTACACCAGCCCCGAGATCGCCTGGGTCGGCCGCACCGAGCAGCAGCTTAAGGCCGATGGTGTGGCCTACAAGGCGGGTACTTTCCCGTTCCTGGCCAACGGCCGCGCGCGTGCCCTGGGTGACACCACCGGCATGGTCAAGATGCTGGCTGACGCCACCACGGACGAAATTCTGGGGGTGCACATTGTCGGCCCCATGGCTAGCGAGCTGATCGCCGAATGTGTGCTTGCCATGGAGTTTCGCGCCAGCAGCGAGGACATTGCCCGGGTGTGTCACGCGCATCCTTCCTTAAGCGAGTCCACCAAGGAAGCGGCGCTGGCGGTCGACAAGCGCACCCTGAACTTCTGAATCGGAACGAAGATGGCTGCAAGGGCTTGATCCGCGCGTCAAGGTGGTCAATTTTTCCACGATCGGTGCCAAGTGACAGTCAGAAAAATCTACCAGGCGGAATTGCTGGCGCGCGGATACAGCGCGGACCCGGCGCAGCTGCGCGCCGTGCAGGTGCTTGAAACCTGTTCGCGTGAATGGGGAAAGTACCGGGAGCAGCGCTCCAACGCGCTCAAGAAGCTTATCAACCGCCCGCCCATTCCGGGCGGCGTCTATATGCACGGCGGCGTCGGTCGGGGCAAGAGTTTCCTGATGGATTGTTTTTACAGTGCCGTGCCCCTGAAGCGCAAGACACGCTTGCATTTTCACGAATTCATGCGCGAGGTGCACCGCGAGCTGGCCGGTATGCAGGGCACGGCCAACCCGCTGAATCTGCTGGCCAAGCGTATTTCGGAAAAGTATCGCCTGATTTGTTTTGACGAGTTTCACGTGTCGGACATCACCGATGCCATGATTCTGCACAGATTGCTGAAGGCCTTGTTTGAACACGGCGTGGGCTTCGTGACCACTTCCAATTTCAAGCCCGATGACCTGTATCTCCATGGCCTCAACCGTGACCGTTTTTTGCCCGCCATCGCCTTGTTGAAGGACCAGCTCCAGGTGATCAATGTGGACAACGGGACTGACTATCGGGGGCAAACCCTGGCTCAGCTGGCGCTCTATCACGCCCCTCTGGGTGAAGTCGCTGACGCTGCCATGCTCGACGCTTTCGAGCGCCTGGCTGAAACCCAGGACGAAGACCCGACTTTACAGATCGAGGCGCGCAAGATTCATGCGCTGCGCAAGGCGGGCGGTCTGGTCTGGTTTGACTTTAAAACGCTCTGCGGCGGGCCGCGATCACAAAACGATTACCTTGAAATTGCGACCCAGTTCCATACGGTGCTGCTGAGCAATGTGCCGCAAATGGCGCCGCGCATGTCATCCGAGGCGCGTCGTTTCACCTGGCTTGTGGACGTCCTCTACGACCGGCGGGTCAAGCTGATCATCTCAGCGGCGGTGCCTGCGACCGGACTGTATACCGAGGGCCTGATGGCGAATGAGTTTGCCCGCACGGTGTCGCGTTTGCAGGAAATGCAATCAGCTGAATTTTTGGCCCTGGGGCGTCGGGATGTCGACACGTCCCTGACCTGAATCCAGACGCGAGTCCGGCGCGCCTGGAGCCGGCTGCACATGGAATGCTGGCGGGTCAGCTGGGCATGGGTTCGAATTTCACGATCACCAGGGAGAGATTGTCGCCTGAGCCATGCGCTCGGGACCGGGCCTTTTCGATCAGAAACTCTGAGGCTTCCCGGGGTGCCAGCGCTTCCACCACGCTACCGAGCTCGTCTTCGGTGAAGTAATGCCAGATGCCATCGCTGCAGGCCATCAGGACGTCGCCTGCGCGCATCTTCTGGATGTGATGCAGGCTGACAGGGGGATCGTTTTCAGACCCCAGGCAGCCGACCAGAATATTTGATTTTGGATGGTTTTGGGCCTGCTCTGGTGTGAGTTCTCCGCGATTGACCAGGAGCTGAACGTACGAGTGATCCATCGTGCGCTTGACCAGTTGTTTGCCCTGGAAATGGTAAATGCGGGAATCTCCCGCGTGAATCCAGTGGCAGTCCCCGTCAGGGTTCAGCAAAAATGCAACGAGGGTGCTGTGCGGCTCCTGTTCCGCGGAGATGGCGATCAGCTTGATCACCGTATGCGCCTCGCTCAGCAGTTGCTTCAGGATGGCCTCGGGATCGTCCGTGGCCGGATCGAAGCGCTCAAAGAGCTGGCGCGCGGTCATCATGACCTGGTCCGATGCCTTGCGGCCACCACTGCGGCCGCCCATGCCATCAGCCAGCACGGCCAGCAGGCATCCCTTGGCGCGCGGGTGGCTGATCACCATGACCTGATCTTGCTGGTAGTCGCGATCTCCCTTGTGAATCCCGGTTGAGGCCGAGAGTCGGTAGGCTTTTGTTTTCATGGGGTTACCAGATCTTCCACCACGGATCATTTTTGGACTTGAAGCCCTGCACCAGATAAGGTGTTTTCGGGTAGTTCTTTTCAAGCACGCGCTGGGTGTCGTCGCGCAGCGCCGTCATGCCGAGCGCGTCATAGGACTTGACCATGATGAACAGGGCTTCTTCGAGGGCCGGAACCCCCTGGTAGTCGGTAATGGCCGTCTGGGCACGATTGATCGCAGCCAGATAGGCGCGCCGCTCAAAATAGTAGCGCGCCACGTGCACCTCCGACTGCGCCAGCGAGTTCACGATGTAATTCATGCGCTGGCTGGCCTCGGGCGCGTAGCGCGAGTCGGGAAAGCGGTTCACCAGCTCCTTGAAGGATTCAAAGGAGTCCTTGGCGGCCTTCTGGTCGCGTTCGGCCAGGTCCTGGCGCGTCAAGGCAGAAAACAGGCCGAGGTCATCATTAAAATTCACAATGCCCTTGAGGTACAGGGCGTAGTCGAGCGCCGGACTGGCGGGATGCAACTTGATGAAGCGCTCGAGCGTGGCGATCGCCAGCACAGGCTCACCCGCCTTGTAGTGGGCGTAGGCTTTGTCAAGCTGCGCCTGCTGCGCCAACGGCGTTCCGGCGGCACGACCTTCAAGTTTTTCAAGTAGCTCGATGGCTTTTTCATAGGACCCGCTGCTGAGCTCGTCCTTGGCCTCGGCATAAATCTTGTTGGGACTCCATTCTGCGGTGGGGTCCTTGACGGCGGTGGAGCATGCGCTCAGAAAGACAAGGCCAGCCGCCAACATCCAGGCGCAGACGGCAGATAATTTGGCATGAGGCATAGCGAAAGACTTTCTTGAAAAAAACAGACTTGATTATATCGGGCGCACCGTCCCTGGATGAACTCGATGGCGCTTCTATGCTGGAGCCGCAAGTGGAGCAGCGGCCCCTGGTTTTTGCGCCCGCCCAGCATGGTATGCGATTGGATCGCGCCCTGGTTGAGTTGGTGCCGGAGTTTTCACGTAACTATTTGCAGCAACTCATCGAAGCCGGCAGTGTCCTGATCAACGGCCGGGCAATTGTCAAGCCCTCGCACAAGGTCAAGGTCTCGGATGCGGGCGTGATCGAGCTGCGTCCCACCCCGCAAAGCCAGGCCTTCAAGGCAGAAAGCATGGCGCTCGAGATGGTTTTTGTGGATGCGCATTTGCTTGTGATCAACAAGCCCGCGGGGCTGGTGGTCCATCCTGCGCCAGGCAATTGGTCCGGCACCTTGATGAATGGCCTGCTGGGCTACGACTCCCAGGCCTTCGACCTGCCGCGCGCCGGCATCGTCCACCGCCTCGACAAGGACACCAGCGGGCTGATGGTTGTGGCGCGCAGCCGGGCCGTGATGGATGCGCTGGTGCGCGCCATTGCCGCGCGGGACGTGAAACGCCAGTACCTGGCCATCGGACAGGGGGCCTGGTCTGGCGCGGTCAAGCGTATGGTCGATGCCGCGATAGGTCGTGATCCGGTCAACCGGCTGCGCATGGCCGCGGTCGATGTGAGCCTCCATCCGGGCAAGGCGGCCCGGACCGACTTTGCGCTCCTGGCCAATTCGGCGCAGGCCTGTCTTGTGCACTGCACCCTGCACACCGGCCGGACCCATCAGATCAGGGTGCACATGGCGCAGCTGAAGCACCCCTTGCTCGGTGACGCGCTGTACGGTGGCGCCATGGGGCTTGGCATGCCCCGGCAAGCCCTGCATGCCTACAAGCTCGCTTTTGCGCACCCCGTCACCGGCCAGCCGCTGTCGTTTCTGGCCCCGCCGCCGCCTGATTTTTCGGACGTGCTGACCCGTCTGGGTCTCAAGTACAATCAAAAGGATATATGAACGCCTGCTCCAGTTTCTTTGAGCGGCGCACGCGTCACCGATAAACGCTCGGACAGTTACGCTCCTTCCATTCTTTGTCTTGATGCCCCCGGGCATCTTGTTTTCTACACGACGACACCATGAAAACGCTGGATGCCAAGTGCATTCTTGAAGCCGCTTTGGTTTGTGCCCAACAACCCATGCCCCTGCGCGACATGCAGCTTCTGTTGGGAGAAGTGCACAGTCTCGCCGGCATTCGCCTGCTGTTGAGCGAATTGCAGCAGGACTGGTCGCAGCGCGGTGTGGAACTGGTGTCCCTGGCCAGCGGCTGGCGTTTTCAGAGCTGCGCAGAAATGCGGACTTACCTGGATCGCCTGTATCCGGAAAAGCCGCCCCGATACGCCCGTGCGACGCTCGAGACGCTGGCCATCATTGCCTATCGCCAGCCCGTCACACGGGGCGATATTGAGGACATTCGCGGCGTGACCGTCAATTCGCTGACGATCAAACAACTGGAAGACCGGGGCTGGATTGAAGTAATCGGCCACCGTGACACGGTGGGTCGGCCCGCGCTTTTTGCCACCACGCGCCAGTTTCTGGATGACTTGGGCTTGTCTTCACTGGACCAATTGCCGGTGCTCGACGCAAGTGGCTCGGCCTTCGACAGCCTGGGTCGCGTAATGGACACCAGTCAGGCTAACGATGCCGCGGCCGATACGCCGGAGTTGAATTGGTCGGAAGATGCCAATGCCGCGTTGGCCGTGGACGGCTTGTCGAATTTGGAATCAAAGGAATCAAGATGAAGCATGAAGAGCCAGGCGCCCCGCAGTCCCTGGCCATCCGGTTCGAGGACGTGGTCTCGGGTGAATTTGATGCCGAGGAAGCGCAGGGCTCGGCGCCCCTCAAGCGGGTGCTGCCGCCGCAACCCGAGTCGCCGAAGCTGCACAAGGTTTTGGCCCAGGCCGGCATGGGGTCCAGGCTGGAGATGGAGCAGCTGATTCTGGAAGGCCGCATCACCGTGAACAACGAGCCCGCGCACATTGGCCAGCGGGTTCAATTTGGTGACCATGTCAAGGTCAACGGCAAACCGATCCGATTCAGGATCGAGCCACCGCCGGCGCGTGTCATCGCCTACCACAAGCCCGCGGGTGAAGTCGTGTCCAACGATGATCCGCAAAATCGGCCCACTGTTTTTCGCAAACTGCCCAAGCTGTTTCAGGGCAAATGGCAGTCTGTCGGTCGCCTCGACCTCAACACCGAGGGTTTGCTGCTTTTCACCAGTTCAGGCGAATTGGCCAACAACCTGATGCACCCGCGTTTTGGCCTCGAGCGCGAATACGCGGTGCGGGTGTTGGGCGCGCTCAACCAGGAGGAGAAGAAGCGCCTGCTCGAGGGCGTCAAGCTCGACGACGGGCTCGCCAACTTTGGTTCGATCGAAGAGGGTGGCGGCGAGGGTGCGAACTGCTGGTACCGTGTCACCATCTCTGAAGGCCGCAACCGTGAAGTGCGCCGGATGTTCGAGGCGGTTGGCCACGCGGTGAGCCGGCTGATACGGATTCGATACGGGGCCATGGTGCTGCCGCGCGGGCTCAAGCGGGGCGCGTGGATGGAACTTGACGCTGGCGACATCAACTCACTCACACAAAAGGCCAGAAATTCTGCAGCCACAGCCGCCTCGGACGGGCCAGTGCCAGCGGCCGGTGAGGCTGTGGCGCGCGAGTCTTCACCGCGTCCGCCCCTGCGCGGGCGTCGCCCGCCGGGCAGAGCCCAGAGCGGACGGGGCAACAAGCCCAATGCCGGCAGTGGCAACGCCGCAAGCAATGCGCAGCCCGACCCGCTCAAGACGAATTTTGGCTATATTGGCGCCGACAGTTACACCCGGCAAAGACAGGAGCAGGGCAGCAAACGCGGCGCGGGTTCGGGTTCCTCGGGCGGACGGCGCGTCGGCAAGGGCCGCTGAACTGGCAGATTGACACCCTGAACGGGTCAAGGGGACAAGGTTCAGGTTAACATCCAAGGCTTTGACCAAAGGGTCGAGAATTATATTTATCAGGAAAAACCATGACTATTGAACGCACGCTCTCCATCATCAAACCCGACGCCGTTGCCAAGAACGTGATCGGACAAATTTACGCCCGTTTCGAAGCAGCGGGTCTGAAAATCGTGGCTGCCAGGATGGCCCATTTGTCGCGTGGCGAGGCAGAGGCTTTTTACGCCGTGCACAAAGCCCGCCCGTTCTTCAAGGATCTGGTGGATTTCATGGTGTCCGGTCCGGTCATGATCCAGGCGCTGGAAGGCGAAAATGCGGTGTTGAAGCACCGCGACCTGATGGGCGCGACCGATCCGAAAAAGGCGGCTGCCGGCACCATTCGCGCTGATTTCGCCGACAGCATCGATGCCAACGCGGTGCACGGCTCCGATGCTGCTGAAACGGCCGCGGTGGAAATTGCTTTTTTCTTTGCCGGCATGAACGTTTACTCCCGTTAATGACTGGCATGACGGCTAATCTGCTTGATTTCGATCTTGAGGGCTTGGCCGCCTTTTGTGAGCGGTTGGGGGAAAAGCGTTTTCGCGCCGTCCAACTGTTTCGCTGGATTCATCAAAAAGGGGCCAGTCAGTTTGATGACATGAGTGATCTGGCCAAGTCGCTGCGTGAAAAACTCAAGTCTGTCGCGCACATCGAGGCGATGCCTGTGGTGTCGCAGCACATGTCGGCCGACGGCACCATCAAGTGGCTCTTTGATGTTGGTGGTGGCAACGCGGTCGAGGCCGTTTTTATTCCCGAAACCGACCGCGGCACGCTGTGTGTGTCTTCCCAGGCGGGTTGTGCTGTCGGGTGCCGGTTTTGTTCCACCGGCCACCAGGGGTTCAGCCGCAACCTCACCTCAGCTGAAATTGTGGCGCAGCTGTGGTTTGCCGAGCATTTCTTGCGCCGGCACCTCAAGCGTGACGAACGCATCATCTCCAATGTGGTGATGATGGGCATGGGCGAACCGCTGCAAAACTACAACGCCCTGATCCCGGCGCTGCGCGTGATGCTCGATGACCACGCCTATGGCTTGTCACGGCGCAGGGTGACCGTGTCCACATCGGGCATCGTGCCCATGATCGACCGCCTGGCGCAAGACTGTCCGGTGGCGCTCGCGGTGTCTTTGCATGCGCCCAACGATGCGCTGCGCGACACCCTGGTGCCGCTCAACCTGAAGTACCCTTTGGCCCAGCTTGTTGCCGCCTGCCACCGCTATCTGGCGCATGCGCCGCGTGATTTCATCACCTTCGAATACTGCATGCTCGATGGCGTCAATGATTCTGACGCCTGTGCCCGGCAATTGGTGGCGCGTATCCAGGCCCACCCGGGCGCCTGGTGCAAGCTCAATCTGATCCCGTTCAACCCGTTCCCGGCCTCTGGCCTGCTGCGCTCCAAACCGGAACGCGTGCAGGCATTCGCCAAAATCTTGAGTGAGGCAGGAATCACCACCACCATTCGCAAGACCCGAGGTGACGACATTGATGCCGCCTGTGGACAACTGGCGGGTGATGTCAAGGACCGAACCCGGGTGATGGTGCGCATGGAGCGCAACAGAAACATGCACTTGTCAACTGGCCAGGCATCAGAACCGCAGACCGAGGGAGCCGGCGCATGAGTGCTTTTGGGTCACTCTCCAAGCCGGGCCTGCGGTTGCTGTGGCCGCTCATGGCGCTGCTCTGCGCGGGCTTTTTAGCGGGCTGCGCCAATGTTCCGGATTCTGCCCAGGGCAGTGCCAGTCGCGCTGACCTGGTGACTGACTCAGATGAAACCAGCGGCCGCAAAAGGGCGCGCATCAGGGTGGAACTGGCCGTGGGCTACCTGGAGCAGGGCAAAACCAACATCGCGCTCGATGAGGTCAAACTCGCGCTCGCGGCCGACCCGGAGTTCGCCGATGCCTACAGCCTGCGCGGCCTGATTTACATGCGCCTCAACGAGTTGTCGCTGGCGCAGGAAAGCTTCATGAAGGCGCTCGCCGTGCGACCGCGCGATCCCAACATTCTGCACAACCTGGGCTGGTTGAAATGCCAGCAGGCACGCTACCCCGAAGCCTTGGCCGATTTTTCGATGGCTTTGGCCAACCCTGGCTACGGCGAGCGCGCAAAAACCCACATGGCGCAGGGCCTGTGCCAGATCAGGGCGGGGCAGCGTCGTGAGGCGGAGCAGAGCCTGCTCAAAGCTTATGAGTTTGATGCCGCGAACCCCGTCACGGGCTATAACCTGGCGAACCTGCTGTTTCAAAACGCCGAGTTTGCGAGGGCGCAGTTTTATATCCGCCGGCTGAACAACAGTGACTGGGCCAATGCAGAGTCGCTTTGGCTGGGCATCAAGGTTGAAAACAAAATGGCCGACCGGGTTGCCTTGCTGCAGTTGGCCACCCAGTTGGAACGACGCTTCCCGCAGTCCAAAGAAGCTTCCGCCTACCGGCGCGGCGCATTCGATGAGTGAGAATTGACCCATGGATCCAGTTCAGCAGGCCGATGATGCGGCTGTCAAACCCGTCACGGCCGGCGTTCTATTAAGAAAGGCGCGTGAGGCCCAGGGGCTCCACATCGCCGCGTTGGCCGTGATGCTCAAGGTGCCCGTGCGCAAACTCGAGGCGCTTGAATCGGATCGCCATGAAGCCCTGGGCGACTCGGTCTTCACGCGGGCCCTGGCGGCAAGTGTCTGTCGGGTGCTGAAGACCGACCCGACAGCGGTGCTGGCAGCGTTGCCGCATACCGGCATTCCGCGGTTCAAGGCCGATGATTCCGGTCTCAATACTCCGTTCAAAACAGGTGGGGCCGTTTCCGGGCAGCAATTCAAAAGTCGCCTGACCAGTCCGATGGGCCTGGCCGTGATCTTGCTGCTGCTTGGGATCCTGCTGCTTGTCTTGTTGCCCGAGAGCGAACAGTCGGACCCCGCGGCTGCCAGCGTGCCACTCGTCAACGCGACCGAGGCGCCACGAGCCCTGCCTGCAGCCGAGCCGGCCGCCGCACCTGCACCGCCGCCAAGCGATTTGCCCGGCTCCCAGGCCCCTTCCGCCGTCGCCCAGACGAGCCCGGCAGCCCCGGTGGGTGCGTCGAGCGGGGACGCGGCCATCCTGATGCTGGAATCCCATGGCGCGTCCTGGGTAGAGATCACCGATGCCCAAGGGGTATTGCAGTTGCGGAAAATTCTGGGCGCCGGTGAGCAGGTGCGATCACAGGGTCCACTGCCCTTGTCGGTGGTCCTGGGTCGCGCGGATGACGTGGCGGTCAGCGTGCGCGGACAGCGTCTGGATGTGACCGCCATGACCAAGGCCAATGTGGCTCGATTTGAGGTGAAGTAATGCAAGAAAACCTGCCCATCGCCATGGCTGGCGCGGCGCAGCGCCGCTCGCGTCAGGCCAAGATTGTCTGGGGTGATCGCTGTGTGACCGTCGGTGGCGATGCCCCGGTTCGGATTCAGTCCATGACCAACACCGACACGGTAGACGTGATTGGCACGGCCATCCAGGTCAAGGAACTTGCCTTGGCGGGCTCTGAAATGGTCCGGCTGACGGTCAACACCCCGGAGGCGGCCCAGGCCGTCGCGCCCATCCGGGAACAACTTGACCGGATGGGCATCGACGTGCCGCTGATCGGTGACTTCCATTACAACGGGCACCGCCTGCTGACCGATTACCCGGCGTGCGCCCAGGCTCTGTCCAAGTACCGCATCAATCCGGGCAACGTGGGCAAGGGCGACAAGCATGACCGCCAGTTCGGCGCGATGATCGAAGCGGCCATCCGCTGGAACAAGGCGGTTCGCATCGGGGTCAACTGGGGCAGCCTGGACCAGGAACTGCTTGCCGATCTGATGGACCAAAACAGCCGTCGCAACCCGCCCTGGGGCGCCAAGCCGGTGATGTACGAAGCCCTGATCACGTCGGCGCTCGAATCGGCGCAACAGGCGGTCGACCTGGGCATGAACCCGGACCAGATCATCTTGTCCTGCAAGGTCAGCGGCGTGCAGGACCTGGTCTCTGTGTATCGGGAATTGGCCAAGCGCAGCAATTACGCCCTGCACCTCGGTCTCACAGAAGCCGGCATGGGAACCAAAGGCGCCGTCGCGTCAGCCGCTGCCCTGTCCATTTTGTTGCAAGAGGGCATTGGCGACACCATACGCGTCTCCCTGACCCCGCAGCCGGGCGAGTCACGCACCCAGGAGGTCGTGATTGCCGCCGAGATCCTGCAGTCCCTGGAACTGCGCTCTTTTGTGCCCAGCGTCACCGCGTGCCCTGGATGCGGGCGCACCACCAGCACCACGTTTCAGGAGTTGACGCAGCAAATTGAAAGTTTTCTGCGCGCCCAGATGCCGGTCTGGCGCACCAAATACCCCGGCGTTGAAAAGATGAAGGTGGCCGTGATGGGTTGCATCGTGAACGGTCCCGGCGAAAGCAAGCAGGCCGACATCGGCATCAGCCTGCCAGGCACCGGCGAGGCGCCCGCCGCGCCGGTCTTCATCGATGGCGAAAAACGAATGACCTTGCGGGGCGAGTCAATCGCCCAGGAGTTCCAGGCCATTGTTGAGAACTATGTTGAAAAGCGTTACGGCGCGTCCCTGGCCGCCACGCCTTGATTTGATTTGCCATGACCGAACCCACAACACAGAAAATAGAAAAACTGACTGCTGTCAAAGGCATGAACGATGTCTTGCCGCCAGAGTCGGCGGCCGTCGAGTGGCTTGAGGCCAAAGTGCGCGCCCTGATGGCGCGTTATGCCTACCGCAATATCCGCACCCCGATCGTCGAGCGCACCCCCTTGTTCGTTCGTGGCCTGGGTGAGGTGACGGACATTGTCGAGAAGGAGATGTATTGTTTCGAGGACCGGCTCAATGGCGACCCGCTGACCCTGCGCCCGGAATGCACGGCGGGCGTGGTGCGCGCGGCGCTGGAGCACAACCTGTTGTACGACGGTGGCAAACGGCTGTATTACGTGGGTCCGATGTTTCGCCATGAGCGCCCGCAGAAGGGCCGCTACCGGCAATTCGACCAGATCGGCGCGGAGGCGCTGGGTTTTGCCGGGCCCGAGGTCGATGCAGAGCTTATTTTGATGGCCCATGCCCTGTGGCAGGAGATCGGTCTTGACGATGTGCGTCTGGAGCTCAACAGCCTGGGTCAGGCGCATGAGCGGCTGGAGCACCGCAAGGCCTTGATCGCGCATCTTGAGCAACACGCGGAACTGCTCGACGAGGATGCCAGGCGGCGTTTGCAGAGCAACCCGCTGCGCATCCTGGACACCAAGAACCCTGCCATGCAGCCCCTGGTCGAGGCGGCGCCCCGGCTGCTAGATTTTTTGGGCGTGGAATCGCTGGCGCACTTCAAGACACTGACAAGCATTTTGCAGGCCAACGGGGTGGCCTACACGGTGAACCCGCGCCTGGTGCGTGGCATGGATTATTACAACCTGACGGTTTTTGAGTTCACCACCGATCGCCTGGGCTCGCAGGGCACGGTCTGTGCGGGCGGGCGCTACGATTATTTGTTCGAGCAACTGGGCGGCAAGCCCGCACCCGCCGTCGGTTGGGCGCTGGGTGTCGACCGGGTTCTGGCACTGGCCAGGGAGGCCGGCCTGCCCGATGTGGGTCCGCGTCTGGACGCCTACGCCATCGTGACCGATCGCCAGGACTTGCCCTTGGTGTTGGCAACGCTGCAGAGTTTGCGCGCCGCCGGCGTCAGCGTGCAGATGCACACCAGCACGGGCGATGCCATGGGCAGCATGAAGAGTCAATTCAAACGGGCCGATGCCAGTGGCGCGCGTTTTGCCCTGATTTTTGGCCAGGAAGAAATCATGGCCCACCAGGTGACGGTGAAACCCCTGCGCGATGCCGGTGCCGCGCAGCAATTGCATTCACTGGCCGACGTGGCGACCTGGGCCGCCACCCTACAATCAGCCGCTTAACGAAATACCCGCTATGGCCAATCAATTAGACCTTGAAGAACAAGAACAGCTTGACCAGATCAAGCATTTCTGGAAACAGTACGGCAATGCCATCACCTGGGCGCTGATCGTCGTGATGGGCGCCTTTGCCAGCTGGAATTTTTACCATTATTGGCAGCGCAGCCAGGCCCAGCAGGCCGCGGCGCTGTATGACGAGGTGGATCGCGCCGTGCTGGCGGCGGACGCCACACGTATGGACCGTGTCTTCAGCGACATGAAGGACAAGTTTTCCGCCACGACCTATGCGCAGCAGGCGGGCTTGCTGGTGGCCAGGCAATACGTGAGTCTGGGCAAGCCCGATGCGGCCAAATCCGCGCTGGCCTGGGTGGCTGAGCAGTCTTATGACCCCGGCTACCAGGCCCTGGCGCGCTTGCGCCTGGCCGCCATCTCGATGGAGTCGAAGAATTTCGACGAGGCTTTGAAGTTGCTGAACATGACCTATCCGGGCAGTTTTGAAGCGTTGGTGGCAGATCGCAAGGGCGATGTCTTCATGTTGCAGGGTGACAAGGCCAAGGCCGTCGCCGAGTATGAAAAGGCCTACCGCCTGTTTGATCCGCGCACCGAGTACCGTCGTCTGGTGGAAGTCAAGCTGAATGCCCTGGGTGTGGATGCCGGACCCCAAGATCAAGTGGCCACCGCGGCCGGGAAGTAAAAATCATGGCAAATATTTGTTCCGAGGCGACCCTGCGCCGATTCCTGGGCCTGGTTCTGGTGGCAGCCTTGTCGGCTTGTGCCAGTGGATCTGATTCGCTGAAACCCGCAGATTTGGGCGCCAACCCGGCCTTGCTGGGCGTGCGCGCCGCCTGGACGAGCAAAATTGCCCCGGTGGATTTTCCTTTGCAGGCCAAAGTGACGGGTCAAACCGTGGCGCTTGCGGGTGCCGATGGCACCGTGCTGTCGCTCGATGCGCGCAACGGCGCCGTGTTATGGCGTGCCCAGGTCGGCGCGCCGATTGCGGCCGGTGTCGGCAGTGACGGTCGCTTCAGCGCCGTGGTCACACGGGCCAATGAGTTGGTGGTGCTTGAGGCCGAGCAGGTGCTCTGGCGATCGGCCCTGACCGCGCAGGTCTTCACGGCGCCACTGGTGGCTGGCGAGCGCGTCTTTGTGCTGGGTGCCGACCGCAGTGTGGCGGCCTTTGATGCCAAAACCGGGCGCAAGCTCTGGCAGCAGCAACGTCCCGGTGAGGCGCTGGTGTTGCGCCAGGCGGGCATCCTGACCGCCGTCGGCAATACTTTGGTCGTGGGACTGTCAGGCCATCTGCTCGGCATGAACCCCCTGAGCGGCAGCACCCTGTGGGACGCGACCTTGGCCGCGCCGCGGGGCACCAACGATATCGAGCGGCTGGTGGACCTGGTGGCCGGGTCCAGCCGTCAGGGCAATGAGCTGTGTGTTCGCGCTTTCCAGACCGCCGTGGGCTGTGTTGACGCGCTTCGTGGCACCTTGGTTTGGAAACGGCCCGCGGCAGGTGCCGTGGGTTTGCAGGGTGATGAACTGCAGGTCTATGGCGTCGAGGGTGACAGCCGGGTCCTGGCCTGGCAGCGCGCCACCGGAGAACCTGTCTGGACATCGGACCGCCTGCGTTATCGTGGCCTGAGTTCGCCGTTGGTGCTGGGGCGCTCCGTGGTGATCGGTGATGCCACGGGCCTGGTGCACTTTTTGTCGCGCATTGATGGCACGCCCCTGACCCGTTTGTCGACGGATGGTTCGGCGATCGAGGTCACACCGGTGGTGGCGGCGGGCACCCTGGTGGTGGTGACGCGTAATGGCGGTGTCTACGGATTCCAGCCTGAATGAAACTGACTTTTCTCACGGATATCACTGAATGAAGCCTGTTCTGGCCTTGGTCGGCCGACCCAACGTTGGCAAGTCGACCTTGTTCAATCGCCTGACCAAATCGCGCGATGCCATCGTTGCGGATTACGCGGGCTTGACGCGCGACCGCCATTACGGCAACGGCAAGCTGGGCAAGCACGAATACATTGTGATCGACACCGGTGGCTTCGAGCCGGACGCCAGCGCCGGGATCTACAAGGAGATGGCCAAACAAACCCGCCAGGCGGTGGCCGAGGCGGATGTGGTGATTTTCGTGGTCGATGCGCGCGCCGGTGTCTCGGCCCAGGACCATGACATCGCCAACTACCTGCGGCGTCTTGGCAAGCCCTGTGTGATGGTTGCCAACAAGGCCGAAGGCATGCTTGCGGGCAGCCAACTGGTCGAGTTCTATGAACTGGGATTTGGTGAAGTGATTGCCGTCTCGGCGGCCCACGGCCAGGGCATCCGCGAGTTGCTCGACCTCGCCTTGCTGCCCTTGAAGCCGGCCGAGGACGAGGTCCAGGAACCCGAGCAACCCGGTGTCATCAAGTTGGCCGTGGCTGGGCGCCCCAATGTGGGCAAGTCCACCCTGATCAACGTCTGGCTCGGAGAAGAGCGCCTGGTGGCCTTTGACTTGCCGGGTACCACGCGCGACGCGATCTCCGTCCCCTTTGAGCGCAACGGCCAGAAATTTGAACTGATCGACACGGCTGGCCTGCGCCGTCGCGGCAAGGTCTTCGAGGCGATCGAGAAGTTTTCGGTGGTCAAGACCCTTCAGGCCATTGAATCGGCCCATGTGGTGCTGTTGCTGATCGATGCGACCCAGGGCGTGACCGACCAGGACGCCCATATTGCCGGCTATATCCTGGAAAATGGCCGCGCCGTGGTGCTGGCCGTCAACAAATGGGACGCCGTGGACGACTACCAGCGCGAACTGGTCAAGCGCTCCATTGAAACCCGCCTGCCTTTTTTGAAGTTTGCCAACCTGCACTTCATCTCGGCGCAAAAGCGGCAGGGACTGGGGCCCTTGTGGGCGTCCATTGCGCAGGCCTACAAGGCGGCCAACTGCAAGATGTCAACCCCGGTGCTGACGCGGCTGCTGCTGGAAGCGGTGCAGTTTCAAAGCCCGCAGCGCGCCGGCATGTACCGGCCAAAGTTGCGTTATGCCCACCAGGGCGGCATGAATCCGCCCGTCATTGTGATTCATGGCAATTCGCTGGAGCACGTGACCGATGCCTACAAGCGTTTTCTCGAGGGACGCTTTCGCAAGGAGTTCGATCTGGTGGGCACGCCGCTGCGCATCGAAATGAAGACGTCAAGCAACCCGTTTGCCGACAAACTCGCCTGAGTGCGCTTGTTTTCGGGTGCCTCCGGATTTCATGAGGAATTAGGCCTGCGCCACCTGGATCACCCATGGCACTGTGTTATCGTTCTCCCTTCTTAAATTTCCGAACACGGAGAATATCGTGAATAACAAAGGCCAACTCTTGCAAGATCCATTTCTGAACGCATTGCGTCGGGAGCATATTCCTGTGTCAATTTATTTGGTCAATGGCATCAAGTTGCAGGGTCAGATTGAGTCGTTCGATCAGTATGTCGTCCTGTTGCGCAATACCGTGACACAAATGGTCTATAAACACGCCATCTCGACCATCGTGCCGGGTCGGGCCGTGAACTTTTCAGCCGCAGAGGGTGAACAACCTGCAGCCGCCTGACCGCAGCATCACCCCCACCCTGCTGGTGGGGGTTGATTTCGGTCTCCCCTTCTTTGATGCCGAACTCGAAGAACTCGGTCTGCTAGCCCAGACCGCCGGCCTGACGCCGGTTGCGCGTGTGACCTGCAAGCGCAAAGCCCCCGACGCCGCGCTCTTTATCGGCAGTGGCAAGGCCGACGAGATCAAGCAACTCGCCAGCCAATTGGGTGTGCAGGAGGTGCTCTTTGACCAGAGCCTGAGCCCGGCCCAGCAACGCAATCTTGAACGTCATCTGGAACTCCCGGTCAATGACCGAACCCTTTTGATTCTCCAGATATTCGGCCAGCGCGCGCGCAGCCACGAGGGCAAGCTGCAGGTTGAACTGGCGCGACTGCAGTATCTGAGCACACGCCTGGTGCGGCGCTGGTCTCATCTGGAGCGTCAAAGCGGCGGTATCGGCATGCGCGGCGGGCCGGGTGAATCGCAGATCGAGTTGGACCGGCGCATGATTGCGGACAGCATCAAGCGCATCAAGGAGCGACTCGTCAAGGTGAAGCGCCAGCGGCAAACCCAGCGCCGCCAGCGCGAGCGCCGCGATGCCTTCAACATCTCTCTGGTGGGTTACACCAACGCGGGCAAGTCCACGCTTTTCAACGCCCTGGTCAAGGCGCGTGTGTATGCCGCCGACCAGCTTTTTGCCACGCTAGATACCACCACCCGGCAGCTGTACCTGGGAGAACTCGGGCGCGTCATTTCCTTGTCCGACACCGTGGGATTTATCCGTGACTTGCCGCATGGTCTGGTCAGCGCGTTCCAGGCCACCTTGCAGGAAGCTGTGGACGCTGATCTGCTCTTGCACGTGGTTGATTTCTCCAGCCCCAATCATCTTGAGCAGATCGCCGAGGTGCAGCGCGTGTTGTCTGAAATTGGCGCCGGCGATATTCCGCAGATTCTGGTTTTCAACAAGCTCGATCAGGTCGAGCCGGCGCAGCGCCCCCGCGCGGTGCAGGATGTTTACGATCTGGCTGGTGTGCCAAGCCCCCGGATTTTTCTCAGCGCGCAGACCGGTGACGGCGTGCCTGTCTTGCGCCAGATGCTGGTGGACAAGATCCAGGCGCACGAAGCGACACTGCCATTGCCGGCAGATTTCCATGCAAGTCATGAGGCTGACGCTGACTTCGGCACAATGGAGCCAAAATAAACATGAGTGAAGCAATGAAATTTCAACGACCGACTTTGAGTCTGGCTTTATTGCCGTCCCGACTACGGGGCATGTTCAATCTGAACGATCCCCGCTGGGGACGCTCGGACGACAAGACCGATGAAGCTGACAAGCCGGGTGCGCAGCAGCCCCCGGAGCCCGCGCCGGACGCGCCACCTCCCAATCAGGCGCCTTCCGGCCCCAGGCGGGGTGCCAACCAGGGACCGCCTGATCTCGACGAGTTGTGGCGCGACTTCAACCGCAAATTGGGGGGCTTGTTTGGCAACGTGAAAGGCGGCGGTCGCGGTGCGACGCCCATTCGTGGCGGCGGCGGCAATGGCGGCGGCGGTGGCGGCGGCGGCTTTCAGCCTGACATGAAGAGCGCGGGCCTTGGCGTGGGTCTGGTGGCGGGCGTGGCGGTATTGATCTGGCTGGGTACGGGCTTCTTTATTGTGCAGGAGGGTCAACAGGCGGTGATCACGCAATTTGGCAAGTACAACGCCACCGTGGGCGCCGGTTTTAATTGGCGCCTGCCTTATCCGATCCAGCGCCACGAGCTCATTTTTGTGACCCAGATCCGCTCCGTCGATGTCGGGCGCGACGTGGTCATCAAGGCTACCGGGCTGCGCGAGTCGGCGATGCTGACCGAGGATGAAAACATTGTCGAGATCAAATTCGCGGTGCAATACCGGCTCAATGATGCGCGCGCCTTTTTGTTTGAAAGCAAAAACCCGGCCGATGCGGTGGTGCAGGCCGCCGAGACCGCGGTGCGCGAAGTGGTCGGCAAGATGAAGATGGACAGCGCGCTGTCAGAAGAGCGTGATCAGATCGCCCCGCGCGTGCGCGCCATGATGCAAACCATTCTTGACCGCTACAAGGTCGGCATCGAGGTGGTGGGTATCAACCTGCAGCAAGGGGGTGTGCGCCCGCCAGAGCAGGTGCAAGCCGCTTTCGACGACGTGCTCAAGGCGGGCCAGGAGCGCGAGCGCGCCAAGAACGAGGCCCAGGCCTATGCCAATGACGTGATTCCCCGTGCCGTCGGCGCCGCATCCCGCCTGAAGGAAGAGGCGGACGCCTACAAGTCCCGCATCGTGGCCCAGGCCCAGGGTGATTCACAGCGTTTCAAGTCGGTGCTCGCCGAGTACCAGAAGGCGCCCCAGGTCACTCGCGACCGCATGTACATCGATGCCATGCAGCAAATCTACAGCAGCGTCACAAAAATCATGGTGGACTCCAAGCAGGGCTCGAACCTGTTGTACTTGCCGCTGGACAAACTCATTCAAATGACCGGCCAGGTGGCGCAAGATACCGCCGCCTTGCCTGTGTCTTCGACGCCCAGTCCGGCCAATGCAGCCGCTGCCATTTCGGATGCACGTGCCCGGGACGCGGCACGTGACCGTACCCGTGAAACCCGATAGGAGCCCGGCATGAACCGCGTAGGATTTATTTTTTCAAGCGTCCTTTTTGCGCTGGCTATTCTCAGCTCGATGCTCTTTGTCGTGGATCAGCGCCAGTTTGGCGTGGTGCTGGCCTTGGGCCAGATCAAGGAAGTGATCACCGAGCCGGGCTTGAACTTCAAGTTGCCACCACCGTTTCAAAACGTCTCTTACATTGACAAGCGCCTGCTCACGCTCGACAGCACAGACAACGAGCCGGTGCTGACAGCCGAGAAGCAGCGGGTGGTGATCGACTGGTATGTGCGCTGGCGCATTTCCGAGCCAACCGAGTACATCCGCAACGTGGGCACCACCGAGGCTGCCGGCGCCAGCCAGCTCAACCGGGTGGTGCGAAATGCCTTCCAGGAGGAAGTCAACAAACGCACCGTGAAGGAACTGCTGTCGGCGAAGCGCGAGGAGGTCATGCAGGACGTCAAGTCCGAGGTCCTGAGCCAGGTGCGGGGCGCCAAGCCCTGGGGTGTGGACGTCATCGACGTGCGTATTACCCGGGTTGACTATGTGGATGCCATCACCGAATCGGTGTACCGACGGATGGAAGCCGAGCGCAAGCGTGTCGCCAACGAGCTGCGTTCCACCGGTTTTGCCGAGGGTGAAAAGATTCGCGCCGATGCCGACCGCCAGCGTGAGGTGGCTGTTTCCAATGCCTACCGCGATGCCCAGAAGTTCAAGGGTGAGGGTGATGCCGAGGCGGCACGGCTGTATGCCGAGGCGTTTGGCCGCGACCCCCAGTTTGCCCAGTTCTACCGCAGTCTTGATGCCTATAAAGCATCATTTGCCAACAAGAACGATGTCATGGTGCTCGATCCCTCTAGCTCCGAGTTCTTCAAGTCCATGCGCGGTGGCCTGACGGCGAGCCCCAAGAAGTAAAGCCTGGGGCTGGCTTGGACAGCAGCACTTTTTGGCTGGCCATGGCGCTGGTGCTGGTGATCGAGGGCTTCATGCCGTTCATGTCACCGGCCACCTGGCGCCAGACCTTTCTCCAGATTCTCAAGCTCAGCGATGGGCAGTTGCGATTCTTTGGTCTGTGCAGCCTGTTGCTGGGGGTGGCGCTGATTTGGTGGATGGCTTGACCAATTACCGGACTTTTGCCCGGTAAAATCGCGTATTTAACAGCCTCTAAAAATCACATGTCCGCTTGGGTTCTGCCGGATCACATTGCCGATGTCCTGCCTTCCGAGGCCCGCCACATCGAAGAACTTCGCCGCGACTTGCTTGATACCGCCCGCAGCTACGGCTATGAACTGGTCATACCGCCTTTGCTGGAACACCTCGAATCCCTGTTGACGGGCGCCGGGTCGGCCCTCGATCTGCAGACTTTCAAACTCGTCGATCAGCTCTCCGGCCGCATGATGGGTTTGCGCGCCGACAGCACACCCCAGGTCGCGCGTATTGACGCGCACCTGCTCAACCGCGCCGGCGTCACCCGCCTGTGCTACTGCGGCCCGGTGCTGCATACGCGCTCCGGAGCACCCCACGCGACACGCGAGCCTTTGCAGCTGGGTGCGGAAATTTACGGCCATGCGGGGCTCGAGGCCGACATTGAAATCCTGACACTGGCCTTCGACTGCCTCCGCGCTGCCAAGGTGCAAGCGCCTGGTATTGACCTCGCGGACGCCCGTTTGGTCAAGGCACTGCTCTCCGGTGTTTCCATGAACCCGGCAAGACTGGCTGATTTGCACGCGGCGCTGGCCGCCAAAGACAGTGCCGAGCTGGCTGCGCTTACCCGTGATTTGCCGCAGCCGGTGCGACAGGGCTTGCTGGCGCTGGTGCAACTGTATGGCGATGAGAGCGTTCTGGCCGAGGCAGAAAAATGCCTGCCGAGCTTGCCCGCTGTGGGTGAAGCGCTGCAAAGCCTGCGTTATCTGGCGCGGCACCTGCCGACGGCCAAGCTCAGTTTTGACCTCGCGGACTTGCGTGGTTACGCGTATTACACCGGCGTTCGTTTTGCCATGTACGCGCCCGGTGCCAGCGACGCCCTGGTGCGCGGTGGCCGTTACGACGAGGTGGGGGCGGTATTTGGCCGCAACCGGCCAGCGGCTGGCTTCAGTCTCGACCTGAAGGCCCTGGTGGCCGTGGTGGCGCCACGGGCCTTGCAGCCGGCGATTCGCGCCCCCTGGCGAGACGATTCCAGCCTCAATGCGGCCATTGCCGCCTTGCGCGCACGCGGCGAGATCGTGGTGTGTGTGCTGCCGGGACATGAGAGTGAAGTTGATGAGTTCCATTGCGACCGCGAGCTGATTGAGGCGGCAGGGCAATGGGTTGTTCAAGCCATGCATTGAAACTATAGAGAAGCGAAAAAATGACTGCTATCAAAGGACGTAACGTTGTTGTTGTGGGTACCCAGTGGGGTGACGAGGGCAAGGGCAAGCTGGTGGACTGGCTGACCGAGAGCGCCCAGGGCGTGGTGCGTTTCCAGGGTGGCCACAACGCGGGCCACACGCTGGTCATCAACGGGGTCAAGACCGCGCTTCACCTGATCCCGAGCGGCATCATGCGCCCCGGCGTGAAGTGCTACATCGGCAATGGCGTGGTGCTTTCGGCCGCCAAACTTTTTGAAGAAATTGCCGGGCTGGAAAAAGTGGGTGTCGATGTGCGCTCGCGTCTTCGCATCAGCGAGGCCTGCCCGCTGATTCTTCCCTTCCATGCCGCGCTCGACGTGGCGCGAGAGGCGGCACGCGAGCAGGGTGGCAGTGAAAAAATCGGCACCACCGGGCGCGGCATCGGCCCGGCCTATGAGGACAAGATCGCCCGGCGCGCGCTGCGTGTGCAGGACCTGAAGTTCCCCGAGCGTTTTGCCAGCAAATTGCGCGTGCTGCTGAGCCTGCACAACCATGTGCTGACGACATTTTTGGACTCCAAAGCCTTTGACTTCGGCCCGACGCTGGCGCCCTACATGAGGGACGGCGAAGTGCGGTTCGACGCGGTCTATGACGAGGCCATGCGCCATGCCGCGCTGCTCAGGCCCATGATGGCAGACGTCTCGCGCGAACTCAATGACGCCCATCTGAAGGGTGAGAACCTGCTGTTCGAGGGCGCGCAGGGGACGCTGCTCGATGTCGATCATGGCACCTACCCGTTTGTCACCTCCAGCAACTGCGTGGCCGGCAACGCCGCCGCCGGTGCCGGTGTCGGCCCCGGCCTGCTGCACTACATTCTGGGCATTACCAAGGCCTATTGCACCCGCGTCGGCGGCGGCCCGTTCCCGACCGAGCTCGACTGGGAGGTCGAGGGCACGCCGGGCTGGCACATGAGCACCGTGGGCGCTGAAAAGGGCGTCACCACCGGGCGCAGCCGGCGCTGCGGCTGGTTTGACGCGGCCTTGCTCAAGCGCTCGGCCCAGGTCAATGGCTTGAGCGGCTTGTGCATCACCAAGCTCGATGTTCTTGACGGCTTGAAGGAGCTCAAGCTCTGCACCGGTTACGAGCTTGACGGTGAAGTCACCGACATTTTGCCCATGGGGGCCGACGATATCTCACGCTGCGTGCCCATCTATGAAACCCTGGAGGGCTGGAGCGACAGCACCGTGGGGGTCACACAGTACGACAGGCTGCCCATGGCGGCACGGCTTTACCTGCAGCGCATCGAGCAGGTCACGGGTGTGCCCGTGCACATCATTTCGACCAGCCCGGACCGCGATCACACCATCATGATGCGCCATCCGTTCTTGGCTGAATGATCCCGAACCCGCTTTTTTATTGGCATCCGATCCACGTTGGCAATCATTATTTAAGGGGCATTTATGTTGACAGAAGACGGCAAGCACCTGTATGTGAGTTATGACGAGTACCACGGCCTGATTGAAAAACTGGCGATCAAGATTTTTCAGTCCGGTTGGGAATTCGACACCATTCTTTGCCTGGCGCGCGGCGGCATGCGTCCCGGCGATATCTTGTCGCGTGTCTTCGACAAGCCGCTGGCCATCATGTCCACCAGTTCTTATCGCGCCGGGTCAGGCACGCAGCAGGGCAACCTTGACATCGCCCACTACATCACGACCCCCAAGGGC
Source organism: Polaromonas sp. (assembly GCA_021737975.1). Classification (GTDB taxonomy): domain Bacteria; phylum Pseudomonadota; class Gammaproteobacteria; order Burkholderiales; family Burkholderiaceae_C; genus Rhodoferax. The sequence continues at coordinate 54,528 of JAIPCZ010000007.1, read as the reverse complement.
GAAATTGCCGGCAAGGTCCTGCTGGTGGACGACCTGGCAGATTCCGGCCTCACGCTGCATGCCGTGATCGATCAGCTCAAGAACAATTACAAGCCGATCACCGAGCTGCGCAGCGCCGTGATCTGGACCAAGTCGCTGTCGAATTTCACGCCCGATTATTCGGTCGAGTTCTTGCCGACCAACCCGTGGATTCACCAACCCTTCGAGGGTTACGACAGCATGCGTCCCGAGCATCTGATCAAAAAATGGAGTGTTTGACACTCCCTGCCTCTGCCATGGCTGAACTCACCACCACCCTGATCCACCACCCCTACCTGCCGCCTTCAGGGTTCGCCGCACCGCAACCCGGGGTGTTCAAAGCCTCGACGGTTTTTTTTCCCAATGTGGCTGCGATGCGGCAGTTTGACTGGAAAGACAAATCGGCCTACACCTACGGTCTGCACGGCACCCCCACCACCTACACCCTCGAAGAGCGTCTTTGCACGCTGGAGGGCGGCGCCCAGTGCTTGCTGGTGCCCAGTGGCCTGGCAGCCATCGCGACGGTGTGCCTGGCTTTGCTCAAACGCGGTGACGAGGTGCTCATTCCCGACAATGCTTACGGCCCCGCCAAAGCCCTGGCCGAGGGCGAGCTGGCACATTGGGGCATCACACACCGTTACTTCGACCCGATGGACCCCGTCGATCTGGCGGCCAAACTGTCGCCGCATACCCGACTGGTCTGGCTGGAAGCGGCGGGCTCGGTCACGCTGGAGTTCCCCGATCTTTGCGAGCAGGTTCGCATTTGCAGGGCGGCAAAGGTTCTTTGTGCCCTGGACAACACCTGGGGCGCGGGCCTTGCCTTCAAGCCGTTTGACCTTCAGCCGGGGCATCTGCCACCGCTGGCAGTCGACATCAGCATTCATGCCCTGACCAAGTACCCCAGTGGGGGTGGCGATGTGCTGATGGGCAGCGTCATCACCACCGATGAACGCCTGCACATGCAACTCAAGCTATGCCACATGCGCCTCGGTCTGGGCGTGGGCGCCAATGACGCCGAGGGTGTCCTGCGGGCGCTGCCCAGTCTGGTGCTGCGTTACCGGCAGCATGACGAAACCACCCGTGCCCTGGCGACCTGGTGCCAGCAGCGCAACGAGTTTGCCCAGGTATTGCATCCGGCGCTGCCGGGGTCACCCGGTCATCGGCATTGGCAGGCGGTGTGCGGCGACGGTCCGGGCACGGCTGCCGGGCTGTTCAGCGTGATCTTCAAGCCTGACTTCAGCCAGGCTCGGGTGGATGCTTTTTGCGATGCCCTGCAGTTGTTCAAGATTGGCTACAGCTGGGGCGGCCCCATGAGCCTGGTGATGCCTTACCAGCTAGAGACCATGCGCAGCAGCTGGCCCGGCCATTTGCAGCGCGGCATTTTGGTGCGCTTTTCCATGGGTCTGGAGTCTGCCGCCGACCTGCAGGTTGACCTGTTGCAGGCCTTGCAACATTGCGCTTGAGTGCCGGATGGCAGCCTGTCAGCCCGGCCAGCATCACCAGGGCGGCTAAAATCAACGTATTAACTTGAAAGCACAACTTGGCAACACCTAACTACGGCTACGAAAAGCGTCAGAAAGAACTGGCAAAAAAGAAGAAAAAGGAAGAGAAACTCAAGGAAAAAGCCCAGCGCAAGGCGGGCGAGGGCGGTCCTGAGGGCCAGGAAAACGCCCCCGACCAGGCGGCGCAAGACACACCGGCCACCTGATTCTCTGACTGGCTCCCCGTCTCCTCAAGCCAGCAACTGGCTTGCCAGGGCGGCCATCGCCTTGGCTGACCGGTCGGTCGGGGTCAGCTGATCGGCCTGTGCAAATTGCCCAAAATTTCGCTGCATCGATTGCAGATAGGCCGGGTCGTAATGCTGGCTCAGCAGCTCCATCACCACCGTGGCAAAGTCACCTTCCCGCGCCATGCTTTGCCAGCGTTTCACGACCTCATGCCCCTTGAGCTCGGTGAGCTTTTCCAGCCGTTCACAAAAGTAGGCGACGTTGCGCGTCAGGTGGTCGTAGTCTTCCAGCAACAGCGCCACCCGCTCCTCATCAGACAATTGCAGGTTCAGGCAGGGGCTGGCGCGCATCGCCTCCATCATCGCGGCCGGCACAGACAAGTTGCCGACTTTCTTGCTTTCGCTTTCAACGAAGACGGGCACGGCCGGATCAAAGTGGCGCAATCTGTCCCAGAGCAGGGTTTCAAAATGTTTTTGGGTGGGTTGCGCCAGCCCGGGCATCGCACCGAGCACTGAACTGCGGTGGTTGGCCACCGCCTCCAGGTCCAGCACCTGGGCCCCTTGCGCGGCCAGGGCCTGCAGCAGGCGTGTCTTGCCGCTGCCGGTCGGGCCGCAAACGACCCGGAACGACAGGCTCGGGACACGCGCCACGATGTCCTGCACCAGCGCCGCCCGAAAGGCCTTGTAGCCGCCCTCCACCAGCGTCACACGAAAGCCGATCTGGCTCAGGATCAGCGCCAGCGAACCGCTGCGTTGCCCGCCGCGCCAGCAGTAGGCCAACGGCCGCCATTCGCGGGGCTTGTCGATGACGTGCCGCTCAATGTGCGCGGCAATGTTGCGCGCAGCGATTGCCGCGCCCCGCTTTCTGGCTTCAAAGGGATTGACCTGCTTGTAAAGGGTCCCGATCTCGATACGCTCGGCATTGTTCAGCGTGGGCCAGTTGACGGCACCTGGCAGATGGTCGGCCTGGTATTCGTCCTCGCTGCGGGCATCAATGATGGCATCGAAGTCTGCCAGCCGTGCCATGACTTCCGTCGCGCTGAGGGGACTCAGGCTCATTGCAGCCCTTTCTTGATGGCTGGCCAGACATTGGCCAGCATGCGCGGATGGGCTTCTTCCCTGGGGTGAATGCGGTCAGGCTGAAACCAGGCCATGCTGTCGGGGGCATCGGCAATCCCCTTGAGAAAGAAGGGCACCAGGGCCGCCCGGGTGACCTTGGCCACGTCAACGTACATGCGGGAGAAACGCTGGGCGTAATCTCGCCCGTAGTTGGGCGGGACCTGCATGCCCAGCAACACCACCTTGGCGCCGCCTAGCTGTGCCAGGCGCGTCATGACCAGCAGGTTGTCCCGGGTGAGGTCGAGCGGCAGGCCGCGCAGCGCGTCGTTGCCGCCCAGTTCGATCACCACCAGCGCGGGTCGGTGTTGCGCCAGCAGCGCCGCCAGGCGGGCGCGGCCGCCTGAACTGGTGTCGCCGCTGATGCTGGCGTTGACCACCTCGGCAAGGATATTTTCAGCCCGCAGCTTTTGCTCCAGCAGTGCCACCCAGCCCGTGCCGCGCCTGAGGCCATACTCGGCGCTCAGGGAGTCGCCCAGCACCAGCAGGGCAGGGCGCGCGGGCTGTGCTGTGGCGGCCGCCACGCCGCGCCAAATCCCGCTGCTGGCAAGGACAGCCGCCAACGCGATACAGTGGCGTCGGTTCACATTCATTTGTTGCAAAGAAATATCCATGTCTGATGTCATTATCTCGGTAGAGCACGTTTTCAAGTCGGTGACCGATGCGACCGGGACACTCGAGATTTTGCAGGACATTGATTTTTCGCTGCGATCCCGTGAGACCGTGGCTATTGTCGGTGCTTCGGGCTCGGGCAAGAGCACCCTGTTGTCGATCATTGCCGGCCTGGACACGCCCAGCCGGGGCACGGTGCGGCTGGCCGGGCAGGACCTGTTTGCCCTGAGTGAGGACGAGCGCGCCGCCCTGCGCGCTGAGAAGCTGGGTTTTGTCTTTCAGAGCTTTCAGTTGCTGGGCAACTTGACGGCGCTTGAAAACGTGATGCTGCCGCTGGAACTCGCGGGCCGGCGCCAGGCGCGCAAGCTGGCCACCGAGATGCTCGACCGCGTGGGCCTGGCCCAGCGCCTGCGGGCTTACCCCAAGGTGCTCTCGGGCGGCGAACAACAGCGGGTGGCACTGGCGCGTGCGTTTGTGGTGCAGCCGGCGGTCTTGCTGGCCGACGAGCCCACCGGGAGCCTTGACTTCGCCACCGGCGAGACGGTGATGCGCCTGATGTTCGACCTGAACCGGGAACTGGGCACGACGCTGCTGCTGGTCACCCATGACCGTGCCATGGCGGAGCGATGCCTGCGCAGCATCACCATCGAGGCCGGGCGGGTGGTGGCACCTGCGGCTGTCGACTAGTCGGTCGCGGCAAGGCAGAATACGCCCCATGACAACAACATCAACTAGCGGCGCAGTCAGGGCGGCTGCGCTGATTGCCTTTTGCTTGCTTTGCGCACCAGCGGCATGGGCACAGTCCGGCCATGCCATGTCAGAAAATGATTTTTTTGACGAGATGCCGATCGTGCTGTCGGTCTCCAGGCTGCCGCAGCGCCTTGACGAAACACCCGGCGCCGTCACCATTCTGGACCGCGACATGATCCGGCGCTCGGGTGCGCGCGATGTGGCCGATTTGTTGCGACTGGTGCCGGGTTTCCAGACCAGCAACGCCTTTGAGGGCGACTTGCCCCAAGCCACTTATCACGGCGGTTTCAACAGCTATTCTGGGCGTATGCAGGTGCTGGTGGACGGACGTTCGGCTTACTCGACTTACCTCTTTGGCAGTGTCGGGCCCGGGCTGATGTCGGTGGCGCTGGAAGATATTGAACGCATCGAGGTGCTGCGTGGTTCCAATTCGGCGGCCTATGGGGCCCGCGCCATACTGGGTGTGGTCAATATCGTGACGCAGCACACGGAGGTCACCCAAGGTGTGCAGGCGAAAATTTCGACCGGCCAAAACGGAATTCGCGATGCCCAGGCGGCACTCGGCTGGCGCACCGATCAGGCCGGTTTTCGCCTCAGCGTGGACAGCCGCGCTGACGATGGCCTGGCCGGATCCAACGGGCACAACCAGGTGCGCCGCGTCAATTTTCGCTCGGACTGGCGAGCGTCTCTGGACGACGAGGTGCAATTTCGTGCTGGTATGCTCGGGATCGATGCCGGGCGGGGATTTGCGGGGCAGGCGGGTTCACCACCGCGTGACGGCTTTTATGAATCGGGGTTTATGCAGATCGACTGGCATCGCACGCTGGGGCCGAACGAGGACCTGGCGCTCCTCTTGTCTCGCACGCAGGAAGATTACCGCGATTCGTTTGCCTACTCGCTGCTTCCACTTGGTATCAATGACAGTATCGATGTGTCTGCAAGGGGCAATTCCGTCAACGATTCAGTGACCCTGCAGCACACGTTTCGCAAAGGTGACGGGCTGCGGGTGGTCTGGGGTGGTGAATGGCGGCGCGAGCAGGTGACATCCGAGCCCTTGTACAACAGCAGCGAGGCGCTGGTGACCGACTTCAAGCGCTTGTTTGCCAACGCCGAGTGGCGCCTGTCACCCGACTGGCTGCTCAACGCGGGCTTCATGGGTGAGCAGCACAGCCGGTTTGGTTTCAGCCTGGCGCCTCGCCTGATGCTCAACTGGCATGTGTCGCCAGGGCACACCGTGCGTGCCGGCGTCAGCCGGGCGTTTCGCCCTCCCAGCGTGTTCGAGACCAGCAGCAATGTCCGCTACAGCTACGGCAATTTGCCGCTTCAGGTGACTTCTCTGTCGCGTGGCAACCTCCAGCCCGAGAGCCTGGTGGCACGCGAGTTGGGTTACCTCGCGAGTGTGCCGCAATGGGGTGCCACGCTGGATGTGCGGCTGTTCCACGAAAAGGTGAGTGGCTTTGTCGAACGACTGCGCTACCCGTTACCGCCAGGATCGTCCCTGTTGCCGTCGACCCCCGCGGATTTTTACAACAGCGAAGGCTTTTCAATTCGCGGGCTTGAATACCAACTCAACTGGAAGCCCTGGCAGGGTGCGCAGGTGGGCTTTAACCAGGCCCGAACGCGCATTTCCGTTTCAAATCCGCGGTCTGATTCGAGCCTGGACTTTGTTGTTCCCAAGTTGGCGAGCACCTTGTTTTTTACACAGAGCTTGCCGGCTGACCTGGAACTGTCCGTGCTTCATCAGGACGGCGGAACGACTTCTCTTCAGGGCTCAAGCGACACCAACCGGGCGTTCACACGCACGGATGTGCGCCTGGCCAAGGCTTTGCGCTGGGGTGTCCGGCGCGGTGAATTCGCGCTGGTGGTGCAAAACCTGGGTGAGCCTTACCTCGACTTTGCCCCGGAATTCGAGTTTCGCAGGCGTGCTTTCCTGACATTGCGGCTCGACAATTAGGGCCTGGCGACATGCTGGCCTTGTCGCGCTCAATGCTGGCCATGTTGGCGCTGTGGCTGATCGCGAGCGGGGCCCATGCCGAGTTGCGCGTGGTGATTGTCAGCAGTGACAGCACCGCGGCCTATGCGGCTGCCGCGAACGCCTTCATCACCAGCGTCGAGCTTGCCGGTGTGCCGCGTGCTGACGTCCAGCAGATGAACGTGAACGAATGGACCGCTGCCAATGCGCAGGTGACGGCGCGCAATCCCCAGGCGTTTGTCGCGCTGGGAACCGAGGCCGCAGCGAGCCTGGCTCGGGCTAAGCTGATGGCCCCGGTGTTGAGCGCGCTGGTGCCACGCAGCAGCTTTGAGCGCGTCCTGCGCGAGTCAGGGCGCAAGGTGTCTCCCCAGTTCAACGCGCTTTACCTGGATCAGCCGTTGCAACGCCAGTTGGCGCTGATTCGTCTGGCGCTGCCGCAGGCAAAACGCGTGGGTATTCTGTGGGGGCCTGATTCTTTGACTCGGGCACTGGCTTTGCGACCGCTGGCCAGCGCCAACGGACTGGTCTTCCAGGAAGCCAGTGTGGACGACAGCAGCTCATTATTTCCGGCGTTGCAGTCTGTCCTGGAGAACAGCGATGTGATGCTGGCGCTCGCTGACCCGCTGGTTTTCAACAGCAACAGCATTCAGAATATTCTGATGACCACGATCCGTCACAAGGTCCCGCTGGTCGCCTTTTCCCCCGCCTATGCGCGCGCGGGTGCCATGCTGGCCTTGTACAGCACACCCACCCAGGCGGGCTCACAGGCGGGACGGTGGGCGATTGGTGTGCTGGCCAATCGGGTCTTGCCTGAGCTGGCTCTGGAGCCCCTTGATTTTGAAATCAGCGTCAACGAGCAGGTGGCCAGGGTGCTGGGCTTGTCATTCGATGTGAAGGCCCTGACCCTTGCGTTAAGGCGCATGGAGCAGCGGCCATGAAAACACCGGACATTCGGGTCCGGATGCTGGTGGCAGCCCTGCTGCCCGTGTCCCTGCTGAGCGTGTTGCTGTCTTTGGTCTTTTTGATCACCCGTTTTGACGACATCACCCAGGCCTACCAGCTGCGCAACCGTTCGGTGGCACGCCAGTTGGCTCTGGCCAGTGAATTCGGCTTGTTCGCCGCCAACAAGCAGCAGTTGCAAGCGCTGGCGCGCGGCGCCTTAAGGGAGCCCGACTTGCGCTGGGTTGAAATTTTTGACACGCAGGGCCAAGTCCTGGCGAGCGCTGGCAAGGCTCTGGGAGAGGCCTCTTCACCACCGCCTTCCAGCGAAGAGGCACACAGCTTCGATGCGCTGGGCTCGTTCGATATGCTGACACAACCGGTTTTTGCAAGCGGTATCAAGCACGACGATTTGTACGAGGACTCGAACCAAACGGGCGCGGCGCAAACCACGCCCCTGGGTCAGGTGGTGGTGCAGTTCTCACGCGAGTCCGTGGCAGCGCAACAAAGGGAAATTCTTTTGCTTGGCGGTCTGATCAGCGCCCTCGGGCTGCTGTTTGGCTTGGTGTTGGCAGTCAGACTCAGTGCCGGTGTGATTCGTCCGCTGATGCGGGTGTCGCATCTCGTGGAGCGCATCGGGCACGGCGATTTTGCCGCCGCTGCGGAAGTGCAGGCGCTGACGCCGCCACGGGATCCGCTCATCGACTTGCAGAGGAACCTGATGCAGATGGCAGGTCGTCTGGCTGGCGTGCGCCAGGACCTCGAGGACCAGGTGGCCACGGTGACTCAGGCCTTGCGTGAGAAAAAGGAGGAGGCTGAACTGGCAACCCAGGCCAAGTCGCGGTTTTTGGCCGCCGCCAGCCATGATTTGCGCCAGCCGGTGCATGCCCTGGGCATGTTTATCGCGCGCCTGGCCCAGCTTTCGCACGACGGGCAGACCCGTCAACTGGTCGGCAACCTGCAGGCCTCGGTGAACGCGATGCAAAATCTGCTCGACGGCTTGCTCGATATTTCCCGACTGGAGGCCAAAGCCGTCCAGATCCGGTTTGAAAAATTTCCCCTGATGGAGTTGTTCGAACGTCTCATGCGTGATCTGGCGCCGTTGGCCCAGGACAGGGGCCTGAAGTTGCGGATTCGGCCTTGCTCGGTTTGGGTTAGAACTGACCCGGCCCTGCTCTATCGCATTTTGCTCAACCTGGTGGGCAATGCCTTGCGTTATACCGAAACGGGCGGGGTGCTGGTCGCGTGCCGCTGCCCTGGCAACAAGCCGCAGGCCAGCATCGAGGTGTGGGACAGTGGCCTGGGCATTGCACCCGAACATCAGAATGATGTTTTCAAAGAGTTTTACCAGGTCGACAATCCAGCAAGGCAACGCAGCCTGGGCATGGGTCTGGGTCTGAGCATTGTGCAGCGGAGCTGCCGGCTGTTGACGCATCCCCTGGAGCTTTCGTCGCGCTTGGGTGTGGGAACGCGTTTTTGCGTCAAGGTGCCCAGGGTGGGTCCCAATCGGGACCAGGCTTTGGCGCCGGTCCTTGACACGCCCCAAACATCCGACTTGCCGCAAGGGACGGTGCTGGTGGTTGAGGACGATGACATGGTGCGCCAGGCACTGGTGGGTTTGTTGCAAAGCTGGGGCATGGTGGTGGCCGAGGCGAGCGACCTGCATAGCGCTCAAATTTTGATTCGACAAGGTGTGTTGCCCTGCCTGATCATCAGTGACTACCGCCTGAATGAGCCTCTGAACGGGATACGCGTGGTGGCACAGTTGCGCCAGCAACTGACCTATCCGGTGCCGGCCTGTCTCATCAGTGGGGACACCGATCCGGCCCTTATCCAGGCGGCCCAGCTGGCGCAATTGACGCTATTGCACAAACCTGTGCGCCCGGCCAAATTGCGCAACTTGCTGCGTCATTTGTTGATGGATCAGCGTGACTCCGGTACCGAGACCGGGTCATAACCCCAGCGCTTGGCCTCCAGCGCGGCCTGGGTTCGGGTGCTGGCACCAAAGATGCGCAAAATATTACTGACATGGAATTTCACGGTTTCCGAACCCAGCGACAGTCTCTCGCAAATCTGCCGGTTGGTCAGACCATTGATGAGAAGAAGAAGCACATCTTGCTGCCGCGGGCTGAGCACGGGCGGTGTGGTTAATTTGCTCTGCAACCCAGCGACCGGTTGGCTCAGGGGGCTGAAGTCGGCGGGCTGAAAAAGTTCCCCGGCCAATATCCGCCGCAGTGTGTTGAGCAGGGTGTCGCTCAAGCTCGACTTGGTGACAAAACCAGCCGCTCCGAGTTCCATGGCTTGCTGAACCACCGTCGGGTTGGCCGAGCCTGACAAAATAACGACGGGTAGCTCAGGGTGTCTTTGGCCAAAGATTTCCAGGCCGGCCAGGCCATTCATGTCAGGTAGCAGGTAGTCTAACAACACAAGATCCAGGTCTGGATTGAAATGGGCCAGCTCCAGCGCCCGGGTGCACGTGGCGGCCTGCAGCACGTGCGTGGTTTCCAGGGGGTCCAGGCCCTGAAGCACCTGGCAAAGCCCTTCCCGCACGAGCGCATGATCATCAACCACGAGAATCTTCACGTTAGTCGCCTTATGGGTGTTCTTACAATCCAAGTATTGGCAGCAAACGCCATCCTTGCCGTTTGATTTTCCTGATTCATCATACTAGAAGTCCCATGTTTGTTCACTTACGCCTGCACACTGAATTTTCGGTCATCGATGGCACGACCCGCATCGACGAGGTGGTCAAGGCCGCTGCCGCGGACGGTCAACCGGCGCTGGCCATCACCGACCTGAGCAATCTGTTCGGGGCGATCAAGTTCTACAAGGAAGCACGCAAGCGCGGGGTCAAGCCCATCATCGGCGCCGAGGTTTGGCTGGAGGGGCTGGGCAAGGAACTCGGGCAACTCTCGCGCGTGCTGTTGCTGGTGCAAAGCCACGCCGGCTACCTGAATCTGTCCGAACTGCTGGCGCGCGCCTGGACGCAAAACGGCGGCAAGGTGCAGGCCACCGTGGGCCTGGCCTGGCTAAAGGAGCTCAATGGCGGGCTCATCTGCCTGTCAGGCGCACAGGCAGGCCCGGTGGGTCAGGCACTGTTGCAAGGCGACGAAACCCGTGCCCTGGACGCCGCGCTGCAGTTGGCGGGAGTTTTCACGCACCGCTTTTACCTGGAACTGCAGCGCGCAGGTCGCCCGGAAGACGAACTGCAGGTGAGGTCGGCGGTGCAATTGGCGTTGCGCTCGGGCCTGCCGGTGGTGGCAACACACCCGGTTCAATTTCAGGCCCCGGCAGACTTCGAGGCGCACGAGGCAAGGGTGTGTATTGCCGAGGGTGAAATGCTCGCCAATCCGCGCCGGGTGCGGCGTTTCACGCGTGACCAGTATTTCAAGACCGGCGCCGAGATGCAGGCCCTGTTTGCCGATGTGCCCTCGGCGCTTGCGAACAGTGCCGAGATCGCCCGGCGCTGCAACCTGAGTCTGGTGCTGGGCAAGCCGCAATTGCCTGATTTTCCGATTCCACCGGTCAATGGCGTGGTGATGGGGGCGGACGAGTATTTTCGTTATGCCTCGCACGAAGGGCTCAAGGAGCGCATGGCGCATCTGTACCCCGATGTCGCGCAGCGGGAAAAGGAGATGCCGCGTTATGTGGAGCGGCTCGAGTTTGAACTCAACACCATCCTAAAAATGGGCTTTCCGGGCTACTTTTTGATTGTCGGTGACTTTATCAACTGGGCTAAAAACAACGGCTGCCCGGTCGGCCCGGGGCGCGGCTCCGGCGCCGGTTCGCTGGTGGCCTACGCCCTCAAGATCACCGACCTCGACCCGCTGCAGTACAACCTGTTGTTCGAGCGTTTTTTGAACCCCGAGCGGGTTTCCATGCCCGACTTCGACATCGACTTCTGCCAGGGCAACCGCGACCGGGTCATTGACTACGTGAAGGAAAAATACGGCAAGGACGCGGTCAGCCAGATAGCCACCTTCGGCACCATGGCAGCGCGCGCGGCCATCCGGGACGTGGGCCGGGTGCTCGACATGAGCTACACCTTTTGCGACGGCATCAGCAAGCTGATTCCCAACAAGCCCGGCGTCGCGGTGACCCTGCAACTGCCGCCCCCCGATCGCAAGAAGGACGACAAGCTGGTCTATGCGGTGGAGGCCGAGCCGATTCTGGCCGAGCGCGAAGCCAGGGAAGAAGACGTGCGCACGCTGCTGGAGCTGGCGCGCAAGCTGGAGGGCATGACGCGCAATGTCGGCATGCACGCCGGCGGCGTTCTGATTGCGCCGGGCAAACTCACCGACTTTTGCCCGCTGTACCAGCAGCCCGGCAGCGACTCGGCGGTGAGCCAGTACGACAAGAACGACGTCGAGTCCGTGGGGCTGGTCAAGTTCGACTTTTTGGGCCTGGCGACCCTGACGATTCTGGAGATCGCGCGCGAATTCATTCGGCAGCGCCATCCGGGCCAGGAAGACTTTGCCTACGAGAACTTGCCGCTCGATGACAAGGCCACCTACAAGCTGTTTCAGGACGGCAAGACCGAGGCGGTGTTCCAGTTTGAATCGCGCGGCATGCAGGGCATGCTGCGAGACGCCAAACCCACGCGCCTGGAAGACCTGATCGCGCTCAACGCGCTGTACCGGCCCGGCCCCATGGACCTGATTCCGAGCTTCGTGGCGCGCAAACATGGCCGCGAGGTGGTGGAGTACCCGCATCCACTGGTGGCCAATATGCTCTCGGAGACCTACGGCATCATGGTCTACCAGGAGCAGGTGATGCAAACCGCGCAGATCCTGGGCGGTTATTCGCTCGGCGGCGCCGACATGCTGCGCCGCGCCATGGGCAAGAAAGACGCCGACGAGATGGCACGGCACCGGCAGATCTTCCGTGACGGTGCCTTGAAAAACGACATCAACCAGGACAAGGCCGACGAAGTCTTCGACCTGATGGAGAAGTTTGCCGGCTATGGTTTCAACAAGTCGCACGCCGCGGCCTATTCACTGCTGGCCTACCACACCGCCTGGCTCAAGGTGCACTACACGGCCGAGTTCTTTTGCGCCAACATGACGGTGGAAATGGACGACACCGACAAGCTCAAGGTCCTGCTGGAAGACGCGCTCAAGATGGGGCTGACGTTCGAGCCGCCGAACGTGAACCGTGGCGTGAGCCGTTTCGAGCCGATTTCGGACAAGCTGATCCGTTATGGCCTGAGCGCCATCAAGGGCAGCGGCCAGCAAGCCATCGAGGCCATCGTGGCGGCCCGCGAAGGCCGGGGTGTGGGTCCGAATGGCGACACGGTGGGGCCGTTCAGGAGCCTGTTTGATTTTTGTGCAAGAGTCGACCGCAGTCGTATCAACAAACGCACGGTCGAGGCGCTGATCAAGGCCGGGGCGTTTGATGCCATCGCGCTCAACCGGGCCAGCCTGCTGGCCAGCGTCGATCTGGCGTTCGAGTTTGGCGCGGCGGCGCTGGCCAATGCCAACCAGTGCAGTCTGTTTGACATGGGTGACGGCGACGCGCACGGCTCCAGCACACAAGAGCCCGAACTGGTGCAAGCCACCCCCTGGGGCGTGAAGGAACGCCTGGTCTACGAAAAAACTGCAGTTGGCTTTTATTTGTCCGGACATTTGTTCGATGAGGTGGTGACCGAGGTACGGCGTTTTGCCAAGCGCCCGATTGCCGAGCTGATCGACACGCGCGAGCCGCAGTTGCTCGCGGGCATCATCACCGACTTTCGCGTCATCAACGGCCAGCGCGGCAAACTGGCGCTGTTCAAGCTCGACGACACGTCGGGCGTGATCGAAGCCCGGGCCGATGAGGCGCTGATCAACGCGCACAAGGACCTGCTCAGGGACGATGAGCTGGTCATTGTCATGGGCAAGCAGCAGCCCGACCGCTTTTCGGGCGGCATGCAACTGACGGTGACACAAATCTGGGACCTCGAGCAGGCGCGCTGCCGCTTTGGCAAATACCTGCGCGTGTCCGCCCCGACCGGACCCCAGGGCTTGAAGCTGGACATGGCCCGGCTTCTGCGTGATTTTCCGGCGCAAAAAGAGGTCACCGAGCAGGGCGACCTGTGGCGCGGTCTGGCCGTGCGACTTGCCTTGAACTGTCAGGGTGAAGAGGGCGCCGCCCGGGCGGAATTGCAGTTGGGCGAGCAGGCCAGGTTTTATCCCAGCAATGCCGCGCTGGCGAGCTGGTGGGCGCAGGCCGCACCCGGCACAGCCGAGATTGTTTACGAGTAAATCAATCCTTCGGCCGGAAACTGATCAACAGCGGCGAAGGCACGCGGCCATCGGTATCTCGGGGCAGCACCTCGGTCTTGTCAATGGCCCGCAGCACTGCCTCGTCCCAGTCCCTGACGCCGCTGGATTGCGTGAGTTTGCGCGAAATGATGGTGCCGTCGGCTGAGGTGCGCACTTCAACCACGGCGGTCGGGTTGCCGCTGATGGCTTCGGTGAACACGATATTGGGCTTGACGCGGGCAATCACGCGCCCGGCATAACTGGCGGACGGGCCGGCCGACTTGAGCGCGGTGCCGCTGGACGTCGCGCTGCCGCTGGCACCGGCGAGGCCGCTCATGCGTTTCAAATTCTCGGCGCGCTGGGCTTCGAGGCGTCGGGCTTCTTGCTCTGCCAGCTTTTTTTCTTGCGCCAGTTTGGCCTTGTCGGCCAGGGCCTGTTTGAGCTGCTCGGCCTTGCGCTTTTCTTCCAGCGCTTTCTGTTGCTGCAGCTTGTCCTGTTTGAGTTTTTTCTGCTGCTTTTCAAGCGCAAGCTGCTGTTGTTTTTGCTGGCGCTGTTTCTCCTGCTCAAGCGCGATATCGACCTTGGGCGGGGCCACCACCGGTATGGACGGCGGCGGGGCCTCGATGACCGGCTCGGGCTTCTCGGGCTGGACGGGATCGGGCAAGGGTTCCTGCAGGCGCGGTGCGGCTTCCACGGGGACTGCGGCCCAGAGCTCGGCTTCTGCCGTGATGACTTGGGCCTCGCGTTTCCAGTGCACGCCCCAGGTCAGTGCGGCCACCAGCAGACCATGCGCCAGCAGCGCCAGCAGCAAGGCACGCACGACCCCGGGGAGGGCCGGCGGCGCAAATTCAAGTCGGTCAGCCGCAGCGTGCATGGTGATGGTTCAGGGTGCCAGTTGCACCGAAAGGCCGACACGGGCAATGCCGGCGCGCTGCAGCGTGTCCATGACGCGCACCACGGCCTCATATTTGACGGACTTGTCGGCGCTGATGACCACCGCCGTGTTGACCACCGAACCCTGGGCCTGCCTGACGGCGCTGGTGATGTCCTGCAGGCGCAGCGACGTGGTCTTGTCCTTGAGTTTGAGCTGCAGCGCCTCGTCTTTGCCGATCACGATCTGGATCACCTGGTCGGGCTGGCCGGCCGCCTTGCCAACACTGGGCAGGTCGATCATGCTGGGAGAAATCAGGGGCGCGGTGACCATGAAAATGATCAACAGCACCAGCATCACGTCGATGAAGGGCACCATGTTGATCTCGTTGATGGTGCGGCGTCCGCGGCCGCGGCTCACGACGGCGGCCACGGTCAGTGCCCCGAAGCGGACTGCGCGCCCACATTGCGCTGCAGGATGTTGGAAAACTCTTCAATGAAGGTTTCCAGACGGATCGCGATGCGGTCGATGTCACGCGCAAAGCGGTTGTAGGCCACAACCGCCGGAATGGCGGCAAACAGGCCAATGGCGGTGGCCACCAGCGCCTCGGCAATGCCGGGTGCCACGCTTGCCAGCGTCACCTGGGTCAGCGCGGCCAAGCCGGTAAAGGCGTGCATGATGCCCCAAACCGTGCCAAACAGGCCCACATAGGGCGACACCGAGCCGACCGAGGCCAGAAACGACAAATGGGTTTCCACCACGTCCATTTCGCGCTGAAAGCTGGCCCGCATGGCGCGCCGGGCGCCGTCCATCAGGGTGCCGGCGTCCGTGATGTGGCGCTCGCGTAATTTCTGGAATTCGCGCATGCCGCTGGCAAAAATTCGCTCCATCGGGCCGCCGTTGCGGGCGTTCTGGGCGGCCGCCGCAAACAGGTCGTTCAGACTGCTGCCCGACCAGAATTCGCGCTCAAAACTGTCGTTAAGTGCCTTCACCTTGCCCAGCGAGAACAGTTTGCGGAAAATGGCGGCCCAACTGGCGATCGACACGCTGATCAGCAGCAGCATCACGCCTTGCACCACCAGGCTGGCATTGAGCACCAGTTGAAATATGGAAAGGTCTTGGTTCATGCGTTGTTCATGTGAGTGCGTGGAGGATGGGTGCGGGAATTCTGTCAGGTTTCAGCGTGCTGGCATTCACCCAGCCGACACGGATGGTGGCCTCGCACAGCAGCAAAGGCCCGGCAGCTGTCGTTAACAAGGCCTGTTGCTGGATTGTCATGGAGGCGCGCCCGGCATCCAGCAGCGAAGTTGTAACCAGAAGTTCATCGTCGAGCCGGGCGCTCTTGAGAAAACGCACCCGCGCCTCACCCACCACAAACATGCCGCCGGTGGCCTCCTTCAAGGCCTGCTGGTTGATGCCTCGGGCACGCAACCATTCGGTGCGCGAGCGCTCGAAAAACTTCAGGTAATTGGCATAAAACACGATGCCGCCGGCATCGGTGTCTTCCCAGTAAACGCGCACCCGCCAGCCGAAGGTCTCCTTGCCGGGATGCAGCGTGCTCATGCCAGCAGCACCTTGAGCCGGTCGATGGCGGCGCGAAGCTGGGGCATCGAATTGGCCGTGGAGAAACGGATGAAATGCGCGGTCTCGGCATGGCCGAAGTCGCGACCCGGGGTCACCGCCACATGGGCCCGGTGCATCAACGCGAAGGCCAGGTCCCAGCTGCCGCTCACACCCAATTTTTCACAGGCAGCCGCGCAGTCGGCCCAGGCATAAAAGGCACCGTCGGGCATCACCGGCACACGTAATCCGAGCGCGTTGAGCGCAGGAATAAAGTAGTCGCGGCGCGCCTTGAACTCGGCTCGGCGGCGCTCAAACTCGGCCAGGCTCTCGGGCTCAAAACAGGCCAGTGCCGCGTATTGGGCAAGGGTGCTGGGGCAAATGAACAGGTTTTGCGCCAGCCGTTCGATCACCGGGACCAGTGGCTCGGGCATCACCATCCAGCCCAGGCGCCAGCCGGTCATGCTGAAGTATTTGCTGAAGCTGTTGATGCTGATGATCTGGTCATCCAGCGCCAGGGCCGTCTGGCCATAGGCTTCGTCATGGCTCAAGCCCAGGTAAATCTCGTCCATCAGGGTGATGCCGCCGCGCTGGCTCACCAGTTCGTGAATGCGGCGCAATTCGCCCGGGGCCATCGAGGTGCCGGTGGGGTTGGAGGGCGAAGCCATCAGCACGCCGCGCGTGCGCGGGTTCCAGGCCTCGAGCACCTTGTCGGCGCTGAGCTGAAAACGCTCTGCCGCCGTCGTCGGGATCAGCACCGGCGTGGCGTCCGCAGCCGTCACAAAATGCCGGTTGCACGGGTAGCTGGGGTCGGACATCAGCACCTCGTCGCCGGTTTCCATCAGGGCCAGGCAGGCGAGTTGCAGTGCAGCCGAGGCGCCGGCCGTGACCACAATGCGGCTGGCCGGCACGGTCACCCCGAAATGGCTGTGATACCAGCCGCTGATGCGCTCGCGCAACTCGGGCAGGCCCGTGGCCGGGGTGTAATGGGTCAAGCCGGCGTGGATGGCGCGCGCGGCCGCCTCCTGCACCAGGGGCGGGGCGGTGAAGTCGGGTTCGCCAATGTTCAGGAAGATCATGGGCGCGTCTGACTGTGCCACCTGCGCCGCCACGGCGCTGGCGGCCTTGCCCACCTCCATCACATAAAACGGCTCGATGTGCTGGGCGCGCTGTGAGATTCTCATGGACAGGCTAGCGTGTGTTGCCCTGGTCGGCGGCCACTTCGGCCTCGCGCAATTGCCGGGCCAGACCGTTGAGCACGCCGTTCACGTATTTGTGGCCGTCGGTGCCGCCAAATTCCTTGGCCAGTTCCACACATTCATTGAGCACCACGCGCCAGGGCACGTCCAGGCAGTGCTGCAATTCATAGGCGCCAATCCACATCACCGCATGCTCAACCGGCGAAATCTCTGCGAGCTTGCGGTCAAGCAAGGGCAGGATCAGCGCGTCCAACTGTGCTGCCTGTTCGGCGCTGCCATGTAGCAAGGCGTCAAAATGCACGCTGTCGGCCTTGCTGAAACCCGCCAGGTCACGGGTGAAGGCATCGACGGCATCGACATCGTTCTTGCCCACCAGCACCTGGTACAGCGCCTGCACGGCAAATTCACGGGCGCGTGAGCGGTCGGACTTGCTTGCCGCCTTGCGCACGCCGGTGCTGGTCAGCCCCTTGCGCGGTTGGCGCGGTGGCCGGGTGGAGGGACTGGGGTGGCTAGATTCGCTCATTCAATTTCTTCCAGTAGGTTGGCCATTTCAACGGCCACGCGGGCGGCGTCGCGGCCCTTGTCGGTTTGCCGGGCCACGGCTTGGGCCATGTCCTCGGTGGTGAGGATGGCGTTGGCAATCGGAATCTGGTAGTCCAGCGCAACCCGGCTGACGCTGGCGCCAGACTCGTTGGCGACCAGTTCAAAGTGGTAGGTTTCACCGCGAATGATGCAGCCCAAGGCCACCAGCGCGTGGTACTTGAGTTGCTCGGCCATGGCCTGCAGCGCCACGGGCACCTCCAGGGCGCCTGGGACTTGAACCAGGGTAATATTTTTTTCCTCAACGCCCAAAGCCAGCAGTTCGCCGTGGCAGGCCTGCGCCAGCGCGTTGGTGATGTCGGCGTTGAAGCGCGCCTGGACGATGCCAATGGTGAGTTTTTTCCCGTTCAGGCGGGGGTCGGTGGCAGCAAGCGCGCCCTGGTTTGCGATCAGCATGGGGAACTTTCTATTCAGAAAATGGGGTTTTGGCGGTCACGTAGCCGACAATTTCCAGGCCATAGCCGGTCATGCTGGGCATGCGCCGGGGGTTGCCCATCAAGGTCATTTTATGGACGCCGCATTCGCGCAGGATCTGGGCGCCAACACCGTAGGTGCGCAGGTCCATGCGGCCGCGCTCCGGGCCGTGACTGGCCCGGGCCGTGCCGTCAAACTGGGCCAGCAACTGGTTGGCGCTTTCACCACAATTCAAAAACACCACCACGCCCTTGCCCTCCGAGGCCACACGCGCCAGGCTGGCGTCCAGGCTCCACGAGTGCATGGTGCGGCCCACTTCAAGGGCGTCGAGGACCGACAAGGGCTCGTGCACACGCGCCAGCACGGCCTCGCCGGCACCCCACTGGCCCTTGACCAGCGCCAGATGCACTCCATGGGCTGTTTTGTCCCTGAAGGCATGCGCCGTGAAGTCGCCAAAAGCGGTCTTCATCGGCCGCTCCCCCAAGTGCTCTACCAGGGACTCGGTGCTGCTGCGGTGGTGAATCAAATCGGCGATGGTGCCGATCTTGAGGCCGTGCTCGGCGGCAAAAAGCTGCAGGTCCGGCAGGCGCGCCATGGTGCCGTCGTCTTTCATGATCTCGCAAATCATGGCGGCCGGTTCGCAACCGGCCATGGCCGCCAGGTCGCAGCCGGCTTCGGTATGGCCCGCGCGCATGAGAACGCCGCCTTCGACGGCTTGCAGGGGAAAGATGTGACCGGGTTGAATCAAGTCATCGGGCTTGGCGTCGCGGGCCACCGCAACTCGAACGGTTTGGGCCCGGTCAGCGGCCGAAATGCCGGTAGTGACGCCCTCGGCGGCCTCAATGGAGACGGTAAAGGCCGTGCCCTTCTTGTCGCCATTGCGCACTGTCATGGGCGGCAGTTGCAATAGTTCGCAACGCTTGCGGGTCAGGGTCAGGCAGATCAGGCCGCGGCCAAAACGGGCCATGAAGTTGACCGCGTCGGCCGTCACATGCTCGGCGGCCATCACCAGGTCGCCCTCGTTTTCGCGGTCTTCTTCGTCAACCAGGATGACCATGCGACCGGCGCGCAGGTCGGCCACGATGTCTTCAACAGGGGAGATAGCAACAGGATGAGGCTGTGTCATGGGGTGTTATGAGAACGGTTTTGGTAAAAAGTGCCTGACCATGGCATGTTTGATCCAGTCTATTTGGTCAGCATGGTCAATCTGTGGATTATCGGGGATTGTGGTTTCAGTTAGGCTTGTGACTTATCTTGAGGAGTGAATGAATGGCGATCGGCTGGCTGTCAGTGTTGAAAATGGTGCCCTGGGGCGATGTGATTGAAAACGCGCCCAAGGTGGCCAACGGGGCCAAAAAACTGTGGCAAAACGTTGGCAAGAAACCTTCGGTGGCGCCGCCGGTCAATCCGCTGGCCGATGCCATGGGGTCGGAGCCGCCCTCGGTTGCCGCGCTGCAGGCCCAGGTCGCCGGATTACAAGTGGCTGTGGCCGACCTGCACCAGCAGATGTTGGCGTCAAGCGAGCTGATTCAATCGCTGGCAGACCAAAATGCGCAACTGGTCAAGCGCGTCGAAGTCAACCGGGTGCGCCTGCTGTGGCTGGGGGTTTGGCTGCTGGTTGTGACAGGCCTGCTGATCACAAGGGCCGTGCTGTAGGAGCGGCGCCTCCGCCGCTGCTACAGCACCTCAATCATCTCGCGCGCCCACGCGATCGAATTTTCCTCGTACAAAATTCCTTTTTTCAGAATCATGTGGTGAATGCGCGCCGCGCGCGAAAGCTTGCCGGGTTCGGCAAAATCGCGCTGCTCGATCTCGCGGTAAAGCGCAAGTTTCTCTTCATGCAGGGCAATGCGGCGTTCCAGTTCGGCGGCCAGTCCCAGCGCGCCCAGCGCTGCGTCGGCGCGCAGGCGCACCATGAATTCGTCGCGCAAATCCATGGGCGCGGACGGCTCGGCGGCCCAGCGCAGCAGTTCTGCCTGTCCGGCGGGCAGCACGCGGTAGATGCGTTTGCGGGTCTTGCCGGCATCGGGCGCGCTGCTCGACGCGATCCAGCCCGCCAACTCCATGCGCCCGAGTTCACGGTAAATCTGCTGGTGCGTGGCGTGCCAGAAGAAACCAATCGACTTGTCAAAGCGGCGCGCCAGGTCGTAGCCGGAGGATGATTTTTCCAGCAAGGAGGTCAGGAGCGCGTGTGACAAGGCCATGGCAACGAGTCTAATTGGGGAAAACTCTCTATGCAACCAGTTGCATAATCTTTTTGCTTATCCTAAACTGTGCAACGGGTTGCATAGCAAGCACCCACCCATTTGCAAGCCACCGCTTTGAGGATTTTTTCATGAGCACCTACCCGCATTTGCTGTCACCGTTGGACCTCGGCTTCACCACGCTGCCCAACCGCGTCCTCATGGGCTCGATGCACGTCGGACTGGAAGAAATCAAGGACGGTTTTTCCCGCATGGCCGCTTTTTACGCCGAGCGCGCGCGCGGCGGTGTCGGCCTGATCGTCACTGGCGGCATTGCGCCCAACGACCGCGGCCGCCCGGTGCCCGGTGGCGCGCGCCTGACCACCGAGGCCGAGGCCGAAAAGCACAAACCGGTGACCGCCGCCGTGCACCAGGCTGGCGGCAAGATCGCCATGCAAATCCTGCACTTCGGCCGCTACGCGTATCACGAGAATCTGGTCGCTCCCAGCGCCTTGCAGGCGCCCATCAACCCGATGAAGCCACACGCCTTGACCACGGACGAGGTGCACCAGACCATCGACGATTTTGTGCGCTGCGCCGCGCTGGCCCAAAGCGCGGGTTACGACGGTGTCGAGATCATGGGCAGCGAGGGCTACCTGCTCAACGAATTCATTGCCGCGCGCACCAACCAGCGCGACGACGAATGGGGTGGCAGCTACGCCAACCGCATCAGGTTCCCGGTCGAGATCGTGCGCCGCACGCGCGAGAAGGTGGGCAAAAATTTCATCATCATCTACCGCCTGTCGATGCTCGACCTGGTCGAGGGCGGATCCACGCTCGACGAGGTGATCGAGCTCGCGCAGGCCATTGAAGCCGTGGGCGCCACGATCATCAACACCGGCATCGGCTGGCATGAGGCGCGTATCCCCACCATTGCCACCAAAGTGCCGCGCGCCGCCTGGGCCTGGGTCACGCAGCAGCTCAAGGGCAAGGTGGGTATTCCGCTCGTGGCCACCAACCGCATCAACACGCCCGAGGTGGCCGAGCAACTGCTGGCTGACGGCTTCTGCGACATGGTCTCGATGGCGCGGCCGTTCCTGGCCGACCCGTTGTTTGTGCAAAAGGCCGCCGAGGGCCGCGCCGACGAGATCAACACCTGCATCGGCTGCAACCAGGCCTGCCTCGACCACACCTTTGGTGGCAAGGTCACCAGTTGCCTGGTGAACCCGCGCGCCTGCCACGAAACCCTGATCAACATCACCCCAGCCGCCAGCCGCGACAAAATCGCCGTGATCGGCGCCGGCCCGGCCGGCTTGAGTTTTGCCACGGCCGCGGCGCAATGCGGCTTTGACGTGACCCTGTTCGACGCCGCGTCAGAAATTGGCGGCCAGTTCAACATCGCCAAACAGGTGCCCGGCAAGGAAGAGTTTTACGAGACGCTGCGTTATTACGGCAAGCAGATCGGGTTGACCGGTGTGTCGCTCAGGCTCAATACGCGCGTCAGCGCGCAGGATCTGATGGCTGGCGATTTCAAGCAGGTGGTGCTGGCCACCGGCGTCACGCCGCGCACGCCGCCCATCGACGGCATCAACCACCCCAAGGTGCTCAGCTACCTCGACGTGCTGCGCGACAAAAAGCCGGTGGGAAAAACGGTGGCACTGATTGGTGCCGGCGGCATTGGCTTCGACACCGCCGAATTTTTATTGCATGAAGGCACCAGCCCGAGCCTGGACCAGGCCAAATTCTTTGCCGAGTGGGGCGTGGACACCAGCTACAGCACGCGCGGTGGCCTGACGCCGGCGCACATTGAAGCCAGCCCGCGCAAGGTGTACCTGTTGCAGCGCAAGGCCAGCAAGGTGGGCGATGGTCTGGGCAAAACCACCGGCTGGATTCACCGCACCTCGCTCAAAAACCGCCATGTTGAGATGCTCGCCGGCGTGACCTACCGAAAAATTGACGATGCCGGCTTGCACATCACCGTGGGCGAGCGCGACATGACCCTGCCGGTGGACAACGTCATCATCTGCGCCGGCCAGGAGCCGCAACGCGAACTGCAAGCCGACCTGCAAGCCGCCGGCCTGCAAGTGCACCTGATCGGCGGCGCCGACGAGGCCGCCGAACTCGATGCCAAACGCGCCATCAAGCAGGGCCTGGAACTGGCCGTTGCGCTGGCGTCGCTCCCCGCGCCTGGCGTTGAAAAGCCAAACCCGTCATCGACCGCTTGCGTGACCCGGAACGGCGCTGACAGCCCCGGGAAAAACAGCGTCGCGACCTATGAAACCTTGAGCGTGAGTTTGCAGGACCACGTCGCCACCATCCGCCTGAACCGCCCCGGCAAGGCCAATGCCATGAACCTGGCCATGTGGCACGAGATTCGCAAGGCCTTCAAGTGGGTGGATGCCACCGTTGAGGCGCGTGTGGCGATTCTGGAAGGTGAGGGCAAGCTGTTCACCTCGGGCATCGACCTGCAGATGATGATGGGCATGGGCGACCAGATCCAGAACGACTGCGAGGCCCGCACCCGCGAAAACCTGCGCCAGGTCATCCTCGACCTGCAAGACACCCTGACCAGTCTGGAGCGCTGCCGCAAGCCGGTGCTGGCCGCCATTCATGGTGCCTGCATCGGCGGCGGCATCGACCTGATCTGTTGCGCCGACATGCGCTACTGCTCGGCCGATGCCACCTTCAGCATCAAGGAGATCGACATCGGCATGACCGCCGACGTCGGCACCTTGCAGCGTTTGCCCAGGCTGATCGGCGAAGGCATGGCGCGCGAGCTGGCCTACACCGGGCGCAAGTTCGATGCGGCCGAGGCGCTGCAAATGAGGCTGGTGAACCGCGTGTTCGACTCGCGCGAAGCGCTGCAAAACGGGGTGCGGGAGCTGGCGGCAAGCATTGCCGCCAAGTCGCCGCTGTGCATCAGGGGAGTGAAAGAAATGGTCACCTATGCGCGTGACCATTCGGTGGCTGACGGCCTGAACTACGTGGCCACCTGGAACGCCGCCATGCTGCTCAGCAATGACCTGCAGGAAGCCATGATGGCCAACATGGGAAAAAGGGCCCCGGAATTCAAGGATTGAGTGCGCCGGGCGGTCCTCAAATCAGGTTGTCATCGCTGCTCAGGGCGGTATCGAGCCGCTGCAACAGTTGTTTCAGCTTCGCCGCCTCGCCGCTTTGCGACGGGCTGGCCGCCGGGGCGTCCGGCGTGCCTGCGCCCGCTTGCTCGGGCGTGTCGAAGGCGAGGTTGAGGGCAGCCAGCACGGCAATCCGGTCGCGTGAGCGCACCTTGCCGGCTTCGCGAATCTTGCACATGGCATCATCGACCCTGGCCACCACATTCAACAGCCGGGCTTCACCACCTTCCGGACAGCCGAGCATGTAGCTCTGGCCCATGATATTGACCTCAAGCTGTTTCATAGGGAACCTTTGTGCGCCGTGGCAGGGCTTGCGCTGGCCTCGGGCAGGCGGGCCAGCAGGACGTCCACACGTGCCCGCGCGGCGCTCAAACGCGATTTGAGCGAGTCGCGTTCCTGGGCCAGTGACGCAATTTCCTGGTAGAGCAGGGCGTTGGTGCGCTTGAGCTCGTCGTAACGCAGCAACAAACGATCCACCCGTTCAGTAATTTGATCGATGGGGGTCAGGTCGGACATAGTTGGCGCATTGTAGGGTTTTGACAGGCGAATTTTTGCGAGCGGTGCGGCCTTGATGGGCTACAAAACAACATGTTTTTGGCAGGTATTATTTTAATAACCAATTGGTCAATAAAATATTGCACCAATCTGGAGGTCACAGGCGTCGGGCTTCCCAAACAACGGACAAATGAACATGCGTATCAAGGCAACTTTTAAATGGGGGTGGGTGCTCGTCTCGGTAGGTGCCTTGATGGCTTGTTCCAGGCCGGCACCATCGGCGGAGCCCATTCGTTCGGTCAAGGTGATCACCGTGGGCACACAAGCCCCGGAAAGCGCGCTTGAATATGCGGGCGAGGTGCGCGCCCGCGTCGAGTTGCGCCTTGGTTTTCGGGTGGGTGGCAAACTGCTGGACCGACCGGTTGAGCCCGGTGAGCATGTGAGGGCCGGGCAGTTGCTTGCCCGGTTGGACCCGCAGGATCTCAAGCTGGCGGCTGACGCAGCCCGCGCGCAACTTGCTGCCGCACGCACCAACCATGCGCTTGCCGTGGCAGATTTCAAGCGTTACCAAGCCCTGAAAGACAAGGATTTCATCAGCGGGGCCGAACTGGAGCGTCGTGATGCGGTGGTCCAGGCCGCCCGGGCCCAGCTCGAGCAGGCCCAGGCCCAGTTGTCGGTGCAGGGCAATCAGGCCACTTACGCCAGTCTGCATGCGGATGTGGCGGGCGTGGTGACGGCCGTGCTGGCTGAGCGCGGCCAGGTGGTGGCAGCGGGCGCACCGGTGGTGCAAGTCGCGCAGGACGGGGTCCGCGACGTTGTTTTTTCGGTGCCGGAGGACAAGGTGGCCAGTATCAGGCTGGGCACTGAAGTCCAGGTCCGCCGCTGGTCGATGCCGGGCGCGCTCAAGGGACTGGTTCGTGAAGTGGCTGCCAGCGCCGACCCTGCCACGCGCACCTTCGCGGTGAAGGTCGCTGTGCAAACGAAGGATGCGCTGCCATTGGGCAGCACCGTCTCGGTCTGGCCGACGGCGCTGCGGCTGCCGGGTCTGGCGGTGATCAAGTTGCCGACCAGCGCCTTGCGCCAGGAGGGGCAGACGACGGCGGTGTGGGTGCTCGACAACACCAGCATGACAGTGAAATCGCAAGTGGTGCAAGTCGCCACCGCCGATGGCAACGATGTGGTGGTGACTGGCGGCTTGCAGCCGGGCATGCAGGTGGTGGTGGCCGGCGTGCATGTGCTGGCACCAGGCCAGAAAGTCATGATTTATAGAGCAAACGGTGCGCCATGAGCGACCTCCATCTGCACCCGGAGAAGGGATTTAACCTGTCCCGCTGGGCCATTGAGCATGCGCCGCTGACGCGCTTCCTGATGATCGTGCTGATGGTGCTCGGCGCCGCCAGCTACTTTCAGTTGGGCCAGGACGAGGACCCGCCGTTTACCTTTCGGGCCATGGTGGTCCGGGCTTACTGGCCCGGCGCAACCACCCAGCAGATGGCCGAGCAGGTCACTGACAAGCTGGAGCGAACGCTGCAGGATGTGCCCTACGCCGATGTCATCCGCAGTTATTCCAAGCCGGGTGAGTCGCAGATCATTTTTCAGATCAAGGATCATGCCCGCGGCCAGGAGGTGGCCAACGTCTGGTATCAGGTGCGCAAAAAAATTGGCGACATGCGCGGCAGCCTGCCCCAGGGCGTCGCGGGGCCATTTTTCAACGACGATTTTGGGGATGTCTACGGCGTGATCTATGCGTTGCAGGCGCCAGGCTTCAGCAATACCGAGACCCGGGACTTTGCCGACGAGGTGCGCCAGCAATTGCTGCGCGTGCCCGATGTGGCCAAGGTGGAATTGTTTGGTGTTCAGGAAGAAAAGCTCTACATTGAAATCTCGCAGAAGCGCCTGGCCCAACTGGGCCTGAACATGAGTGTGGTGCTGGCCCAGTTGAACCAGCAAAACGCGGTGGCTTCTGCAGGGACGGTACAGACACCGCAGGACGTGGTGCAGGTGCGGGTGGCCGGCCAGTTCAATGCGCTGGCAGATCTGCATGCCATGCCAATTCGCGCCGGGGACAGGCAGCTGCGACTCGGCGACATTGCCGACATCAAGCGCCATGCTGTCGACCCACCGACAGTGAAGGTGCGATTTCAGGGCCAGGAGGTGATTGCGCTGGGAGTTTCCATGACCCGGGGCGGAGACATCATCGCGCTGGGAAAAGCCCTGGGCACAGCCACCCGGCAGATTCAGGAAACCCTGCCGCTGGGGGTCACGCTGGGGCAGATCCAGGATCAGCCCAGGTCGGTGGCCACCTCGGTCAACGAGTTTGTCATGGTTTTGGTCGAGGCGGTGGCGATTGTGCTGGCGGTCAGTTTCATCAGTCTTGGCCTGCACAAGAAACCCGGCCATCAGCCGCTGTGGCGGCGCTGGACACTCGACATGCGCCCCGGCCTGGTGGTCGGCATCACCATACCATTGGTGTTGGCCATGACCTTTCTGGCCATGAACTACTGGGGCATCGGCCTGCACAAGATTTCATTGGGCTCGCTCATCATTGCGCTCGGGCTGCTGGTGGACGATGCCATCATTGCGGTTGAAATGATGGTGCGCAAGATGGAGGAGGGTTATGACAAGGTGCGCGCCGCCACCTTCGCCTACGAGATCACGGCCATGCCCATGCTCACCGGCACACTGATCACCGCGGCGGGCTTCTTGCCCATCGGCCTGGCCAAGAGCGCCACCGGCGAATATACCTTTGCGATTTTTGCCGTGACGGTGATTGCCCTGTGCCTGAGCTGGATCGTGTCGGTCTATTTTGTGCCCTATCTGGGCACCGTGCTGCTCAAGGCGCCGCCTCACGTGCAGGCGCCCGCGCAGGAACATTTGCCTGGCCAGGTGCCGTCCCATGACATGTATGACACGCCCTTCTACAACGCTTTTCGCCGGACCTTGAACACCTGCATCCGGCACCGCTGGCTCACCATTGCCGCCACCGTGGCACTCTTCGGGCTGGGCCTTTTTGGCATGGGGAAGGTACAGCAGCAATTCTTCCCGGATTCGAGTCGACCCGAGATCATGGTGGACCTCTGGTCGCCCGAGGGCACCGCGTTTGCCGCCACGGAAGAGGTGGCCAAACGGGTCGAGGCGCGTCTGCTGGCACAGCCCGGCGTGAGCTCGGTCACCCAATGGGTGGGCTCGGGTGTGCCGCGCTTCTATTTGCCGCTTGAGCAGGTGTTTCAGCAGACCAATGTGTCGCAGCTGATTGTGCTGCCCAAGGACCTGCCGACGCGCGAGGCGCTCCGGCACCAGCTGCCGACCCTGCTGGCACAGGAGTTCCCCGAGGTGCGGGGTCGTGTCAAGCTGCTGGCGAACGGCCCGCCTGTGCCATACCCGGTGCAGTTCCGCGTGCTGGGTTCGGACCCGCAACTGCTCCGTCAGCATGCGGATGAAGTCAAGGCGGTGATGCGGCAAAGCCCCAGCACGCGGGGTGTCAACGACAACTGGAATGAGTCCATCAAGGTGATGCGCCTGGAAGTGGACCAGGCCA
Source organism: Polaromonas sp. (assembly GCA_021737975.1). GTDB lineage: Bacteria > Pseudomonadota > Gammaproteobacteria > Burkholderiales > Burkholderiaceae_C > Rhodoferax. The sequence continues at coordinate 27,159 of JAIPCZ010000007.1, read as the reverse complement.
AGGCGCGCGCGCTGGGAGTCACCAGCCAGTCCATCGCGCAGGCGGCCAAAACCATCCTGAGCGGCACCTCGGTCGGGGAGTTCCGTGAGGGCGACCGGCTGATTGAAATGGTGTTGCGCCAGCCGCTCGACGAACGCAAGGCCATCACCGACATTGCCAATGCCTACCTGCCCACGGCGTCGGGCCAGTCGATCCCCCTGCTGCAAATTTCCAAGCCGGTGTTTGCCTGGGAGCCCGGTGTGATGTGGCGCGAGGGTCGCGACTATGCGATCACGGTGCAGGCGGACATTGTGGAGGGTGTGCAAGGTGCCACCGTGACCAGCCAGCTCTTGCCGGAACTGAGAATCCTGGAGGCCAAATGGGCGCAGGCCGGGCAGGGTGCTGTCCGCATTGCGGTCGCCGGCGCCGTCGCTGAAAGTGCCAAGGGCTCGTCCTCGATCATGGTGGGCATCCCGATCATGCTGTTCATCACCTTCACGTTGCTGATGCTGCAATTGCACAGTTTCAGCCGCGCCGTGCTGGTGTTCCTGACCGGGCCGCTTGGCATTGCCGGGGTGGCGGGGGCGCTGCTGCTGCTGAACCGCCCGTTCGGTTTTGTTGCGCTGCTCGGCGTGATTGCGCTGATGGGAATGATCCAGCGCAACTCGGTGATCCTGATTGACCAGATCGAGCAGGATCGCGCGCAGGGGGTGCTGGCTTGGGACGCGATCGTGGGTGCGGCTGTGCGCCGCTTGCGCCCGATCGTCCTGACGGCTGCGGCCGCGGTGCTGGCCATGATCCCGCTGTCGCGCTCTGTCTTTTGGGGGCCGATGGCCGTGGCCATCATGGGTGGCCTGGTTGTGGCCACCGTGTTGACGTTGCTGGCCTTGCCGGCAATGTATGCGGCGTGGTTCAGGGTCTCGCCAACCAGCCGTTGACTGACTTGTTGCGGGTCCGGGCATTTATGGCGGCTGCGCGAGTTAAAATCTTGAGTTGACCTATTCATAGGGGTGGTTTTAACCACCGCCCCGTTCAGTTTGCGCGGGTGGCGAAATTGGTAGACGCACCAGGTTTAGGTCCTGACGCTGGCAACAGTGTGCGGGTTCGAGTCCCGCCCCGCGCACCACGAAGAGAATTTGCTTGACAGGGCACGGTTGTGCTGCAGCCGTGCACTGTCTTTTATTTTGTGTAATTTGGAGTAACACCATGGCAGTCGTTGTTGAAACCCTTGAAAAGTTAGAGCGCAAGATGCTTTTGAGCATGCCTGTTGCGTCGATTCAATCCGAAGTGACGGCGCGTCTGAAAAAGCTGGCCCGCACCGTGAAGATGGACGGTTTCCGTCCGGGCAAAGTACCGATGAACGTGGTGGCGCAGCGTTATGGCTACAACGTGCAGTACGAAGTCATGAATGACAAAGTGGGAGAGGCCTTTGCCAATGCCGCCAGTGAAGCCAAGTTGCGCGTCGCGGGTCAGCCCAAAATCAGTGAAAAAGAGGGCGCCCCTGAAGGCGAGCTGAATTTTGAGGCCGTCTTTGAGGTCTATCCGGAAGTCAAGATTGGCGATCTGACCACGGCAGAAGTGGAAAAAGTCACGACCGAAGTGTCCGATGCAGCCATCGACAAGACCGTTGACATCCTGCGCAAGCAGCGCCGCACCTTCTCGCAGCGTTCGCACGATGCGGCAGCCCAGGACGGCGACCGCCTCACCGTAGACTTCGAAGGCAAGATCGATGGTGAGCCCTTTGAGGGCGGCAAGGCCGAAGACTTCCAGTTCATTCTGGGCGACGGTCAGATGCTCAAGGAGTTTGAAGAAGCTTCGCGCGGCATGAAAACCGGTGAAAGCAAGACGTTCCCGCTGGCTTTCCCGGCGGATTACCATGGCAAGGATGTGGCCGGCAAGACAGCTGATTTCATGGTGACGGTCAAGAAGATCGAGGCTGCCCATTTGCCTGAAGTGAACGAGGCGCTGGCCAAGTCTCTGGGCATTGAAGACGCTTCTGTTGACGGTCTGCGTGCCGACATCAAGAAAAACCTGGACCGCGAAGTCAAATTCCGGCTGTTGGCGCGCAACAAGACGGCCGTGATGGATGCCCTGGTAGCCAAGGCCGAGCTGGATTTGCCCAACGCCAGCGTTCAGGCTGAAATGCAGCGCCTGCTCGAAGGCGCTCGTGCCGACCTGAAGAAGCGCGGTATCAAGGACGCTGACAAGGTGAGCATTCCCGAGGATGTGTTTCGCCCGCAGGCTGAGCGCCGTGTGCGCCTGGGCCTGGTGGTGGCGGAACTGGTGCGTGCCAACAATTTGCAGGCCACCATGGACCAACTCAAGGCCCACATTCAGGAACTTGCCGCCAGTTATGAGAAGCCGAGCGAGGTCGAGCGCTGGTATTTCAGCGACAACAACCGCCTGGCCGAGGTGGAGGCCATCGTTCTGGAAAACAATGTGACCGAGTTCGTGATGTCAAAAGCCAAGGTCAGCGAAAAGGCGGTCAGCTTTGACGAGTTGATGGCACAGAGCTGAGACGCTTGACGTTTTTAAAGTGCGGCATGGGGCTTGTGCCAGGCTTTAAGTCTGGCATTCAAGCCCCATTTGCTTGTGGGCTATGTTTTTTAGCTACATTAGCATCAAATTTTTGGAGTCATGATGAAGTTTGAAATGAGTGCAATGGATACACAGGGTCTGGGCATGGTGCCCATGGTGATTGAGCAGTCGGGCCGCGGCGAACGGTCGTACGACATCTATTCCCGTTTGCTCAAGGAACGTGTGATCTTCCTGGTGGGTCCGGTCAACGACTATGTGGCCAACCTGGTGGTGGCGCAGTTGTTGTTTCTGGAAAGCGAAAATCCGGACAAGGACATTTCCTTCTACATCAATTCCCCCGGCGGGTCGGTCAGCGCGGGCATGGCGATCTATGACACCATGAATTTCATCAAGCCCGAGGTGTCCACCCTTTGCACCGGCATGGCTGCCAGCATGGGTGCGTTCCTGCTGGCTGCGGGTGCCAAGGGCAAACGCTTTTCCCTGCCCAACTCGAAGATCATGATTCACCAGCCTTCGGGTGGCAGCCAGGGCCAGGCCACTGAAATTGAGATTCAGGCCCGCGAAATTCTGAAAACACGAGAGCAACTCAACAGGATCCTGGCAGAGCGCACGGGTCAACCGTTGGAGCGCATTGAGCGTGACACCGAGCGTGACTACTACATGACGGCGCAGGAAACCCAGGAATATGGTCTGATCGACCAGGTTATCACCAAGAGGGCATAAGCTCATGGCCAAAGGCTCTTCCGGAGAGAAAACCCTTTACTGCTCGTTTTGCGGCAAGAGCCAGCACGAGGTCAAAAAACTGATTGCGGGTCCGTCGGTCTTTGTTTGCGACGAGTGCATCGAACTGTGCAATGAGATCATTCGTGACGAATTGCCGGCAACGACCGAGACGCCCGAGAAAACAGATCTGCCGACACCGGCAGAAATCAAGGCCAACCTGGACAACTATGTGATTGGCCAGGAGGCCGCCAAACGGATCCTTGCAGTGGCGGTGTACAACCATTACAAGCGCCTGCGGCACCAGGAAAAATCAAGCAAGGACGATGTCGAGCTGTCCAAGAGCAATATCCTGTTGATTGGCCCGACGGGCTCCGGCAAGACACTATTGGCCCAGACCCTGGCTCGCATGCTTGATGTGCCTTTTGTGATGGCCGACGCCACCACACTGACCGAGGCGGGTTATGTCGGCGAGGACGTCGAGAACATCGTGCTCAAGCTGCTGCAAAGCTGCAACTACGAGGTCGAACGGGCGCAGCGCGGCATTGTGTATATTGATGAGATTGACAAGATTTCACGCAAGTCCGACAACCCGTCCATCACCCGCGATGTCTCAGGTGAGGGGGTGCAACAGGCGCTACTGAAGCTGATCGAAGGCACCATGGCCAGTGTGCCGCCGCAAGGGGGGCGCAAACACCCCAACCAGGATTTTGTTCAGGTCAACACCACCAACATCCTGTTTATCTGCGGCGGCGCCTTCTCCGGCCTGGAGAAAGTCATCGACAACCGCACCGAGTCGTCTGGCATCGGGTTTGGGGCGGCGGTGAAAAGCAAGCAAAACCGGAACCTTACCGAGGTTTTCAAGGAGGTTGAGCCCGAGGACCTGATCAAGTTCGGGCTCATTCCCGAACTGGTCGGTCGTATGCCGGTGGTGGCCACCTTGGGGGAACTCAGCGAAGAAACGCTGGTGCAAATTTTGACCGAGCCGAAAAATGCGCTTGTGAAACAATATGCTAAATTGCTGGCCATGGAAGGAGTCGAGCTCGAGATCCGCCCCAGCGCGCTGAAAGCCATTGCCAAAAAGGCCCTGGCCAGAAAAACCGGTGCCCGCGGCTTGCGCTCCATCCTTGAATTGGCACTGATCGACACCATGTTCGATCTACCCAATGTGTCCAACGTCGAAAAGGTGGTTCTGGACGAGTCAACGATCGAGGAAAACAAGGCGCCATTGCTGGTTTACCGCGAAGTCGCCAAGAAAGCTTGATCGAAGTGACCATGGGACGATGGCGCGCTGTGAATTCAGCACGCCAATCAATTTAATGTCATATCGGTAACAGAAGGATTTTTATGTCTGGCCATCCATCCTTGCCCGCCATCCCCGTGGATCTGCCCTTGTTGCCCTTGCGTGATGTGGTCGTTTTCCCGCACATGGTGATCCCGCTTTTTGTGGGGCGCCCCAAGAGCATCAAGGCGCTCGAGTCCGCCATGGGCGCGGAGCGCCGCATCATGCTGGTGGCGCAAAAAGCAGCTGCCAAAGACGACCCTGTCGTCTCGGACATGTTCGACATGGGCTGTATCTCCACCATTTTGCAGATGCTCAAGCTGCCCGACGGTACGGTCAAGGTGCTGGTTGAAGGCCAGCAGCGCGCCGTGGTGAATCACATAGAAGATGGAGAAATGCACTTCACTGCCACCGTGACGCCAGTCGAGTTGGCCATCGAGCCAGAGGCCAAGACCAAGGCCCAGGGCAGTGAGATTGAAGCCTTGCGCCGCGCCGTGATGCAGCAGTTCGACCAATATGTCAAGCTCAACAAGAAAATTCCGCCCGAAATCCTGACCTCGATCTCCAGCATTGATGACCCGGGTCGCCTGGCCGACACCATAGCCGCCCATTTGCCGCTCAAACTGGAAAGCAAACAGGCTGTGCTCGACCTCGCCAGCGTGCGCGATCGCCTGGAAAACCTGTTTGCCCAGATCGACCGTGAGGTGGACATCCTCAATGTGGACAAGAAGATCCGCGGCCGTGTCAAGCGGCAAATGGAAAAAAACCAGCGTGATTTTTATTTGAACGAGCAGGTCAAGGCCATCCAGAAAGAGCTGGGCGAGGGGGAAGACGGCGCCGATATCGATGAGATCGAGAAAAAGATCAAGGCGGCCAAGATGCCCAGGGACGCCCTGAAAAAAGCAGAAGGCGAGCTCAAGAAGCTCAAGCTGATGTCGCCCATGTCCGCCGAGGCCACGGTGATACGCAACTACATCGATGTGCTCACCGGACTGCCCTGGGCGGGCAAGACCAAGATCAAGCACAACCTGGCCAACGCCGAAACCGTTCTGAACGAAGACCATTACGGCCTGGACAAGGTGAAGGACCGGATCCTGGAGTACCTGGCAGTGCAGCAGCGCGTGGACAAGGTCAAGGCCCCCATTCTGTGCCTGGTCGGGCCACCCGGCGTGGGCAAGACCTCGCTGGGCCAATCGATCGCCAAGGCGACCGGACGCAAGTACGTGCGCATGGCGCTGGGCGGCATGCGCGACGAGGCCGAGATTCGTGGCCACCGGCGCACCTACATTGGCGCGATGCCGGGCAAGGTGCTCCAAAGCCTGAGCAAGGTCGGCACCCGCAATCCCCTGTTCTTGCTCGACGAAATTGACAAGTTGGGAACCGATTTCCGGGGTGATCCGTCGAGCGCCTTGCTTGAGGTGCTGGACCCCGAGCAAAACCACAAGTTTGCCGACCATTACGTCGAGGTCGACTTTGACCTGAGTGATGTCATGTTCGTGGCCACTTCCAACTCCATGAACATTCCTCCGGCGCTGCTGGACCGGATGGAAGTGATTCGTCTGTCGGGTTACACCGAAGACGAAAAAACCAACATCGCGCTGCGCTACCTGCTGCCAAAACAACTGGGCAACAACGGTGTCAAGGAAGCGGAGCTCCAGGTCACTGAAGATGCCGTTCGTGACATCGTGCGCTACTACACGCGCGAAGCGGGCGTGCGTTCGCTGGAGCGGGAGATCTCCAAGATTTGCCGCAAGGTGGTGAAGGGTCTGCAACTCAAGAAAATGACACCACAGGTTGTGGTTTCCGCCGCCAATTTGAGCGAATTTTTGGGGGTGCGCAAATTCGACTATGGACGCGCCGAAAAAATGAATCAGGTCGGCCAGGTGGTGGGCCTGGCCTGGACCGAGGTGGGAGGCGATTTGCTCACCATCGAGGCGGCCATGGTGCCGGGCAAAGGCGTCATCACGCGCACAGGTTCGCTGGGTGACGTGATGAAAGAGTCGGTGGAGGCCGCACGCACCGTGGTGCGCAGCCGCTCGCACCGCCTGGGTATCAAGGATGAATTCTTCGAGAAGAAAGACATTCACATTCACGTGCCAGATGGCGCGACCCCCAAGGACGGCCCCAGCGCCGGGGCGGCCATGACAACGGCATTTGTTTCAGCCATGACCGGCATTCCGGTGCGCTGCGGTGTCGCCATGACCGGTGAAATTACGCTGCGCGGTGAGGTGACTGCCATCGGCGGCCTCAAGGAAAAATTGCTGGCCGCGCTGCGTGGTGGCATCAAGACGGTGCTGATCCCGGAAGACAACGCGAAGGACCTGCAGGAAATTCCTGAAAATGTGAAGAACGGGCTCGAAATCGTGCCTGTGCGCTGGATCGACAAAGTGCTTGAAATCGCGCTGGAGCGCATGCCGACGGCCTTGCCCGAAGATGCTACTTCCAACGCTGTCCCGGCAGAGATCGGCTTGACGGCACCGGTCTCGGCAGAGGCAGTAAAACATTGAGAAAAATGATCGCTCTAGAGGTAAACGACTCAAAATTACCTCTATAATCGAGGGCTTGTAACGCGGGATTAGCTCAGTTGGTAGAGCGATACCTTGCCAAGGTATAGGTCGAGAGTTCGAGTCTCTTATCCCGCTCCAGGTTTTCACTTGGTGCTGATCTTGTTGGCACCATTTGCGGGAATAGCTCAGTTGGTAGAGCGATACCTTGCCAAGGTATAGGTCGAGAGTTCGAGTCTCTTTTCCCGCTCCAGTTATTTAAAAAGGGAAGCACTGCTTCCCTTTTTTTGCAAAGACATCGGCGCGATAGCAAATCGGTTATGCAACGGATTGCAAATCCGTCTAGCCCAGTTCGACTCTGGGTCGCGCCTCCAGTTATTTTGTTTGGTTCCAAGCCTCGTGATTTTTAATGACGGGGCTTTTTTGTTTGACAATAAGCCTGTGCCCGAGTGGTGGAATGGTTTACACAGCAGACTTAAAATCTGTCCCCCGCAAGGGGTTGCCGGTTCGAGTCCGGCCTCGGGCACCATTTTCGATGCAGATTGCCTACAGCCAGTAGCTCATCCGGATAGAGCACGAACCTTCTAAGTTCGGGGTAGGGGGTTCGAGTCCCTCCTGGCTGGCCAAAAAAATGGCGGGCTTTTCAGCCTGCCGTTTTTCCATCAAAACTTCCCGGGCAGCCCGACTTGGTCAGTTCTCCACCACCGCCACAGCGGTCTGGCTGACACCGCAGTCGACATAAGAAATCTGACCGGTCATGCCCGAGGCCAGATCGCTGAGCAGGAAGGCGGCGACGTTGCCCACTTCGTCAATGGTCACATTGCGCTTGAGGGGTGATGCCGCGGCCGAGATGCCCAGCAGTTTGCCAAAATCCTTGATGCCACTGGCCGCCAGCGTCTTGATGGCGCCCGCGCTCAGACCATTGACGCGAATGCCTCTGGCGCCCACCGCGTCGGCGAGGTAACGCACCGACGATTCCAGGGACGCCTTGGCCAGGCCCATGGTGTTGTAGCTGGGAACCACGCGCACACCGCCCAGATAGGTCAGCGTCAGCAGTGACGCGGTGTTGTTCAAATAGGGCAGGGCGGCCTTCGCCATGGCCGGAAAGCTGTAGGCGCTGATGTCGTGCGCGATACGGAAGTTTTCGCGCGTCAGGCCATCCAGGAAATTGCCGGCGATGGCCTCGCGCGGGGCAAAACCAATGCTGTGCACAAAGCCGTCGAAGGTGGGCCAGTGCTTGGACAGGTCCTTGAACAAATTGTCAATTTGCTCGTCTGAACCCACGTCGCAATCAAAAATCAGCGTCGAGTTGAAGTCGGCGGCGAATTCGGTGATGCGCTCCTTGAAGCGCTCGCCCACATAGCTGAACGCGAGCTCGGCGCCCTGCGCGTGGCACGCCCGGGCAATGCCGTAGGCAATGGAGCGGTTGGACAACACACCGGTGATGAGGAATTTTTTGCCTGTCAGGAAACCCATAGTAGCCTCTATCTTTTGATTAGCTCGAAAATAAACATCACTTGCCAGCAGAAAACTCAAACCTAAATTTAGTTGCCCCTCAGCCAGCAAGAAGTGAAACAATTGATGCAGAATTGTCGCATGCGTCGCATGTTGTTTTTGATTTGTCTGAGTTGGGTGTCTCCGTTGTGGGCGGCGCATGGGTACGCGCTCTGGGGCGACCTCAAATACCCGGTCAATTTTGCTCACTTCGACTATGTCAACGCCGCGGCACCCAAGGGGGGCGAACTGCGGCTTGTGAGTAGCCTGAGGGTATCGACCTTCGACAAGTACAACCCGTTTACCATCAAAGGCAACGCGCCAGCCTATCTTTCCGACCTGATGTTCGACACTTTGCTGACCGGTTCGCTGGACGAAACGGCATCGGGTTATGGCCTGCTGGCGCAGGATGTGACGGTGGCTGCGGACGGCCTGAGCGCCACTTTCAAATTGCGGCCAGAGGCACGGTTTCACAATGGAGATGTGGTGCTGGCGGAAGATGTGAAGTACAGCTTTGACATGCTGATGGGACCCTTCACTTCACCAGGCTACAAGACGGTGCTTTTTGAGGTAGCAGGTCTGGATGTGCTGGACGAACGCACCGTGCGCTATCGCTTCAAGAAGCCTAACCGCGAACTGCCCTTGACGGTGGGCGGTTTGCCTGTTTTCAGTCGGGCATGGGGCGCCGAGGGGGGCAAGCCCAAGCCGTTTGACCAGATCGTCACCGACGTCCCGGTTGGCAGCGGTCCCTACAAAATCGGCCCGGTCCGTTTTGGCAAGGACATCACCTATGTGCGCGACCCCAATTACTGGGCCAAGGACCTGAACGTGCGCCGGGGCACGGCCAATTTTGACCGTATCACGGTCAAGATTTACAAGGACAACACGGCGCGCCTGGAGGCCCTGAAGGCAGGCGAGTTTGACTTGATGCGTTTCTTTTCGGCTGGTGACTGGGCGCGCAGGGTCAACGGAAAACGCTTCGACTCGGGTGAACTGGTCAAGCGCGAGTACCAGCACCGCCTGCCCACCGGTTTTCAGAGTTACGTGCTCAACACGCGGCGTGAGCAGTTCAAGGACGTGCGCGTGCGCCAGGCGCTGGGCCTGGCGCTGGACTATGAATGGCTGAACCGGCAACTTTTTTACAACGCCTACCAGCGTGTCAACGGCTTGTTTGGCAACACCGATTGCCAGGCCGCCGGCTTGCCTTCAGCGCAAGAACTGGCCTTGCTGGCACCGTGGCGCAGCCATGTGCCAGCCGAGGTATTTGGCCCCATGACCCAGCCGCCGCGCACCGATGCGCCGTCCTCCCTGCGTGCCAACTTGCGGCAGGCCAAGGCTCTTTTGAACGCGGCGGGTTGGCAGGTGAGGGACGGCAAGTTGCGCAACGCGGCGGGCCAGGCGCTCGAGATCGAGTACCTCGACAGCAACGATGGGACGGCGCGGGTGGTGGCACCCTGGGCGCGCAACCTGGAGAAACTCGGCATCACCCTGAACTTTCGCCCGGTGGACTTTGCCCTGTACCAGCAGCGCCTGGACAAGTTTGAATTTGACATCACCTCGATCGCCTATGGCGGCACCCACAACCCGGGTCAGGAATACGCCGACCTGTTTGGCTCAAAAGCGGCCGATCAGGAAGATTCGGGCAACTTCGCGGGCGTCAAGAACCCGGCTGTTGATGCCTTGATCAACGCCATGACCCGCGCCACATCAAAAGCCGAACTGGTGCCCGCCTGCAGCGCGCTGGAACGCGTGATTGCCCACAGCCACGTGCTCATTCCGCAGTGGTCGGCGACGACGCACCGCATTGTGTTGAATAACTCGCGACTGGAACAACCTGCTGCCATGCCCCCCTATTCCCCGGGCGAGAGCTGGGCCATCGACACCTGGTGGGCTCGGGCCGCACAGAAATAAGCCATGCTGAGCTACATCCTCAAACGCCTCTTGTTGATGATCCCAACGTTGTTCGGGGTGCTGTTGCTCACCTTTGTGGTGATTCAGTTCGTGCCGGGGGGGCCGGTGGAGCAGTACCTGGCCGAGGCCAAGGCCGGCACCGGCAAAGGCGCTGCGGCCGAGAGCGGCGGCTTGAGCTACCGGGGTGCGCAAGGGGTGGATCCCAAACGCATCGAACAGATCAAAGCCTTGTATGGTTTTGACAAACCGGCGCATGAGCGGTTTTTTCAGATGCTGGGTCAGTTTGCCCGGTTCGATCTGGGCCGGAGTTTTTTCCAGAACAAGAGCGTTTCCGAGCTCATCTGGGAAAAATTGCCGGTGTCGATCAGTCTGGGCTTGTGGACTTTTTTTATCAGCTACCTGATTGCCGTGCCGCTGGGTGTGGCCAAGGCGGTGCGCGCCGGTTCGCGGTTTGACTTTGTCACGACCCTGCTGGTGCTGCTGGGTTATGCCATTCCGGGCTTTGTGCTGGGTGTCGCGCTACTGGTGATTTTTGGTGGCCAATTGCAGTGGTTTCCTTTGCGCGGACTGACCAGCAGCAACTGGGACGAACTGAGCTGGGGGGCGCGCGTGGTCGATTATCTGTGGCACATTGCGATGCCGGTCACCGCCATGGTGCTGGGCAGCTTTGCCGTGACCACCATGCTGACCAAGAACGCCTTTCTGGAGGAAATTCGCAAGCAATACGTGATCACAGCGCGGGCCAAGGGCCTGGATGAGCGCCAGGTCTTGTGGAAGCACGTGTTTCGCAATGCGCTGATTCCCATCATCACCGGTTTCCCTGCGGCGTTTATTGGCGCCTTCTTTACCGGCTCGCTGCTCATAGAGACCCTGTTTTCCCTCGACGGCCTGGGTCTTCTGAGTTACGAGAGTGTGATCCGGCGGGATTACCCCGTGGTGCTGGGTACCCTGTATTTCTTTACCCTGATTGGTCTGGTGACCAAGCTGATTTCGGATTTGTCTTACGTCTGGGTGGACCCGCGTGTTCGATTTGACTAAGCCCCCTGCAAGCAGCCTGAGCCCGGGCGCGCGCGCCTGGCTTCGCTTCAAGCGCAACCGGCTCGGCTACTGGAGCCTCGTGATCTTCTGCCTGCTGGTGGGCCTGAGCCTGATGGCCGAACTGATTAGCAACGACCGGCCCCTGGTGGTGCGTTACCAGGGCGAAACCTATTTCCCCATGGTCAGGGACTATTCCGAGAAAACCTTTGGTGGCGACTTTGAGACCGCCACCGATTACCTTGACCCATTCATTCGTGAACGGCTGAGCAAGAATGGCAACTGGGCGCTGTTTGCACCCAACCCCTATGGACCCAAGACGCTCAACTACTTTGCCAAGGGCCCAAACCCCTCGCCGCCCACCACTGACAACTGGCTGGGCACCGACGACCGTGGCCGGGATCTGTTGGCGCAATTGATTTATGGCTTTCGGGTGAGTGTGCTGTTTGCGCTGGCGCTGACCTTCACGGGGACGCTGCTGGGTATCCTCACGGGCGCGCTCCAGGGCTATTTTGGTGGCAAGACCGACCTGGCTTTCCAGCGCTTCATTGAAATCTGGGGCTCCATGCCGGAACTCTACCTGCTGATCATTTTCAGTGCCGTCTTTTCGCCGAGTCTGGCACTCTTGTTGATCTTGCTGAGCCTTTTTGGCTGGATGGGCTTGTCTGACTATGTGCGTGCCGAGTTTTTGCGCAACCGCCAGCTCGACTACGTGCGCGCAGCGCGCTCGCTGGGGGTGAGCAACTGGCACATCATTCGCCGCCACCTGCTGCCCAACAGCATGACACCGGTGGTGACCTTCTTGCCATTCCGCATGAGCGGTGCCATTCTGGCCCTGACTTCGCTCGATTTTCTGGGTTTGGGCGTGCCGCCCGGTACGCCGTCGCTTGGCGAGTTGTTGTCGCAAGGCAAAAACAACATTGACGCCTGGTGGATCTCGCTGGCCACCTTTGCCGTGCTGGTCGTGACCCTGCTGCTGCTCACTTTCATGGGTGACGCGCTGCGCGATGCCCTTGACCCCCGAAAGGCAGACGTGTCATGAGCTATACGCCGCTGCTTGAGGTCCGGGGCTTGTCTGTGTCGTTTGCCGGCAATGAGGTGGTGCACGGCATTGATTTCTCCATCGCGCCTGGTGAACGGGTGGCGCTGGTCGGCGAATCCGGTTCCGGAAAGACCGTATCAGCCTTGAGCCTTTTGCGGCTGGCCGCCAATGCCAGGCTAGGTGGCCAGGCCCTGTTCAAGGGCGAGGACTTGCTCGCACTGCCCGAGAGCGAACTGCGCGGGGTTCGTGGTCGTGACCTTGCCATGATTTTTCAGGAGCCCATGACTGCGCTCAATCCCCTGATGACAGTGGGCGACCAGATTGCCGAAGTGTTGACGCTCAAGATGGGCCTCGACAAGGTGCAGTCGGCGGAAAAGGTCCTGGCCTTGCTGGCTGAGACCGGGATTCCCGAGCCGGCGCGTCGGGCGCTGGCTTTTCCGCATCAACTCAGCGGGGGCCAGCGCCAGCGCGTCCTCATCGCCATGGCGCTGGCCTGCCAGCCAAGTTTGCTGCTGGCTGATGAACCCACCACAGCCCTCGATGTGAGCCTGCGCGGGCAAATTCTTGAGTTGCTGGTGCGTTTGCAGCAAAGCCATGGCATGGCCGTGCTGCTGATCACCCATGACCTTAACCTGGTGCGGCGCTTTGCCGACCGCATCATCGTCATGGAAAACGGCTGGATCGTTGAGCAGGGACCCACTGCCGAAGTATTCGCGAAACCACAACATGCTTACACCCGGCGCCTGATCGCGAGCAAACCGGTGCGTGACGTCGTGGAGCTTGAGCCCGCCGGAGAAGCGGAGGTCATACCGCAGCCTGAGCTGCAGTCCGACCTGCAAGAGCCCTCGACACCCTTGATGGTGGCAAGGGGTTTACGGGTGGTTTACCCGACGCCGCTGCCTGGTGTGCGCGGCTGGTTCAAGCGCGGGGAATTTGTGGCGGTGCAGGGTGCCAGTTTTGAAGTCCTGCCCGGACAAACCCTGGGTATCATGGGCGAGTCGGGTTCGGGTAAATCAACGCTTGCGCTGGCCGCCCTGGGCCTGCTGCCGTTTCAGGGGCAACTCCAAATTTGCGACGAAGCCTGGGGCACCAGCGCGGCGCGCAACAAGGCGCTGCGGCGCAAGGTGCAGGTGGTGTTTCAGGACCCTTTTTCCTCCTTGTCGCCGCGGATGACAGTGGAGGAAATCGTGGGGGAAGGCCTGGGCGTGCACGCGCAGGAGCTTTCGAGGAACGAGCGCCAGCGGCTTGTGGTGGTCGCCCTGCGTGACGTCGGACTGGGAACGGCCGACGATGCCGCCATGACCCAGACCTTGCAGCGTTACCCGCATGAATTTTCCGGCGGCCAACGCCAAAGGCTGGCCATTGCGCGGGCACTGATCATCAAGCCCGGCATGCTTGTGCTCGACGAGCCCACCAGTGCGCTGGACGTGACCGTGCAAAAACAGGTGCTGCAGTTGTTGCAGAAGCTGCAGCGCGAGCGTGGTTTGAGCTACCTGCTGATCAGCCACGACGTGGACGTGATCCGTGCCATGGCGCACGGTGTGCTGGTCATGAAAGATGGTGCTGTGGTGGAGTCGGGTCCGGTGGAACGGGTGCTGGCACAACCGCAGCATGAGTACACCCGGATTTTGGTGAGCGCTGCCGGATAAATCCTTGAAAATCAAGGGCTTTCACTCATATTTTCCGATATAATCCTGCCTTCACGACCAAACGGGCGAGTCACTTCCGCCCGTTTTTTTTGGTCGATCGTTTTTCATGAATTGAGCAATTTGAGGTTTTGGTGGCGCTAAAAGACATTGTTGAGCAAACGGTAAGCGGTTTGGGCTATGACCTGGTGGAGATTGATCGCTCTGCCGGTGGCTTGCTGCGCATTACCATTGACTTGCCGTGGTCGCCGCCCGTTGCCTCTGACCGGCAGACTGGGTCGGGCGATCAGTTTGTCACGGTGGAAGATTGCGAAAAGGTCACTCGCCAGTTGCAATATGCGCTGGAAGTCGATGAGGTGGATTACAAGCGCCTCGAGGTGTCCTCGCCGGGCATTGACCGTCCGTTGCGGCATGACCAGGACTTTGAGCGTTTTGTTGGCCATGTGGTCGACGTCACGCTCAAGATGCCCTTGGGCAGTGCGGCGGCAGGGCAAGTGAGCCCGACACGAAAGAAATTTCGTGGCGTGCTGGAGCGGGTTGAGACCGCGCCGGAAGCTTCGCCGCAAGCAGAGCGGGGCTGGCAAATTGTCTGGCGTGATGAGCCGGTGACCAAGCCGGGTCAAAAGATCAGTAAAAAAAGGCCGCCTGCGCCGACGCAGGCATTGGGTTTTGTGCTCAGCGAGCTGAAAGAGGCGCGCTTGGCACCCATTGTGAGTTTCAAGGGCCGGGCGCATGCGCCTGACCAGGAGCCGCAACCGTCAGATTTGAATTGAAACAGGAGAGACATGGCATGAATCGCGAAATGTTAATGTTGGTTGACGCCATCTCACGCGAGAAAAACGTGGAGCGTGATGTTGTTTTTGGCGCCGTGGAAGCGGCTTTGGCGCAAGCCACCAAAAAACTTTACTCGGGTGAAGTGGATATCCGTGTTGCGCTCGATCGCGACACTGGCAACTACGAAACCTTCCGCCGTTGGCATGTGGTCCCCGATGAGGCCGGTTTGCAGTTGCCGGATCAGGAAATCCTGCTGTTTGAAGCCAAGGACCAGATTCCTGACATCGAGGTTGATGAGTACATCGAAGAAACCATCGAGTCCTTGCCGATCGGCCGCATTGGCGCCATGGCTGCCAAGCAGGTCATTCTGCAAAAGATTCGCGATGCTGAGCGGGAGATGCTGCTCAACGACTTCATGTCGCGCGGCGACAAAATTTTTGTCGGCACCGTCAAGCGAATGGACAAGGGCGACCTGATTGTGGAATCGGGCCGTGTCGAGGGTCGTCTGCGCCGCAGTGAGATGATCCCCAAAGAGAACTTCCGCACCGGTGACCGCGTGCGCGCCATGATCATGGAAGTGGACCTGACGCTGCGTGGCGCCCCCATCGTGCTGTCCCGCTCCGCGCCCGAGTTCATGAAGGAATTGTTTCGCAATGAAGTGCCGGAGATCGAGCAGGGCCTGCTCGAGATCAAATCCTGCGCCCGTGATGCCGGTTCCCGCGCCAAGATCGCCGTCTTGTCGCATGACAAGCGCATCGATCCCATTGGCACTTGTGTGGGTGTGCGTGGCACGCGTGTGAACGCCGTGACCACAGAGTTGGCCGGCGAGCGCGTGGACATTGTGCTGTGGAGCGAAGATCCGGCACAATTTGTGATCGGCGCCCTGGCGCCTGCCAATGTGAGCAGCATCGTGGTGGACGAGGAGCGTCACGCCATGGATGTCGTTGTGGACGAGGAGAACCTGGCCATCGCGATTGGTCGCGGTGGTCAAAACGTGCGCCTGGCGGCCGAGCTGACGGGCTGGAAAATCAACATTCTGGATGCCGCAGAGTCGGCAGAAAAGCAGGCAAGCGAGGTTGACGCGAGTCGCCATCTGTTCATGGAAAAGCTTGATGTCGACGAAGAAATTGCAGACCTTCTGATCGCCGAGGGCTTCACCAGCCTGGAGCAGGTGGCTTATGTGCCCTTGGAGGAAATGCTCGAAATCGAGAGTTTTGACGAGGACACCGTCAGCGAATTGCGCACCCGCGCCAAAGACGCGCTATTGACGATGGAAATCGCCATTGAGGAAAATGTGGGCGGCGTGGCCTTGGAACTGCGCGACCTGGAAGGCATGAGTTCCGAGTTGATGAGCAAGCTGGCAGAAAACGGCATCCATATGCTGGATGATCTGGCCGACCTGGCGGTGGATGAGCTCACCGACATCACCGGCCAATCTGCCGACGAGGCCACGGCCTTGATCATGAAGGCCCGTGAACACTGGTTCGCCGATGATGCACCTTCCAAAGAGTGAAAATCATGAATTTAAAGTTGAAGTAAAGACCTTGATTGCCCGCGGGCACCAAGTCTGAACTAAAGGTTACCTAAAAAATGTCCAGTATGACCGTTGCCGAGTTTGCTAATGAACTCAAGAAATCACCCGACACATTGCTTGAGCAATTGAAGTCGGCGGGTGTTGCCAAGATGGCCGCATCTGACAAGCTCACAGAGTCTGACAAGCAGCATCTGTTGAGTTATCTGCAGCTCAGCCACGGGACCAACACGGGCGAGCGCAAAAAGATCACGCTGGTCAAAAAATCGACCACTGAAATCAAGCAGGCTGATTCCACCGGCAAGGCGCGCACCATTCAGGTGGAAGTGCGCAAGAAGCGCACTTTTGTGCGGCGCGATGAAGGCACTGAAATCAGCACCGGGGCCGGGCACGAGGAAAGCGCGGAGCAGGAGGCGCTGCATGCGGCCACGCTGCAGATCGATCATGCTGAATTGGCGCGCCGCGAGGAAGAAGCCCGCCGCCAAGCCGAATTGATTCGCCGCCAGGAAGAAGAGCTTGCCGAGCGACGCCGCCAGCGCGAGACACAAGAGGCTGCCGCCCGCGACGCAGCTGAACGTGCGGCTGCGCAAGCAGCGGCAGACAGCGCCCTGGCGCAACAGCAGGCCCAGAAGGCTCAGTCAACACCGGCTGCGCCGGAGGTGGATGACGGCGCGCTGCAAGCCGCCAAGGCGGCAGCTGCCGCGCAGGCCGAAGCCGGCCAGCAGGCGCAGCGACAGTTGCGCGAGCAGGCGCAGGAAATGGCAGCGCTTGAGTCCAAGACCCAGATTGAGGAAGAGCGCGTGCGCGCCGCCGATTTGACCGCGCGCCGCCAAAAAGCCGAATCCGAGGCGGCCGCCATCCGATTGATGATGTCGCAGCCGGGCAAGAAGCTTCCGCCCAAAAAAGTGGAAGAAGCCAAGCCCTTGGCCAAGCCTGCAGAGGCTGCCAAAGCCGGTCTCAAGGGCACTTTGCACAAGCCGGCCGGCAGCCCAGCCGGTGCCAAACCAGCAGCGCCAGGCGCAGCGGCTGCCGGTGCAGCGGCCGGTGCCGGCAAGGAAGTCAAGTCTGCCAAGCTATCCAGCAGCTGGGCCGGTGATCCGGCCAAGAAAAAGGGCATTCCCACCCGTGGCGACACCGGTGCTGGCGCGGGACGCGGCAGCAATTGGCGCGGCGGGCCGCGTGGCCGCCGCGGCAGCAATGACCGGGATCGTGACGACCACCATGCCCAAAGCGCGCCAGCAGAGGTGCGGGTGCTCGAGGTGCACGTGCCTGAAACCATCACGGTGGCCGAATTGGCCCACAAGATGGCGGTCAAGGCCTCCGAAGTGATCAAGCACCTGATGAAGCTCGGCCAGATGGTCACCATCAACCAGCCGCTGGACCAGGACACCGCCATGATTCTGGTGGAAGAAATGGGTCACAAGGCCATTGTGGCTGCGCTCGACGATCCCGAAGCCTTCACCGATGACGAGGTGTCGCAGCAGCAGGCTGAGTTTTTGCCGCGCGCGCCGGTGGTGACCGTGATGGGCCACGTTGACCATGGCAAGACCTCCCTGCTCGACTATATTCGCCGCACCAAAGTGGCCTCAGGCGAGGCAGGTGGCATTACCCAGCACATTGGCGCCTACCACGTGGAAACCCCGCGCGGCGTGGTGTCCTTCCTCGACACCCCGGGCCACGAAGCGTTTACCGCGATGCGGGCACGTGGCGCGCAAGCCACTGACATCGTGATTCTGGTGGTGGCGGCCGACGACGGTGTCATGCCGCAAACCAAGGAAGCCATCAAACACGCCAAAGCGGCCGGGGTGCCGATCGTCGTGGCCATCACCAAGGTGGACAAACCCGATGCCAACGCCGAGCGCGTCAAGAACGAGTTGGTGGTTGAGGACGTGATTCCCGAAGATTTCGGCGGCAGTTCGCCGTTCGTCTCGGTGTCGGCCAAGACCGGCCAGGGCATCGACGCCCTGCTCGAACAGGTGTTGTTGCAGGCTGAAGTGCTGGAGCTCAAGGCTCCGGTGGAGGCTATGGCCAAGGGCCTGGTGATCGAGGCCCAGCTTGACAAGGGCCGTGGTCCGGTGGCCACCGTGCTGGTGCAATCGGGAACGCTCAAAACCGGTGACGTGGTGCTGGCCGGCCAGACCTTTGGCCGCGTGCGCGCCATGCTCGATGAAAACGGCAAGTCCGTCAAATCGGCAGGCCCGTCGATCCCGGTTGAAATCCAGGGTCTGACCGAGGTGCCGCAGGCTGGTGATGAATTCATGGTGCTCTCGGACGAGCGCCGTGCCCGCGAAATTGCCACCTACCGTGCCGGCAAGTTCCGCCACACCAAGCTGGCCAAACAACAGGCTTCCAAGCTCGAGAACATGTTCACCGACATGACCGCGGGCGAGGTCAAGATGGTGCCGATCATTGTCAAGGCCGACGTGCAGGGTTCGCAGGAAGCCTTGTCGCAGTCCCTGCTCAAGCTCTCGACCGACGAGGTCAAGGTGCAACTGGTGTACGCCGCCGTGGGCGCCATCAGCGAGTCCGATGTCAACCTGGCCATCGCGTCCAAGGCCGTCATCATCGGCTTTAACACCCGGGCGGATGCCGGTGCGCGCAAGCTGGCCGAGAACAATGGTGTTGACATTCGTTATTACGACATCATTTACGACGCCGTGGACGAGCTCAAACTGGCCATGTCGGGCATGCTGACGCCTGACAAGAAGGAAGAAATTATTGGCACAGCCGAGATTCGCCAGATTTTCAAGGTGTCCAAGATCGGCTCGATTGCCGGTTGTATGGTCACGGCGGGTGTGGTGCGGCGCAGCGCGCGCTTGCGTCTGCTGCGCCAGAACATGGTGGTGATGACCGGCGAACTCGAATCACTCAAGCGCTTCAAGGACGATGCCAAGGAAGTGCGCGAAGGCTTCGATTGCGGCCTGAATATCAAGAACTACAACGACATCCAGGAAGGTGACGTGCTTGAGTTCTTCGAGATCCGTGAAGTGGCGCGTACGCTTTGATCCATTGGGGTTGACCTGTGCATAAAAAATCTGCCACGCCGAACCGCGCCTTCAAGGTCGCCGATCAGATCCAGCGTGATCTGACCGAACTGATCGCGCGAGAGCTCAAGGACCCGCGTGTCGGCATGGTCACCATTCAGGGGGTCGAGGTGACCCCCGACTACGCCCATGCCAAGGTGTTTTTCAGCTTGCTGGCCGGTGACGTGAAGGCGTGCACCGAGGGTTTGAACCAGGCTGCGGGCTTCTTGCGCGCTGGCCTGTTCAAGCGCCTGCACATCCACACCGTGCCCACGCTGCATTTTATTTTTGACCAGACTCCTGAACGCGCCGCTGACATGAACGCGCTGATCGCGCGCGCGGTGGCCTCGCGTGCCAAGGAAGACTAAACATGAGCACCGCCGGGCCGCCCCAAGGTGCGAACGCCCCCTTGGGGGGCAGCGACGCACACGTAGTGAGCAAGCGTGGGGGCAAGATCTCCAGGCGCCCCGTGCACGGGGTGCTGCTGCTTGACAAGCCATTGGGCTGGTCGAGCAATGACGCGCTGCAAAAAGTCAAATGGCTTTTGCGTGCTGAAAAAGCCGGCCACACCGGCACGCTGGACCCTCTGGCCACAGGTGTGCTGCCGCTGTGCTTTGGAGCGGGAACCAAGTTCAGCCAGTTGCACTTGGATGCCGACAAAACCTACGAGGCGGTGCTGCGCCTGGGAGTCAAGACCAGCACCGGTGATGCCGAGGGTGAGGTGATCGCAACTCGCCCGGTGGCGGTTGATGCTGCCGATGTGGCGCGGGTGCAGGAACAGTTCACCGGCAAGATCCGCCAGTTGCCACCCATGCACAGCGCCTTGAAGAAAGATGGCAAGGCGCTTTATGAGTATGCGCGTGCCGGGATAGAAGTGGAACGGGCCTCAAGAGAGGTGCGGATTTTTGAGTTGCAGCTGACGCTGGTGACCACGGATGCCTTGCAGCCTTCCCTCCGCTTGCGGGCGACATGCAGCAAGGGAACCTACATTCGCACTTTGGGTGAGGATATTGGCGAGGCACTGGGTTGCGGTGCGCATGTGAGTGCGCTGCGGCGCGTTGCCACCGGGCCCTTCGCCGTGGCAGCGTGTGTCAAGCTGGAGGCGCTGGAGGCCATGACCGAAGTGCAACGGCTGGCCTGTTTGTTGCCGGTGGACAGTTTGTTGGTTGATCACAAGGTGGTCACACTCGACGCGGACAATGCCGGGCGTTTCCTGTCGGGTTTGCGCCGCCGAGGGCCTTGGCCCGATGCGGCGCAGGTGGCTGTGTATGCCAGCGGAGATGCCATGCTGCTGGGCACGGCCCGGGTGGCGGCAGGCGAATTGATTCCCGGGCGGCTGCTCAGCCCGATTGAAATTGAACAGATGAGAAGTGTTAAACCCAATGTGACAGATGCCGGGACAACAGCGTGCGCAGAGTGCGCTGTCCTGAACTAATTTAAGAGAAAGTGAACCATGGCCCATAAACAAATCAGAAACATCGCGATCATTGCCCACGTTGACCACGGCAAAACCACCATGGTCGACCAGCTGCTGCGCCAGTCCGGCACATTCGCCCAGCATGAGAAGGTGGTCGACACCGTGATGGACAACAACGCCATCGAGAAAGAGCGCGGCATCACGATTCTTGCCAAGAATTGCGCCGTGACCTGGGAAGGCACCCACATCAACATCGTCGACACCCCCGGCCACGCCGACTTCGGCGGTGAGGTCGAGCGCGCCCTGAGCATGGTTGACGGCGTGGTGCTGCTGATCGACGCCCAAGAGGGCCCCATGCCACAAACCCGTTTTGTGACCAAGAAAGCGCTGGCCTTGGGCTTGAAGCCGATCCTGGTGGTGAACAAGGTCGACAAGCCCGGTGCACGCCCACAATGGGTGGTCAACGCCGCATTCGACCTGTTCGACAAGCTCGGCGCCACCGACGAACAGCTCGATTTCCCGGTGGTCTACGCCTCCGGCATCAACGGCTGGTCGTCAATGGAAGAGGGCGAGCAGGGCGAGCAGTGGGGCCCCGACATGTCGGCCTTGTTCAACACCATTCTTGACCATGTGCCGCACCAGCAGGGCGACCCGGCGGCGCCCTTGCAGCTGCAAATTTCGGCGCTCGACTTTTCGACCTTTGTCGGCCGTATTGGTGTCGGGCGCATCAGCCAGGGCACGATCAAACCCATGATGGACGTGGTCGTGATGGAAGGCCCGGACGGCAAGGCTGTCAAGGGCCGCATCAATCAGGTGCTGACGTTTCAGGGCCTGGAGCGGGTGCAGACGACGGACGCCGGCCCCGGCGAAATTGTGCTGATCAACGGTCTGGCGGATATCGGCATTGGCGTCACCATCACCGATCCCCTCAATCCGATGCCGCTGCCCATGCTCAAGGTGGACGAGCCGACACTGACCATGAACTTTTGCGTCAATACCAGCCCGCTGGCCGGTCGCGAAGGCAAGTACGTCACCAGCCGGCAGATCTGGGACCGCCTGCAAAAAGAACTGCAGCACAACGTGGCCCTGCGCGTCAAGGAAACCGACGAAGAAGGCATCTTCGAAGTCATGGGCCGCGGCGAACTGCACCTGACCATTCTGCTGGAAAACATGCGCCGGGAAGGCTACGAACTGGCTGTTTCCAAGCCGCGTGTGGTGTTCAAGGATGTTGATGGTGTGCGTTACGAGCCGATTGAAATGGTCACCGCCGACATTGAAGAGCAGCATCAGGGCGGCGTCATGCAGGCCCTGGGCGAGCGCAAGGCCGACCTGATCAACATGGAATCGGACGGCAGAGGCCGTGTCCGCCTGGAATACCGCATCCCGGCGCGCGGCCTGATCGGTTTCACCAATGAATTCCTGAACCTGACGCGTGGCACCGGCCTGATCTCCAACATCTTTGACAGCTACGAGCCGCACAAGGGCGAGATTGGCGGTCGCAAGAACGGGGTGCTGATCTCGATGGATGCCGGTGAAATCTTTACCTACGCCCTGGGCAAGCTCGACGACCGCGGCCGCATGTTCGTGCGGGCCAACGACCCAGTGTACGAAGGCATGATTGTCGGCATCCACAACCGCGACAACGACCTTGTGGTCAACGCCACGCGCACCAAGCAGTTGACCAACTTCCGGGTGAGCGGCAAGGAAGACGCGATCAAGATCACGCCGCCGATCGAATGCACGCTCGAATACGGTGTCGAGTTCATCGAGGACGACGAACTGGTTGAAATCACGCCCAAGTCGATCCGCCTGCGCAAGCGTCACCTGTCCGAGCACGAGCGCAAGAAGGCCGGCCGCAGCGCCTGACCTTTTTGAAATTCACGCACAACCGGGCGGTCTGGGTGATGGTGGCGGTGACCCTGATGTGGTCCACCGCCGGCGTGGTCACGCGTCACCTGGAGCACGCGCAGAAATTTGAGGTGACCTTCTGGCGCAGCTTGTTCACCATGCTGTGCCTGCTGGTCATGCTGCCCGTGTTCAAGGGCCGTGATGTGTTCAGCCGCATGCGCCAGGGCGGCGCGGCGCTGTGGTTGTCCGGTCTGTGCTGGAGCGGCATGATGACCTTTTTCATGGTGGCCATCATGCTCACCACGGTGGCCAATGTGCTGGTCACCCTGGCGTTGACGCCTTTGCTCACTGCGCTGGCGGCGCGCATCTTCATCGGGCACCGGATTCCGTTTCGCACCTGGCTGGCGATCGTGGTCGCCGGTGGCGGCATTGCTTTCATGTATGCCAGCCAGTTGAGTCAAGGCGTCAGCCTGGCCGGCACGCTGGTGGCGCTGTGCGTGCCGATTGCGGGTGCTGCCAACTGGACCATCACGCAACACGCCCACGCGCAAGGCAAGGACATTGACCTGATTCCGGCCGTCCTGGTCGGCGCTGCGCTGTCGTCATTGGTCACGCTGCCGGTGGCCTGGCCGTTTCAGGCGTCTGTCCATGATTTGTCGCTGCTGTTTGGCCTGGGTCTTGGCCAGTTGGCCATTCCCTGTGTGCTGGTGGTCTTGTGTGCCCGCGTCCTGAAGGCGCCCGAGGTGGCGCTGCTGGGCTTGCTGGAAGTCATTTTTGGCATTCTGCTGGCTTGGGTCGGCGCCGGTGAAGTGCCGGGTCAGGATGTGGTTTTTGGCGGCGCGCTCGTCATTGGGGCCTTGGTTGCCAATGAACTGGCCGGATGGAAGGAACGGGCATGACCGACGTGCTGTGCGAAATTCGTGGTGAAGTCGGGTTCATCACTTTGAATCGGCCGCAGGCCCTTAATGCGCTCACGCTGTCCATGATCCGCGCCCTGACGATCTGCCTGCAGACCTGGCGCAACGATGAACGCATCAAGGCGGTCGCTCTGCGCGGCAGCAACAAGACGGGGCCTTTTGGCGCCTTTTGCGCCGGTGGAGACATCCGTTTTTTTCATCAGGCCTTGCTGGCAGGTGATCCGGCGCAGGAAGACTTTTTTACCGAGGAATACACCCTTGACCACCTGATTCACCGCTATCCGAAGCCCGTGCTGGCTTTCATGGATGGCGTCGTCATGGGCGGCGGCATGGGTCTGAGCCAGGGCGCGTCGCACCGGCTGGTCACGTCGCGCAGCAAATTGGCGATGCCAGAAACCGCCATCGGCCTGTTCCCGGATGTGGGCGGCGGCTATTTTCTGAGCCGCTGCCCCGGGCATGCGGGTGAGTGGCTCGCCCTGACAGGAACTTCTTTGGGAGCCGCCGAGGCCATTCAATTGGGGCTGGCGGATCATTTTTTGGATGCCGGGCGACTGGCTCAAGCTTGGGATGGCCTGGCCGACATGGCGTCCTTGAGTGCCGCGAAATTGCAGGCCTGGATGGCTGAGTTTTCGGCCATTGATCATGCTCCTTCGAACCTGGACAGAAGCAAAATCGACGCCTTTTTTTCGTTGGACACAGTGGGCGCCATTGTCCACGCCCTTGAAACCGATACTTCCGAATGGGCGCAGCGCACCGCCCTGCAGTTGCGCCAGCGCTCACCCCTGATGCTGCATGTGACTCTGGCGCAGATCCGCCGGGCGCGCTCTCTCGGCGTGGAGCAAGACCTGTGTATGGAGCGTGACATGATGCGGCATTGTTTCTTTCCGAGCCATCTGGCGCGCAGTGGCGCGCAAACCGAGGCCGCAGAGGGCATACGCGCGCTGGTGATCGACAAGGACAACGCGCCGGTATGGCAACCCGCCCGCATCGAAGACATCACCCCAGACATGGTGCAGCCTTTTTTTGCCAGTCCCTGGATGGCGCACAGTCATCCGCTGCGCATGCTGCTCGGAATCAGTTTGCGGACCGACTAAAGCTGGCGGTAAACCTCCTGGGCAAGCTTCATCAGCGTTGCCTGGGGCAACTGGCCAGCCAATGCATAACCAAAGCCCTGGTCGACCCAGTAAAAGCTGGGTATTCCTGCCTGGGGCTCAAAGCGGAATCCGGTTTCCTGGTCGGACACACCCGCCGCAGTCTTGTTCAAAGCCCCCAAATAGAGCGTGACGCGCTGCCCCCCGGCGTTTTGAAACATGAACTGCGCGCGCGCGCCGGCATCGCCGGGCAGCAAGCGTCCTCCAACCAGGTCAAAGCCCTGTCCGGCCAAATCAGGCACTTTGAGCGGTTTTCCAAGGCGTTTGGACAGCCACTGGACCAGGTGAGCTTGCTCTTGTGCCGTGACTTCCACCGGGTGGCGAATTTCGGGCGTGTAGACGGCGTGGGCCAGCCCGGCCTGACGCAAAAACTCACGCTCGGGTTGCGCTCTTGCCATGCCGAGGGCCGTCGCCGCACGAGCACTCACTTCCGGCCAGTTGGCGTTGGTCAGCCAGCCAGCGCCAAATGCAATAAAAACGCTGGCGGCCATGCCACCATAACGCCACCACAAATGAACAGTCGGCCGAATCGGCATGCCGCTTTGAGTCGCCTTCAACAGGGCGGGCGGCACGGCCTCGGCCAGGACCTGGCCATGCAGGCGCTGCAAGGCCTCACGCTGGAGCTGCCATTTCGCCAGGCTGGTTTGCGCCTCCGGGTCATCGGCCAGCCTTGCTCGCAGCGCCGCCAAATCATCAGACGCGCCTTGACCGTCCACCAGTGCGTGGATTTCATCGTCAGATAAGCTTGGCGTGGGCTTGCGATTCATGGTGGTCTGTGGCTCATTTCAAACGGTGCAGATTCACGGGGCGGGTGGCTGGCGCTTGATCGGCAGCCGGGCTTGCGCGCCCGCGTGCGGGCGCATCCAGGAGTGCCTGCAGTCGGCCTCGGGCACGCGACAAGCGCGACATCACGGTACCCAGCGGGACACCGGTCACCTTGGCAATATCGGCATAACTCATGCCTTCCATGCTGACCAGCAGCAAAATTTCCCGCTGCTCCGGCGGCAGTCGGAGCAGGCAGCGTTGCAGGTCCAGCGCCTGGTCCGGGCTGGATGCCGGTGTCGGCAAGGCATCGGCCAGATCGTCAATGTCGAGCGTGGCATGACGACCTTCAACGGCCGACTGGCGCAATTGATTGACAAACAGGTTGTGCATCACGCTGAACAGCCAGGCGCGCAGGTTGGTTCCCACCAGCCACAGGCGCCATTTGCTGCAGGCGCGCTCCAAGGTGTCCTGCACCAGGTCATCCGCCGCCCAGGTGTCCCCCGTCAATGCCCGGGCATAACGGCGCAGCGAGGGGATCTGGGCAACCATGAGTTCGCGGCTCATGGGTTTATGTCGGGCAGGCAAGCATGTGCTGTTTCTTCGAGTCGCGCGGAGGTGCCGGCTGCGTTGCCCGATCAGGGCTTGGCGACTTGCCAGATCCCGTTGACGCCGTCCCCGGTCTTGTCGCCGGGCTTGCTGTCCTTGACCCAGTAATAAACCGGCTTGCCCTTCAGCGCCCATTGTTTGCTGCCGTCATCGCGCGTGATGATGCTGAAGTCTCCGCTGGCGGAATCCTCCTTGGCAGCCATCAGCGGTGGCCAATTGGTGGCGCAGGGGCCATTACAGACGGACTTGCCGCTGCCGGCCACATCCTTGTCGAAGGTGTAAAGCGTCATGCCACTGGGCCCAACCAGGACGCCATCGGCGACCTTGGCGGGCGCTGAGGGCACCGAGGCGCATGCCGTCAGCATGGCAAAGGTGACAGAGGTCATAAATAGCGTGGATGATTTGAGTGTCATGGTGAACTCCAAAGTTGGGTGGGCGCAAACAGGCGTCTGCAACCACATGAACACCGGGGGCGGCGGTTTTATTCCCGCAGTCTGCAAAAAAAGATTGAATCCGGAATTTTTACGCCATGACTACAATCCGCGCGAGTCTCCATTCTATGAAAATCTTCAAAAAATCTGTTTTGGTTTGTATCAACCTGGCGACGTCGCACCGGTGGGCGGCGTCTTGCTGATCGGCGCGGTGGTGGCCATGGGCCTGATACGCTGGCAGGGTCGGGGCGCGGCGCTGTGAGTCTGCTCAAGTCGGCCTCGGTGGTGTCGCTACTGACGCTGCTGTCGCGCATCACCGGGCTGGCGCGTGAACTGTTGATTGCGTCCACCTTTGGTGCGTCAGCCATGACCGATGCCTTCAATGTGGCGTTTCGCATACCCAACCTGTTCCGGCGATTTTTTGGCGAGGGGGCCTTCAGCCAGGCGTTTGTGCCGGTGCTTGCCGCGTCCAAAACCCAACAGGGTGATGCCGCCACCCGGGTCCTGGTCGACCGGGTCGCCACGGTGCTGGCCTGGTCGCTGCT
>JAIPCZ010000041.1 GCA_021737975.1 Polaromonas sp. | reverse complement strand
ATCCGCGCCAACCCGAAGCCGAGCCGCTGCGCCTGAAAATCGACGACGCCAGGCCAGTGAGGGAAATTAGCTTTGCCTGGGAAAACTACACCGAGCCCCTCAAGCGCCTGCGCTTTGACCGCTTTCTTGGCAACAGTGTGCTGGTCACCCTCACGGCCACGCTGCTCACGCTGCTGGTCAACTCGATGTGTGCCTTCGCCCTGTCGAAGTATTCCTTTCGCGGTCGAAATGCCATCTTCGTGCTGATCCTCTCCACGCTGATGGTGCCGATCTCCGTCATCCTGATTCCCTCCTTCCTCGTGATCACCTCGCTGGGCCTCACGAACTCCCTGTGGGGTGTGATCCTGCCGCCCGTGGCCACGCCGACCGGCGTGTTCCTGCTGCGGCAGTACATGCTCACCATTCCCGACGAGCTGATCGATGCCGCGCGCATGGACGGCGCGACGGAATGGCGGATCTACTGGCGGATCATCATGCCCTTGGCGATCCCCGCGCTGGCGGTGCTCGGCATCTTCTCGGTGATGTGGCGCTGGAATGACTTCTTGTGGCCATTGATCGTGCTGAGCCGGGAAGAGGTCTTCACGCTGCAACTCGGGCTCGCGAGTTTCCAGGGCGAGCTCGACACCCAGTGGCACTACCTGCTGGCCATGACCGTCATGACTCTGGCGCCAGTTGTGCTGGTCTTCGTCTTCCTTCAAAAATACATCACGACCGGTATCGCCTCGACCGGGCTCAAGTGAGCCTTTCGCGACCACCCCGGGCGGGGGCGCAGGCGCGGGCCGTCATGACGACCGTGTCGCCAGGGCCAGGCCCTCGTCGAGCGCCGCCATGAAGTCCGGCACACGGATGGGCTTGGTGATGTAGCGAAAAAAGCCGGCGGCCAGGCCTTTTTCAATGTCCCTTGGCATGGCGTTGGCGCTCAGTGCCAGCACCGGGATGTGCCGGGTCGCGGCGTCTTCCCGCAATATGGCCAGCGCCTGCATGCCACTGATGCCAGGCAGGTTGATGTCCATCAAAATCAGGTCGGGCTGGTGCGCGCGCGCCATCGCAATGCCGCGCATGGCGTCCTCGGCCCCCAGCAGCCGGAGGTCCGGACGGCGTGCCACCAACTGCGCCACCAGTGCCATATTGGCCTTGTTGTCTTCCACATAAAGCAGGGTATGCACCCACCCATTGGCCGGCTCCAACGGCGCCGGCGCGGTGAACCCGGTGGGCGCGTCGAAAGCCAGCGTGGGTTCGGAGGCGGCGTCAAGTTCAAACCAGAACACACTGCCCACGCCAACGGTGCTGGTCACGCCGATTTCACCCTCCATCAGCTCGACCAGCCTGCGACTCACCACGAGGCCGATGCCTGTGCCCTCCTCCACCCCGGTCTCCTGACCCAGGCGATTGAAGGGCTGGAACAATTGCGCCATTTTGGCCGGGCTCAGCCCCTCACCGCTGTCGCGCACACTGATCCGCAGACGTCCAGCAGAATGCAGCCGGTAGCTCACCTCGGCTGCCCCGCCAGGGCGGTTGTATTTGATGGCGTTCGACAGCAGGTTCACCAGCACCTGCTTGAGCCGGGTGCGGTCGGCATGGACAAAACAGGCCTTGTCAACCGAGGCAAACCTGATGCGAACGCCCTTTTGCTGGGCCAGGGGCTCGATCATGGCCTGGCAGTCCTGCAGCACGTCGTGCAGCGAGGTGGGCTCCAGCGACAAGGACAGGCGGCCGGATTCGATCAGCGC
This sequence comes from Polaromonas sp., assembly GCA_021737975.1. GTDB lineage: Bacteria > Pseudomonadota > Gammaproteobacteria > Burkholderiales > Burkholderiaceae_C > Rhodoferax. The sequence goes on along the minus strand of JAIPCZ010000041.1, from coordinate 19,630 downwards.
CAGATCCAGAATTTCGTTGATCAGTTCCAGCAGATACCAGCCCGCCTTGAGGATTTGGGCGATGCTGGATACCTGGGTCGGTGTGGGTGGCGGCGCGCCTGACTCGAGCAACTGGGCAAATCCCAGGATGGCGTTGAGCGGCGAGCGCAACTCGTGGCTCATGCTCGACAGAAAGTCTGACTTGGCCTGATTCGCATGGTCGGCCAGGCGGCGGGCGCGCTCGAGTTCGACATTCTTGTTTTGCAGCACGAGGTCAAGTCGTGCGCGCTCGGCCTCGACCTGCTTGCGCGCCGTGTTGTCGGTGCCGATCAGCAGGTAGCCGATGATGCTGTCCTGGTCGTCGCGCAGCGCGGTGACCGACACCACAGCCGGAAAGCGGCTGCCGTCCTTGCGGATGTAGGTCAGCTCGTAAATGTCCTCGATGCCGCGCGAGGCCTTGAACACCAGTGCCTCAAACCCGGGAGTGATGTTGGTCTCGAGCTCGATACTCAATGACTTGGCCCGGGCAATGACCTCTTGCGGATCAGAAATGTCAGCCGGGGTGATCTTGTTCATCACCTCGGCTGCGGCATAGCCCAGCATGCGCTCGGCCCCCACATTGAAAATCTGGATCACGCCTTTGGCATCGGTCGCAATACTTGAAAAGTTGGCACTGTCAAAGATCGCCTTTTGCAGGGCACCCGCCTTGCGCAAGGCCTCTTCTGCCGCCTTGCGCGCGCTGATGTCACGCAAGATGCCGGTGAAGTAGCGCTGCCCGCGCAGCGTCATCTCGCTCACGGAAATTTCCAGCGGAAAAGCACGGCCGTCCTTGCGCAGGCCAATCACCTCGCGGCCCACGCCCAGGGCACGGTCCTCGGCGCTCGCGCCGTAATAGGCCAGCGAGCCATTGTGGTGATCCCGGTCAAGCTCAGGGATCAGCAAGCTCAGGTGTTTGCCGCTGAGATCGGCTGCGCCATAACCAAACATGAGCTCAATGGCCGGATTCACGGTCTCGATGACGCCGCCATGGGCGTGTATGGTCACCAGGCCGTCGCCCACCGTGTTCAGGATGGTCTGCAACAGTGCGGCGCTGTCGCGCAAGGCCTGTTGCGCCGCGTATTCGTCCGAGATATTGCGAAACACCAGCACGGCGCCCACCACCAGCCCGTCAAAGGCGCGTATCGGGGCGCAACTGTCGGCAATGTCAAATTCACGGGCATCACGGGAAATCAGCACCGTGTGGTTGGCCAGGTCCTGCACCGTGCCGTGGGCCAAAGCCTCGGCCACGGGAATCTTGGCCAGCGTGCGGCTGTCCTTGTGGATGATGTGGAAAACCTCGTCAACCGGCTTCCCGAGCGCCTGTGCCTGCGTCCAGCCGGTGAGTTCTTCAGCCACCGGGTTGAGCAGCGTGACACACGCGGCGGCATCGGTGGCAATGACGGCATCACCAATCGAATTGAGCGTGACCCAGAGCTTTTGCTCCCCCTCCTGCAGGCGGTGGTTGGCTTGTGCCAGCAGCGCATTGCTGTTTTCCTGCGCCTGCAGCAAATGCAGGGTCTCCTGATGCACCAGGTTCTTCAACCGCTGCCGGGACTTTTGATAGATCAAATAGGCAAATGACAATGCAAACAACAGCGCGAGCACGGCGACCACCAACAGAATGAGCAGCAAACGGCGCATGCCGGCGTCAAAGCTTTCCTCGTTGCGCAAGCGATCATCGGTCTGTGCCTGGATAAAGCTTTCCATTCCAACACGGATCTGGCCCATCAGCCGCTCGCCGGTGCCGCCTTCAATCAGCAGTCTGACGGCGTTCATGTCGCCGGAACGGCGCAGGGCGATGCCTCTGGCAAGAACGACCATCTTGGCCTCGATCAAGGGAGCCATGGTGTCCAGGCTCTTCTTGGCATCGGCATCGCCAATTTCTTCTCGCAATGCTTTCAACTCTGGAATGACTTTGTCACGCACCGCCAGATACGGCTGCAGGTAGGCTTCCTTGCCCGTCAAGGCGTAACCCCGCTGCCCGGTTTCTGCGTCTTTCAGGCCAGAGAGCAAACCGTTGGCCATGCTGATCACTTTGCGGGTGTGCTGGCGCTGGATGGCATTGTCCGAGATCTGCTGGTAGGACCAGAACATGAATGTGATACCGGCCGCCATCAGCAGCAATGCGCCAGCCAGCCAGGTCAAGGTCTTGGGGATGATTTTCAAGGTGCGGTACTCATGATGCACGCCCGACAAGGCGCGAATTGCGTGGAAGAGCGCGCGCGGCCCGCGGTGCAGTGCGCACCAGCGGCCCTTATACACGCATCAATCGCCCAAGTCGTCATGCATGACCTGTCGTGGCAGTTGTTTGGCATGGCCCGAGGCTATGGATTCACCGCATGGCCGTCTGTGTGGTGGCGCACACAAGGCCTTGGCGCCGGGAAAAAAAGCTCACGGCATTGTGTGTGCGAGCGCACAGACCGCTTGCTGCCGGCATTCAACACTACAGCCCAGCCCGTGCCAGTTTGCTCTGCGCTGCACGATTTGACTCTTAACCGACTTGGAGAACTCTCATGAACTTTACACAACGCATTTCTGCCGCCGCACTGGTGTTGGCCGCCCTGGGCCTGGGTGGCTGCGCCGGCATGACACACCAGGAACAAGGCACCGCGACCGGTGCCGTGATTGGCGGCGTCGCCGGCAACATCATCGGTGGTGGCCTGCTGGGCACCGCGACCGGCGCCGCCGTGGGCGGGGTTATCGGCCACGAAGTGAGCAAGTAGAAAACTTTGCACCGTCAATTGGTTGACTGAGCGCTTTTGGCGATGACGTCCGAACGTACCGGGCTCCCCGTTGGAGCGGCGCCCCGCCGCGAATACCCCTGAAAATCTTCGCGGCGGGGGCGCCGCTCCAACAAGGGCTGGTTTTGCGCGAGGTCCGCCCCGGGCCCTCAGCCGGGGTCGATCACCCGGTGCAGCGTGCGCTCCTGCTTGGGACCCGGCACTTTTTTGCGCGCCAACAAGGTGTACATGGTCGGCACCACAAACACCGTGAGCAGGGTGCCCAGGCTCATGCCACCCACGATCACCCAGCCAATTTGCTGGCGGCTCTCGGCACCGGCCCCGGTGGAAATCGCCAGCGGCACCGCGCCCAGCACCATGGCGCCGGTGGTCATCATGATGGGGCGCAGTCGCTGCGCGGCCGATTGCTGGATGGCGGCCATTGTGTCCATGCCTTGTTCACGCAGCTTGTTGGCGAACTCCACGATCAAAATGCCGTGTTTGGTGATCAGCCCGACCAGCGTGATCAAGCCAATCTGGCTGAACACATTGAGCGTGCCTCCTGACCATTTGAGCGCCAGCAAGGCCCCGGCCATCGACAGCGGCACGCTGAACAGGATCACAAACGGATCGACAAAACTCTCAAACTGCGCCGCCAGCACCAGAAAGATGAACAAAAGCGCCAGCGCGAACACCAGCGTGAGCGAGTCCGACGATTTCTTGAATTCGCGGCTGATGCCGTTGAGGTCGGTGGCATAGCCGGGCTTGAGCACTTTCTTCGCGGTGGCATCCATGAAGTCCAGCGCCTCGCCCACCGAATAGGTGGCCGTCAGGTTGGCCGTGATGGTGGCTGAGCGCCGCTGGCCAAAGTGGATTAGCTCGCGCGGCACCACCACCTCACGGATCGTGACCAGCGCGGACAGCGGGATCAGCTCGGCGCCTTTGCCGCGGACAAAGATGGCGTCGATGTCGTCCGGCGTGTCCCGCCCCACACCAGTGGTTTGCACGATCACATCGTACTGTTCACCTTCGCGCTTGTAGCGCGTGACCTTGCGTCCGCCCAGCAGGGTCTCGATGGAGCGCGCGATCACATCGACACTGGCGCCCAGGTCAGCGGCGCGTTCGCGGTTCACCTCGAGCTTGATCTCGGGCTTGTTCAGGCGCAAGTCGGTGTCCACCTGGACAAAGCCCGGATTTTTGGCCAACTCGTCCTGGAAGGCGCGCACGGTTTGCGCCAGGTTTTGGTAACTCTCCGAAGTGATGACGACAAACTCCACCGGTCGGCTGCTGAAGCCCTGCCCCAGCGAGGGCGGCGTGATGGGTGTGGCCGTGACGCCCGACAGGCCGGCCATGCGCGGCGTCATGGCGCGCGCCATTTCCAGCGTGGTGCGCTCGCGCTCATCCCATGGCCTGGCCCTGAAAAAGATGTTGCCTTGCGACACGGTGGGATTGCCGACAGTGGCAAAAATCCGGTCAAATTCGGGGTAGTCATCAGCGATGCGCTCGATACTGCGCGCATAACGGTCGGTGTAGGCCAGCGTGGCGCCGTCGGGCGCGTTGATCCGGGCCAGCACCACGCCCCGGTCTTCCAGCGGTGCCAGTTCGCGCTTGATATCACCCAGCACCCACCAGGACACCGCGCCGCTGCCCACCATCACGGCCAGCACCAGGTAGCGCCGCACCAGGGTCCAGGCCAGGAGTCTGGCGTAAGTGCGGGTCACCCACTGCAGCAGGTTTTCCATGTGTGAATCAAACCAGGTCGGGTGCGGGTTGTGCCTGAGCAGCAGCGATGACAACATCGGCGACAAGGTGAGCGCGACGATGCCGGAAATCACCACCGCGCCGGCCAGCGCCAGCGCAAATTCGGTGAACAGGCGCCCGGTTCGCCCCGGCGAAAAAGCCAAGGGCGCATACACCGCCACCAGCGTCATGGTCATGGCCACAATGGCAAAGCCGACCTCGCGCGCACCCCGGATGGCCGCCTGGAACGGCGGCAAGCCCTCCTCGATGTGGCGGTAGATGTTCTCCAGCATCACGATCGCGTCATCGACCACCAGGCCGATGGCCAGCACCAGCGCCAGCAGTGTCAGAGTGTTGATACTGAAACCGGCCAGCGCCATCATGGCAAAGGTGCCGATCAGGGCCACGGGAATCGTCACCAGCGGTATGAGCGAGGCGCGCAGCGTGCGCAGGAAGACAAAAATCACCAGGGCCACCAACACCGCCGCCTCGACAATGGTCACGAACACCGCCTTGATCGACTGGTCGATGAACACCGAGTTGTCGTTGGCGACCTCGATCTGCACACCCGGTGGCAAATCACGGCGCAATTTGGTGAGCAGCTGGGTCACCCCGGCCGACAGGTCCAGCGGATTGGCGGTGCTTTGCTTGACCACCCCCACGCCGACCGCGTCGCGCCCGTTCAGGCGCACGTGGGAGCGCTCGTCCACCGGCGCCTCCTGGACCCGGGCCACGTCGCCAATACGAACGGGCTGCCCGGCCACCGTGCGAATCACCACCTGGGAAAACTCCTGCGGTCGGGAAAGGTCGGTGGCAGCGGTCACACTGAACTCGCGCTGCTGGCTCTCGATGCGCCCGGCGGGCACCTCGAGGTTGGCGCGGCGCAGGGCGTCCTCGAGGTCTTGCACGGTGAGCTTGTAGGCCGCCAGCCTGGCCGGATCAGCCCAGATCCGCATGGCAAACTTGCGCTCGCCGTAGACGTTGACCTCGGCCGACCCGGGCGCGGTTTGCAGCACCGGCTTGACCAGCGTGTTGGCCATCTCGGAGAGCTGCAGCGCGTTATGGGTGTCGGAGCTGAGCGCCAGGAAAATCACCGGGAACGACTCGGCCTCGACCTTGGCGATGACCGGCTCGTCAATGCCCTGGGGGAGGCGCTGGCGCACCCGCGTGACCTTGTCGCGCACATCGGCGGCGGCGGAGTCGGCGTCGCGGCTCAGGGCAAAACGCACCGAGATCTGACTGCGCTCCTGGCGGCTGTTGGAGGTGATCACATCGACGCCCTCGATGCCCGAGAGCGAGTCCTCCAGCACCTTGGTGACCTGGGCTTCCATGACCTCGCTGGAAGCGCCGGCAAAGGTGGTGGTGACGGACACCACAGGTTCGTCGATCTTGGGGTATTCGCGCACCGTCAGGCCATTGAAGGACACGGCGCCGATCAGCACGATCATCAAGGACAGCACGGTGGCAAACACCGGGCGGCGAATGGAGGTTTCAGCCAGTTGCATGGTGGATTTCCTGGCGAATCAGCGACTGGCGGGTGCGGCTGGCGCGGGCGCAGAGGCCGAAGAGGCCGCTCTGCCGGGCCCCCTGCCCAACTCGACGATACGAACCGGTGAGCCGTCCTTTTGCAGGCGCTGCTGACCCGCCACCACCACCGTGTCGCCCAGGCCGACCCCTCGCACGATTTCCACCTTGCCCTGGCGCCGCACCCCCAGCGACACCTCCTGCCGCTGCGAAACAAACTTGCTGTCGGCAGGCATGGCGGTACCTGCGGGTGGCTCGACCAGCTTGATGACAAACTGTTTGCCACCCTGCGGCACGATGGCCTCTTCGGGCAGGACCAGCGCCGATTCATTCACCGAAAACACCGTGGTCACGCGGGCGAACATGCCCGAGCGCAGGGCCAGCGGCTGACCGGCCTTGCCCTGATTGAGCAGCACTGCGCGCACACCGAGCGAACGCCCGTTGACATCGAGCAGCGGGTCAATGGCCTCCACCTGGGCCTTGAAGCTGCTGCCGGGCAAGGCGTCCAGCGTCATTTCGACCAGTTGCCCCGGTTTGACCTTGCCACCCACGCGCTCGGGCAAGCGGAAGTCAACCATCATCTGGCGGGTGTCTTCCAGGGCCACCAGGTCGGCGCCGTCCTTGACGTAGTCGCCCACGTTCACCAGCCGGATGCCGGCGGTGCCGTCAAAGGGCGCGCGCACCGCCATGCGTGCCAGGCGCGCCTGGGCCAGGGCAAGCTGGGCCTGCGCGACCTTGAGGTTGGCCGCGCTGGTGTCGAGTGTTTGCTGCGCCAGGAATTTTTCGGCCACCAGTTCCTGGGTGCGCTTGTAATTGGCCTGGGCGATGGCCAGCTGCGCCTGCATTTGCTGCAGCTCGGCCTGCTGCAGCTGGTCGTCGAACTGAACCAGGATCTGGCCCTTGCGCACCGGGCCGCCGTCCTTGAAGTTGAGCGCAACGATGCGCCCCACCAATTCCGGTCGCAACATCACGCTGTGGCGCGCGCGCAGGCTGCCCACGGCCTGCGCGTCGTCACGCAGGGCCAGCATCGCCACCTTGGCCACCTCCACACCAGCCACCCGCGGTGCGCCCGGCGCGCCGGCAGACGGCCTGGTTGCGCTGCTCTTGGTGTCCGTGATGTCGGTCGGCGCCAGCGGGCGCGACTGCAGCCACCAGGCCACACCACCGGCCAGCGCCATACCGACCGCAGCGACTGCCACAAAAGATAATTTCGAAGCCATATTTGGTTTTCCAGTCAAAGCCGTTGCAAACTGCACCGGGCAACTGTAGCGGCACAAAGCACACCTTGCACGACAAGGGTCTGCATTTTTTGCCAGCCCTCGCGCTTGCGCCGAATTGCCCGCGCTCAGCGCTGGCGCAGTGCCATTTCCACCCCCTGGTTGGCCAATTCGTCCGCGCGCTCGTTGCCGGGGTCGCCGTTGTGGCCGCGCACCCAGCGCCACTCGATCTGGTGTGTGCCGCTGTTCACCAGCGTGTCCAGCCGCTGCCACAAATCGACGTTCTTGACCGGCGCCTTGGCCGCGGTTTTCCAGCCGCGCGCCTTCCAGCCGGGCAGCCATTCGGTCATGCCCTTGAGCACATACTGGCTGTCCACATGCAAGGTGACCTTGCAGGGGCGCCTCAAGGCCGTCAGCGCCTCGATCACGGCCATCATTTCCATGCGGTTGTTTGTGGTGCCCATCTCGCCGCCAAAGAGTTCCTTCTTGGCATCGGCAGACTTGAGCAACGCGCCCCAGCCCCCCGGCCCCGGATTGCCCTTGCAGGCGCCGTCGGTGTAAATTTCGATCGAATTCAAATGCGTTTCCTCATTGTTCTTTTGGTGAAAATAGTGCGGCCCCCGGCCTGCTGGAGCCCGAGCTGTTGGCAACCGACACCGGTTTGTTGGCCAAAATCCGGGCAGGCTTCCGGGCCGGATTGAGCAGCGTCATGCCGCGCACCCGCTTGACCGCCACCACAAAATAGACGGCGCCAAAAAAAGGCCACCAGCGCGCGCCGGCCTGGTCCATCCAGGCAAAACGCTGCAGCCAGGGCGCGCTGGCAAAGGCAGGCCTGTAACAGCCAAAGTGCCCGGACTCGATTTCGAAATTCAACAGGCGCAGCCAGTCCCGGCAGCGCAAGTAGCCGATGAACTCGCCGGCCTGGGGCAAGAACAGCCGGTTCACGCCCAGGCGCCGGTACAGATGGGCCCGTTGCTGGCGCAAGCCCCACAAACTCATGGGGTTAAAACCGCAAATCACCACCCGCCCCTCGGGCACCAGCACCCTTGCCACTTCACTCAAGGCGGTGTGCGGGTCCGCGGTGAGCTCCAGCGAATGCGGCAGCACCACCAGGTCAAGGCTGTTGGCGGGAAAGGGCAAGGCGGCAAAGTCGGTGACAAAAGCGGCTTTTTCATGGGGCGTTTCGGTGGCCAGCCAGCGGTGCGGCATACGGTTGGCGGCCAGCGCGTCGAGCTCGGGCAAACCCAGTTGCAGGGCATGGAATCCGAACACATCGGCCACCGCGGCAGCCATTTGCGCGCGCTCCCATGCCAGCAGGTAAGTCCCTGGCGGCGTTGCCATCCATTCGTGCAAACCTATAATTTGTTCAGCCATGAAGTTAATTCCAATACCTGCTTTCAACGACAACTACATCTGGATGTTGCACGACGAACGTCGGGCGTTGGTGGTGGACCCCGGGGATGCCCAAGCTGTGCTGACTGCCCTGGCACAGCATGAACTGACACTTGCGGCGATTTTAGTCACGCACCACCACGGCGACCACACCGGCGGGGTCGATGTCCTGCGCCAAAGCACGGGCGCGCAAGTTTACGGCCCGGCCACGGAGGACATGCCTGAACCTCTGCAACGCCTCAAGGACGGCGACATCGTCACGGTGCTCGGACTGCGCCTCGAGGTGCTTCTGGTGCCCGGCCACACCGCCGGGCACATTGCCTACTGGGGCCAGGTGCCGGGCGCAGACCCCGTGCTGTTTTGTGGCGACACCCTGTTCAGTGCCGGCTGCGGGCGTTTGTTCGAGGGCACACCCGCGCAGATGCTGGCATCCCTGACACGGCTGGCCGCGCTGCCCGATGCCACCCGGGTCTGCTGCGCCCATGAATATACTTTGGGCAGCTTGCGTTTTGCGCTGGCGGTTGAGCCTGACAATACCGACTTGCTGGCTTACCAGGCGCATGCCCAGGCGCTGCGCCTGCAGCTCTTGCCGACCCTGCCCTCCTCGATCGGCCTTGAAAAGGCCGTGAATCCCTTTTTACGCACCCATTTGCCCGAAGTGGTCCATGCGGTGCGGCAGATCGCCCCCAATGCAGACGACCCCGTCGCTGTCTTTGCCGCCCTGCGAACCTGGAAAGACAAATTTTGAAACAGCTTTGTTATGCACTGGCCTTGCTGCCAGTCCTTTGGCTCGCCGGTTGTGCGTCGCCCGTCGCCGTGCCGGCCGAAAACGCGTCAAGCGCCACACCCCCGGTATCCGCTGACCCGGCCACCAGCCTGCCAAGCCCCCCTGAAAGCAGCCCCTCGGTGTACCCGGGTGGCGGCCTCAAGCCCCTGGCGAGTGAGCCTTCGTTTCGCTCGCGCAGCGTCGAGGCGCTGTTACCGCCGGCCGATCTGTGGGAGCGTGTGCGCCGCGGCTTCGCCATGCCCGAGCTGGATTCCGACCTGGTGCGCGAGCGCGAGCTCTGGTACAGCAGCCGCCCGGACTATGTGGCGCGCATGACCGATCGCGGCAGCAAGTACCTGTTCTACATTGTTGAGGAGCTCGAGCGGCGCGACATGCCCAGCGAGCTGGCGCTGCTGCCGTTCATCGAGAGCGCCTTCAACCCGCAGGCGGTCTCCAGCGCCAAGGCCGCCGGCATGTGGCAGTTCATGCCGGCCACAGGCAAGTACTTCGACCTCAAGCAGAACATGTTTCGGGACGACCGCCGTGACGTGATCGAATCGACCCGCGCCGCGCTCGACTACCTGCAAAAACTGTACGGCATGTTTGGCGACTGGCATCTGGCGCTGGCGGCGTACAACTGGGGCGAGGGCAGCGTGCAGCGGGCCATCAAGAAGGCCAAAAATGCAGGAACCGGCACCGGCTACGACGCGTTGACCATGCCGATGGAGACCCGCTTTTACGTGCCCAAGCTGCAGGCCGTGAAAAACATTGTGGCCAACCCCGAGTCCTTCAGGGTGGCCCTGCCGGAGATCGGCAATCACCCCTACTTTCAAAGCGTCGAGATCGAGCGCGACATCGACGTGGCGCTGGCAGCCGAACTGGCCGAGGTGCCGCTGGCCGACTTTCGGGCGCTGAACCCCTCAGCCAACAAACCCGTTTTGCTGGCCGCCAGCAACTCCCAGATTTTGTTGCCCTGGGACAATGCCGAGCGTTTTCAAAACAACCTGACGGCCTATACCGGCGGGCGCCTGGCCAACTGGACTGCCTGGGCCGCGCCCACCACCCTGAGCCCGGCGGAGGCCGCCAAACGCGTCGGCATGTCCGAGGACGAGTTGCGCAGCGTCAACAAGATTCCGCCCGGTATGCGGATCAGGGCCGGGTCGACCCTGCTGGTGCGCCGCTCGGCCAGCCTGAACAGTGATGTCACGGAGCAAGTCGCGAACAACGGCTACCTGACCCTGGCGCCCGATGTGGTTCTCAGGAAGACCGTGGTGAAGGCGGGCAAAAAAGACAATGTGGCCAGCATGGCAAGGCGCTACAGCGTGAGCGCCCAGGTGCTCGCCGACTGGAACAAGGTCAGCACCTCGGCCAGCTTCAAGCGCGGGCAATCGGTGGTGCTTTACTTGCCAGCCAAGGCCCGGTCAGGCCGTGGCGCCAAGGCGCGCGGCAAGACGGCCATCGCCAAATCGGCCAAAACCGCGCCAGCCAAATCAGCCGCCAAGAAAAAACCCGTCAAGCGGGCAAGCCAGTAAAGACCCCATTCCGTTTCCAAATCAATTGTGTCCAGGAGCCTGGGCGGCAGAGCGTTCTGCGCAGGTAAAAGGAGGAGCCCGCAGGGCGGGGGACACGCAGCAGACCGCTCTGCCGTCCGGGCTCCTTGTTTTACCAAGAAATGGAATCAGCGGCGGTCCACCAGCGCGTGGGCAATGGTGCCCAAATCCACGTACTCCAGTTCGCTGCCCACCGGCACACCGCGCGCCAGGCGCGTCAGGTGCAGCCCGCGGGGCTTGAGCCCCTCACTGATGACGTGGGCCGTGGCCTCGCCCTCGGCAGTGAAGTTGGTTGCCAGAATGACCTCCAGCACGGTGCCGTCAAGGGCCCGGTCAAACAGCTTTTTCAGGCCGATGTCATGCGGGCCGATGCCGTCGAGCGGGCTGAGTTTGCCCATCAGCACGAAGTAAAGGCCCTTGTAGGCCCCGGTGCGCTCCACCGCAGACTGGTCGGCCGGCGTTTCCACCACGCAGAGTTTGCTGGCGTCGCGGCGCGTGTCCAGGCAGGTGGCGCACACCTGCGCTTCGGTGAAGGTGTGGCAACGCTCACAATGCTGCACCGCTTGCGCCGCATGCGCCAGCGCCATCGAGAGTGTTTGCGCCCCGGCGCGGTCATGCTGCAGCAAATGAAACGCCATGCGCTGCGCCGACTTGACACCCACGCCCGGCAAGCGCCGCAGCGACTGGATCAGGGTTTCAAGGGCGTTGGTGTCAGCCATTTAGAACGGAAACTTCATCCCACCAGGCAGGCCGGGCATGCCGCCGGTGATCTTGCCCATCTTCTCGGTCGAGGTTTCCTCGGCCTTGCGCACGGCGGCGTTGAAGGCCGCTGCCACCAGGTCTTCGAGCATGTCCTTGTCCTCGGCCAGCAGGCTGGGGTCGATGGTGACGCGTTTCACATCGTGCTTGCAGGTCATGGTGACCTTGACCAGCCCGGCGCCCGACTCGCCGGTGACCTCGATGCTGCCCAGTTCGTCCTGGGCCTTTTTCATGTTGTCCTGCATCGCCTGCGCCTGCTTCATGAGGCCGGCGAGTTGTCCTTTGTTGAACATGGAATTTCCTTGTTTGGTTTAAAACGTCATTAGAAAGAACGCCGGATAGCGGGCCACGCCCGCCCGGCACAAAAAATGGATCAGGGACAAATTGATTTCACCCTGGTTTGATGCTGCCAGGGACGATTTTCGCCCCAAAATCACGCATCAGCGATTGCACCAGGGGGTCGTCGAACACGATTTTTTCAGCCACCAGCTGGGCTTGCGCCGCCGCCGCGGCGTTACGCTTGGCCGGACTGTCGGTGACGCGCCCCACCTCGGCCACCAGGCTGACGGGGTAGCCCGCTGTGGCAAGCGCGGCCGCCAGGCGTTCGCGGCTGCCGGTCTGGTTGAGCGACTCGCGCTCCACGCGCAGCAGCCATTGGTCACTGTCACGCGCCACCAGCTGCGACTGCAAAGCCAGCTCCCGCACCATCGCCGTGATGGCCTCGGAGGCGATCAGGGCCTGTACCGTGCCGTACCAGAAATCGCCCTCCGGGCTGCCCGCCACCGCCGCCGCTGCGCGCTCAAGCGGCACATCGCGCCTGGAGTCTGGCTGTTCGTGCAGCTGGACGGCCTCGATCCTGGCGGCCGGCGGCGGGGACTCCGGCGGCACCGGGTCCTGCGCGGCAAGCGCCTCGCGGCTTGGGGCATGGGCCTGCGCGCGCGGCATGTCGCGCACCGGCAAACGGTGGCCCTGGGGGGCAAGCGCAACAGGCGGCGCCTGGGGCGTGGCGACCGCGGCCCGTGACAAGGGGGCAAGCACCGGCGTTGGCGCCGGCTCCGTCAACCTGGCCGCCAGCTCAGCGCCGGGGTGCGGCGCAATTTTCAGCGTTTTTTTTTCCTGCATGACGGCATCGGCCACGGCCGGTTTGAACGCCAGCAGGCGCAGCAGCACCATGGTGAGCGCGGCGTATTCATCGGGGGCCAGACCCAAGTCACCCCGGCCATGCAGGCAGATGCTGTAGAGCAACTGGGTCTCATCGGCGGGCATCAGCGCCGCCAATTGCGCGATCTCGGCAAACTCGGGGTCATTGTCGTCCTGGGCGCCGTCGGGCACGGCCTGCAGCACGGCCATGCGTTGCAGCACCCCGCTCATTTCTTCGAGCGTCGAGGCCGCGCTCAAGCCATGGGTGCGCAGGGCCTCCGAGGTCTCCACCACTGTTTTGCCATCCCCCCGGGCCAGCGCCTGCAAGAGCCGAAAAACATGGGAGCGGTCGACACTGCCCAGCATCTGGCGCACGGTGGCCTCCTGCAAGGCGCCCGCGCCAAAAGCGATGGCCTGGTCGGTCAGGCTCAAAGCGTCGCGCATGGAGCCGCGCGCCGCGCGCGCCAGCAGGCGCAAGGAAGGCACATCAGCCTCAACCTGCTCGGTCAACAGCACTTTTTGCAGATGCTCGCGGATGGTTTCCGGGGCCATGGGCCGCAAATTGAACTGCAGGCAGCGCGACAGGACCGTCACCGGAACTTTTTGCGGGTCGGTGGTGGCCAGCACAAACTTCAAATACTCGGGCGGCTCTTCGAGTGTTTTGAGCATGGCGTTGAACGCCGTGTTGGTGAGCATGTGCACCTCGTCGATCATGAACACCTTGAAGCGCCCCTGCACCGGTTTGTACACCGCCTGCTCCAGCAGCGCCTGGACCTCGTCAACACCCCGGTTGGACGCGGCATCGAGCTCGGTGTAGTCAATGAAACGACCGCTGTCAATATCGGTGCAGGCCTGGCAGACACCACAAGGCGCGGCCGTGATGCCGCCCTGGCCGTCCGCGCCCTGGCAGTTGAGCGACTTGGCCAGAATGCGCGACACCGTGGTTTTGCCCACGCCGCGCGTCCCGGTAAACAGGTAGGCGTGGTGCAGCCGCCGGGTGGTCAGCGCATTGGTCAGCGCTTGCACCACATGGTCCTGCCCCACCATTTCGGTGAAATTGCGGGGACGGTATTTACGGGCGAGCACAAGGTAGGACATTTCTTGATTCTAAGGGGCGGCACGGCAGAAATCATGCCGGCATCCAGGGGCATCGCCCTGCCCTTACAATTCCCCCCGACGGGCCTTCCCGCATGGTGAAGCGGCCAACCGGGTCAGGTGGGGAACCAAGCAGCCCTAACTGTGGAGCCAGTGCCGGGGTCAAGGCTCGTCACCCTTATTCAGCAAATTGAGCCTTCATGCGGCTTCCCAGAGGGGATGCCTAAATAATAGGCAAATTTGTAACACCTGCCTGTAGCACCTTGTTTATCACGTTGATCAACCAACGTGGAGCCAACATGGCCGGACTTACAGGACTTTTCCGATTCGGCAGCAGCTATTACATGCGAGTGGTTCTGCCACCGCGCCACCCCCTACAGACCAAGTACAAGCACGGTAAGCTCGTGACGTCCCTTGGCCAATGCACCTACAGGGAAGCCGTCAAAAGGGGAACCATCAAAAGGGCTGAAGTCCTCTTTGGAGCCATCCGGCCTGACACCCCACCGACACCTCCCGTTGTGCATCAGCTTGTCACCCTACCCACAAGGCACAAGATGTGAGCTGTCGCCGGAGTTTCGATCGGTAGAAGCCTTTGGCAATAGGACTTTATGATGTGCACTCTGTCTCTGGAGGTCATGCATCATGGCGACATCTCAAAGCACAATTGATTTTTTGCTGGATCAACTCGGTGGCTGTGGCCCTGTGACTACACGCAAGATGTTTGGTGAATATTGCCTGTACTTTTCGGGCAAGCCGATTGGTCTGGTGTGCGACAACCAACTATTTTTAAAACCCACAACGGCTGCGCGAGCGTTGATGCACGAGCCACTTGAGGGTGTTCCATACCCCAAGGCACGACCCCATTTGCTTGTTTCTGCTGATCTATGGGACGACCGCCAAAGCCTGTGCCAATGGGTCATAGCGACCTATGACGCGCTGCTCCACGTGCCATTAACCAAGCCCCGCAAGCCGCACAAGCCAGCAGTCAAACGTGTTCCGAATGATTCGCCTGCATTGGGTGAGTTGGTCAATCTCGGTCCAAAATCGCAACAAATGCTTCAAGCAGCAGGCATTCGCACGGTGGCGCAATTGCGCAAACTGGGGTCGGTGGCTGCCTATGTGAAGGTCAAGAATTCCGATTTGCCTGCGAGCTTGAATTTGTTGTGGGCGTTGGAAGGTGCGTTGACTGGACTGTCATGGCAAGTAGTGGCACGTGAGCATCGCACCAGTTTGCTGTTGTCCTTGGAGCATCTGCAGAAAATGGGTGCACGGTCTCGGCAGGACGAGCCTTCGACAAAGTTCATTGCTTCAAAGTGAGGCATCCAGCTATGCCCACCAAGACCTTCACTACTGGCCGCATCAAGAAGGCCGATTACGACACCAACACGCGGCAGCTTGACCTGCATTGGGACAACAAGACTGTCGTGGCCTACAAGCATGTACCTGCGGAGGTGTATCGGCGGCTGTGTGCTGCACCCAACCCAACGACATACTGGGAGGATCGCATCGCAGAGGAGTACCCGAAAGGCACGCCGATGACGTCCAGCGTTGACACAGATGCCGCCAAGAAACTCAGTGATCTGTTTGGTGGATCGGGCTAGCCGGGTGGTCTTGCAGGTCGCATCATGCCCAATGACCCAAACGATCCATCAAATCTGAAACACTAACTGTGGAGCCAGTGCCGGGGTCAAGGCTCGTCGCCCTTATTCGATCGCCGGCATCATGGCGCCACAGCGCCAGCACTGCTCGAAGCCGCCCTCGACCCGTTCGCCACAGGTGCAAACCCAACGGCGCTGCCGCACATGTCGAAGCAAATGCAGAAGCTCACGCGCCCGGGTTTCCTGGAGCGGCTCCTTGATCCAGACCTCTGGCAGGCACTGATCAGGCGGCAACTCGCCGGCGGCACTTCTGAGGTACTCGCGCTGGACGCTGGCCTCAACACCCTCGGCCCTGAGCCAGTCCACCCATAACGTGGCCATGAACAGATTGGGGGCTTGTATGAGTCGCGGCATGGCTGGAGCATACCCGCACCCAAGGTGCAGCGATGGCATCCCGGGGTGACGCCTCGAGAGCTCGGTCTTTTTACTATGAAAGCTGTAGCAAGCTCCGAAATTGCGCTATAGTTTGAGAAAAAAGTGAAGAGACATCCTGACACTGATTGCCACTCGCCGATCAGGTCACAAACCACCCCTGCCTCCTGGAGACGAATTTCATGACATCCAAAGACAATATTGCCGTTGGTCAATTATTGAGCCTGCTGGAGTCGCGTTATGCCATCCGGGTGCTTTGGGCCCTGAAAGACGGGCATCCGCAAACCTTTCGCATCCTGCAGGACAGCGTGGGCCACATCACGCCCAACACACTCAACACCCGCATCAAGGAATTACGCGCCGCAGGCTTTCTCGACCACGGCAGCGACGGTTACCTGGCAACACCGCTGGGCCTTGATTTGCTCAAGCGCATGGGTGACCTGGCGGCGTTTGCCAACAAGTGGGTGGCAGGCCAGGCCCCGGCCACGGCTTAAAATAGAGCTTTTACCCTCAACGAACCCTCCTATCCCATGACTACAACTGCTTCCGGCCTCACCATCGAAGACACTATTCTGGGCAGCGGCGCCGTGGCCACGGCCGGCCAGAACGTGACCGTGCACTACACCGGCTGGCTCTACCAGGACGGCCAGCAAGGCGCCAAATTCGACTCCAGCAAAGACCGCCGTGACCCCTTTGTGTTCCGCCTGGGCGGCGGCATGGTCATCAGGGGCTGGGACGAAGGCGTGGCCGGCATGCAGGTGGGCGGCGCGCGCACCCTCATCATCCCGCCTGAACTGGGCTACGGCGCACGTGGCGCGGGCGGTGTCATTCCTCCCAACGCCACCCTCAAGTTCGACGTCGAGTTGCTGAGCCTGGGCTGATCCCTCGCCTCCGGCCGCAGAGGCGGCCCCATGAAGCAGCGGGCTCTTCTGGCCCGCTTTTTTCTGCCCGGAAAAGCCCGGCAAAGTTTTTTGGCTTTGGGCTCTTGCAAAAGCAAGGATCAGCCCAAAGTTGTAACACTTGTTGTTTAACAACCATTTCAATTGCATGACCCACTCCAGCCCTCCTCCAACCGATTCGCAGCCCGGCGCTGCCGACCCAGCCAACACCGAGTCCGCCCTGCCTGAACTGGAGGTGCAGACCCTGGCCAGTTGCCAGGCCGAAGTCGTCCAGTTGCAAGCCAAGAACCACGAGCTGGCCGACCAGTATTTGCGCGCCAAGGCCGACACCGAGAACGCCCGGCGCCGCGCCGAGGACGAGGTGTCCAAGGCACGCAAGTTTGCCCTGGAGTCGTTTGCCGACAGCCTGCTGCCCGTGGTGGACAGCCTGGAAGCCGGCCTGGCCATCAAGGATGCCACGCTGGAGCAATTGCGCGAGGGCTCGCAGGCCACGATGCGCCAGCTGGTCTCGGCGCTGGAGCGCAACAAGATCATTGCCATCAACCCGGCGGCGGGCGACAAGTTCGACCCGCACCAGCACCAGGCGATCAGCATGGTTCCCGCTGAACAGGAGGCCAACACCGTGGTCTCCGTGCTGCAAAAGGGCTACCTGATCGCCGAGCGCGTGCTGCGCCCGGCGCTGGTGACCGTGGCCGCCGCAAAATAATTGCCGGCCTGGCTTGAAATAGCCGCCGACAACCACACCTTATCCACATTCGAATTTCAAAACCCTCGCGGGCGCTTGCAACGGCTGGTCGACAGCCTGGCATCGGCCTCAACATTTAAGGAAACATCATGGGAAGAATCATCGGTATTGACTTGGGCACCACCAACAGCTGCGTTGCCGTCATGGAAGGCAACACCGCCAAGGTGATTGAGAACGCCGAGGGTGCGCGCACCACACCGTCGATCATTGCCTACCAGGAAGACGGTGAAGTGCTGGTGGGGGCCTCGGCCAAGCGCCAGTCGGTCACCAACCCGAAAAACACGCTGTACGCCGTGAAGCGCCTCATTGGTCGCAAGTTTGCTGAAAAAGAAGTGCAGAAGGACATCGACCTGATGCCCTACAAGATTGCCGCCGCCGACAACGGCGACGCCTGGGTCGAGGTGCGCGGCAACCGCATGGCGCCCCAGCAGGTCAGCGCCGACATTCTTCGCAAGATGAAGAAAACCGCCGAAGACTACCTCGGTGAGGCCGTGACCGAGGCCGTCATCACCGTGCCCGCCTACTTCAACGACGCCCAGCGCCAGGCCACCAAGGACGCCGGCCGTATTGCCGGCCTCGATGTCAAGCGCATCATCAACGAGCCCACCGCCGCGGCCCTGGCCTTCGGCATGGACAAGAACGAAAAAGGCGACCGCAAGATTGCGGTGTATGACCTCGGCGGCGGCACCTTCGACGTGTCGATCATCGAGATCGCCGACGTCGATGGCGAAAAGCAGTTCGAGGTGCTGTCCACCAACGGCGACACCTTTCTGGGTGGCGAGGACTTCGACCAGCGCATCATCGACTTCATCATCGCCGAGTTCAAGAAAGAACAGGGCGTTGACCTGAGCAAGGACGTGCTGGCCCTGCAGCGCCTCAAGGAAGCCGCTGAAAAGGCCAAGATCGAGCTCTCCAGCAGCGCCCAGACCGACATCAACCTGCCCTACGTGACCGCCGATGCCACCGGCCCCAAACACCTGAACATCAAGCTCACCCGCGCCAAGCTCGAGAGCCTGGTCGAGGAGCTGATCGAGCGCACCATTGCGCCCTGCCGCACCGCCCTCAAGGATGCCGGCGTCAGCGCCTCCGACATCAACGACGTGATTCTGGTCGGCGGCATGACCCGCATGCCCAAGGTGCAGGAAAAGGTCAAGGAATTGTTCGGCAAGGAGCCACGCAAGGACGTCAACCCGGACGAAGCCGTTGCTGTGGGTGCTGCCATCCAGGGCCAGGTGCTCTCGGGTGACCGCAAGGACGTGTTGCTGCTCGACGTGACCCCCTTGAGCCTGGGCATCGAGACCCTGGGCGGTGTCATGACCAAGATGATCACCAAGAACACCACGATCCCGACCAAGTTTGCGCAGACCTTCTCGTCCGCCGACGACAACCAGCCCGCGGTCACCATCAAGGTGTTCCAGGGCGAGCGCGAAATCGCCGCCGGCAACAAGCTGCTCGGCGAGTTCAACCTCGAAGGCATCCCGCCATCGGCCCGTGGCACGCCACAAATCGAAGTGTCCTTTGACATTGATGCCAACGGCATCCTGCACGTGGGCGCCAAGGACAAGGGCACCGGCAAAGAGAACAAGATCACCATCAAGGCCAACACCGGTCTGACCGAGGCCGAGATCCAGCAGATGGTCAAGGATGCCGAACTCAACTCGGCCGACGACAAGCGCAAACTCGAGCTGGTGCAAGCCAAGAACCAGGCCGATGCCAGCCTGCACAGCGTCAAGAAGAGCCTGACCGAGTACGGTGACAAGATCGACGCGGCTGAAAAGGCCAGCATCGAAGAAGCCATGAAGCAGCTCGAGGCGGCCCTCAAGTCCGACGACAAGGCGGCCATCGACGAAAAGAGCGCTGCCCTCATGACGGTGAGCCAGAAGCTCGGCGAAAAAATGTACGCCGACATGCAGGCCAAGCAGGCGGCTGAGGCCGCGCAGGCCGGTGATCCCGGCCAGGGGGGTGCTCAGGGTGGTTCGGCACAGGCCGACGACAATGTGGTGGACGCGGAAGTGAAAGAAGTCAAGAAGCCCTA